>DASZVQ010000056.1:0-32985 GCA_035547275.1 Rhizomicrobium sp.
CAAGCAGCGGATGGACAGCCATCAGCCGGGCTGTTTGGCAGTGCGCAGATATGGCTTGTGGGTCTTGTAGCCGGGGAACAGCTTGTCGGCTTCCTCGTTCGACACCGCGCCGGTGATGATGATGTCGCCGCCCTGTTTCCAGTCGGCGGGTGTCGCCACCTTGTGCTTGGCGGTGAGTTGGATGGAATCGATTGCGCGCAGGATCTCCTGGAAGTTGCGGCCGGTGGTCATGGGATAGACGAAGACCAGCTTGATCTTCTTGTCGGGCCCGATGACGAAGACATTGCGCACGGTGGCATTGTCGGCCGGGGTACGGCCTTCCGAGGTGCCTGCCGTATCGGCTGGCAGCATACCGTACAGCTTGGAGACCTTGAGATCGGTATCGCCGATCATAGGATAGTTGGGGGCGGCGCCTTGCGTCTCGGCGATGTCGGCGGCCCATTTCTGGTGATTGTCGACCGGATCGACCGATAGGCCCAGCACCTTGACGCCGCGCCTGTCGAATTCCGGCTTCAGCTTGGCGACCGCGCCCAACTCGGTGGTGCAGACCGGGGTGAAATCCTTGGGGTGGGAAAAGAACAGCACCCAGCTGTCGCCGGCCCAGTCATAGAAGTGCAGCTTGCCCTCCGTGCTGTCGGCGGTGAAATCGGGGGCGATGTCGTTGATACCGAGCGGCATGGGGATCTCCATTTGTGATCGGCCGGGAGCCTAGCGCAACCGGCTTTGTCCTGTCAGCCACACCTGTCATGCGCGGACGGGAACTTGACGGATGGATGACGGCACCCCATAAGCCGCCCAGGTGCAAGGTGTAGGGAACGCAGAACCAACTGCGGCTGCCCCCGCAACTGTCGCCGGTGAGTTTTTGCCAAAGGCGTTAGGCGTGAGCCGGACCGCCTTTTTGAAAGGCGTGAGGCGCGAGCCGGACCGCCATTAAAGGGCGTAAGGCGTGAGCCGGACCGCCTTCTACAAAACATCACTGGGGTTTTAAGACCCTGGGAAGATGGGCGAAAGCGCTGATCCGGCTAGCCAGGAAACCTGCCTCGCATCGTCGTCTTGTGGCCTGCCGGGGTGTGCGGGGCATAAGCGGGCAGAACCCGCCAATGGCGACAAGTCGAGGCCGTTCGCGCGGGGGAAAGCCCTTTCGTCGTGCGACGCCTCCTGAGCCTGGAGACGTTTTGATGAAATCCCTTTTGCTTTCTTCCGCCCTGCTTTCCTCGGTTTCCCTGGTTGCATTCGCCGCGCCAGCTTTCGCCCAGGCCAACTTCAATCTGGGGGCGAATGCCGATGCCAACAATGAAAGCGTGGTGGTCAGCGCCACCCGTCTTCCAACCCCCGTCAGCGAAATCGGCAGCAGCGTCACGGTGATCACCGCCGCCGACATCGTCGCGCGCCAGGAACGCAGCCTGCCGGATGCGCTTCAAACCGTGCCCGGCCTGTTCGTCGAGCAGAGCGGCGGCATTGGCGGTCAGACTTCCATCTTCATGCGCGGCGCCAATTCCAACCAGACCAAGCTGCTGCTGGATGGCATCGATATTTCCGATCCCTCCACGCCCAACGCCGCCGCCGATATCGGCAAGCTTTTGACCGGCGACATCGCCCGGGTAGAAGTGCTGCGCGGGCCGCAATCGGGCCTTTATGGCTCCGACGCCATTGGCGGGGTGATCAATATCATCACCAAAAACGGCGAGGGGCCGCTGAAGCTCACCGCCCAGGCCGAAGGCGGCAGTTTCGACACCTTCAACCAGCGCGCTTCGGCCAGCGGTTCGCTGGACAATTTTCATTACAGCGTGACGGTGGATCATGTTCATGCGGGCGACACCCAGGTGACGCCGCCGTCGCTGTTGTTGCCGGGCGAGAAGCGCACCGGCGATTTCTATGACGGCGTGCAGGCCTCGACCAAGCTGGGCTGGGACGTCACCGACAATTTCGATCTGGGCTTTGTCAGCCATTATGACTCCAGCCTGGGCAAGATCACCGGCGACGCTTTTGATCCGGTGACCTTTGCGGGCTTTCCTTCGCCCAGCCAGACCCGCATCGCCACGCTGCAATTCGACAATCGCGCCACCGCGCATCTGGTCTTGTGGGACGGCCGGCTGGATCAGACCATGGGCTTTGCTTTCACTGACGCCATTACATCCAGCGCCGATCCCAACAATGGCTACAGCCTGTCCAAGGGCCAGCGCACCAAGTTCGACTATCAGGGCAATATCGGCCTGACGCAGGGCGAGACTTTGGTGCTGGGCGCGGAGACCTATCGCGACTCCAACCGCGCCGGCTATTCCTTCGGCTTCCCCAGCGGTCCCACTACCGGCATCACCACCAACGCCGGCTATGCCGAGCTGGATTCCGATCTGGGTGACGGCATCCACAATGATGCCTCGATCCGCTATGACGACAACAGCCGCTATGGCAACAAGGTCACCTATCACATCGCGCCGGCCTGGCTGATCGACGCCACCGGCACCAGGCTGAAGGCCAGTTTCGGCACCGGCTTCAAGGCCCCCGCGCTGCAGGAGCTGTTCGGCGGCTTCGGCGCCAATCCCGATCTGAAGCCGGAAACCAGCACTGGTTATGATGCGGGCTTCGAGCAGTCGCTGTGGGGCGATATCAGTGGCGGCGCCACCTGGTTCCACAACGACATCAAGAACCTGATCGTCAACGGCCCGGCGCCGGACTTCCTGTATGGCAATATCGGCCGCGCCCGCACGCAGGGCGTCGAAACCTTCATTGCCTGGAAGCCGCTCGATACCCTGTCGCTGCGCGCCGACTATACCTATACCGACGCCATTGACGCTTCGACCAAGCTTGAGTTGGCGCGCCGGCCGCGCAACCGGCTCAGCCTGACCGGCGATTGGCAGGCGCTGCCCGACCTGGATCTGAATGCGACCTTGCTGGTGACCGGGCCCCAGTCCGACATCGGCCGCGAAAGCGGTCTGACCGAGAAGCTGGGCGGCTATACGGTGCTGAATCTGGCGGCAAGTTACAGACTGACAGAGACCTGGTCGCTGTTCGGCCGGATTGAGAATGCCACCGACACCGATTATCAAAGCCCGGACGGCTTCCTGCGCCCGGGTATCGGCGCCACTGGCGGGATCAAGGTGAACCTGTAAGCATGAGATGGATTGCTGCAGCCGCTGTTCTGATCGCGATATCTGGACCAGCGGCTGCGGCCCCGCCTCAGCATATCATGTCTTTAAAAGTCTGCACCGACGAGCTGCTGCTCGATCTGGTGCCGCCTTCCCGGATTGCCTCCATCACCTATCTGTCCCGGGTAAAGGCGTCGTTGCGGCAATGGCCGCAGGCGGCCAAGATTCCGGTCAATCACAACACAGCCGAAGAAATCCTGGCCGCCCATCCCGACCTGATCCTCACCGATCCTTTCATCGCGCCATCCTTGCGGCCGCTGCTGGCCAAGACCGGCGCGAAGGTGGTCGAGGTCCCCCCGGCGGAAAATTTCCCACAGATCCGCACGGCCATACGCATTGTCGCCAAGGCGGTGGGCGAAGAGGCCCGCGGTGAAGCCCTGATCGCCCATATGGATGCCGAGCTGCGTGACCTGGCGGCGTATCGCCCGGCCAGGCCGCCGACCGTGGCGGAGTGGGGCGGTGGCGGTTATGTGCCGGGCAAGGGCGGGTTGTTCGATGCGCTGCTGACGGCGGCGGGCGCGCGCAATGTCGAGCAGGCCGGCTTCGGCTATTATGATGTCGAAAGCCTGATCGCCGCCAATCCCGACGTGCTGGTCTATGGCGATCTTTATGAAGGCACCGCCTCCCTGCGCACCGATCAGGACCTGCATCCGGCGCTGATGCGGCGCTATGCCGGCCGGCGCATCACCTATGCCTCGCTTTATGGCTGCGGCATTCCCGAAAGCGCGGATGCGGCCAGGCAGTTGCAGGATGCGTTGCGGCGGGTGACGCGATGAAGCTGAACCTGTCGCTGCTGGCGTTGATCGTGCTGGCCTTTGCCGCCTCGCTGCTGGCAGGGCGGGTGTGGCTGCCGCCCGTGGCGCTGACGGCGCCGCATGACACGCTGGCGGGATTGATCATCTGGGATGTGCGCCTGCCGCGCAGCGTGCTGGCCTTGATCGTGGGTGCGGTGCTGGGCCTGGCGGGCGCGGTGTTGCAGGGTTTCACCCGCAATCCCCTGGCGGAACCAGCGCTGTTGGGTGTGTCCAGCGGCGCGGCGTTGGGGGCGGTGATCGCCATCTATTTCGGTCTGGCGGCGCTGTCGCCGGTCACGGGTCCGTTGATGGGCATGGCTGGCGCATTGGCGGCTTGCGCGCTCACTTTCGCCCTGGGCAAAAACGGCACCGTGGCGCTGGTGCTGGCGGGCGCGGCGGTCTCAAGCCTCACCGCGGCCGGCATCGCCCTGGCCTTGAACTTCGCGCCCAGTCCCTATGCCGCATACGAGATCATGACCTGGCTCTTGGGTTCACTGGCGGACAAGAGCTGGACGCAGGTCTGGCTGGTGTTGCCTTTTGCCATCATCGGCGCCGTTCTTCTGGCGATGACCGGCCGCGCGCTGGACGCGTTGTCGCTGGGCGAGGCGCAGGCGCAAAGCCTGGGCGTGAACCTGACCCGTCTTGCCGCGCTGGTGGTGGGCGGCACGGCGCTGAGCGTGGGCGCCATCACCTCGGTCACCGGCGCCATCGGTTTCATCGGCCTGGTGGCGCCGCATCTGGTGCGCCCCTTTGTCGGTTATGCCCCGCGCCGGGTGCTGTTGCCCGCGACCCTGGCCGGCGCGCTGCTGCTCTTGTGCGCCGATATCGCCGCCCGCCTGGTGCACACCAGTCCGGAATTGCGGCTTGGCGTCTTCACCAGCCTGCTCGGCACGCCCTTCTTCTTCTGGCTGGTGGCGCGCATCCGCAAGGTGGCGCCATGACATTGCTGGCAGCCGAGCACATCAGCGTGAACAGGGCCGGGCGCAGCATCCTGCGCGATGTCTCGCTCCAGGCCCATGCGGGGGAATTCATCGCCGTGCTGGGCCCCAATGGCGCGGGCAAGTCCACGCTTCTGTCTGTGCTGGCGGGATTGCTGACGCCTGACGCCGGCGCGGTGATGCTGGACGCGCACCGCCTGTCCCGGCTTTCGGCATTGGAGCTGGCCCAGCGCCGGGCCTATCTGCCGCAGAACCCGCGTCTGGAATGGCCCCTGTCAGTGGAGCGTCTGGTGGCGCTGGGGCTGACGCCGCGGCTGCCCGCGACCGGCGGCTTGCCGGAAAGCTATATGCCCGCCATCACGCGCGCGCTGGAATTGTGTGATTTGACATCGCGGCGCGAGCAGGTGGCGACGACCCTGTCGGGGGGCGAATTCGCCCGCGCCATGCTGGCGCGCGCGATCGTGAACAATCCACAGCTGCTGATCGTGGATGAGCCGATCACCGGCCTGGACCCCAGACACGCCATGCAATGCATGGCGCTTCTGCGGGATTTCGCCAAAGCCGGCACCCTGGTGATCGCCGCCCTGCACGAGTTAACACTCAGTTCACGCTACGCCACGCGCGCCATCGTTGTTGTGGATGGAGCCATGGTCTTCGACGCGGATTCACTCACAGAAGAGGTTATCCACAGCGCCTTCGGCGTGCGGGCAATGGCCGTGGGCGCGGGAGATTCGCGGGGATTCACACTTTTGTCCCCAAGCGAAAAATGACGTCTGTGTGAAGTAAATTCGGCTTGACGGATTCCGCGAATAGGCCCCTAGATATAGTCGTTCACGGTCACTCGAATGCTCTACTTAGGGGATTCAAGGGAACTTCGGAGCGGCCTGGTGGGGTCGGAACCGGGGCTGCCCCCGCAACTGTAAACGGCTGATTTTCCGGCCAAATGCCACTGGAACCGCGGTTCCGGGAAGGCGGTCGGAGATGGGAGCCGCGAGCCAGGAGACCTGCCGGGAACGAAGGTTTGGCTTATGGGGCGGGGTGTCCCAGGGGGCGGCAAGGCGCGGCATACGCCGCAGCCTGCGCCTTCCGATTCCCCGCCGGTTAGTAGGGGGAAGGAAGAATGTCCGCACTCGGCAAGCACGTTCTCGACGGCGATTTCGACAATAATGGCCAGATCGTGCAGTCGCCCGCCGAACGGGTGCTGGAGCGCTCGGTCGTCGTGACGCGTACCGTCAGCGAGAAGTCTGTTTCTTCCCCGAAGGTGGAGGCCGTGCAGGATCACGCCCGTCACAATGCCCAGCCGCCTCTGCCGTACCCGCTGGCGCCGCGTCCCAAGCCCGCCGACCTCAAGCTCGACCGTTCGCGCGACGCACTGCTGACCGCCTTCGGCAAGGCGACCCTGACCGACCGCTATCTGATGCCGGGCGAAAGCTTCCAGGACATGTTTGCGCGCGTCTCCTGCGCCTATGCCGATGACATTGCCCATGCCCAGCGCCTCTATGACTATATGAGCCGGCTGTGGTTCATGCCGGCCACGCCCATCCTGTCCAATGGCGGCACCACCCGCGGCCTGCCGATCTCCTGCTTCCTCAATGACGTGTCGGACTCGCTGACCGGCATTGTCGGCACCTGGAATGAGAATGTCTGGCTGGCGTCCAATGGCGGCGGCATCGGCACCTATTGGGGCAAGGTCCGCTCCATTGGCGAGAAGGTGAAGACCGGCAAGACCAGCGGCATCATCCCCTTCATCCATGTGATGGACGGCCTGACGCTTGCGATCAGCCAGGGTTCGCTGCGCCGTGGCTCGGCCGCGGTCTATCTCGACATCTCCCATCCCGAGATCGAGGAGTTCTTGGAGATCCGCAAGGCTTCCGGGGACTTCAACCGCAAGGGCCTCAACCTCCATCACGGCATTAACATTACCGACGAATTCATGCTGTGCGTGAAGGAGAACCGTCCCTTCGGCCTGCGCAGCCCCAAGGATCAGAAGGTCCTGCGCGAGATCAATGCGCGCGAGCTGTGGCAGCGCATCCTGGAAACCCGCCTGCAGACCGGCGAACCCTATATCCTGAACATCGATGCGGTGAACCGCGCGCTGCCCAAGCACCAGCGCGAGCTGGGCCTCAAGGTCAACACCTCCAACCTGTGCTCCGAGATCACGCTCCCCACCGGCGCCGATCACGACGGCAAGGAACGCACCGCGGTCTGCTGCCTGTCGTCGCTCAATATCGAGACCTGGGACCAGTGGGCCGAGGAGGAGGGCTTTGTCGAGGATGTGCTGCGCATGCTGGACAATGTGCTGACGAGCTTCATCGACACCGCACCCGACAGCATGGCGCGGGCCAAATATTCCGCCATGCGCGAGCGCTCGGTGGGGCTGGGGGTGATGGGCTTCCATTCCTTCCTTCAGTCCAAGAACATCCCCTTGGAAAGCGCGATGGCCAAGTCGTGGAATCTGCGCATTTTCAAGAAGATACGCCGGGAAGCGGATGCGGCGTCTTATATCCTGGCGGAGGAGCGTGGCGCCTGTCCCGACGCCGCCGAAAGGGGCATGAAGGCCCGCTTCAGCCACAAGCTGGCGATCGCGCCGACCGCCTCCATCTCTATCATCTGCGGCGGCACCAGCGCCTGCGTCGAGCCGATCCCGGCCAATGTTTACACTCATAAGACGCTGTCGGGCGCCTTCTCGGTGCGCAATCCGTACCTGCAGGAACTTCTGGAATCCAAGGGCCAGAATACCGACGCGGTATGGCAGTCGATCGTCGAGCAGGAAGGTTCGGTCCAGCATCTGGACTGCCTGAGCGACGAGGAGAAGGCCGTCTATCGCACCGCGTTCGAGATCGACCAGCGCTGGATCATCGAGCTGGCTGCCGACCGCACGCCTTATATCTGCCAGAGCCAGTCGCTGAACCTGTTCCTGCCGGCCAATATCGACAAGTGGGACCTGCACATGCTGCACTGGACGGCGTGGGAGAAGGGCATCAAGAGCCTGTATTATTGCCGCTCCAAGTCCATCAGCCGCGCCGGCTTCGCCGGCCAGCTGGAGAAGAAGGAGCGTGCCAGCGCCGCCGCTGCTCCTAAGACCGACTATGAAGAGTGCCTCGCATGTCAATGAATTTGCACGGGAGCGTCGGCGAGAGCCGGAGCGACCTTAAAAAGAGTGGCCACGCGCGGGGTGGCTTGAAGGGTTATATCCATGGCTGCAATTGACCTAAGCTCCGTTGACCCGCGCAGCCTGATCGGCAAAGGCACCGTCGGCCTGCTGAATTCCACCGGGACCTATGACGTCACCCGCTATCCCTGGGCCTATGACTGCTGGAAGCGCCAGCAGCAGACCCACTGGATGGGCGAGGAAGTGCCGCTGGGCTCCGACATCCGCGACTGGCAGTCGGGCCATCTGTCGCCGGCCGAAAAGGGCCTTCTGACCCAGATCTTCCGCTTCTTCACCCAGAGCGATGTGGAAGTGGGCGACAATTACCTCAAGCGCTACATCCCCATCTTCCAGCCGCTGGAAGTGCAGATGATGATGGCCGCCTTCACCAATATGGAGACGGTGCATATCGACGCCTATGCCCTGATCCTGAAGACGTTGGGCATGCCCCAGGCCGAGTTCGAGGCTTTCCGCGATTACAGCGAAATGAAGGCCAAGGCCGATTACATGCACACCTTCGGCGTGGGCACCTGTGCCGACGTGGCGCGGACCTTGGCGATGTTCGGCGCCTTCACCGAAGGCATGTCGCTGTTCGCCAGCTTCGCCATGCTGATGAACTTCCCCCGCTTCAACAAGATGAACGGCATGGGCCAGATCGTCAGCTGGTCGGTGCGCGATGAAAGCCTGCATTGCGAGGGCATCACCAAGCTCTATCACGCCTGGAACGAGGAGACCGGCTGCGTCACCAAACAGGTGCGCGACGATATCCGCGATGTCGCCGCCAACATGGTCAAGCTGGAAGAGGGCTTTGTCGATCTGGCCTTCGGGCTGGGCGAGGTCCAGGGCATGACGGCCGAGGAGATCAAGGCCTATGTGCGCTATATCGCCGACTGGCGCCTGACCCAGCTGAAGCTGACGCCCGTGTTCGGCAATTTCGAGGAAACCGACACCGGCTATCGCCAGCTCAAGGCGCATCCGCTGCCCTGGCTGGTGGAGATCCTCAACGGGGTCGAGCACGCCAACTTCTTCGAGCAGCGCGCCACCGAATATTCCAAGGGCGCGACGCGCGGGTCCTGGGATGGCGAAGCTGGGGTCTGGTCGCAGTTCGACAAAAGAAATCAGCTCGCAGCCGAGTAATGCCAATTGTCATGGCCCACCGGAGTGTGGGCCATCCAGTTGGGTTATGGAGCGAGCTTCACCGGCGGGCGCCCGCCGGTGTCCATCAGCAATCGCGTGAACAGGTAAAGCCGCGGCTCAAGGCTGTTCAGGTCGACCCACTCATGGTCGGTGTGGAAATCGCCGCCCACCAGCCCCAGCCCGTCCAGCGCCGGCGTGCCCACCGATTGGGCCACGGCGGACTCCGAGGCTCCGCCATTGCCGGAGCGGGCGATGCTTTTGCCCAACTCGCCATAGATTTTCGCGGCGCGGTCGGCCAACGCATCCACCGCCGGCGTTTCGATCAGGGGCGGATAGCCGGGATCGGCGGTGACGCTGACTTGTGTATCAAGTGTCGGCTCCATCGCCGCCTTCAGTTTCGCCAGAATCTCGTCGCGCTGTTCGGGCTTTCGGATGCGCAGACTGAACAGTGCCTCGGCCTCGTCGGGAATGATGTTGCTGCGCTCGCCCGCCTTCAGCACCGTCAGGTTCAGGGTCGGCCCGTCGCCGCTGAGCGGCACGATGCCGGCAATGCGGTCGATCTGGTGCACCAATCCGGTGGCGGCGTTGCGCCCGTCCTGCGGCGCCATGCCGGCATGAGCGGCGCGGCCCTTCACATGGATATGGATGACGCTCGATCCCTTGCGCCACACCGTCAGCGCATCGGGCGGATCGCCCGGCTCCATGTTGAATTCGACATCGCTCTGGGCCGCCAGCACGCGGATCAGTTTTGTGCTGCCGATGGAGCCGCGCTCCTCGCTGGTCTCGATCAACAATGTGATGGTGGCGAAATTCTTGAAACCCAGATCGTGCAGGATCTTCAGCGCCATCACCGCATTGACCACGCCGGCCTTCTCGTCGCCCACGCCGGGGCCATGGGCGCGTGCGCCGTCGATCTGGAACGGGCGCTGCGCCACCGTGCCCGGGCCAAACACCGTGTCGGCATGGGCGATGATGAGGGTGCGGCCCTTGCCGGTTCCATGAAAGACGGCGACCAGATTGTCGGGCAGGCCGGGCGCCTCGGCCGCTTCATAATGTGTCTCGCCGCCGATCGCTTTCAATCGTTCGGCCAGCAGGGCGGTGACTTTCGCCCCGCCGGCGACATCGCCAGTGCCGGAATCGATGTTGACGATCCGGCCCAGGAGATCGAGGAAGCCGGCGCGATTGGCCGCGACCGCCGCATACACCTTGTCATCGCGCGCGGCCGCCAGCCCAGGCGTGGCGAGCAAGGCAGCCGTCAGCGCGGCGAGGGCGATCTTTTTCATATTTGTGACGCTAGCAGATCAGTCCCGTAGGCTGGCCCGGAATTTCCGGTCTGTCTTCAGCACCCATTCCCGGCGCATCGCCCCTTTGCGGGTGCGGTGCTTTTCCGCATAGACCAGCGACCACACCCGCCCGCGCGTGGTTTTGGCGCCGGCAGTCCTGGTCTTGCCCTGGCCATTATGCTCGGCCAGACGGCGCTCCAGATCCAGTGTCCAGCCGACATAAGTGATTGTGCGGCCGTCGGGATTTCGCGTTTTCAGGACATAGACAAAGGACGGCATGTCACAATCTCTGGGCCAGCTTCGTCCTATTCAGTGCTGCGATTTGCGCAGGCCTGGCAAGGTGGAAAAAGCGGGGTCCCATCGCCATATCGCACTTGCGGGAAGGGGCGCAGGGGGACTATATGCTTGCCCAAGCAAGTATTGCTCTGACAAATATTGCGCCGGAAGGGGGCCAGATGCGGCCTTATTACAAGCCCAGCAATTACACGATGCGCAATTCGGTCGGTTACCTGATCCGTGTCTGCACCAACCGCCTGTTGCCCCAGACCGAAGCCCTGTTTGAAGACCAGGAACTGACCTTCTCGCAATGGACCACTCTGGTCGCGCTGCACAGCGGGATCACGACGGCGGGCGATCTGGCCCACAATATCTGTCATGATGCGGGCTCGCTGACCCGGCTGATCGACGAGATGGTCAAGCGCGGCCTTGTCACCCGCGGCCGCAGCGAGACCGACCGCCGGGTGGTGACCTTGGCGCTGACGAAGCGCGGCGAGGATCTGGTGGAACAGCTGGCCCCCCGGATGATGAATTTCTGGAACGGGCTGCTTGCCGGTTTCAGCCATGACGAAGTCGATACCCTGATCAATCTTCTCACCCGCCTGTTGCTGGTGGCCGAAGGCCAGCCGCGCAAGAACAGGCTGATCGTTTCCGACATCCCGATCGCCAAACCCGTCAAGACAAAGAAAGCATCATGAGAAAACCGACACGCCCGATCCTGGCATTGATTTCGGCGCTGATGCTGTCGGCCTGCGTTGACGCCCCGCCGACCACGCCGCAGGTGAAGCAAGTCGAACAGGCCAATCTGGGCCTGACCGGCGCGGATGCGCCGCATTATCCCCATGAATGGTGGACGGCGTTCCACGACCCCCAGGTCGACCGTCTTGCCAGGCTGGTGGTCGCCAACAATCCCACCCTGATCGGGGCGCTGGCCAAGCTGCGCGCCGCCCAGGCCGAGCTTTCCGTCAACCGCGCCAATGACCGGCCGCAGGTGACGCTGGATGGCAGCGAGCAGCGCACCCTGTTCAGCCAGGATTACATCATCCCGCCGCCCTTTGGCGGCTCCTATCGCTGGTACGGCTCGCTCACCGCCGACATGAGCTGGGATCTGGATTTCTGGGGCAAGCAGGCGGCGCTGATCGCCAAGGCGCGCTCGACTGCCGAGGCCGATGCGCTGGATGCGGAAGCCGCGCGGCTGGCGCTGTCGGGCGCCTTCGCCCAGGCCTATATCGACCTCTTGCTGAACTATCAGAATGGCGACATTGCCGACGCCACCGTGGCCGAACGCACCGAGATCCTGTCGATCACCCAGGGCCGCTTCGATGCCGGGCTGGAAAATGCCAGCGCCGTGGAACAGGCCAAGTCGCTGCTGTCCATCGCCAAGGCCGATCAGCTGCGTTACGCCGCGGCGCGCGAGATGGACATCCATGCCATCGCCGCGCTGGCCGGGCAGGGTGCCGACATCTATGACAAGATCACCAAGCCCGCCCCCAATCTGGATGTGACCTTGCCCTTGCCCGACAGGCTGCCGGCCGATCTTCTGGCGCGCCGGCCCGACATATTGGCGGCCAAGGCGCGGGTGGAAGCCTCGATCCAGGCGCGCGAGGCCGCCCATGCCGACTTCTATCCCGATATCAATCTGCAGGCGCTGATCGGCTTTCAGTCCATCGGCCTGTCCAACCTGTTTACCGGCAGCGCCTTCACCATGGGCGTGGGCCCCGCGCTGCATCTGCCGATCTTCGATGCCGGCAAGCTTCGGGCGCAATATGCCCATGCCACCGCCGATCTGGATTCCTCCGTCGCCGATTACAACGGCACCGTGGTCAATGCCATCAAGCAGACCGCCGATGCGATGACCGAGGTGAAGAGCCTGGCCGCCCAGCGCGCTCATCAGGAAGACGCGGTCAAAAGCGCCCAGCGCGCCTATGAGATCGCCCGCGAACGCTATCGCGGCGGCCTGGCCACCCAGCTTCCCATGCTGACCGCGGAAGAGACCTTGCTGCAGGCCCGTCAGGAACTGGCCGGCGTGGTCGCCGACGGCGCCAAGCAGCGCATCACCCTTCTTTTGACCGTGGGCGGGGGCTTTGAGCCCATGCCCGCGGCCGACACCAAGATTGCCACGCAGGATATCCACCATGACTGATACCGCCCAAGCCCAACCCAACAATGCGCGCCGTTTCTGGTTTCTCATCCTGGGCGCGGTGATCCTGGCCGCCGCCATCGCCTATGGCGTCTACTGGCTGCTTTATGCGCGCTATTTCGAGTCCACCGACGATGCCTATGTCGGCGGCAATGTGGTGACCATCACGTCCAAGGAAAATGCGACGGTGCTGGCGCTTCATGCCGACAACACCCAGACGGTGAAGCAGGGCCAGCTTCTGATCGAGATGGACCCAACCGTCGCCAACGTCAATCTGCAGGCGGCGGAAGCCCATCTGGCGCTGACGGTGAGGAATGTGCGGGCGCAATTCTCCAAGTCCGATGCCAGTTCGGCCCAGGTGAACCAGGCGCGCGTCGCCCTGGCGCAGGCCGAGGACGATTATGCCCGCCGCCAGAAGGCTTTCGCCACCCAGTCGGTCTCGGGCGAGGAACTGGCCCATGCCCGCGATGCGGTTGCTTCCGCGCAAGCCGCGCTGAACACCGCCTCGGGCGGCTTGCAGCAGACCAATGCCACCATCGAGGGCACCGATATCGCCCATAATCCGGACGTGCTGGCCGCCGAGGCGCAGCTGCGGTCCGCGGCCATCGTCGCCGGTCACATGCGCATTATCGCGCCGCTGGACGGCGTGATCGCCCAGCGCACGGTCCAGGCCGGCCAGCAGGTTGCCGCCGGTACGCCCCTGATGGCGGTGGTGCCGCTGTCGGATGTGTGGATCGATGCCAACTTCAAGGAAGTGCAGCTGGCCCGGATGCGGGTCGGCCAGCCGGTGACGGTGAAGGCCGATATTTATGGTGGCAGCGTCACCTATCACGGCCATATCGAGGGCCTGGGCGCGGGCTCCGGCTCGGCCTTTGCGCTGCTGCCGCCGCAGAATGCCTCCGGCAACTGGATCAAGATCGTGCAGCGCGTGCCGGTGCGCATCGCGCTGGATCATAAGGAGCTGGCCGAGCATCCCCTGCGCGTGGGCCTCAGCGTCACCGCCGATGTCGATGTGCGCGATGAATCCGGTCCGCTGGTCACCACCAGTGTCGGTCCTGGCGTCACTCGCGCCGATACCGGCGAGGATAGCGGCCCGGTCGCCGATGCGCTGATCGCCAGGATACTGCGCGAGAACGGCGCCGAGGTGCGCGAGGCGGCCCGCAATGTCCACTAGCGCGGACGAACCGTCTTCCGGCGGCCGGCCGCCGGAGGAACAGGAATTGGGCGCGGACGCCTCGCGCGCGCCGCTGCCGGTCGCCAAGGCGCTGGCCGCCGACGCGCCGATGAAGGGCGGCCAGCTGGGTGTCACCGCCCTGGTGCTGGCGCTGGGCACCTTCATGCAGGTGCTGGATTCCACCATCGCCAATGTCTCGCTGCCCACCATCTCGGGCAATCTGGGCGTGTCGCCCGACCAGGGCACCTGGGTGATCACCGCCTTTGCCGTCGCCAACGGCATCGGCGTGCCGCTGACCGGCTGGCTGATGGGCCGCTATGGCGTGGTGCGCACCTTCTGCGTGTCGGTGCTGGCCTTCACGATCGCCTCTTTCCTTTGTGGCGTGGCCTGGAGCCTGTCGTCCCTGATCTTCTTCCGCGTGCTGCAGGGCGGGGTCTCCGGTCCCATGATTCCCGGCTCGCAGGCCCTGCTGATTTCCATCTTCCCGCCCAACAAGCGCGGCACCGCGCTGGGCATCTGGTCGATCACCACCCTGGTGGCGCCGATCTGCGGCCCTATCCTGGGCGGCTATATCTCCGACAATTATCACTGGGGCTGGATCTTCCTGATCAATGTGCCCGTTGGCCTCATCGTCACCTTCCTGACCTGGGTGAATCTGAAAAGCCGCGAAACCCCCACCCGCAAGCTGCCCATCGACACGGTGGGGCTGGCGCTGCTGGTGGTGTGGGTCGGCGCGCTGCAGGTGATGCTGGACCAGGGCAAGGACCTGGACTGGTTCTCCTCCAACGAGATCATCATCCTGGCCATCGTTACGGCCATCGGCTTCGCCGCCTTCCTGATCTGGGAACTGACCGAAAAGAATCCGGTGGTCGATCTGTCGCTGTTCAAGGGGCGCAACTTCGCGCTGGGCACCCTGGCTTTCTGCCTGGGTTATGCGGTGTTCTTTGCCTGCAATCTGCTCATGCCGCTGTGGCTGCAGACCCAGGTGGGCTATACCGCGACCTGGGCGGGGCTGGTGGCGGCGCCGACGGGGGTGATCGCCGTCCTGCTGACGCCCATGTCGGCCCGGCTGATGAGCAGGATCGACGCCCGCGTCATCGCCACCGTGGCCTTCATCGCCTTTGGCGTGTCGTATCTGATGCGCGCCAACTTCACGGCCGATGCCAGCTTTCTTGACTTCACCTTGCCGCTGCTGGTGCAGGGCATCGCCATGGCCACCTTCTTTCTGGCCATGATCACCATCCTTCTGGATGGCGTGCCGCCACAAAAGATCCCGCTGGCTTCGGGCTTGTCCAATTTCGCCCGCATCACCGCCGGCGGCTTTGCCGCCTCGGTCGTCACCACCATCTGGGACCGGCGCGAGGCGCTGCACCAGGCGCGCATCACCGACCAGACCACCATCTTTACACCGGGGCTGAGCCAGGCGTTCAACAGCCTGCATCACTTCGGCTTCTCGGGTCTTGCGGCAGATGCGGCGCTGGCCCGCACCATCACCAGCCAGGCTTATCTGATGTCGGCGGACGACATCTTCTGGGCCTCGGGCTGGCTCTGCCTGATCCTCATCGGGATGGTGTGGCTGTGCCGGCGCGCGGTTTCCGGTGGCGGCACACATGCGGCGGCGGATTAGCCGGGCCATCCTTTCCCGAGATTGACACTTTTGGCCCCGGTTGCGGTACTGGGGCATGGATCTTGGGGATCTGATTCGGCGGCGATTGCCGGAAATCGCTTTTGCCGCGCTGTTTGGCGCCGGTCTGGTGCTGGGCGGCCGCGCGGCGTTGGCGGGCCTGCCGGATTTCGTCGATGCGGCCCTGCCGGGCATGGCGGCCCAAGCCGATGTCGGCGACGGCCTGACCCATGGCGTGGCGCGGCTGGCCGTGCCCCAGGGTTTTGCCGACAGCCGTTTCGCGCCCCAGGTTCTCTATCCGGTTCCGCAGAACTCCATGCCCGGCTGGCTCGTCGAGGCCATTCATGAAGCCAGCCTGAGCGCGCCGCCGCCGCTGCGCGGCGTGCCCAATGAGGCATCCATCGCCAAGCGCCCGGTCATTGCCATCTGCATCGACGATCTGGGCGAGGATCTGGCCGGCACCGACAAGGCGATGGCCTTGCCGCGCGATGTGGCGCTGTCCTTCCTTCCCTATGCCGACACCACGCCCTTCCTGGCCGAGGCCGCGGCCCGCCGCGGCCATCTGGTTCTGGCCCATGTGCCGATGCAACCGGTGGGCAAGGAAGACGCCGGACCGATGACCTTGAAGTCGGGCATGGCGGCGGACGAGGTCGCGCGCCGCCTGAGCTGGGACCTGTCGCGGGTGCCGGGCCTGGTGGGCATCAACAATCATGAAGGCAGCCGCTTCACCGCCGATGGCGCCGGGCTGGTGCCGGTCATGGCGGCCTTGAAGGCGCGGCATCTGTTCTTCCTCGACAGCCGCACGGGGCCAAACAGCCTGGCCGAAGCCGCGGCCCGCGCCGCTGGCGTGATGACGGCGGGGCGCGATGTATTTCTGGACGACGATCAGAGCGCGGCTGCCGTCAGCACCGAACTGGAAAATCTGGCGCGCGAGGCCAGACGCACCGGCGTCGCCATCGCCATCGTCCATCCCCATGACGTGACCTTGAAGCTGCTGGCGGCCTGGCTGGCCAAGGACCATGGCGTGACGCTGGTGCCGCTGGACGAGGCCATCCGTCTCAAGAACCGCGGGCCGGTTGCATTGGCGGCGCGCTGATCAGGCTCGCGGCAGCACCAGCCGGAAGGTGGCGCCGCCGGCGGCGGTGGCATCCGCGCTGACCCAGCCGCCATGCTTAAGCGCGATCTGGCGCACCACACTGAGCCCGATGCCCGAGCCGTTCGCCTTGGTGGTGAAGAAGGGCACGAAAATATCCTCGCGGAATTGCGGCGCTATGCCCTTGCCATTGTCGCAAACCGAGATCACCACCGCATCCTCTTCGCGCGCAAACGCCAGCGTGATGGCCGGCCTGTCCTGGTCCGCCACGGCATCCACCGCATTGTGCAGCAGATTGATCACCGCCTGACCCAGAAGGTCGGGATCGGCGATCATCGATGGTGTTTCCACCCGGCATTCATAGGCGATGCCCTCAAGCCGCTCGCGCATCAGCGCCTTCACATCGTCGGCCAGGCGTTGCAGCGCGATGGCCTGCGGCTTCGGCTCCGGCAGCTCCGCCACCTGGCGATAGCGCGCGACAAAGCCGGCCAGGCCCTGGCTGCGGCGGGCGACGGTATCCACCGCGTCCACCACCTCGCGGCTGGCGCCTTCCTGCCGCACCAGGCCCGACAGGCTTTCCGACAGCGAGGCGATGGGCGTCAGGCTGTTCATGATCTCATGCGCCAGCACCCGCGACATGTCTTCCCAGGCTTTCAGTTGCAGCGTGTCCAGTTCGCCCGCCACTGCTTGCAGTGATATCAGCCGCCGGCTTTCTCCGCCGCTGACAAACAGGCCGGCGGAGGCGAACATCTGCTGGCCGTTCGCCAGACGCAGCAGAGCGGGCCGGCCCGGCCGCAACCGGGTGATGGCGCCGGCCGCGTCCGCGCCGATGGCGGTGACGGCGCCAAGGCGCGGGCCTTCGCCCCGCAGCAGAAGCCGCGCGGCGCGGTTGGCGCCAGTGACATGGCCGTCTTCCGTCACGACCAGCAGCGCGGCGCCGACCGTATCCAGCAGGGCCTGCAGATGATCCTGGGTCTGGACCGCGCGTTTCTGCTCGGCTGTGAGCCGGGCGATGGCGCGATCGACCGCGCGGTCTTCTGCGGCGCTCTGGCCCTGCAGCACCAGACGCGCCACGGCGAACATCAGCGCCAGCATCACCAGCGCCAGAAAGAAAATGGTCGCATAATATTGCGTCGTCACCAGCAGATGGGCGGCCAGGACCGCCAGACCCAGCGCCAGCATCACGCGCCAGGCGATGGGAAGCGCGATCGGGTAAGCGGTGTCAGAGGCCATATTTGCTGATGCGCCGGTAAAGGGCGGGGCGGCTGACGCCCAGCGCCGCGGCCGCCTGGGCGATGTTGCCGTCATGGTGCCGCAGGGCCCTTGCGATTGCCGCGCGCTCGACATTGTCCAGCGGCAGCAGCGCGCGTTTCTCGCGCGTGCGCGTGGCGGCCGCCGCCACCGCCGCCGCCAGCGCGTCATTGCGCCAGGGCTTGAGCAGGAAATCGGCGCCGCCGCGCTTGAGCGATTCCACCGCCAGCGACACCGCGCCAAAGGCGGTCATCAGCACCACCGCGAGATCGGGATCGGCATCGCGGATACGTGTGAGACCGTCCAGCCCGTCTTGGCCGCTGCGCAGACCCAGGGAGAAATTCATGTCCAGCAGCACGGCGTCGAAATTCGCGTCCGCCAGCCGCGCTTCCATTTCGCCGAGAGAGGCGGCTTCCTGTGTGTCGGCAATGCCTGTCAGCGCCAGGCGGGCGGCGCGGCGCACATCGGCATCGTCATCGACGACCAAGAGAGCGATCTTTTCCATGCGGCCCAAGCCTAGAGATTCGCGGGCGTCGCACAACTGTCCATTTCCGGACGTATGGCGCGCGCGCCTGTGCCGGATCGCGCGTTAAACCCTTGCCGCATCTGGTTTCTGCCGAAGCCCGACCGGCCTTACACTGGGCAAGACCCGTCCGCAGAGGCCGCATGCTCACCTTGTCCCATCTCAGCAAGAATTACCGCGCCACCGAGGTGGAGACCTGCGCCCTGAATGATGTTTCGTTGACCGTCGCGTGGGGCGAGTTCGTGGCCGTGATGGGGCCGTCGGGTTGCGGCAAGTCCACGCTGTTGAATATCCTGGGGCTGCTGGACCGGCCCAGCGCCGGCTCCTACCAGTTGATGGGCGAGGAGATCGCCGGCCGCGCCGAACAGGTTCTGACCCGGCTGAGGCGCGATCACATCGGTTTTGTCTTCCAGAGTTTCAACCTGATCGACGAGCTGACGGTGGAGGAGAATGTCGAGGTCTCGCTGCTCTATCGCAAGAATGGCGCCGCGCGGCGCAGACGCGTGGGCGAGGCGCTGGAACGGGTGGGCGTGGCCCACCGCGCCCGCCATCGGCCGCAGCAATTGTCCGGCGGTCAGCAGCAGCGCGTCGCCATTGCCCGCGCCCTGGTGTCGGAACCGCAGCTGATCCTGGCCGACGAGCCCACCGGCAATCTGGACACCGCCAATGGCGAGGCGGTGATGGCGTTGCTGAAAGAGATGTGCGCGGCCGGCACCACCATCGTGATGGTGACCCATTCGCCGGTCCATGCCGCGGTGGCCGGGCGCACGGTGAAGATGCTGGATGGGCGGATCGTCAGCGAGACGCAGCTGTGATCCTGCGCCATTTTCTCGTCACCACCTGGCGCAGTCTGCGGGCGAACCTGCTGCAATCGGTCATCGCCATCTTTGGGCTTTCGCTGGGCCTGGCCGCCGCGATCCTGGCCGGGCTGGTGATCGTCAATCAGCTGAGCTTCGATCATTTCATCCCGGGCCATGACGATCTCTATTTCGCGGCGATCAAAGACCCGTTCGGCGGCGGCAAGGGCGGCTTCACCAAGCCCGCATATACCTTATCGTCCCCGCACGACCTGGCGGCGCTGTTCGAGCAGGGCGTGCCGCAAAGCAAGAATGTCACGCGGTTCCAGAGCGATCACATCCGCTTGCGGCATGGCGAGATGGAAAGCCGCGAATCCCTGTATTGGGTCGATCCGAATTTCTTCCGCCTGGCGCGGCTGCCGACCCTGTATGGCGATCTCGATACGGCGCTGGCGCGTCCCGACGGCATCGTGCTGCCGGTTTCGACCGCCCGCAAATATTTCGGCCGTGACGATGTGGTGGGCCAGATCATCGAGATCAATCGCATCCATGCGATGACGGTAACGGCGGTTGTCGCCGATCTGCCGGAGAATTCCAGCAATTTCTCGACCGCCATCTTCGCCTCCGGCAAGGCTGCTTTTTCCACCTTGGCGGGGGATGATCTCAATCCCCCGATGGGCGCCGCCGGCAAGATATCGCTGGATGCGACAACCCTGGTGCAACTCGCGCCCGGCGCCTCCGTCTCCGACGCCCAGGCGCGCATCACCAAACTGGTTCAGGCGCGGGTTCATTTGAAGACCGGCATCCTGGATGTGCACCTGATCCGCCTGGACAGGGCCCATGTCGCGCACGATCTGGCGCCGGCTTTGGGAGCCAGGCTCGGTGTCTTCTCCGTGGTGGTGCTGCTGGTCCTGTTTCTGGGCTGCGCCAATTTCGTCAATATCTCGACCGCGCGGGCGGCGCGGCGTGGCGTCGAGGTCGGAATCCGCAAAGCCTCCGGCGCCAGCCGCGCCATGTTGATGGCGCAGTTCCTGGGCGAGGGCGTCGTGCAGGCGCTGCTGGCGCTTTGTGTCGCCACCATGATCGTGGAATTGTCGCTGCCTTCGGTGAATGCATTCCTGCAGACCGGCGCGGTGTTCGATTACTGGCGCGATCCGGCGCTGGCGGCGTCGTTGCTGGCCGGCGCGGTGGTGGTCGGCGTGCTGGCGGGCGCCTATCCCGCCCTGATCCTGTCGGCCTTCCAGCCCGCCATGGTGCTGAAGGGACTGGTCCTGGGGGTGAGCCAGACCGTGCTGATCCGCCAGCTGCTGGTGGGGCTGCAATTCGCCATTCTGATCGTGCTGATCGCGGCGTCTGTCATTGTCTTTCAGCAGTATCATTTCAGCATCCGCGAGGCGCTGCGGGTGAACACCGACCAGATGATGTTCATCCGCGACCAGAGATGCGACAGTCCGTTCGAGGCCGGCGTGCGCGCGCTGCCGGGCGTGCGCGGGGAAGCCTGTTCCAGCCTGGCGATGTTGCCGGAACTGGGATGGGAGGAAGGGGTCAAGCGCCAGGATGGTGGCAAGCCCTTTGCCCTTCGTCTGGTCCCGGCGGGATATGGCGTGTTCGAGCTTTATGGCCTTTCCCCGCGCGCCGGACGCTTCTTTTCGCGCGATCATGGGGGCGATGAGGTGCCCTCCGATGCGGCGCCCGATCTGATGGCGCATTATGTGATCAACGAGACCGCGGTGCGCCAGTTGGGGTTCGCGTCGCCTGAGGCCGCTATCGGCCAGAGGATCTCCTTCGATCAGCCGCCGCCGTCTCATGATGCTTCTTTTGTCAAGCAGCCACCCCTGACAGGGAAGGGGACCACCTATAATGACGGTCCCGCGACGCGCGAAACGCTGGATGGCATTGTCATCGGTGTGGTGCCGGACTTTTCGCTGTTTCCGACCGACGATGCGGCGCCGCCCACGGCTTATTCGGTGGGCTGGACCATGCTCACGCCGCAACCGAAGGCCACCTTGATACATGTCAAACTCAGCGGCCGCGACATTCCCGAGACCCTGGAGGCGATAGACCGTCTGTGGCGCAAGACCGGCGCGGACCGGCCGATCGACCGAACCTTTCTCGATAATTATATCCAGAATCTGGTGATCACCATGTTGCGCCAGGGCCAGCTTTTCGGCGTCTTTGCCGGCATCGCGGTATTGCTGTCCTGCCTGGGCCTGTTCGCGCTGACCAGCGCCGCCGCGGCGCGCCGGACCAAGGAGATCGGCATCCGCAAGGCGATGGGCGCCTCCAGCACCGACATCGTGCTGCTGCTGCTCTGGCAGTTCCTCAAGCCGGTGTTGTGGGCGGTGGTGATCGCGGTGCCGCTGGCCTGGGTGCTGATGCAGCGCTGGCTGTCGGGTTATGCGTCGCATGTGATGCCGGGACCATGGCCATATCTGGGCGCGGCGGCGCTGGCGCTCGCCATCGCGCTGGCGACGGTGATCACCCACGCCATCCTGACCGCGCGCGCGGTGCCGGCGACGGCGCTGCGCTACGAATAGGATGGATGGGTGCCGGCACCGGCAAGCAAGACGAATGGTTTGCGGGACACACGCCCTCCGATGACCCGAGCTTTCGGAGGGCGTGATCGTCTCATCCCTGCCAGGCATAGGGTTGGAACGGAGCCTCCAGCGGGGTCTTGGTGATGCTGCCGGTATAATTTGTGATCGTGGAGGCGGCGCGGCATCTGCTCTCGCAATCGCGCACGCCGGTCAAGCGCATCGCGCAACGTTGCGGTTTCGGATCGGAGGAAACCATGCGCCGCAGCTTTGTGCGCCTGCTGGCGGTCTCGCCGCAGGACTATCGCTCGCGGTTCAATTTCTGAAATCGGCCTGTATTCGGACTAGAGCCGCTTTTCCATCCGGTAATTGGCGAAGGTCTGGCCCCGATGTTCCACGATCTGGGAGGTGAGTACGGCAAAATCGCAGGCTTCGAACAGCGGCCGGGCGGTGATGCTGACTTCGGCATAAAGCCGGGCCAGCTCCTGGCGCCGCGCCAGGGTTTCGACATGGGCGAGCAGCGCGCGGCCGACACCGCGGCGCTGGAAGCCCGGATGTACGAACAGAAAGTCGATAAGACCATCGGCTTCCAGGTCGCTGAAGCCGGCGGCAACGCCATTCACTTCCGCGATGAAGGTGGGCCTGCTGGCGTGTTTGGCGGCGAAAGCCGCCATGTCTCGCTCTTCGTGCGCCCAGGCAGCGAGCTGTGCGGGACTGTAGTCGCGGCTGGCGACCTCGCGGATGGAGCGGTTGAAGATATCCAGAACCGTGTCGCAATCGCTGTCGCGATAGGACCGGATGACGATCACTGGCCCTTCCTGGCGGCGCTGGCGAAGCGCACGGCCTCCTCGGCGGCGGCCAGCAGCGCCTTGGATTTGTTGATCGTCTCCTGATATTCGGCTTCCGGCACGCTGTCGGCGACCACGCCGCCGCCGGCCTGCACATACATGGTGCCGTCCTTGACCAGGGCGGTGCGCAGCACGATGCAGGTGTCCATCGAACCGTCGGCGGCGAAATAGCCCACCGCGCCGGCATAGGCCGCGCCGCGCTTTTCCTTCTCGAATTCGTCGATGATCTGCATGGCGCGGATCTTGGGCGCGCCTGTCAGCGTGCCGGCGGGAAGGCCAGCGGCCAGCGCATCGACCGCATCCAGCCCGTCGCGGATCTCGCCTTCCACATTCGACACCAGATGCATCACATGGCTGTAGCGCTCGATGAAGAAGCTGTCGGTCACGGTCACCGCGCCGGTCTTGGCGACGCGGCCGACGTCGTTCCTGCCCAGATCGACCAGCATCAGATGCTCGGCCCGTTCCTTGGGATCGTTCTTCAGGTCTTCGGCCAGGGCCTTGTCTTCTTCCGGCGTCTTGCCGCGCCATCTCGTGCCCGCGATGGGACGAATGGTGACCTTGCCATCCCGCAGGCGCACCAGCACTTCCGGCGAGGAGCCCACGATCTGAAAGCCCGGCATCGACAGGTAATAAAGATAGGGCGACGGGTTCAGCCGGCGCAGGGCGCGATAGAGCGAAAAGGGCGGCAGCGCGAAGGGCCGGCGGAAGCGCTGGCTGGGCACCACCTGAAACACATCGCCCGCCATGATGTATTCCTTGGCGCGCGCGACCACGTCGAAATATTCGTCGCGGGTCATGTTGGATTCGACCGCCACGCCGGTGGGCAGGTCCGTGGGTACTTCGGCGGACGGCGGGGCAGGGCGCTCCAGCTCCGCCACCGCTTCGTTCAGCCTTTCCGTCGCCCGCGCATAAGCCGCTTTCGCGTCCACATTTTTATCGGGCCAGACCGGAGTGATGACGATGATCTCGTCCTTCACGCTGTCGAAGATGGCGGTGATGGTGGGGCGCAGCAGGATGGCATCGGGCAGGCCCAGCGTGTCGGCCGGCGGATGGGGCAGGTGCTCGACCTGGCGCGCCATGTCATAGCCCAGATAGCCGAACAGGCCGGTCGCCATGGGCGGCAGGCCGTTCGGCACCACCAGGCGCGTCTCGCGCGTCAGCGCACGCAGGGATTCCAGCGGCTTTGCGCCTTCCGGGGCAAAGCTGTCGGCATCGTGGATGGCGTTGCGGTTGATCTCGGCCACACCGTCACGGCAGCGCCAGATCAGGTCGGGCCGGATGCCGATGATGGAATAGCGGCCGCGCACTTCCCCGCCCTGCACGCTTTCCAGCAGAAAGGCATTGTCGCGTTTTTCGCCAAGCTTCAGGAAGGCGGAGACCGGCGTCTCCATGTCGGCGACCAGCCGGGTATAGAGAAGCTGGGCACGGCCTTGCGCATGGGCGGCGGCGAAAGCGTCAAAGGCAGGTTCGATCATTGGATTACAGGCATCGCGTCACTGGTTGCTGGTCAGTGAGGCGACCATCTTCTGATTGACCTTCACGCCCTGGCGGGCGCGCGCCGCATTGGCCATGGCGATGGAGAAATCGCCCGCCACCGCCTGGGACAGGCGCGCGGCGCCACCCTGAAAGCCCGGATCGCGCGGGTCGAGCCTGGGATGGGCGATGCCGGTGACCCGCGCCAGGATGTAATTTCCCGACGTGCCCTGGGCGCCCGACACCACCGCGCCCGGCTGGGCGGCGAAGACGCGCTGCACGAAAGCGGCGCTGAACATGGTGTCATTGGTCTCGCGCGTCAGGGCCGGGCTGTGCTGCACCATGACCTTCATCTGCTTGGCCACATTGTCCAGCGACTTGTCCTTCTCGGCCTGATCGGTCAGCGCCAGCGCCTTGGCCGCCAGCGCGCGGCCGCGCTGCTCGTTGGTCCAGTCGACGATCGCCTGGGCGCGCACCTGATCCAGCGTCTTCAGCTTGGGCGGGGTGATGCCGTTCACATGCACCACGAAATAGGAGCCGGACTTGGTGGGGACGGGATCGCTGTCCTCGCCCATCTCGGTCTTGAACAGCGCCGGCAGGAATTCCGGATCGGCGGGCACATCGGCCTTGGTTCCATCGGGCTTCATGCCGCTGGCATCCACGCCGGCCAGATGAACGACTTTCATGCCGGCCTTGGCCGCGGCTTCCTTCATCTCGCTGCCGCTGGAACGGGCATCGGTATAGGCATTGACCGCATCCACCAGCTTGTTGGCGGCCAGTTCGGTGGTCAGCGTCTTCTTGATGTCGTCCTTCACATCGGCCAGCGTCTTGTTGGAGCCCGGCGTGATCTTGGTGACGCGCGCCAGCACATAGCCGCCAAAGGCGCCCTTCAAGGGCTGGCTCACCTGGTTCTCGGGCAGGGCGAAGATCGCCTTGGCGCGGTCGGCGTCGGGCAGTTCGCTCTGGGCCAGGGTGCCCAGCGAAATCTGTTCGGGCTTGAGGCCGCGGCGGCTGGCCAGTTCGTCAAAGCTCATGCCCTTGTCGATCTGGGCGCGCGCGTCCTGGGCTTCCTTTTCGGTCTTGAATTCGATCTGCTGGATGTCGCGCTTTTCCGGCACCACATAAGTCGCCTTGTGCGCGTCATACTCCTGCTGGATCTGGGCGTCGGTGACGGTGACCGAACCCATCACATCGGCAAGGGTGATCACGGCATAATCGGCGTCGCGATATTCCGGGGTGGAATAGCGCTCGGGATGGGCCTTCACATAGGCCGCCAGCACCGTGTCGGACGGCGGCGCGATGGCCCCCACCAGGTCCGGCGACAGGATCACATAATCGACGGCGCGTTTTTCGTTGATGTACTGGAAGATCGCCTGGGCATAGGTCGGCGGCAGTACGAAATTGCCTTCCACCGCCTGGGTGAGCTGGTCGCGGGTCAGGTCCTGGCGCACCTCGGCCAGGAACTGGTCTTCGGTATAACCGGCGGTCTGCAGCGCCTGCATGAAGGTGGGGCGGTCGAAGGTGCCCAGCGGTCCGCGGAAGGCCTGCATGGAGCGCACATTCTGGGCAAGCTCGGCGTCCGGCGTGGTCAGGCCCAGTTTGTTGGCTTCATTGTCCAGCGCGGTGCGGCTGATCAGCTGCTGAAGCGCCACCTGCGGCAGGCCCATCTTCTGGGCCATGTCCGGGGTGATCTCCATGCCCATCTGCTGGCCCTGGTTGCGCACGAAATTCTTGTAGAGGCGCTGATATTCCTGCTGGCTGATCGCGGTCGAACCCACGGTCGCCACATCGGCGCTGGAAACACCGGTAAAGACGTCGGCGATGCCCCAGACGACAAAGCTCAGGGTCAGGCCACCCATCAGCAGCGTGGCCACCCAGGACTTGGACAGGGCGTGCATCCATTGAATCATGACGTCTATTCCGTGACTTAGGACTTTGGCGCGGGCCGATGTCCCGATTGCGAAATCCGGCTGAGTTTCCTATCGGATTCTAAGCGGATTTCGGAATCGAAGGACACCGGCAACGTGTTGAATTCCAGGGTTGCTTTGGTTTCGATCTTCGCTCAGAGACGGGTATCAACCACATTGCGGTTTTGCCGGTGAATCCGGGGAAATACAAGCTCTTACATGGGGATGGTCATGCGGTCACTGGTGGCGGGAAACTGGAAGATGAACGGCCTGGTCGCCAGTCTGAAGGAACTGGAGGCGCTGAAGACGGCGCTGGCGGCGGAGCCGGCCAAGGCGGATGTGCTGATCTGCCCGCCCTTCACCCTGATCGCGCAGGCGGCCTGGGCGGTGAAGGGGGCTTTCGCCCTGGGCGGGCAGGACTGTCACGCCAAGCCGTCGGGCGCCCATACCGGCGATATCGCCGCCGAGATGCTGAAGGATGCTGGCGCCTCTTATGTGATCCTGGGCCATTCCGAACGCCGCCAGGATCATGGCGAGAGCAATGCCGATGTCGCCGCCAAGGCCCGGGCCGCCTGGCGCACGGGCCTGACCGCCATCATCTGCATTGGCGAGACCGAGGATCAGCGTAGCGCCGGCCAGGCCCATCACATCTGCGGCAGCCAGATCGACGCCAGCGTGCCGCCCGCCGCCACCGCCGCCAACACTGTCATCGCCTATGAGCCGATCTGGGCCATCGGCACCGGCAAGACGCCGACAAGCGAACAGATCGTCCAGATGCATGCCCATATCCGTAATTGCCTGGTCGGGCATCTGGGCGAGGAGGGGCGCGGCATGCGCATTCTCTATGGCGGATCGGTCAAACCCGACAATGCCGGGGAGATCCTGCACCTGGCCGAGGTGAATGGCGCGCTTGTTGGCGGCGCCAGCATCAAGAGCGATGATTTTCTTCGCATAATTCGCGCGGTTTAAAGCGGGTTAACCAGTTCATCTGACCCTTTCTTAACGGGGCTACCCACATTGTGGGGCCCTATAAAGACCAATGCGTCTGGTGGGTCATGAGCAAGCTGTCTTTCGACAGTGTCGATGTGCTGATTTACGATCCGGTCCCGTCCAATCGTACGGCGACGCGCGCCGCCATGTATGCGCTGGGTTTCCGCAAGACAGAAACCGTCTCGACCCTCGAAGCCTTTCTGGAAGCGGTGCAGAAGACGCCGCCCGACATCGCGCTGTGCGAGGCGCAAGGCGGCGCCGAGGATCTGTGCGCCGTCATCCAGCAGCTGCGCCAGGGCGGCGCCGGCCACAATCCCTTCATCGTGATCATCGTCACGGCCTGGGAAAAGAACACCGCCATGATCAACCGGGTGATCTCCAGCGGGGCCGACGATCTCCTGTTGCGCCCCTTCTCGACCGCTGTTCTGGGCAGCCGCATCGAAACCCATGTCGAGCGCCGCAAGGGCTTTGTCATCACCACCGACTATGTCGGTCCCGACCGCCGCAAGGACACCAACCGCCCCTCCAATGTCGATCTGTTCGAGCCGCCCAATTCACTGAAGATGAAGGCGAAGGACAAGCTGCCCAGCGACGTGATCGCGCGGCGGCTGGAGAGCGAGCTGAAAGGCGCGCGCGAAAAGCTGACGTCGGAAAAGCTGCGCCGCGATTCCTTCCAGGTCTGCATTCTGTGGCGGCTGGTGCAGGATGCTCCCATCGTGGCCGGCCAGACCTCGCCCGATCTGGCCAAGCTGCAGACGCTGGCCAAGTCCATCGAGCTGCGCAGCGCCGGCACCGAATTCCAGCCGGCGGTGGAATGGTGCCAGTCGGTGATGGCGGCGGCCGAAGGCCTGGCGTTGGGCGTGGACCGCAATGCCTCCATGCATCTGCTTGGCCATGCGGCGCTGTCGCTGCACCAGGTTTTCCATCCCGAGAAGACGGCGGCCGATCAACTATCCGAGATCGACGCCACCGTGGCGCTCATTCGCGCGCGCAATCAGGCCGAAGCGCTGGCTTCCTGACAGTCTCGCGGCAGTTTTCTGCCGCTTTTTATTGCAATGCAGCATATATACGTTGCAGTGCGACATAACGGCCTGTCACGCGAATTTGCATTGAAGAAAACACCCACTCGCGAGAGACTCCGTTCAGGGTCATTGATTTGAAATGACTAACAGTTTCGGCGGCTTCAACCCAAAGCGCTGAAATCACAGGGCGAAGACGAACAGGATTGATCACCCCTATCGAAGGAGATCGCCATGTTTCGTGTATTCGCAATTGCAGCAATAGCCGCCGCCACCATTTCCGCCGCCCAGGCCGAAGACAGCCTGACCGCCCGCGTCCATGAGGCAGCGATGAAAGCCTGCGCCGCCAAGGTCGGCGACAGTCTGCCGACATTCTATTATCGCGCGCTCAGCGCCCGTTGCGCGGACCGCGTCGCCGCCGACGCCCTGGCCCGCATTCGCGCCAGGCAGGTGGCGCAGGCCGACGCTTCGACCGCCCAGAACTGACCGGTCATACCCGCAAGCGCCGCTTCATTCCGGAAGCGGCGCCGGCGGTCAGACCAGTTGCAGATCCGCCGGCCGCGCGGATGGAAAGATGCTGGCGAGCTGGCTCTGGCTCAGGCCATAGCTCTTGCCCAGCACGCCGCCGATCAGGGCGCGATAGTCGGTCAGGACCGGCCAGTCGCGATCCTGGAACAGGTTGGCGCGCGTGACCTGGACCTGGGGGCCGGCAACGCGGCCGCCACGCACCTGGCCGCCCAGGACCCAATAGACGCTGCCATGGCCATGGTCGGTGCCGCGGTCGCCATTCTCGCGGAAGGTGCGGCCGAATTCGCTGACCACGATCACCAGCGTGTCGTTCCACTTGTCGCCCAGCGCGGTCTTGAGCGCGAGGAGGCCGTTGCCCAGCTCGGTGATGCGGTTGGCGAGATAGCCGTCGGCGCCGCCCTGGTTCACATGGGTGTCCCAGCCGCCGACATCAACAAAGCCCAGGTTGAACTTGTCCCGCATCAGAATACCGATGCGCTGGGCCGACAGTTCAAAGCCCTTGGCGGTGACGGCGTTGCGGTTGGCGGCCTGCATCTCGCCGGAGATGGCCTGATAGACCTCGCTCTGCACCTGAAAGCCTTCCGCCACCGCGGGCGCCAGGTCCTGGCCCTGATACATGGCCTGGATCAGCGCGGCATTGCGATCGTTCACGCCGGGCTTGCCGGTGAAGTTCAGCGCGATATTGGGAACGGGCGTCCCGCCCCGGAAGGTCAGCGGCAGCTGGTTGGTGAAGGAGATCGGGGTCGATCCCGACAGCACCTGGGCGGCGCGGCTCATGAAGCCGGACTGATAGTTGCGCGATCCCCCTATGGGCTGGCCCAGCTCGATTGTGTCCTGGGTCTCGAAATGCGAGCGCGAGGTATCGTCGGTGCCGGCAAAGGGAATGAAGGCGATCTGTTTCTGCTGCCACAGCGGATAGATGGAATCCTTCAGCGCCGGATGCAGGCCCCAGTCCGTCTCCAGTGGCAGGGCGGCGCTCCTGGCGATCGCCAGATTGGGACGCGACGCATAATAAAAGTCGCTGGAGACCGGCACCAGGATGTTGGAGGCGTCATAGGCGCCGCGCAGGAACACCACCAGCAGGCGCGGCCCCGACATGGGCGCGGCATAAAGACGGCCGGCGGTGAAGAGCGGCGCGGCGTAAAGGGCGGACTTTAGGAGAGTTCTGCGTTCCATGGGCCTCCCCATCGGGCGCGTCAGCGCCTCCGAGGGGGAGGTGCCCGTGCCCGCGAGAGCGGGCAAAGGGCGGAGGGGGTGATTGGTCATGTCTAGCGCCTCATGAATTCGGGTGAGGAAAGAAACAGCATGTTGCGGTCCACCGGATTCTTGCCTTGGGCGATGGCCGTCGCCGTGGCTTGCGACAGGGCCGGCGTCAACGCCGTGTAATAGGCGGTCTGCTGCAGCACCGGCGGCGGCATCGGCGGTGGTGGCGTATTGGGCGGCGCATCTTCCGGCTTGAACAGGCCACGCGCGCCCGATCCGATCTGTTGCGCGATCTCGAACCGCGTCGCCATTTCGCCCGGGCCCGACCACCCGGCGGTGGTCAGGGCATAGCCATCGGGCGTCTCATGACCATAGAGCGGCTCGCCCATCCGGTTCAGCCAGTTCAGCATGGGCTGGGCATTGACGATGACCTGATCGCCATAGGTGGCGCGCACCGCCGACACGGCATAATGGATGGGGTCCTTGAACTTCCTGCCCAGCGACTGGCGGAATTCCTCGGAGGCAAACAGGGTTTGCAGCACCTCGGCGATGTCGCCATCGCTCCGGCGCCAGGTCGCGGTCATGGCATGGATCAGCGCGTCCGAGGGCTGGTCGCAGCAGAAATACTGGGCCAGCTGCTTGGACACGAAATGCGCGGTGGGCGGCTCGACCGACAGGATGGCGATGGCCGTGGCGATCTCGTCGATGCCACGGCCCTTGATGGTCGTTCCCAGGAAATGCTTGTCGCCGAAATCATGCTTGCGGGCGTCGAACACGGTCAGCGGCACATGGCGGTCGTCTTCCGGGAAGTCGCTGCGGAATTCGCCATAGAAGCGCCCGCGCGGCGCCTGGCCCGAAAGGTTCACGGTGAGCCCGGTCAGAACGCGCGCCAGCTCCTGTACATCCTGCTGGGTATAGCCGGTGCCCACGCCCAGCGTGTGCAGCTCCATGATCTCGCGGGCATAATTCTCGTTGATATGGCCGGCGGCATTCTGGGCATTGTCCAGATATTGCAGCATGGCGGGATGCACGACCGTGGCCAGCAACAGGTCGCGGAACTTGCCCAGCGCGTGCGCCCGGATCTGGTTCTCATAATCGCCCACCAAGGCGCGGATGTCGCCTTTCTGGGCGTGGACATTGAAATGGTTGAACCAGAACCAGGTCAGCTGTTCCTTGAGCTGGTTCTTGGAATAAAGGTCGCGCAGCAGCGAGCGGGTCTGGGCCTGGCGCAGCAGATCGTTCATGCGCTGCTGGAACGCCTTGCGCGTGGCGTCGGCGTCGCTGCCGCCCTTGGCCCGATTGGCCTCGCGCTGCAGCACGCGCACATCCGCGATCAGCGCCGACGGCGTCCTCTGGCTGATCTCCATGGCGTCGATCTGGGCCTTGACCTGGGGCGGCAGGCCATCGTCATCGGAAGGATGCAGCTGCTGCTGAAGCCAGGCGGCGGCGCTTTGGCCGGCCAGCGTGTCGCCTTGCGCCGTCTCGCCCCAGGACAGGCGATTCACCAGCAAAAGATCGTCGGCGGGCGTGGCGGATACGGCCTGGGACGGACCGAAAGCCAGGAGGAGAAGCAGGCCGATACGATATCGCATCATAGGCACCAAACGCCGGATGGCCCCTCCGGCCTACGCAGTTTCGGCGATTTTCCCCGGGTTTCGCAATGAAATAACGGCAATTGGCGCGGGAACTTCCCAAACCGGCCGGAATGTCCTAAAAGCCCGCGCTTCCGGATAGGATCATGCCTATTGCCCAGTAGGATTTTGCCTATCGGGCCGTTTTTGAGGTTGGAAGATGCAGACCCTTTTGCTTGTCGCCGAGCTGATCATCGCCATCGCGCTTATCGGCTTTGTCCTGCTTCAGCGCTCCGAAGGCGGCGGGCTGGGCATGGGCGGCGGTTCGTCCATGGGCGGCCTGTTCACGCCGCGCGGCGCCGCCGACACGCTGACCCGTTCCACCGCCATCCTGGCCTTCCTGTTTTTCGCCACCTGCATCGGGCTGAACCTGCTGGCGCTGCACGGCCGCAACGAGACCTCGATCCTTGATTCGGCCGCGCCGGTCACCCCGGTGAAGAACACACCGGCGCCCGCGCCGCTGCCGATCGGTCCTTCGGTGCCTAAGCCTCAGTAGTTCTGCGTTTTTTGCGGATCTGTTAGCGGCTGAAAATTTTTCCATTTTTGCGCTTGAGCACGGTCACGTGTTTCGACATGTTGGCCTCCCATGGCCCGGTTAATCTTCATCACCGGCGGCGTGGTCTCTTCCCTGGGAAAAGGTCTGGCGTCCGCCGCCCTTGGCGCGTTGCTCCAAGCACGCGGCTACAAGGTTCGTCTTCGCAAACTCGATCCCTATCTCAATGTCGATCCTGGAACCATGTCGCCGTTCCAGCATGGTGAGGTCTATGTCACCGATGACGGCGCGGAGACCGATCTCGATTTGGGACATTATGAGCGCTTCACCGGCGTGTCGGCGCGCAAGTCCGACAATGTCACCTCGGGGCGCATCTATTCCCAGGTGATCGAGAAGGAGCGCAAGGGCGGCTATCTGGGCCGCACCGTGCAGGTGATCCCCCATGTCACCGACATGATCAAGGAATTCGTGCTGGCCGACACCGACGGCCTGGATTTCCTGCTGGTGGAGATTGGCGGCACGGTGGGCGACATCGAGGGCCTGCCTTTCTTCGAGGCCATCCGCCAGCTGCATAACGATCTGGGCCGCGGCCAGACCGCTTTCATTCACCTGACCCTGGTGCCCTTCATCGAGGCGGCGGGCGAGCTCAAGACCAAGCCGACACAGCACAGCGTCAAGGAGTTGCGCGCCATCGGCATCCAGCCCGACATCCTGCTTTGTCGCACGTCGCATCCCTTGCCCGAGGACGACCGCCGCAAGATCGGGCTGTTCTGCAACCTGGCGGCCGAGCGGGTGATCCCGGCCATGGATTTGGACACGATCTATCGCGTGCCCTTGGCCTATCATGAGGTCGGGCTCGACACCCAGCTTTTGAAAGTCTTCGGTATCGAGAATGCGCCGCCGCCCGACCTGTCGCGCTGGCAGAATGTGGTCGACCGGGTGAAGAATCCCGAAGGCGAGGTGCGCATCGCCGTGGTCGGCAAATACATGCAGGTCAAGGACAGCTACAAGTCGCTGTCCGAGGCGCTGACC
>DASZVQ010000057.1:0-2307 GCA_035547275.1 Rhizomicrobium sp.
CCACAATGCCGCGCGCGTGCGGGTGGCGCATGCCCAGGACGCCGAAGTGCAGGCGCTGCTGGCCAGTGTGATGAACTGGCAGCCGGGCGGCGGGCAGGGCATGTTCGGCAGCCTGTTCGGCATGAGCGGCGGCATTGCCGGCATGAACAATGGCGGATTGGGCGGTTCGGGCGGCAATATCCTGGGCAAGGCCCTGTTGGGCAACACTGTGCTGGGCAATGGCGCCACGCCCAGCTCGGCGATCAGCTTCGCACCCAGCCTGCTGGGCGTTCTGTCGGACGCGAAGAATTCGACCTCCTGACATAATTTGGCGTGTCCGGCTTCTGGCGCGTAGGTCTTGAGCGGCAGCGAAAAACGCGTACGCGCTCCGTCCATCTCGCAGGCTGAACATGGATGGCCGGGTCAAGCCCGGCCATGACATGGTTTGAGGTATCTCTACAAAATATAATATGTCATGGCCGCCCCTTGAGGCGGCCATCCATCCTGAAGGCGCGCTATGCGGCAGGGCTATGTTTATATTCTCGCAAGTCGAAAGAATGGCACGCTCTATATCGGTGTGACGAATAATCTGGCTGCCCGCGTTCAAGCGCATAGAGACGGGAGGGCGTCGGTTTTCACAAAGAAATATCGCGTCACCAATCTGGTCTGGTATGAGGAATACCCCATCGTGCCACTGGCAATACAGCGCGAGACAAGTCTCAAGCGCTGGAAACGGGAATGGAAAATTGCCCTGATCGAAAAGGTCAATCCTGAATGGGCGGATTTGTCTGCGAGCTTATGACTGGCTGAGCCATGGATGGCCGGGTCAAGCCCGGCCATGACATGGTTTGAGGAGTTTCTACAATATAATATGTCATGGCCGCCCTTGAGGCGGCCATCCATCTCACGGGCCAATCCCTGGATGGCGCGGTATATGCTTCGTTGCCGCCCAACGCCCATGCGCCATGACATGTGATGGGCATCACGCGTCATCGCGGCAGGGCGCGCTGTCCTCGCACATCGACGGCTGGATCTCCGGTTCAAGGCCAAGCGCGCGGATGCCGGCCTCGTAGAATGGCGCGACGGTGAAACCCAGCATGGCGGTGAGCGCAACCATCGCCGCCAGCATCAGCAAGATCCGCAAATCCGCTGTCATGGCCAAAGCCTAAAGCAATTCCAGGAAAAGCGCGAAGCGGTTTTCCGTCCGCAATCGCGGCTTCCGGCGCCTATTTCTTTTTCAGCACTTCAGCGACGCGCGCCTCCAGCTCGGCACAGAGCGCCAGCGCGGTCTTGTCGTCCGTATCCTGCATGGCCAGCTTGTGGATCACCTGGATGGCGTTGACATGCGCGTCCACCAGCGTCACCGGAACGGTGGCAGTGGGCGGCAGCTCCCCGATCAGGCGCGCCAGGGTGGCGGCCACGCGCGCGATCAGGGGATAGTTGAAGGTGGGCGCCTGGCCCTTGATGTCATGGGCCGCGCGCAGCAAGGCGGCGCGGGCGGCGGCGTCGGGGGTTTTGGCATAGCGGGCGCGGGCGGCCATCAGCTTTTGCACATCATCGGCGATCCAGCCGGCGAATTCGCCCTTGAGCGCATCCATCGCCTCATCGGCGCGCTTCATCGCCGCCACATCGGCGCCCCCCAGCCCGCCGCCGACCTTGGCCTTGAGCATGTTGGGCGGCATGAACAATTCGATCGGCTGTCTGTTCGCCATGGGTTACCCCGCCGCCTGCTGCTTGCCGTTTTCGGAGCGCCGCTCGGGCCCGCGATAATCCTCGGCGCCGCGGCGCCGGCGGCAGGGCCCGAAATAGCTGTTGGTGCGCACATAGGGGCGCGGATGCTCGATCACCGCCACCAGGCGCGACATCATGGTCTTGACCGAGACCGGCTTGGCGATGAACTCGTTGATGCCGGCGTCGCGCGCCTGGCGCACATGTTCGGCGGATGTTTGGCCGGTCAGCATGATCACCGGCACGAAGGGATTGGGGCAGGCGGGATTGGAACGGATCATGGTGACCAGCTCGATGCCCGACATGGCCTCCATCACCCAGTCCAGCACGATCACGTCGGGATTGGCTTCGCGCAACACCGTCCAGGCGCGCTCGCCGCTGTCGGCCTCATAGATCTGGACGACGCCGAAGGCCTGCAGGATGGTGGTGACGAGTTTGCGCATATGGACGTTATCGTCCACGACAAGAATCTTCAGCCGCTCGAAACGGTAGCCACTCATACCCAGCCCCAACACCCACCCCTGGGCGTGCCCCGGAACCTAGCTTAACGGCCATTAAGGCTTAGTGAAGGGGCCAAATAAGCCTTTCGGCCTGGCTCGA
>DASZVQ010000058.1:0-25326 GCA_035547275.1 Rhizomicrobium sp.
GGAAGTCGCCTATGCCGGCATCTTCCGCCTGACCAATGTTCCCGACGTCGGCACACAACAGATGATCCTTCTGATCCAGGCGCCGCACATGCTGTTCCCGTTCGTGCGCCGGATCGTGTCGGATGTGGTGCGCGATGGCGGCATGCCGCCATTGATGATCGAGCCCATCGATTTCATGGCGCTCTATCAGGCCCGCGTCGCCCAGGCGCAAGGCCAGCCCCAGGGCGTGGCGTAATTCGACGTCCACGCGGCCTTCGCGCGAGCAGGAGCCGCATCAAGCCCAGAGGTTCTTGTCGCCCAGTTCCTTCGCCACAAAGGCGGCGTGGGCGGCAAGCTCGGCTTCGGTGATCCGGGGCGCAAGCTTTTCCGGCCTCTGGCGCGCGGGCTTGGGTCCGCTGTCCGCCTGGCTGGCCGCGACCTCGACCGGCGCCAGCATCAACCCGCGCTGACGCCCGCCGATCAGCTCCAGATAGACTTCCGCAGTGAGCTGGGCATCGAGCAAGGCGCCGTGCTTGGTGCGTACCGACAGATCGATGGCGAAGCGCTTGCACAGCTCGTCCAGCGAATAGCGCGCGCCGGGGAATTTGCGCTTGGCGATCTCGATCGTGTCGACGGCGCGCACCAGCGGAATGGGCTTGTGGCCGGTGCGCTTCAGTTCGGCATTGATGAATTTGATGTCGAAGCTGGCATTGTGGATGACCAGCGGCGCATCGCCCAGAAATTCGAGAAACTCCTCCACCACATGGGCGAAAAGCGGCTTGTCGGCCAGAAATTCCGCCGACAGGCCGTGCACGCGCTGGGATTCGATGGGGATGTCGCGTTCAGGGTTCAGATAGAATTGCAGGGTGCGGCCGGTGGGGAAATGATCCATCAGCTCGACACAGCCGATTTCCACGATGCGATGACCGTCGCCTGGCTCAAACCCCGTGGTTTCGGTGTCGAAGACTATTTCACGCATCTCGCATCGATTCTCTAATGGGCGACTTTTGCTGCGCAAAGTCGCGGGGGCGATGGCCGTCGCCCGGCTCGAAACCCGTGGTTTCGGTGTCGAAGACGATCTTATGCACGAAGTCTGTTCCTGATGTCGGCAAGGATCATTTTCACCTGTTCGCGGGCGTGATCCAAGCCCTTGTCGGTGATCACCAGATAATGCGCCTGTGCACGCTTTTCGGCGTCATTCATCTGGCGGGCCAGAAGCGCCTTGAACTTGGCCTCGTTCATGCCCGGCCGCGCCAGCACCCGCTCGCGCTGGACATGATGAGGGGCGGTGGCCACCACCACCGCATCCACCGGCACGCGGGTTTCCAGCAGCAGCGGAATATCCAGCACCACAATGGGCGCCCCGGCATTCTGGAGGAACGCCTCGCGGCGGTCCGCCACCAGGGGGTGCATCAGGCCCTCGAGCCGCCGGAGCGCGGCCGGATCGCCGGTCACCGCTTTCGACAGTGCCGCCCGATCCACCGCGCCATGTTTCGTCGTGCCGGGAAAGGCGGCCTCGATCATCACTGCCGCGGCGCCGGCATAAAGATCATGGACCGCCGCATCGGCATCGAACACCGGCACGCCTTCGGCAGCAAAAAGTCTGGCGGTTTCGCTTTTGCCCATGCCGATCGAGCCGGTGAGGCCGATGACGAACGGTCTAGCCACGCGCTTGCAACGCCTTCACCAGCGTGGCGCGCAGCGCGGGCGTGACCTTGGGCCTGATGCCGAAGAAGGCCTCGAAAGATGGCACCGCCTGGTGCATCAGCATGCCCAGCCCGTCGATGGTCTTGTGGCCGCGCGCGGCGGCATCCTTCAGCAACTTCGTTTCCAGCGGGTTGTAGACGATGTCGCAGACGGCGGCGGCTTTCGGCAGCAAAGACAGATCGATGTCCAGCGGCGGGTTGGCGCCCATGCCGGCGCTGGTGGAATTGATCACCAGCGCCGCATCGCCCGCGACCTTGGACCAGTCGGCCAGCGGGCCGGCTTCCAGCGGCGTCCGCACCTGTTTGGACAGCGAGCCCGCCAGGGTTTTGGCCCGATGGGCATCGCGGTTGAGCAGATGAATATGGCGCGCGCCCAGCATTTCCAGCGACAGGATGGCGCCGCGCGCCGCGCCGCCTGCGCCCAGCAACACCACGCTTTTGCCATCCAGCGGCCCAAGGGACTCGCGCAAGGATTCCGCCAGCCCCAGCGCATCGGTGTTGCGGCCTTCGATGCCGTCTTCGTGGAAGATCAGCAGATTGGCCGCGCCGGCGGCCTGGGCTGGCGCATCCACCCTGTGCGCCATGGCGAAGGCGGATTCCTTGTGCGGCACGGTGACATTGACACCGCGAAAACCGGCACGGCGGGCGCCATCGATCACGGCGCTGAAGTCTTCCACCCGCGCCGCCAGCGGCACCATCGCGCCATCGATGCCATGTTCGGCCAGCCAATGGCCATGCAGCACCGGCGACAGGGAATGACCGACCGGCCAGCCGATGACACCAGCGAGCTTTGCCTTGCCTGTCAGTGTCACTGTTCCAGCACGCCTTCCCTGCGCAGCTCGGCCAGGACCGGCAGCAGCGGCAGGCCCAGCACCGAGAAATAATCGCCATCCACTTTATCGAAAAGCTGCGCGCCGCGCCCTTCATAATGATAGCAGCCCACCGAGGACAGGATGGCGGGGCCTTCCAGGGTCAGATAATCGTCCAGGAATTTGCGGCTCAGGCTGCGCATGAACATGTGGCAGGGGCTGGCATGTGTCCACAGCAGGGCGCCGTCACGGGCGAGCGCCGCGGCCGAAACCAGCAGATGCTCCTTGGCCGACAGCTTGTGCAGCAGGGCGCGGGCTTCCTCCATGTTGGCGCATTTGCTGATGAAGGCCCCGCCAAAGCCGATCACGCTGTCGGCGCCCAGGACCAGCCGGCCGGGATGGCGGCGCGAGACCGAAAGCGCCTTCTGGCCCGCCAGTTCGCAGGCCACCCGCACCGCATCGGCGCCGCGCTGGATCAGGCCGCGCGTCAGTTCGACTTCATCCAGATCGGCGGGATCGGCGGTGAAAGACACCCCCGCCGCGGTCAGAAGCTTTTTGCGGCTGGCGCTTGCCGATGCCAGCACCAGGCTCACGGAACCGCTTCCTTGCGCTCGGCCAGCAGATTCATCACCGCGGCGGCGGTCTCCTCGATGGAGCGGCGCGAGACATCGATCATCGGCCAGTTCTGGTTTTCGAACAGCTGGCGGGTGGTGGCGATTTCGGCGCGCACCGCGTCCAGCTCGACGTAATTGCTGTCGCGCATCTCGCCCATGGTATTGAGGCGGTTGCGCCTGACCTGCACCAGCCGGTCGGGCGATACCCACAGGCCCACGATCAGGGGCTGGCGCGCCCGCAACAGTTGCGGCGGCGCCGCCATGCCCGGCACCAGCGGCACATTGGCGGCGCGGATGCCGCGAATGGCCAGATACACACAGGTCGGGGTCTTGGAGGTGCGGCTGGCGCCGGTCAGGATCACCTCGGCCTCGTCGATGGTATCCAGCGACTGGCCATCGTCATGGGCGATGGTGAAATTCAGTGCTTCGATACGGTCCAGATAGCGCTGATCGACCTCATGCTGGCGGCCGACCTTGTGGGTTTCGGTCTTGCCCAGGAACTGGCGCAACGCCGTCACCGGCCCTTCCAGCAGATCGATGCAGCGGACCTCGATGTCCTTGCAGCGCGCCACCAGATTTTCGCGCAAGGTTGGATTGGCCAGGGTGAAGAAGACAATCCCAGGCATAATGGCGATATGATCCAGGGCGCGGGTCAGCTGAGCCTGAGCCCGCACCAGGGCATAAGGGTGGATCATCACCTCCACATTTTCGAACTGGGCGAGCGCGGCATTGGCCATGGCGTTGAGGGTTTCGCCTGTGGAGTCCGACACCAGATGAACGTGAAATTTGTGATCCACAGAAGTATCCGCAAGCAGGCTGAAGCGCTGGGGTTAAAGATGGGATGGATGGGACAAGACTAACAGGCGTCCTAGCCGGTTCGGGGTCCGATGTGCAAACCGGGAGGCATTGGGGACGCTTGCGCCCATCCGCCAACATGGGCCAGCAGGCAGGTCCGGCGCTTGGTCCGCGCCAAGTGCTTGAAGAAGCGGCCACCTTCGCTTAAGCCAAAGCCTGCTCACCATTTGGCCCACAACCCACAGGGCTTACATCACCTTCAGCATCTTAGAATCTCTGGAGTCTTGTTTTGAAGCGTGAACCCAAGCTTGTGCGTGTGCTGGACGGATGCGCGGAAAAAGTGCCGCCGGTCTGGCTGATGCGCCAGGCTGGCCGCTATCTGCCGGAATACCGGGCGCTTCGGGCCAAGGCGGGGTCTTTCTGGGCGATGGCCTTGACGCCAGAGTATGCCGCGGAAGTGACCTTGCAGCCGATCCGCCGCTTCGGTTTCGATGCGGCGATCCTGTTCTCCGATATCCTGACGGTGCCGGAGGCGCTGGGCCAGAAGGTGACCTTTACCGAGGGGGAAGGACCGAGCCTGACGCCTGTGACCACGGCCAAGGGCTTTGTCGAGGATCGCGAGGCCTGGGCCCGGTATTTCGAGCCGGTCTATGAAGCCTTGCGGCTGACGCGGGCGGGCCTGCCCGAGGGCACGGCACTGTTGGGTTTTGCCGGCGCGCCCTGGACGCTGGCCACTTATCTGGCGGCGGGCGCCGGCGGCGACGAACAGAAGGCCGCCAAGCTGTGGGCCTATCGCGATCCACAGGGCTTCGCCGCCCTTTTGGATATTTTGGGGGAATGTGTCGCTTTCCATCTGATCCGCCAGATCGATGCCGGGGCGGATGCGGTGCAGATCTTCGACAGCTGGGCCAGCGGTCTGCCGGCGGCCTTGTTTGAGCAGGTGGTGATCCGGCCGACCCGCAAGATTGTGGAAAGCGTGCGCGCGGCGCGGCCGGGTGCGCGGATCATCGGTTTTCCCCGCGCCTCCACCCTGGCCGGGTATGAGGCCTATGCGCGCGCCACGGCTGTGGATGTGGTGTCTCTGGACACCGCCGCCCCGATGGATTGGGCGGCCAGGTCGCTGGCCTGTGGTCTTCAGGGCAATCTGGACCCCATCGCGCTGGTCGCGGGCGGAGCGGCGCTGGACCGGGCTGTCGACAACATTCTGGAAGCGATGCAAGGCAAGCCGCATATCTTCAACCTGGGCCACGGCATCCTGCAGGAGACGCCCATCGCCCATGTCGAGCAATTGCTGAAACGGGTACGCGGTTGAAACTCGCTGTCGTCCTCTTCAATCTGGGCGGGCCGGATTCGCCCGAGGCGGTCGAACCTTTCCTGCGCAATCTGTTTTGCGATCCCGACATCATCACCCTGCCCGCGCTGCTGCGCCTGCCGCTGGGCGGTTTCATTGCCAGACGGCGTGCCCCGGTGGCGCGGAAGATCTATGCCCATCTGGGGGGCCGCTCGCCGATATTCGAGGAAACCCGCGCCCAGGCCGACGCGCTGGAAAAATCGCTGAGCCGGGATGGCGTGCAGGCCAAAGTCTTCATCGCCATGCGCTATTGGCATCCCTTCAGCGATGGCGCGGCCCATGCCGTGAAGGCATTCGATCCCGACAGAGTCGTGCTTCTGCCGCTTTATCCGCAATATTCCACCACCACCACGGCCTCATCGCTGAAGGACTGGGCGCGGGCGGCGAAGAAAGTGGGCCTGGACAAGCCCATGTCGCGGGTGTGCTGCTATCCCTGGGAGCCAGGCTTTGTCTCAGCCATCGCGGGAAAAATCCGCGCGGCGATGGCGGGCGCGCCCGACACGATTTCCTATCGCCTGCTTTTGTCGGCGCATGGGTTGCCCAAGCGCACGGTCCAGAAAGGCGATCCCTATCCATGGCAGGTGGAGCAATGCGGCGCGGCCATCGTGAAGGCGCTGGCCATGCCAGAACTGGAGCCGGTGGTCTGTTACCAGAGCCGGGTGGGTCCGCTGGCGTGGATTGGGCCATCGACGGATGCCGAAATCGCCCGTGCCGGCGCCGATGGCAAGGGCGTGATCGTCGCCCCCATTGCGTTTGTCAGCGAACATTCCGAAACCCTGGTGGAATTGGATATCGAATATCGCCGGCTGGCGGGTGAGAAGGGAGTGCCCGATTACCGCCGCGCCGCCACCGTGGGGGCCGATCCGGATTTCGTCGCCGGCCTTGCCGCTCTTGTGACCCGCGCGCTGGAGGACAGGATTGTCACCTGCGGGCCAGATCCCTTGAATGGCGGCCGCATCTGTCCCACAACCCTGAGACGCTGCGGGTATGGAGCCCCGCGCGCGGAGGCGCGCAAAACACAAGACTCACGCGCGGCGGCGCGCGAAACGCAAGGAGAGACGTGATGGACGCACTGCGTGACACCCTGTCCAACTACATTCCCTGGATACTGGCGTTCCATATCATCGCCGTAATCGCCTGGATGTCGGCCATGCTCTATCTGCCGCGCCTGTTCGTCTATCACACCGAAGTCGCGCCGGGTTCGGAGTCCAGCGAGCGTTTCAAGGTCATGGAGCGCCGGCTGCTCAAGGGCATCATGAATCCATCCATGATTGCGGTGTGGATTCTGGGCCCGCTGCTGGCCTGGCTGACCGGCGCCTATATGGACACCTGGCTGCACATCAAATTCGCGCTGGTGATCATCCTGAGCGCCATGCACGGGCTTTATGTGCGCCGCTGGCGCGACTTCGCCAATGACCGCAACACCCACAGCGCGCGTTATTACCGGATCATCAATGAGGTGCCCGCGGTGCTGATGGTCCTGATCGTCATCCTGGTCAAGGTGCAACCTTTCGGGGACTGACTGTCCGGGAAGGGGCGGCGATGAACCGCCTGAAACAATAAGTGCGGTTGCCCCCGGCCCGGTTATTTGCGGGGGGATATTTGCAAGCGTCACAAATCACGCTATAACCGCAGCCGTCTGATAAGACCCACGCGGCCACTGAAGGTTCAGGGAGCTGCGAGCCGGGAAGCCCGGTCCGGGTCAAACCAACCTCTTCGATGATGCGTGCGGGGCGTGCGCCCGACCCGCGCATCGGAACCATTCCCCCACTGTCTATCAGGTGCCTCCCCCATGACTGTCCAAGATGGCCTGCAGGCGATGAAATTGCAGGATCTCAAGAACAAGAAACCCGCCGATCTCCTGGCTTTTGCCGAGGAGCTGGAAATCGAGAACGCATCCTCCATGCGCAAGCAGGACATGCTGTTCGCCATCCTGAAGGAATTGGCCGACCGCGAGGTCGAGATCACCGGCTCGGGCGTGGTGGAAATCCTGCAGGACGGCTTCGGCTTCCTGCGCTCGCCGGAATCCAATTACCTGCCCGGCCCTGACGATATTTATGTCTCGCCCTCCCAGATCCGGCGCTTTGGCTTGCGCACCGGCGATACCGCCGAAGGCCCGATCCGCGCCCCCAAGGAAGGTGAGCGCTATTTCGCCCTGCTGAAGGTCACGACCATCAATTTCGAGGACCCCGAGCAGATCAAGCACAAGGTCCATTTCGACAATTTGACCCCGCTCTATCCCACCAAGCCGCTGAAGATGGAGCTGGACGATCCGACCTTGAAGGACAAGACCGGCCGGGTGATCGATATTGTGGCGCCCCAGGGCATGGGCCAGCGCGCCCTGATCACCGCGCCGCCCCGCACCGGCAAGACGGTGATCCTGCAGAACATCGCCAAGGCGATCGCCGCCAACCATCCCGACGCCTTCCTGATCGTGCTTCTGATCGACGAACGTCCGGAAGAAGTCACCGACATGCAGCGCACCGTGCGCGGCGAAGTCATCAGCTCCACCTTCGACGAGCCGGCGACCCGTCACGTCCAGGTGGCGGAAATGGTGATCGAGAAGGCCAAGCGCCTGGTCGAGCACAAGCGCGACGTGATCATCCTTCTGGACTCCATCACTCGCCTGGGCCGCGCCTACAACACGGTGGTGCCATCGTCGGGCAAGGTCCTGACCGGCGGCGTGGACGCCAATGCCCTGCAACGTCCCAAGCGCTTCTTCGGCGCCGCCCGCAATATCGAGGAAGGCGGTTCGCTGACCATCATCGCCACCGCGCTGATCGATACCGGCAGCCGCATGGACGAAGTGATCTTTGAAGAGTTCAAGGGCACCGGCAACAGCGAAATCATCCTGGACCGCAAGGTCGCCGACAAGCGCGTTTTCCCGGCCATCGACATCATGCGGTCCGGCACCCGCAAGGACGAGCTGCTGGTCGAGAAGGGCACGCTGGCCAAGACCTATGTGTTGCGCCGCATCCTTTCACCCATGGGAACGGTCGACGCGATCGAGTTCCTGCTCGACAAACTGCGCCAGGCCAAGAACAACGCGGACTTTTTTGAGTCGATGAATACCTGAGGCGATTGCCACGGGCTTAAGCCTGCTCAAAAATCGAGCGTGAGAACTGGCCGCAAACGGATGTTTGCGGCCAAGTTCGTTTGTGGCGCGTTACGAAGGCATGAGTCTGGAATTCATCACTGCCGGCGTGCTGGCCTGCCTGTTCGGTCTGATCGCACTGCTGCCGTCCTTCGACGGCGATTGGGAGTGAGTCAGGCCAGTTTCAGGCCACAGTGTTTTGCGAAATGTCTGAAGTCGCCATCGCGCGTGATCAGTGGGACGTCATGATCAATGCAGGATTGGGCAATCAGGGCGTCACCCAACTTGGCCTTTAGGCCTTTGGCAGCAAGCAGCCGTCGGTTCACGCCCGCGCGCTGCCAATAACCTTCCTGCACGGGAAGAAGCGCCACATTGGACAATATGGCGTCCAATGCAGGCGCACCGCTGAGAACTTCCGTTACCACGGCAGGAGGAAGCACAAGCTGTCCGGCCTGGATGGCCCGCAACAGTTGTAAGACATCTCCGCCTTCTTCTTCATTCAGGAAGCTTACCAAGGAGCTGGAATCGGCGGCGATCATTCCCGGTCGTATTTCATTTCCTGCCAGGACATGGAGAATTTGACCTTGCCGCGCAGCTTGAGCAGCTCCTGTTGCGCCCGGATGGATGCCAAACGCTTGAGCGCGGCCGTCACGGTCTGGGTGACGCCTTCCCCGGTGTAAGCCTGGGCCTTCTCCAGCACGTCTTCGGGAACCTGGACCGTGATTTTGCGCAATTCACCCATACCAGTTTCCATACCAGCTTTGAAGCTGGTATTCAAGCTGGTCACGGAATCAGGATGGTGGCGCCGGTCGTCTTCTTCCCCGTCAGCGCATCATGCGCCTGGGCGGCGTCCTTCAACGCGAAACGCTGGTTGATGGCGACCTTCACCGCGCCCGACGCGATCACCGCGAACAGATCGTCGGCTGAGGCCTGCAGCGCCTCGGGTGTCGCGGTGTAATGGGCCAGCACCGGCCGGGTGACAAACAGCGAGCCTTTGCCCGCCAGCACCGACGGCGAGAAAGGATCGACCGGGCCCGAGGCATTGCCATAGGTGACCATGATGCCGCGCGGTTGCAGACAATCCAGCCCCGCCATGAAGGTATCCTTGCCGATGGAGTCATAGACCACCGGCACGCCCTTGCCCCCGGTCAGTTCGCGCACCTGCTTTTCCCAGCCCGCATCCTTTGTGTTGATGACATGGGCACAGCCATTGGCCTTGGCCAGTGCGATCTTTTCCGGCGAAGTGGTCGAGCCGATCACGGTGGCGCCCAGATGATGCGCCCATTGGCAGCCGATCTGCCCCACCCCGCCCGCGGCGGCGTGAAACACGATTGTCTCGCCCGCTTTCACCGGATGGATCTGGCGGATCAGATATTGCGCCGTCATGCCCTTGAGCAGGATGGCCGCGGCCAGTTCGTCGCTGATGCCGTCCGGCAGACGCACCAGCCGGCCTTCGGGGACATTGTTGGCTTCGGCATAGGAGCCGATGACGCCGCTGCAATAGCCGACGCGTTCGCCGATCCTGAAGCCGGTGACGCCTTCGCCCAGCGCGGCGACGACACCGGCGGCTTCCGAGCCCAGGCCCGATGGCAGCGGCAAGGGATAAAGCCCGGTGCGATGATAAGTGTCGATGAAGTTCACGCCGATGGCGGTATGCCGGACCTGGACCTGGCCCCTGGCCGGCGGCGGCAGATCGTAATCGACATACTGCAGCACATCACTGCCGCCGGTCTTTTCAAAACGGATGGCTTTGATCATGGGCTGTGTTCCTCTTGTTGAAGCTCGAGCGCTGCATTCCGCAGCGCGACGTTCAGCATCCGACAGCTTTCTCCCCCCGCATGCGAAGCACCTGCGGGGGGAGATGTCGCAGCGAAGTGTTTGCGATACGCAAACCTGAGCTGCGACAGAGGGGGGCCATCAAAAAACTAACCTACGCGCTGCTGGCCTTGCATTTGCTGACCCCTGAGTTGCGGCGGCAGGGTCAGCGCATTGGCGAGGTCGCCCGCATTGGTGATGGGATTGGAGCAGACGCCGGCCTGGCAGATGTAAGCCGTGGGCTGGCCGCCTTCCATGCCGCGGCCGGAGGCCGGATGGCCCGGCGGCAGCGGATCGCCCGGTTCGATCTGCATCACCATGGCGTTGGGCATGGGCTTGTTCCAATAGGCGCGCAGCAGGTCGTGGGTGCGGGCATTGCCCTTGTGGCCGACCACCACGATCATCAGGCTGTTGATCAGATATTCATAGCCGGTGAGGAAGGCGCCCGAGCCATTGAGCATACGGGAGGCTTCGGCCGGGAAGGTGGCGCCCAGGGTGGAAGCGCGCGCCATGTAATCCCGCTCGCCGGTCAAAAGCGCCAGCCGCGTCAGCACCGTCAGCATGGTGCCGTTGGCGGCGGGCGTCGGATTGTCGAACACCATGCGCTGGCGCACGAACAGCGGCTCGGCGGTGTCGGAATAGAAGGCATAGCCGTTGTTGCGGTTGTTCCAGAAATGGTCGTTCAGTTCCTGGGTCCAGGCGCGGGCCTGGGCGATGAAACGCTGCTCGCCGGTGACTTCCCACAGCTGCAGGGCGGCGCGCGCCATGTTGGCATAATCATCGGCAAAGCCGGCCACACTCGCCACATGCGACAGCTTGTTGCCGTCACCCAGCGTCTTGACGATGCTGTCAAAGGCCTTGACCGCCAGGTCGATCCATTCGCGGCGCTCGAACACGATGCCGGCGCGGGCGATGGCCGTGATCGCCAGTCCATTCCAGTCGGTCAGCACCCGATCGTCGCGGATGGGGCGGTTGCGCTTTTCACGCACCGCCAGAAGCATGCCGCGCTGCTTGGCCAGAAGCGCCTCATCGGCCTCATTGGCGGGCACCGGATTGCCCAGCCGGCGCGGCAGGTTCCTGCCCTGCACATTGCCGTCGCGGGTGATGCCATAGACTTGTTTGAAACGGGCCGAGAAAGTGCCGACCAGGGCGGCGTCGATCTCCGCCTCGCTCCAGGTATAGTATTTGCCGTCCTCGGACTGGGAGCCCGAGGAGATGGAAGCGGCGAAGGCATCGCCCACCTTCATATCGCGGATCAGGAAGGCGATGGTTTCGGCCACCCGCTGGCGCGAGAGTTCGTTGCGGTTGAACTGGAAGACGCTGGTGCAGATGTCGATCATCTGCGCCTGGTCGTAGAGCATCTTCTCGAAGGCCGGTTCCAGCCAGCGCTCGTCCAGGGCATGGCGGAAGAAGCCGCCGCCGATATGATCATAGACGCCGCCGAACAGGATGCCGTCCAGGGTCGTGAAAATGATCTGGCTGAACTGCGGCATGCCGCTGCGCAGGTAAGCGCGCCACAGCACCTCCACCAGCGGCGCGTTGGGAAATTTCAGCGAACCCAGCAGGCCGCCGAAGAAGACGTCGAACCGCTGGGCGATGCGCAGCGCCGACAGGTCCAGATTGAGTTGCTCGCCCTGGGTCATGTCGCGGTTGTAGAGATTTTCCACCGCCGCCTTGATCTTGCCGGCGGTGTCTTCGGCGCGGGCGCGATCGTCCTTCCAGATCGCCAGGGTTTCGCGGGCGACGCGCAGAAAGCTGGGAGACTCAGGCCGGTCCTCCTTGGGCTGGTAGCCCGCCACCCAGAAGGGGGTGCCGTCCGGCTTCAGGAAGATGTTGAGCGGCCAGCCGCCCGAATGGCCCATGATCCCGGCCGCCCCCTGATAAAGCACGTCCACATCGGGGCGCTCGTCCCGGTCGACCAGGATGGGGATGTAATTCTCATTGATGAAGGCCGCGACCTCGGCATCGGCAAAGCTTTCCCGGGCCATGACATGGCACCAGTGGCAGCCGGCATAGCCCAGGCTGAGCAGGATCGCCTTGTCCTGGGCCTTGGCCTCGGCCAGGGCTTCTGGACCCCAGCTGCGCCATTGGACGGGATTGTCCTTATGGGAAAGAAGATAAGGGCTGGTGGCGCTGTTCGGGATCATCGTTCCGGTCCAAGATTATGTGTGTGCGGAAGGATGCTTCCCGCCGGCCCGCTTCTGTGATGTTTTTTGGGGCGGGGTTACTTACATCGAAAAGTGGGCATCGAAAAGCAGGACCCGAAAACCCCTGCGCCCCAACTGGGAAAGGCGCTGCCAATGAAGGTCAATATCACGATGGACATGACCCCGGAGGAGGCGCGGGCCTTCATGGGATTGCCCGATGTCGCGCCGCTTCAGAAAAAGATGCTGGAGGACATGCAGACCCGGATGAAGGCGGCTTTTGATACCAACGATCTGGATGCGATGATGCGGGCCTGGATGCCCCTGGGCGGGGCGGAAGCTTTCCAGAAGTTCCAGAAGGCGATGTGGGACGGCGCCACGGCCGTGCTGAACAAGAGCAGCAAATAGCCGCCATGAATGCCGCCATTTTCGCGCTGGCGAGCGCGGCCGGCCGTGCGGGGGTTGCGGTGGTGCGGCTGTCGGGGCCGGATGCCGGCATCATCGCCGGGCAGCTTGCCGGGTCCCTGCCCCGGCCTCGCGCGACGAGCTTGCGGCGCCTGATCCATGAAGGCCGCGAAATCGACCATGCCCTGCTGCTGTGGTTTCCGGCCCCGCACAGTTTCACCGGCGAGGACGTCGCCGAATTCCATATTCATGGCGGGCGGGCGGTGCGCGAAGCGCTGTTTTCGGCCTTGTCGGCGCTGGGCGCGCGCCCGGCGGAGCCAGGGGAATTCAGCCGCCGGGCGGTGGAAAACGGCAAGCTGGACCTGACCCGAGCCGAGGCCATTGCCGATCTGGTGGACGCGGAAACCCCGGCCCAGCTCGCGCTCGCGCTGCGCCAGCATGATGGCGCCCTGGCCGATCTTTATGAGGGCTGGCGGAGCCGGCTGATCGCGGCGCTGGGGCGGGCGGAAGCCGCCATCGATTTTTCCGATGACGGGGTGGGCGAGGCGGAGTTCGCCGCCGCCCGGGCGGCGGCGGCGGAAATAATCGAGGAAATACAAGAGCATATGAATGATGCCGGGCGCGGCGAAAGCCTGCGCGAGGGGTTGCGCCTGACCATTCTGGGCCCGCCCAATGCCGGCAAGTCCTCTTTGATCAATGCGCTTGCCCGGCGCGATGTCGCCATCGTCTCGGATATTCCCGGCACCACCCGGGATGTGGTGGAGGCGCGGCTGGATCTGGGCGGTTATCTGCTCCAGGTCGCCGACACCGCCGGGGTGCGTGACACCGCCGATGTGATCGAGGCGGAAGGCGTGCGCCGGGCGCTATCCCATGCGGCGGGCGGCATGACGCTTCTGTTGCTGGACGGATCGGCGGCGGAGCCGCGCGCCGGATTGCCCGCCGATCTGCCGGAGCCCGATCTGACCGTCTGGAACAAGTCCGACCTGGGCCAGCATGACGGCATCTCCATTTCACTGAAGACCGGCGATGGGGTTTCAGAGCTGGTGACATTGCTGCAGCAGAAGGTGCAGCAAAAACTGGAAAGCAAAGACGGTGCGCCGCTGTTGACCCGGCCGCGCCATCGCCATGCCTTGAACGAAGCGCTGGGACATCTGCGCCATGGCCTGGCGGCGGCGGATGACCGGCCCGAGCTGCTGGCGGAAGACTTGCGTCTGGCGATGCGCGCGGTGGGCCGCATCACTGGCCGCGTCGATGTGGAAGAGCTGCTGGATTTTGTCTTCCGCGATTTCTGTATTGGCAAGTGAGGCACGGTCCGCGTCCCGCGGATGAAGTGGTCCGGCGGACCATTTCAAGCGACGAACGCCCTGAGCGTAAGCGAAGGGCAGTCATTGCCCGCCGCTTTGGATGCGCGTATTAGCGCCAATATGTCGGGGAGGGATGCGATGAAAAACATCGGTTTTATCGGGCTTTTTCTGCTGCTTGCCAGCGGCGCCCAGGCCGATCTGCGCGATGATGCGCTCTCCGCCATGCTGCGCTGTTCGGGCATCAGCGAAAAGCCGCAGCGCCTGGTCTGTTACGACACGACCGTGGTGCGCATCCCCGGCGCGTTGAACCATGAAAGCGCCACGCCGCCGCCCGCGCCGGCCATGGCCAATGCCGTGCCGCCGCCGGCCGCGAGCGTGGCGCCCCGCCGCCCGCATTCGAGCACCTTTCTGGAAAAGCTGTTCGGACCCGACGGTCCCAATCGCGCGCCCCAGACCAGCGTGGCCGAATTCGGCATCGAAAGCGTCGCCAGCGGCGGACGCGAAGCCTATCCCATTCCCATGCAAGGCGACACCATCGACCAGATCAGCGCCCGGCTGGTCAATTACCAGTTCGTCGAAGGTTATGTGATCGTCACCCTGGACAATGGCCAGATGTGGCGCGAGACCGTCGATGGCGAGCCGCTGCAGCATCTGGCGCGGCCGGCGCTGAGCTATGCGGCAATCATCCGGCGCGAGGGCGGCGGCGGCAGCTATGCCATGAAGCTGACCGGCCTGGCGCGCGAAATTCCCGTGCGGCGCATCCGCTAGTTGCGGCGCCTGTTCGACGGGGCTTGTGGAGGAATTTGGCTGCGCGTATGAGCCCGGCCATGAAGTCCATGCGCTACGACGTTATCGTCATTGGCGGCGGTCATGCCGGCTCTGAGGCTGCCGCGGCGTCGGCGCGTTTTGGCGCGCGCACGTTGCTCTTGACCCATGCCTTCGAGACCTTGGGCGAAATGTCGTGCAATCCCGCCATCGGCGGGGTGGGCAAGGGCCATCTGGTGCGCGAGATCGATGCGCTGGATGGGTTGATGGGCCGGGTCGCCGATGCCGCCGGCATCCAGTTCCGTCTGCTTAACCGGCGCAAGGGTCCGGCGGTGCGCGGGCCCCGCGCCCAGGCCGATCGCGCGCTTTACCGCGCAGCAATGCAAAACATGCTGCGCAGCATTCCCAATCTGGAAATTCGCGTCGCGAGCGCGGAAGACCTGATTTTGCGGGACGGAATGGCCGCCGGTGTCGTGACGGCGGATGGCGACGCGATTTCCTGCGGCAAGGTGGTGCTGACCACGGGCACCTTCCTGAACGGCCTGATTCATATCGGCGAGACCAAGATTCCCGCCGGTCGCATGAAAATCGAAGAGGGTGTCGAAGCGCCCAGCATCGGCCTGTCGAAGACGCTCTATGGCTTTGGCCTGAAGATGGGCCGGCTGAAGACCGGCACCCCCCCGCGTCTGGACGGCCGTACCATCGACTGGGCCGCGCTTGAGATGCAGCAGGGCGATGATCCGCCCCAGCCCTTCTCCTTTCTGACCAGCAGGATCACCACACCCCAGGTCGCCTGCGGCATCACCCGCACGACCTTGGCCACCCATGCGGTGATCCGCGCCAATCTGCACCGCTCGCCCATGTATTCAGGTCAGATCGCCTCGACCGGTCCCCGCTATTGCCCCTCTATCGAGGACAAGGTCAGCCGTTTCGCCGATCGGGAGTCGCACCAGATTTTCCTTGAGCCAGAAGGACTTAACGACCACACCGTCTATCCCAACGGCATTTCCACCTCCCTGCCCCAGGATGTCCAGCTGGCGCTTCTGGCCACCATCCCGGGGCTGGAGAAGGCCCGGGTCCAGCGCATGGGCTATGCCATCGAATATGACTATGTGGACCCGCGCGAGCTGGCGCCCTCGCTGGAAGTGAAGACGGTGCCGGGCTTGTATCTGGCCGGCCAGATCAATGGCACCACCGGTTATGAAGAAGCCGCTGCCCAGGGCCTGATGGCGGGCTGGAATGCCGCCCGCGCAGCCGGTAGCTCGCAGGCCGTCATTCTGGATCGGGCCCAGGCCTATATCGGGGTGCTGATCGACGATCTGGTGACCAAAGGGGTCTCCGAACCCTATCGCATGTTCACAAGCCGGGCCGAATATCGGCTGACCCTGAGGGCCGACAATGCCGATCAGCGCCTGACCCGTCTGGGCCAGGCTAATGGGATCGTGGGGTCGGAGCGGGCGAAAGCCTTTGCCGGCAAGCTGGATAGGCTCGATGTTTCACGTGAAACGTTGAGAGGTCTGTCCCTCACCCCTAACGAAGCCGCCAGGCATGGCCTGGCTATCCGCATGGACGGTGTGCGCCGGGATGGTTTGCAGCTTCTTTCCCTTGCGGAGTTTCCGGAACTTGCCCGGATCTGGCCGGAACTGGACTCCATCGCCCCCGATATTGTCGAGCAGTTGGAGATTGATGCCCAATATGCCGGCTATCTGGACCGGCAGGATGCCGACATCGTCGCCTTTCGGCGGGACGAGGGCCGTGCCCTGCCCCCGGGACTGGATTATGGCGCGGTGATCGGTCTGTCGAACGAAGTTCGTCAGAAGCTGGAACGCATTCGCCCTGCCACCTTGGGCCAGGCTGCGCGCATCGAAGGGGTGACGGCGGCGGCACTGACTTTGGTGCTGGCTTATGTAAAGGGCGCCCAAAAGACCAAGAGCGCCGCCACCGAGCAGCAAAGTGCCTGAATCTGGCTTTGGACCCCAGGAATTCGCTGCCTGCGCCGGTGTTTCACGTGAAACATTGGCCCGGTTGAAGGCCTTTGCCGACCTCCTGGCCGATTGGAATGCCCGGCACAATCTGGTGGCCAAAGGCACCCTCCCCGATCTGTGGCACCGGCATCTGTGGGATAGTGCCCAGCTGGTGCCCCTGATCCCGGAAAGCGCCCAAACCCTGGCTGACCTGGGCTCGGGCGCCGGTTTCCCGGGTCTGGTGCTGGCGGCGATGCGGCCCGATCTGAAAGTCAGGCTGCACGAGGCCACCGCCAAGAAATGCGCCTTCCTGCAGGCCGCCGCCGAACGCATGGAGGTGAAAGTCGAAATCCGCAATGCCCGGCTGGAGGACCTGCCGCCAGAGGTTTTCGATGTGGTGACGGCCCGCGCGCTGGCGCCCCTGCCCCTGCTTCTTACCTATGCCCATCGGTTCACAGGTCCGAACACTGTTTGCCTGTTCTTGAAGGGCCAAAATGTTGGGGCGGAATTGACCGAAGCCTCTAAATATTGGAACATGGAGACCTCTCAAGTCCCAAGCCAGACCGACCCTTCGGCTGCTATAGTGATGGTGAGAGAGCTGGGTCCCTGTCATGTCGCCTCCCCCAAAACCGCGCGTTCTGGTCGTCGCCAACCAAAAAGGCGGGGTCGGTAAGACCACCACCGCCATCAATCTGGGCACGGCCTTGGCCGCGGTCGGCGAACCCACACTGGTGATCGACATCGACCCCCAGGGCAATGCTTCCACCGGTCTGGGCGTCCACCGCCAGGACCGCCATGTCACTACCTATGAAGTGCTGACCGGTCAGGCGCCCCTGGCGGACGCCATCGTGCCCACCCGCATCCCTGGCCTGTCGCTGGTACCGGCGACGGTCGATCTGTCGGGCGCGGAGCTGGAGCTGGCCGACATGGCGCGGCGCAATTTCATCCTGCGCGACGCGCTGGAGGAATATTCCGCACACGGAGCAAATTCCTTTTCCTATGTGCTGATCGATTGCCCGCCGTCCCTCACCCTGCTCACCCTCAATGCGATGGCGGCCGCCGATGCGGTGATGGTGCCGTTGCAGTGCGAATTCTTCGCGCTGGAAGGTCTCAGCCAGCTGATGAAGACCATCGAGCTGGTGCGCGACAAGCTCAATCCCACCCTCGAAATCCAGGGCATCGTGCTCACCATGTTCGACAAGCGCAACAAGCTGTCGGACCAGGTGGCCGATGACGTGCGCGCCACCCTGGGCGAGAAAGTCTATGCCACTGTGATCCCGCGAAACGTGCGCATTTCCGAGGCGCCCAGCCATGGCGTGCCGGCGCTGGTCTATGACCTGCGCTGCCCCGGCAGTCAGGCTTACATCAAGCTTGCCGGCGAATTGATTCAGCGCGAACGGATGCGGGTCGCGGCATGAACCCTCCTCCTCAGGATCGGCCCCGCGGCCTGGGCCGCGGCCTCTCGGCTTTGATCGGCGATGAAGTCGCGGCAGTGAAGGGCGAGCCTGTCGCCAAAAAGGATACGCGCACCCTGCCCGTCGCCTTCCTGCAGCCCGGCCGCTATCAGCCGCGCAAGACGTTCGACGAACAGCCGCTGACCGACCTGGCCGCCAGCATCAAGGAAAAGGGCGTGCTGTCGCCCATCCTGGTCAGGCCCATCGGTCCCGACAAATATGAGATCGTGGCGGGCGAACGCCGCTGGCGCGCCGCCCAGATCGCCAAGCTGCACGACGTGCCGGTGGTGGTGCGCGAGCTGCCAGACGATCAGGCGCTGGAAATCGCCATCATCGAAAACGTCCAGCGCGCCGACCTGAATGCGATCGAGGAGGGTGCGGCTTACGAAGAGCTGATCTCCCAGTTCGGCCGCACCCAGGAAGATGTGGCGCGCGAAGTGGGCAAAAGCCGCAGCCATGTCGCCAACACCATCCGCCTGCTCAGGCTGCCCGATGCGGTGAAGGCTTGGGTGCGGGAAGGCAAGCTGACGGCGGGCCACGCCCGCACCTTGCTGGGCGTGCCCGATCCGGAAGCCCGGGCGCGCGAGCTGATCGAGGGCGCCATGACCGTGCGCGAAGCCGAACAGCGCTCGGCGCCCAAGAAGAAGCCCGGTGGAAAACCCGTGCCCGATCCGAACGTCGCGGCCCTGGAAGCCGATATTTCCAGCACGTTAGGTCTAAAAACCCAGATTACTCACAAGGTGGGTAAGTCTGGGGATAAGGGCGAGGTGCGCGTGACTTACGCCAGCCTGGAACAGCTGGACGAGATCGTGCGCCGGCTTATGCGGCGCTAGTTTTCCCCCTTAGCCCAGCAGATGCGCGCCGGGGCCTTTCCTGGCCAGGCGGTCCCGCGGGTTGCGCAGCGGGCAGGTCTCCATCGACAGACAGCCGCAGCCGATGCATTCGCCCAGCTGGTCGCGCAACCGGGTGAGGGTCTTGATGCGCGCGTCCAGGCCATCGCGCCACTGGGCCGACAGGCGCTTCCAGTCCCTGGCCGTGGGTGCCTGGTCGGCGGGCAGGGCGTCGAGCGCCGCGCGGATCTCGCCGAGCGCGATGCCCATGCGCTGCGCCACCTTGATCAGCGCGATCCGCCGCAGCACGCCACGGGGAAAGCGCCGCTGGTTGCCGGCGCTGCGGATGCTGCGGATCAGTCCCTGCGCCTCGTAGAAATGCAGCGCCGACACGGCCACGCCGCTGCGCGCGGCGACCTGGCCCACCGTCAGCATCTGGTGCTTGGAAATCGCGTCCATGGCCTTGACCTCAAGTTAACTTGAGGTCGTATGAAGCGGGCGTCAAGCCAAGGAGAGCCCCATGCCGCCCGACCAGACGCCCTATTATCGCATCAACAATTTCACTGTGCCGCCGGAGAGCCGCGAGGCCTTTCTCGCCATCATCGCCAGCACCCACGATGTGCTGCGCCGCCAGCAGGGCTTTGTCCGGGACCTGATCCTGGAACAGCAGTCCGGTCCGGGCGCGTTCAATTTCGTCAGCATGATCGAATTTTCCGGTGTCGAGGCGGTGCCGCATGTGACGGCGGCGCTGGCGGAACTGGATCAGCTGCGCGGCATCAGCCGCAAGGAGGAGGCGGCACGGCTTGGCGTGCGCACCGACATGGCCGGTTATGGGCCGCTGGCAATTTAAGCGGTTTTGGCCAACGCAGCCGATACATCGATACGGCCGTCATAGAGGGCGCGGCCAACCACCACGCCCTCAATGCCGGGTTCGTTCGCGGCAAGCAGGGCGTCGATGTCGGCGATGGAACCGACGCCGCCGGACGCGATCACTGGAATGGTGAGGGCACGGGCCAGGGCCGCGGTCGCGGTGACATTCACGCCCTTGAGCAGCCCGTCGCCATCAATGTCGGTGAACAGGATGGCGGCGACGCCGGCATCCTCGAAACGCTTGCCCAGATCGACGGGGGTCAGCGCGCTGACCTCGGCCCAGCCCTGCGTGGCGATCTTGCCGCCCTTGGCATCGGCACCCACCACGATGCGGCCGGGGAAGGCGCGCGCGGCATCTTTGACGAACTGCGGATTGGTCAGCGCCGCCGTGCCCAGGATCACGCGGGTGATGCCGGCGGCCAGCCAGGCTTCCACCGCCGCCATGTCGCGGATGCCGCCGCCCAGCTGGATGGGCAGGTCTATTGCCGCACGGATGGATTTGATCGCGTCACTGTTCGCGCTCTTGCCGGCAAAGGCGCCGTTCAGGTCCACGCAATGCAGCCATTTGAAACCCTGGGCGGCGAAGCTTCTGGCCTGCGCCGCCGGGTCGGTGTTGAACACCGTGGCATCCTCCATCACGCCCTTTTTCAGGCGCACGCAGACGCCGTCCTTCAGGTCGATGGCGGGAAAGATGATCATGGCGTCTGTCCCATAGCGGTTGCCCCCACACACACAAGTCCCTCTCCCCTTGTGGGAGAGGACGCAAAATCTTGTACTTGGCGAAGTGTAAACGAAGCCAAGTGCTTAGATTTTGCTGGTGAGGGGGAACATGCTGCACGCACCCCTCACCTGAAAAATCACTGGGTTGGGCGTTGCTATCGCTCCGCCAACCCAATGATTTTTCTTCCTCTCCCACAAGGGGAGAGGAAATACACACTACGGCCGCCAATTCAAAAAATTCTCCAGCAGCTTCAAACCCGTCGCCTGACTCTTTTCCGGGTGGAACTGGGTGCCCGCGATATTGTCATTGCCCACCATGGCGGTCAGCGGTCCGCCATAATCGGTGGTGGCGATCAGGTCCTCGGGCAGGGCAGGCTTGAGCTCGAAGCTATGCACGAAATAGGCATGCGCCCCATTCTCGATGCCCTTCAGCAGCGGATGCCTGGTGAGCAGCTTCAGCTCGTTCCAGCCCATATGCGGGATTTTCAGGTTCGGGTCGGAAGGCGCGATCTTGACCACCTCACCGGCGATCCAGCCCAGCCCGGCATGACGGCCGAACTCCACCCCCACGGTGGCCAGAAGCTGCATGCCCACGCAGATGCCCAGAAACGGCGCGCCATCCTTCAGCACTTTTTCCCGCAGCGCCTCGACCATGCCGGGCACGGCGGACAGGCCCCTCATGCAGTCGGCAAAGGCCCCCACACCGGGCAGGACAATGCGCTCGGCCTCCTTGACCACCTGGGGGTCGGCGGTGGTGACGATCTGGGACTTGCCGTCAGCAGCCTTGGCCAACGCCTTTGCCGCGCTGGCCAGGTTGCCGGAGCCATAGTCGATGAGGGCCACTGTGGACATGGGCGGTCGTATAGCGGGTTAGGCTGAGTTTGTCGAAAACAGATAAGGGCGGGGGCGGGAAGGAGCGAAAAGCGGATACAGGCCCTTCGCTTGTGCTCAGGGCATTGATCGCTCAAATCGATCCGCAGGATCGATTTGCCCGGCTTCGCCGGTCGCGATCAATTATCATCCATCTTCAGCGCGGCGATGAAGGCTTCCTGGGGGATGTCCACCTTGCCGAACTGGCGCATCTTCTTCTTGCCCTCTTTCTGCTTGTCCAGAAGCTTGCGCTTGCGGGAAATGTCGCCGCCATAGCATTTGGCGGTGACGTCCTTGCGCAGGGCGGAAAGAGTTTCGCGCGCGATCACCTTGCCCCCGATGGCGGCCTGGATCGGGATCTTGAACATGTGGCGGGGGATCAGGTCTTTCAGCTTTTCGCACATCGCCCGGCCACGGCCCTCGGCGCGCTGGCGATTGACGATCATGGCCAGCGCGTCCACCGGTTCGTCATTGACCAGGATGGACATCTTGACCAGATCGCCTTCCTCATACTTGTCGATGTGATAGTCGAAGCTGGCATAGCCGCGCGATACGCTTTTCAGCCGGTCATAGAAGTCGAACACCACTTCATTCAGCGGCAGCATATAGACCACCATGGCGCGGCTGCCGGCATAGGTCAGCTCGACCTGGCGGCCGCGGCGGTCCTCGCACAGCTTCAGCACCGATCCCAGATATTCGTCGGGCACCAGGATGGTGGCCTTGATCCAGGGCTCTTCGATGTGATCGATATAGGTGACATCCGGCATGTCGGCCGGATTGTGCAGCTCCTTCATCGTGCCGTTGTTCATATAGATGTGATAGATTACGCTGGGCGCGGTGGTGATCAGGTCAAGATTGAACTCGCGCTCCAGCCGCTCGCGCACGATTTCCAGATGCAAGAGGCCCAGAAAGCCGCAGCGGAAGCCGAAGCCCAGCGCGGCGCTGCTTTCGGTCTCATAGGTGAAGCTGGCGTCGTTCAGATGCAGCTTGGCCAGCGCGTCGCGCAATTCCTCGAACTTGGCGGCGTCGACCGGGAACAGGCCGCAGAACACCACCTGCTGCGCCGGCTTGAAACCGGGGAGCGGCGTGGGCGTGCCCTTGCGTTCGTCGGTGATGGTGTCGCCCACCTTGGTGTCGGCGACCTGCTTGATCTGGGCGGTGATATAGCCGACTTCGCCAGGCCCCAGCTTCTCGACCCCGATCTTCTTGGGCTTGAAGACCCCGATCTGTTCGACGCTATAGACGGCGTCTGTCGCCATCATGCGGATCTTCTGACCCTTCTTCAGCTCGCCGTCGATGATGCGCACCAGCACCACCACGCCCAGATAGGCGTCGTAATAGCTGTCGATCAAAAGCGCTTTCAGCGGCGCCTCCAGCTCGCCCTTGGGCGCGGGCAGGCGGGTGACCACGGCTTCCAGCACCTGGTCGATGTTCAGGCCCGTCTTGGCCGAGATCGGCACGGCGTCCGACGCATCGATGCCGATCACATCCTCGATCTGGGTCTTGACCCGGTCGGGCTCGGCGGCGGGCAGGTCGATCTTGTTCAGAACCGGCACGATCTCCAGCCCGGCATCGATGGCCTGATAGACATTGGCCAGGGTCTGGGCTTCCACCCCCTGGCTGGCATCGACCACCAGCAGCGCGCCCTCGCAGGCGGCCAGACAGCGCGAAACCTCATAGCCGAAGTCGACATGGCCGGGCGTGTCCATCAGGTTCAGGATATAGGTCTGCCCGTCCTGGGCCTTGTATTCCAGCCGCACGGTCTGGGCCTTGATGGTGATGCCCCGTTCCCGCTCGATATCCATCGAATCCAGGATCTGGTTGGTCATGTCGCGGGCGGCGACCGTGCCGGTGAACTGGATCAGCCTGTCGGCCAGGGTGGACTTGCCATGGTCGATATGGGCGACGATGGAGAAGTTGCGGATTTTGGAAAGATCGGCCATTGGGCGGGGTGTTAGCAGAAGGCTTATCCCCATTCCAGGGCCCCCATTCCACAGGCTTTTCCGGCTATAACCGGCCCCCAATGCTGCATTACCTCTATCTCGATTACGGGGGGCTGCCCCAATACCGGCGGGAGCTTCGCTACAGCCTGATTTCGCTTCGCCAGGAGCTGGCCGCCCAGGACCCGGGGGCTGCCCGGATCGCAGTCTATACCGATGCCCCCACCGTCTATGCCAACTGGCCGGTCGTGGTGGTGGACATCGCGCGCGAGACGCAGGCCTGGTCGGGCCAGGGGCTTTACCATCACCGGATCAAGCCGGCCGCGGTGCTGGACGCGCTGAAGCGGTTCGACGGTCCGGTCTGTTTTCTGGATAGCGACTCCATCGTCAAGCCCGGCTTCCATGCCGAGGTCTCGGCCAGGCTCAAGCCGCAGGAAATCTGGTCAGTGACCAAAAGCGCGGTGGTGATGAACCATTTCGAGTTGCGCAATCCCTTTCCCCCGCTCAAGGGCTTTCGCACCCGGCTGCCGCACCAGGGCAGCTATCGCTATGACACGGCCAATAGCTGGATGTTCAATTCGGGCCTGATCGGGGTTTCACCCATCCATATCCCGCTGATGGAAGACACGCTGGCGATGATCGACGCCCTGATCGGGCGGGCGCGCAAATTCCCCACCATCGAGCAGTTCGCCCTCAGCGAGGTGGCGCGGATCAGCCAGGTGGCGATTGCCGAGGTGAAAGACACCTTCCTGCACTACTGGCAGGGGCGGCGGCGCATCTATATGGCCAACCAGATCGCCAAATCGCTGTCGCCCGACTGGGACGACCTGACGCCGCCGAAGCAATGGGCACGGATGAACTATTGGGCGGTGCGCGCCTATAATTACTACTATGGCGTCACCAGCGTCTTTTCCGGCGGATCGAAATGAGAAACGAAGCGCAAGAATTGTGGCCGGGACAGTCGGTGCCGTTGCTCAAGGCGCTGCACATCCTCACCCACAATGGCGGCTTGAACGCGGATTCGCGGCGCAAGCTGAAACAGGTGCAGCATCTGGCGCAGCTGATAAAGCCCGCCATTGATGCCGCGCTGGCGGAGAAGGAGCAGCCGGTGCTGGCCGATCTGGGCGCGGGCAAATCCTATCTGGGCTTTATTTTGTATGATCTTTATTTCGCACCCGCGCGGCGCGGACAGGTGATCGCGGTGGAAGCGCGCCCCGACCTGATCCGGACGGCGCAAAAGATCGCGGACGAAAGCGGCTTTGAGCGCATGCGTTTTATCGAAGGCGCGATTGCCGATTCTGAAGTTGGTGCGGTCGATATCGTCACCGCGCTGCACGCCTGCGATACCGCGACCGACGAAGCGATCCTGTTCGCGCTGAGGCATGAGACGAAGTTCGTGGCGCTGGTGCCCTGCTGCCAGGCGGAAGTGGCGCGCGAACTGGAAGGCAGGAAAGGCGCGCTGGAGCAGCTGTGGCGCCACCCCATCCAGCGGCGGGAATTCGGCGCGCACCTCACCAATGTGCTGCGCGGGCTCTATCTGGAAGCGCATGGCTACAAGGTGCGGGTGACGGAATTCACCGGTTTCGAGCATACCCAGAAGAATGAGATGATCTTCGCCGAACGTCACCAGCGCGCCAATCCGCGGGCGCGACGTGAGTTTGAGAAGCTGGCGGCGGAGATTGGTGTTGGGCCGAAGCTGCTTAGCTTTTCCTGACTGTCATCCCCGGCTGAGCGAAGCGGTAGCTTCGCGAAGGGAAGGGGACCCAGGTGGAAAGACCGGAGCTGATCTAACCACCTGGGTTCCCTTCCCTCACATCGCGCTGGCGCGCGATGTTCGCCGGGAATGACAGTGGTGGTTAGGACCGCAGCGTCGGTAAAAAGCTGCTGCATAACCTCC
>DASZVQ010000059.1:0-16515 GCA_035547275.1 Rhizomicrobium sp.
TGCCGCCATCGATCATGCCGACCCGGATGGCATCGACGGGAAGATAGGCCGGCGCCGGCGCGGGCGTGACGACCGCGCCATCGCCGCTGGGATTATAGATGTGATCGTAATCATAGTCGCCCGAAGGGTCGGCGGATCGAAGCGCCGCCAGGGCGTCCGCCTCACTCATTCCGTCCGGCACCGCCAGGGTCGCGGTGTTCAATCCCAGACTGCCCAGACTGTCCTGCCGCAACACCGTGAAGTTGAGGCGCCGCGCGGTCGCCAGGCTTTGCGCGTTTGGCGAAATCGCCAGCACCGTTCCGCCCACAATCGCATCGCCTTGCGGATCGCGGGCCAGAACACGGGCCTGCAGCGGGCGCCCAACCACATCCCGGGCGACGGTGTCGACGGCGCCGGTCACATCCCGGCCCAGGGCCCCGGTCGTGCGGTTCACCGTTCCCAGCGTGCCTTGCAGGATGCCCCCGCCCGGCAGCCCGCCCAGGGGCGTGCCCAAACCGCCCAGCCGGCCGCCGCCCAGCTGGGCCTCGGCGGGCGTGGCCGCCAGCGCCAGGATCAGGAGCAGAAATATGCGCAAAGACACCATAAATTCGCCTTGCTGGCCCGGTCCTATCAACGTTCCAGCCACGCAGATTAATTCCCATCAAAGGCAAAACATGGGCAAAAAAAGCCAGGCCGGCCGGGAAGAAAACCGGCCCGCCACCGTTATGCCCTTCTGAATGGAGGCGTGCGCCGACACGATCCGGACCCAGATGGTGCAGCTCTTGCCGCGGCTGCGCCGTTTCGCTGTCGCGCTCACCGGATCGCGGGCCGATGGCGATGATCTGGTGCAGGACACGGTCGAGCGGGCGCTGAAAAACCTTCACCGTTGGGAGCCAGGCACGCGCCTGGACAGCTGGATGTTTCGCATTGCCCGCAACCGCTTCATCGACACCCGCCGCAGCGCCAAACATGGCGCCACGGTGGTGATGCATGCGCCGGACGAAGCCGCCGCAGCCCATACCGACGGCGTGCGGGCCGCGGAATCGCATCTGGCCCTGCAGGACGTCACCCGCGCCTTGCTGACGCTGCCGCAAGAACAGCGCGAGGCGCTGGCGCTGGTGGTGATCGATGGCCTGTCCTATCGCGAGGCGTCTGATATCCTGGATATTCCCATCGGCACGTTGACAAGCCGCCTGGCCCGCGCCCGCGAGGCGCTTGCCGACCTGGTCCCGGAGGGCTGAATGAACGACGATATCGGCACCGAAATCCTGACCGCGTTCCTGGACGGAGAACTGCCGCCCGAAGAAACGGCGCGCGTGAAGGCGCTTTTGGCCACGCGCCCCGATCTCGATGCCTGGGTGAACCGCCAGCAGCGCTTGCGGGATAATCTGCGCAGCGCATTTTCCGGCATGACCGACGCGTCTGTTCCAGCCGCGCTGACCGCCCTGACGCGCACGGCGCCGATTTCCTGGCGCTGGCGTATGGCGCAGGCGTTTCATGGCGCGCTTTTGAAGACCTGGATTCCGGCAGGCGCCGCGCTGGCCGCGGGCCTGGCGATCGGGATTGCCATACATCCATCGGGCGATCTGGCGAGTCATGATGGAAAGGTGATGGCGCAAGGCGCGCTCGCCAACGCGCTGGACCGGCAACTGGCTTCGGCCGGCGACAGTGGCAGCGGCCCGCATATCGGCGTGAGTTTCCGCAACCGGCGCGGACAGGATTGCCGAACTTTCACCCGCGGCGAACAGGCCGGCCTTGCCTGTCATGAAGCCGGTGGCTGGGTGGTGGGAATGCTGGTCAGCCAACCGCGGGAAGCGGACACGGCCTATCAGATGGCCGGCTCCGCCCTGCCCGACGCCATTCGCAACGCCGTGGCCGCCAGCATCCAGGGCGCCCCTTTCGACGCCGCCGCGGAAAAAGCCGCGCGTGACCAAGGCTGGCGCTAGCAAAATAATCGCAAGGCGCCAGGGAAGAAACCTCCGCACCCATCGTTGGGACGATGAAAGAGCCCGGACATGCCGGTCTCCAACGTCCATCAAGGAGGATCATCATGAAACCCCATATGCATCTTATATTCGCGTCCGCCCTGACGATGAGCGTCGTCGGCCTGACAGCGCCGGCATTCGCCGGTCTGCTGGGCGGCGGCGGCGGTTTCGGCGGCGGCGGCATGATCGGCCCCGCGCATGGCGCAGGCGGTTTCGGCGGCATGGGCGGCATCGGGCGCGGCGGCCTTGGCGGCATGGGCGGCGGTTCCGGCAGCTTTGGCGCCATGACACCCAGCACCTCGCGCGCTACCGGCCATGCCGCGACAACGGCGGGCAACGCCGGGAACTCTGCCAATACCGCGGCCGGCGCGGCCGAACAACATGGCGGGTCCGCGATCGCCAGCGCACCCAATGCATCGGCCTCCGGCGGCGCAGGCGGCAATGCCGGCGCAGCCGGCGTCTCCGGCGGTGGATCGCTTGGCGGCAGCGTCGATTCCAGCACGGCGACCAATGCGGCCTCGAACGCCTATGGCCGGGCCACCGGCGTTGCCAACACGGCTGCGAATCGGGCGGAAACCGCGGGCGGCAACGCAATCGGCACCGCCAGCAACACACTCAACGGCGCTTCCGCAAACGTTAATGTGAGCGGAAACGCTTCCGGCGGTGCGGGAACGCAATAACCCCGCTTCGTTACCCGATGATGGAAATGCGCCCCGCCGCTGGCGGTGGGGCGCTGTTTTCCTGTCCCATACCGGACGCATCTCGGCGGCAATAATATTGGGTTGGTTTACTCTTTTGGTGTAAAATGGACCGCAAACAAATCAGCCTGCCAGGATGTTGCGGAAGACACTGGGATTCCTTATCGCGCTGGGTGCGATCCCGCTTTTTCTCGGCCTGAGCAGCCCTTGCGCGCACGCGTCCACGACCCACGCACGGCATCACGCGCACGCTCACCACAAGACGCACAAAAAATCCGCCAGAACCGCGAAGACGGCAAAGCCGAATCCCGCAGGTCCTTCCCTGGCCATCGTGACAAAACCGCCAACCGACGCGCCCGACTTCGACTATCGGGACCGCATCGAAAAAGCACAGGCCCTGGTTGCCAAGGAGCCGGTGCTGAAGGACGACATGCAGGTTGATAGCGAGGGCCGGCTTCAGCATTTCGTCTGGGTTCTGGCCATCGGCCAGAAGACCGGCCCGCTCACCCTGGTGCGCATGGATGAAAACGGAAAGAACGATCAGGGCTTCACCATCACCTGGCCGGTCGACAATTTCCTCAACACCCGTTTCCACGTCGTCTCGCCGCAAGGCTATATCGTCTTCGCGCAGCGGCGCCCGGTTCACGCCCGGATAGGCTATGAGGAAGCGGTCTATACCGCCTATTCCCCCGAGCTCGACACCAAGACCATGCGGGATGCCGGCATGGACTATCTGCATCACCTGCAGCGCCTGGCCTATGACCAGATCAAGGATCACGATGTGCGTTCCCGCGTGGCGCCCAACGAGACGGTCGCCGACAAGATCCCCACAAGCACCGTGTTGCGGCTGATGATCACCGAGCATATCGATCCCCTGCACATGAAATATGTGGGCATCGAGCAGTGCATTCACGAGGTTCTGGTCACCATCGCGGCCAATCGCGGTCATGCTTACGAATATGCCCGCTCAAGCGCGGGCGCCCTGGGCCTGCCGCAATTCGTGGAAGACAGCTATCAGATGGTTCGCGCCAACTATCCCAAGGCGCTTCTTGAGCCGGATTTCGAGCGCGGCATGAGCGATCTTCCCAATGCCATCATGGCGTCGGTTCTGCTGCTGGATCTGGAGCTGACGAACCTGCCGCAGAACTATCTCAAGAAATTCAGCGACTCGCGCCAGCAGTTCACCGCCTTCCTTGCCGCCGGCTATAATCGCAATCCGGTGCATGTGGTGGAGACTTACCATCGCACCCATACCCTGACCGGCGGCAATGCCCCGTTCGAAAACAAGATGTATGTGCGCATCCAGAGCTGGGTGGGCAATTTCCTCAAAAAGGAATATGAGATTCCCTGACGTCCGGCGCTGTGCCAGGTCCGCCACCAACCCCTTCATGGACATGGATGCGTGGCGCACTGACCGGCAGCCGGCCATTTTCCGGGCGCGCGTCGACAGGCGGAGACGCCATGCCGACGCCCTAGACTTCCAAAGCGGCAACCTCATAGTCGACCAGATTGGGAATCGTGAATTCCACGACATTGCCATTCTGGGTAATCGGCAGCGTCTTGTTGGCCCATAACAGCCGCGCCGACTTGATCGGCCTGGCATCCGCCAGCACCAGCCGCACCTTCTGGTCGCCCACCGGATAGGAAGCCCGCCGGGCGCCCGACTTGAAGTTCGGATAGGTGTAGTTGATCAGATGCACCGCATAACCCGGCTCGGTGACCCAGCCGAAAGTCTCGACCAGTCCATTGCCGGTCACCTGCAACGGTCCCTGATCGCGCAACAGCCAGCGAATGGCGTTGGTGATCAGATCGCCCAGATCGGCGGCGCCGGTACGGGCATAGGCCGCTTCGACATCGCCGGCCAGATAGACCAGCCGTGACGAACCGCTTTCGCGGAACACCGCCACCGATTCATCGGTATGCGGCTGGGGACTGAACACCGCTTCCGGCGGATAGGAGGGGTAGGCCGCCACGTTCGTCATATAAAGCGGCCCATCATGGCGGATCGGAACCCGGCAGCTGGGGCCTTGAATCCAGTTGGTGCCCTTGAAGCTGGCGGTGACGGGATGGCTGGTGGCGGCCTGCTCCAGCCGCTGCCAGAAATGCGGCGGCGGCTGATGGGGCGAACCGATGCCCACGCGCTCGCCGGTCTTGTGCATTCCATAAAGATCGGCAAAGCCGAAATCGGCGCGCGGCCCGCCATTCTCGTCATAAAGCGCGGTTTCAAAGCTGGTGAACAGCGAACCGCCGCGGGCGACGAACGCCTTGATCTGGGCGATCTGGCGATCGCTCATCAGCGCCACATTGGGCACCACCAGAACCGAATATTGCGCCAGCGTCTCCGGCTCCAGGCCGGTATCGACGACGACATCGAAGGGGATGCGCGCTTCGGTGAGGATTTCATACATGCCTTCCAGCGACTGTAGTGAATCGGTGCCCGGCACATCCTTGTAAAGACGGTTGGAGCGCTGCGACACCAGCAGCGCCACGCTGGCGATGGAACGCACATTGTGGAAATGTCTGTCGTTGGCGGCCTGCCAAGAGAGGAATTCCGCTCCCAGGGACTGCCAGCGGCGATCCTCATGCCAGCCTTCATGCATGCCGAGCCAGTGGTACCAGAGGGTCGCGCCAGACGCGGCTGTCTGCGCCAGGCGCACCTTCACTTCGGGCTGATTGCCGGTGACATTGCGCCACCACAGATCGTTGGAGCGTTCATAGGCGCCGGTAACATTGGTCACCGTACGCCCCTTCATCAGCGCGCGCGCCAGCCGCACCTGCTGGCTCACATCCCAGGCCCGGTCACCAACCCCGCCGCGGCCCTGATTGTCGGCCGTGAAGATCGAGGCATTGGCCAGCATGGAGGACAGATCGACGTCCCCGCCCTTGAAGCGGCCGCCGAGATTGCCGGAGAAGATCATGTCCGGCCGCCGGTCGGAAATGATCTTGGCATACATCGCCCACAGTTCCTCGGTGCGGCGCTGATAGGCCTCTTTGTAGGCTTCGCTGTGCGGGTCGCCGATTTTCCTGCAATTCACACAATAGCAGACCGGTACATTCAGCCCCGGCCAGCCATTGGTATAGATGCCGTCGATATCGTAGCTGGTGATGACTTCCTGGATGATCCTGGGGATCTGCTCGCCGTAATAGCTGCTGAACTGGCAGGTGGCGCCATAATTGGTCTGGGTGGCGGGATCGTTGCCCGCATCCAACCGCCGGCCGGCGATCTTGCCGTCCTGGGTGCGCTGGAACCAGTCGGGATGTTTCTCGGCCAGATCCAGCGAGGCCATGTCGGGGCTCATGCGTCCCATCACGCGCGCATTGTTGGCCTTGGCGGCCTTGACGCATTCCCCGAAGATGTCGCGGCTGCCAAGCCAGCGGCTGCGCGGAAAATCGGCGATCTTGGTGGGATAAAAGGCCACGATGCCGGTGACGCTGACATAGGCCACCTGCGCCTTGGTGCGCGCCAGCCAGTCGCTGAACGCCCTGACGTCGAAATCGGCCGGATCGCGTTCATTGAAGTTGATCTGGATCATCCGCTTGACGCGGCGATGCCAGACATTGGGACCACCGCGGTTCGGATCGAAACCGGCCGCCCGCGCCGCACTCATTTCGCCTAGCATGGAAGAAGCCGCTATTGTTGCGCCACTCAGTTTTGTGAACTCACGCCTGGTCGTCACTTTGGCAAACCCTCACTGGGCCACGAGGAAAATCGGCGGTCTGTATATCATCATTGCATGGGCCTTCCGCGTCAAAAGGCGTAACGGACGCCGACACCGAACAGCCGCCCGATCTGATCATACAGGAGCGAACTGTCCGCCAGCGCCTTCAAGGTCGCATTGTTGGCGATCATGGGCGGGTTCTGGTTCAGCAGGTTGTTGATCTTGCCATAGACCTGAATGCGGTCGGTGATCTGATACGACCCCGACAGATCGAAATAGGTGTATCCATCCCAATGATAGGGCTGGATTTCCTGCGGCGTGCTGTAACCCGGCGCATAGAAGCCCGGCCCGATATAATACATCAGTGCACGCACATTCAGCGGACCATTGTTGTAGGTCACGGTGAATGTATCACGCCAATGCGGCAGGGAGTTGTTGCCGGTCAGATAACCGGCATTCTCCGTTTCCACGCCCAGAACGGTGGTGGTGATATGTTCGACATAAGAAGCCTTGTCATTAAAGACGAGAGTCGATCCCGCCAGACTGTCATCCAGCATACCGAGATCGAACAGATAGCTTCCTTCCAGATCGATGCCGTTGACCTTCAACACTTGTGCGTTGAATTCCGTCGCCGAAACTATGGTGATTTGGCCCGTGGCGGGATTGCGGGTGATGCCGCTGCACAGCGTGCTGATATTGTTGAGATAGCAGCCATCGACCACTTGCTGGACCGAGAAGGTCGAGATCGCATTCGCCATGTTGATATTATAAGTGTCGATGGACGCGGTGAAGCCCGGCAGGAACGCCGGCGTCAGCACGATGCCGGCGGTCAGGGTCTTGGCCTGTTCCGGCTTCAGGTTGGGGTTGCCGCCGCTCAGCGTCTGGATGGTATCGCCCTGCAGATAATGCGGGCCCGGCTGCTTGTCGGTGACGGTGGCGCCATTGGAAATCAGAGGGGTCGAGAAGAGGTCATTCACGCTGGGCGCGCGGAAATCCTTTGAATAGGTGCCGCGGAAACGGATCTGGTCGTTGACGGAATAATCCAGCCCCGTCTTCCACACAAAGGCCGTGCCGCTGGTGTCGTAATTCACCACGCGTCCCGCGACATCCAGGTTCAGGTTTTCCATTAGTGGAACATTCGGCACGGTTAGCGGCACGACGAATTCCGCATAACCCTCGCGGACCTCATTCGCCCCATAGAAAGGCTCCGCGCTGGCCTGGCGCCAGCCCAGGGTATGGGAAATCGGGTCCGAGGTCTGATTGATGGCATTGCGGCGATATTCGCCGCCGAACGCCGCGCCGATCGGCCCGGCCCAGGTATGGAACAGATTGCCATGCAGGTTGAAGGCGAAATCCAGCATCGTGGACCAGTCGCTGACCCATGACGTGCCGAGATAATAATTCTGCGCCGACTGCGAAATCGAATCCGGACCGAACACATTGGCCGGAACACAGCCATTGGTCGGGTTGGCGATGGTGGAAACGCAGATGGGCGCGCCCACGGCAACGCCGGGAACGCCGCCCACCGCGGGATTGAGCTCGGAATTGACCGCGTTATTCCAGTTCGCGACGATGCGATTATTATGCGAGGTGTCGACCCAGTTGGCCTGGGTGTACATGACATCCGCATCCCAGTTCCAGCCTTCGACCCATGGCACCGCGCCCTTCAGACCGGCGACATAGCGCAGGTAACGCGTCTCGCCGACGTTGACCGTCGCCAGATCCTGCAGATTGTCCTTGCCGATGGTGATGGAGGTCAGATTGTCGGCCTTCATCTGCGAGACGATGGAAGCCGGCAGGAAGGCATTGTTGATGCCGATGCTCAGCGTGCCATTGTCATAGTTCGGAACATTGGTTCCGGTTTCCGCGTCATAGGAATAAAGGATCGACGCCCAGGCCTGTAGTGAGGGTGTGAGATCATACGTCAGCTTGGTGTAAAGATTGGTTCGCGAACTCTTGGGCAGCAGGACGCCGTCGGGCGTATTGTAGGTCTGCACGCCATCGCCATTCTGGCAATAGGCCGTGCTGCCGCAAAGACCGCCAGGATTGAACGGGGCCGTCTGGCCGTTACCCAGGAACTGGACGTTCTTGAGGCCCGGCGCATTGGTGGTGATCACGCCGCCATAGGTTTCCTCGGCCAGGGTGCCGCCCGGTCCGATCTGATAGACCGGAGCGCCGGCGGCGACGGCGGCGGCCGTATTCTGGAATTCGGTATAGCCGAGCCGCCCCCAGGGACGCGCCCTTTCATAAATGATCTTGGGCTGGCTGTAATAAGAGCCGGCAAAAACCCACTGCGCCTTGCCGCCGGCAAGATCGTTTCCATAGGTCAGGGCCAGCGATGTGGCGCGATCGTCGCCATAGTTTGATTGCGTCTGCTGGAAATCGATCTTGCCGCCCGTCATGGACGACTTGAGCGAGACGTTCACCACGCCGGTGATGGCGTCCGAGCCATAGGCCGATGACGCGCCGCCGGTCACGATATCCACGTGATCCACAAGTTGCGCCGGGATGACATTGACGTTGAACCCGCCGGTGGGGCTGGTGTCTTCGACACGCAGTCCGTCGATCAGAACCAGCGTGCGGGTGGGCCCGATATCGCGCAGATTGAAAGTGGTTATGCCGATATTCTGCGAATTGTTGTTGTTCTGATTGGGCGCCAGCGACGGAATTTCGGAAATGATGTCGGTGACGGTGAGGGCCGCCTTGGCTTCCAGTTCCTGTGAAGACAACACCGTCGTCGGTGTCGGCGCATCAAAGCCCTTGCTGGCGACACGGCTGCCGGTGACGGTGACGGCCTCCACGCTCGGCGCGGCGGCGCCGTCGCCGGCGCTCTGTGCCCGGGCGGGACCGGCCAGCGACAAGGCCAGAAAACTGGTGCGCACCAACAGGAAAGAAATGCGTGACTTCATCATGATATTCACCCCTCGCTTTGCCCGCGCTCCCGGGCGGTATGATTGTCTGCGTCCCCATGGTGCGCCGTGCCGGCGCGCGCAATCGCCTCCCGGCTTTCACGAGATACGTGCTCCTTGCGATCATGGATGGATTGGCCGTTAAAGCGTCAGCGGGCTGTCGCCTGCCTCACACTGCTACATGGTGATATGCGTTTCATTCCCTGCTCGCCTTCTATGATCTGATGGCGTTGTCCAACGATAAGCAGCTTCCGGAATTTCAATAAAGGTGGATTTGCGGGCATGGGGTGTGCAAAAATATGCACACGGAATATATCCCGTCTTGCGTCCCTGCGCGCCAGGGCATGCGCAATCGTCGCGTGATGAGGCAGAAATGGATAATTGGGACGATGTCCGGGTATTTCTTGCCGTGGCACGCAATGGCGGCCTGGCCGCGGCGGCGCAAAATCTGAATGTCAATCACACGACTGTCGCGCGGCGGTTATCGAATCTGGAAACCGCGCTGAAGACGCGCCTGGTGCTGCGCACGCCGGCTGGCGTGACATTGACGCCGGCCGGCGCAGAATTCATGCGCTTTGCCGAACGCATGGAATCGGAAGCCCTGGCCGCGGACCAGCATCTTCGCTCGCGGGACGGCAAGATTTCCGGAAAAGTGCGCCTCGCCACGCGCGAGGCGTTCGGCCAATGGCTGGTCTGTCCCAAGATCGGCATGCTGCATGCCCGCTATCCCGAGTTAGTGCTCGAGCTTGCTCCTGAATCACGCACCTTCAGCCTGCTGAAACATGACGTCGACATTTCGGTCACCGTGACCCATCCGGCACAGAACCGGCTCATTGCCCAGAAGCTTACCGATTATCGTCTCGGCCTTTTTGCTTCCCACGAATATCTGGAGCGGGAAGGGCCCGTGAAAAGCGTCGAAGACCTGAAGAACAGGCAGGTCATCTGGTATGTCGAAGATATGGTCGACATGGATGTGCCGCGCTATTTCAAGGACATCGTATCGACGTCCCGCTCGGCCTTCCGCGCCACCAGCATCCTGGCGCAATATGCGGCCACGGTGTCGGGCGTGGGGCTTGGCATCCTGCAGCTCTATCAGGCGGGCCAGGACCCGGCGCTGGTGCGCATTCTGCCCAATGATGTCGAGGAGACCCTGAGCTATTGGCTGTCGGTTCATCCCGATTCCCGAAACCTGCCCAATGTCCGGGCGGTGATGGATTTCCTGATCGAGATTATTCGGGAGAAGCGGGATCTGTTCTGATCACCGCCTTCAATGCGCGCCCGCCAGATCGCTCCAGCCACTCCACAGGATCTGGATGCCGATACACAGGAGGATGAAGGCGGAAAGCCGGACCACCACCTGGGTGCCATGCGGCCCCAGAAACCTCACCAGCCGCTGCGCGAACCGGTAGGAGAAATAGACCGTCAGCGCGATCGCCAGCACGCCGGCCAATGCGCCGCTCACGACAAGCGCCAGCTGCTCGAAGCCGGCCTCCTTGGGGCGCTGGCTTCCCAGGCTGATGGCGACCGACATGGAGCCCGGCCCCACGGTCAGCGGCATGGTCAGGGGATAGAAGGGATCGGGCGTGGTCGCGGAAGCCTCGACCGCGCCTTTGGCGGCATCCGGCGATGGCTCCGCGTTGAGCAGCTTCCAGCCGAAGGCGCTGACCACCAGCCCGCCGCCGATACGCACGACCGGCAGGCTGATCCCGAAGAATTCCAGGACATGCGAACCGATAAACATGGAGCCGACCAGCAGGAAAAAGCTGTTAAGCGCCACGCGCCGCGCCAGAGTGATGCGCTGGGCCTCGGTACAGAACTGGGTCAGGCCCAGGAACAGAGGCGCATCGGCGATCGGATTGACGATGGGAAAAAGCGCCGCATAGACCAGGAAAAAAGCGTTCACCACCGCATTGCCGGATGTCATGACCGCTTCTTGCCCTGGACTGTTTGCGGGCCAAGGCTAACGCACAAGCGGGCATGGCGACAGGGCAAAGGGGGCCAGTGCCCCAAACCGTTTGCACACCGGCTGTCGCCGGTGTGCAAGCCTCATCCCCTCAAAAATTCTAATAGTTGAAGCGGACGCCGGCCATGAATTCGCGGCCGGTATAGTGATTGTAATATTCACGCTGGCCAACCGTATCGACATACTGGGTCGATGGCTGGTTGGTCAGGTTCAGCGCTTCCGCCGTCAAGGTGAAATTGTCGTCGATCTTGTAGCTCGACGAGAAATCCACATTCAGGGTGGCGCGCGCGACGGTCACATCGTTCAGACCGCCCGGATTGACGCCGCCATTGGGGATGTACTTGCTGCGGAATGCGGCCGAGACGCGTGCCTGGAAGACGCTGTCGTCATAATACAGGGTGGAGTTGAAGCTGGTGCGCGACAGGTTGGTCAGGTCGGCGATCGCCTGCACCGTGCCATCCGGATTGTAATAGGTCTGCCGCGCCTGGACGAAGGTCACATTACCCAGATAGCCGAAGTTGGACCAGAAATCGGGCAGGAAGCTGAAAGGCTGCTGCCAGTTGATTTCGGTGCCATAGAGCGGCGAGCCCTTCTGATTGATGGTCGACTTGAACTGGGCGATGTTGGTGGTGTTGCAGGCCTGGGTGAAGGCGCCGCCACAGGCCGCCAGCGCCAGGCTGTCGGGCAGGCCGAAGGGATTGCCTTCATACGGCACGTTGACGGTCTGGGTGACGATCAGGTCGTCCAGATGCTTGTAGAAGAAGGCGACCGAGAACAGCGCCCCCTTGTCGTAATACCATTCAAATGACAGATCGAGGGCCTTGTCGCGATAAGGGCTCAGGTTGGGGTTCTGTGACGTCACCGACAGCGGATTGGCGCCAGACTTGGTGACGGTGGCGCCCGGCAAGAGATTGCTCAGATCGGGACGCGAAATTTCCTGCGCCGCGCTGAAGCGGATCAGGAAGTCGTCGGTCGGCGACACCACCGCGTTCAAGGATGGCAGCCAGTCATGATAGGTGTGGCCCACTGTCACCGGCGATACCGTCTGCGTGGACGCGTTATAGCTGAAGCCGCTGGAAATCGCGCTGGTGAGGGCGTAGCGCAGGCCGATATTACCGCGGAAGGGCACGCTGCCGATCTGGCTGTCCCAATCCAGCATGCCCCAGCCGGAGACGTCGCGTTCGCGCACCGTGCCGTTGGACGACAGCGACGGCTGCGGCCCCAATGCAAAAGCGCCGTTTTCGGCCGTCGGACTGAGGATGTTGTACTGGGCAATGGCCTTGCCGACGTCAGGCACCAGCCAGGTGGTGGGCGTGCCGGCGCCTACCTGGATGCCGTGCAGCGATACCAGCTCGGTCATGGTGGCCAGGGCGGTATGCGCTTCCATGTCGGTGGGGATATAGCTGGACAGGGAGGCGGTGGTGCCATTGCTGCGCGCCAGCGCGACGGTGCCATAGCCGAAATTCTTATAGTCCGCGCCGCCCTGCACACGGAAGGTATGGTTGATCTTGTAGTCGGCGTCGACCGCGACCGTGCGGTAGGAATTATAGTCGTCGTTGGCGGAGGTCTTGTCCTGTGACAGGAACCAGCCGTTGGGCGAGGTTACATCGACATTGCCATAGGTGATCGAGGGGGCGTACTGGTTCGTGCCCGCATAATTATAGGTGAACGGATTGGCCGCGGTGCCCGCGCCGCCGCCCTGGCCGCCGGGACAGCCCGAAATGGCGCCCGTGTTGGAGGTCGCCGCGGTGCAGTTATAGTCCATCGTCAGGGTGGTGTCGTACGGATTGCGGAAGTTGGACTGCGAGTATCCGATCAGGCCGTGCACCTTGAACGAGTCCGAGAATTCATGGCTGCCGTCCAGCGTCATCTGCTGGAAACGGGTGTCGTAATGGACAAGCCGGTGTTCCGACCTGAGCCCCACCCCGGTGGCGGCAATGCTGTTCAGATTGTTCGTCGGCTCATTGACCGAATAGTTCAGGATATTGATGCTGTTGGTGCCCAGGGTCGGCGCCAGCAGGGCGGGATAGCCGGCCGGAGCAAGCTGGCTGGAAATGCCGTTGATCGAAAAGGACGGTGCTTCCAGCTGCTGTTCGTTGCGGATGACGTCGAAGTCGGCAAAGAGGCCATCCAGGGTGAAGAGTGTCTTGTCATCGGGCTGCCATTGCACCGAGCTGGTCAGACCCAGGCGTTTCTCGTGGTTGAAGATCAGATCATAACGCGGAAAGCGCGGATGATAGGCTTCGTTCACCACGTCATAGTCATTGGGCAAGGTGGCGGAACTGAAATTCGCGCCGTTGGCTACAGAGCCCACCTTTTCTACCGTCCCAGGCACCTGTGCAATCGTGCCTGGCAAGCCCGTGCCCTGAACCGTCACGCTGCCAAAGCGCTGCGCCGTGCTGCACTGGTTGGTGGTGCCGGGATTGTTGGTGACGCAACCCGCCACCAGTGGCGCGCTGCCGCTGGCGATGCGGTTGGTATTGTCATTCTGGAAGCGGACCGAACTGGAACCTTCTTCCGTCACATTGTTGATGCCATAGGCGCCGGAAAACAACACACCCAGCGTTCCGCCGAGGAAGGTGTCAGAGATCAGCACCGAACCGCGCGGATTGAAGGTATCGGCCAAGTCGTTGAAACCGCCCTCGAAGGAGGTGGCGAGGGTAAAGCCCTGATGGTCGAAGGGGTGGGGCGTGTGCAGGTCGACGGTGGCGCCCAGCGCGCCTTCCTCGATATCGGCCTCGGAAGTCTTGTGGACCGTGATGCCGGAGAACAAGTCGGAAGCAAAGACATTGAAATCAAAGGAGCGGCCGCGATTGGTGCCGCCATTCACGTCCTCGGAGCCCGTGGTCGCGATCGCCTCCATGCCATTGACGCGCACCCGGGTGAACAGGGGCGAAAGGCCGCGCACGGCGATTTCGCGGCCCTCGCCCTGATCGCGGGCCAGCGCCACGCCAGGCAGGCGCTGGATGGATTCCGACAGGTTGACGTCGGGGAACTTGGCAATGTCTTCCGCCAGAATGGAATCTTCGGAATTGGCGGCCTCGCGCTTGGCATCCAGCGCACGTTCCAGGCTGGCCTTGAAGCCCGAGACGGTAATGCTTTCGACATTGCCGCTGGCGCTGCTGGCGTTGTTATCGGTTGTCTGGGCGCGCGCGCTGCCGGCGGCAAGCGCCGCCATTGCGCATAACGCAACCACCGAACCGTTGATCAGGAATCGCTTGCTGAGAATGTCCACTGGCGCCCCTCATATACTTATGGCTTTCGCGGCCACTGATGGGCCGCTGATGGAGGATTGACGTACGGCTCCAGACTTTCCTCACCCCCTCCCCCAACCGGTTTTGATCGGCCATGGCATGTGCTGCGCCGCACAATGCCACCCCGTGCCTACGCACCGATTCATCAGAAGCAGAGTGTTATCCGCCGCGCCGCGCCAAATTTGCGCGCGAATATCGCCAGGCGTGGTAACGTCGGGGAAAAGTCACGGCAAAAATTTGGGGCAGTCACAATGCGGATGTTTCTGATCGGCGCGGCAGGGGCGGCGTTCCTCGCCCTGATGGGCGCGCAAATGGCCGGCGCCGCGCCACTGACGGCCTGGGCGCCGCAGCCGGTCAAGCCGGCGCCTTTCGTGGCGCCCAACAAGCCGCTGCGGAAATTCACCGACATTCTGGCGCGCCATCGCGGCAAGACCGACTGGGCCGAGACCGAGGTCCTGACACGGGACTTCATCGGCCAATATATTTCCCTGGGACCGGGCAGGAAGACCAAGACCCTGTTTTACGCCGATGACCGCGTTTACTGGGTTGTGATGTCGGGACAGATGCGGGTGAGCATCGACGGGGTCGAACCCTTCATCGCCTCCAAGGGTTTCCTGGTCCAGGTTCCCTACCGTGTGCCCTACAGCATCGAAACCGTTGGCGATGTGCCGTCCCTGCGTTTCGAGGTGCGCCCCTCCGGCGAGACGCCCAGCTACCCCGTCAGCGAAACCCCCGATCCGGCCAAGGGCATGAAATTCATCCAGGCGGTTTATTCTGGCCGGGGCAAGTATGATGACGTCAACAAGCCCTTTGTGGATTTCGAAAAGGATATCGTCGCGGCGGGCGGCAAGGGCGGCGGAGTGGTCAAGGATGACCATACCTGGGCCAATATCATCCGCACCCCCGCCATGCCGACGCCGCCCCCGACCGACCTCGGCCACTTCCATGAGAATTTCGCGGAGTTCTGGCTGGTGATGGAAGGCCAGGAACAATTCCTGATCGAAGGCGAACCCCTGATCACCGCCAATGAAGGCGACATCGTCTTTGCGCCGGAGGAACGCTGGCACAGGGCGCTGGCTTCCGGCACCGGCTATGGCACGCGGCTGGCGATCACGCCGCGGCCACCCAGCCTGCACTATTATCAGGTGGGTCACACCGGCGGGGACTGATGCCGGTCAGGTCTCTACAATCCTTCCCAGATAAGGATGTCTCGGATCGTTATAGCCCGGGGTTGAGGGATGGCCTGTGGCAACGAAGCTGTTCACCAGGGCCTCATCTTCGGCAGTCCATTTGTAAGCCAGCGCGGGAACATAGTCCGCCCACTGCTCCAGCGTGCGCGGGCCGGCAATCGCCGAGGTCACCAGCCTGTTCGCCAGCACCCAGGCCAGGGCGAACTGACCGGTGGTGATGCCGCGCGCCTCGGCATGGCGCCTGATCTCCTGCGCCAGTTTCAGGGTTTCCGGCCGCCATTCCGTTTCGCCCATGCGCTTGTCGGCGCGCCCGGCACGGGTATCGATGCCGGGCTTCTGGTCGGGCTGGTATTTGGCGGTCAGCACGCCACGCGCCAGCGGCGAATAGGGCACCACGCCCACGCCATAATGATGGCAGGCCAGCAGATGCTCCTGCTCGATCTGGCGGTTGGCCAGATTGTAGAGCGGCTGGCTGGCGGCGGGCCGGTCCACCCCCAGCTGGTCGGCAACATGACTGAATTCCGCGATCTTGAAGGCGCGGTGATTGGACAGACCGTAATAGCGGATCTTGCCGGCCCGGATCAGATCGCCCAGCGCGCCGACGGTCTCCTCCGCCCGCACGGCGCGATCCTCGCGATGGACATAGACCAGGTCGATATAGCTGGTCCCCAAACGCCTGAGGCTGGCCTCAACGGCGGCAACGATGGCCTTGCGGGATGCGCCGCTTTCATTCGGCCAGCCGCCCTGGCCGCCGCCGAATTTTGTAGCCAGCACCCATTTGTCGCGATCGGGCGCGATCAGGCGGCCGACCACCTCCTCGGACTTGCCGGCGTTATAGACATTCGCCGTGTCGATGAAATTGACGCCCTGTTCCAGCG
>DASZVQ010000060.1:0-24476 GCA_035547275.1 Rhizomicrobium sp.
GAAGGTGCGCCAGAAGGTGCTGGACCTGTGCAAGCAGCACAATGTCAAGTTCCTGAACGCCGCCAACACCGACAAGAATTCGTCGGACTATATCATCAAGCAGCTCAAGGACGGCGCGATGGTGCTGGAATGCGGCGAGGACGCCGCCATCGAAGGCCGCGAATACACCAAGCGCAAGATGCCGGTTTAAAACGGTGGGGTAGGCAAAGGGGCGTCGTGCTTTCCGGGTCTGCTGACCAGAATTGGGGAAATGGGATGGACATCAAGAAACGCGACTTCCTGCTTGCGGGCGCCGTGCTGGGCGCGGCTGCCGCCGCCTCGGGCGCGATGGCGCAGCCCAGCCGCAACAAGCAACCTTCATCCGTGGACATGAGCTACAAGCCGCGGCGGCTGAACAAGTGCATCGAACTGTGGGAGGATGGCCAGCCCATCTATTACACGGGCGCCGGTGTGGGGCCGGGCATCGATCCCTATCAGCAGGGCATCAAGATGGCGCGTACCTGGGCCGACGCCATCAATTATGAAATGGAACATGGCCTCTTCGACCTGAAGGATCTGCGCGAATTCATGCGGGGCTTGCGTGATGGCGGCCCCACCGCCTCGGGGCACAAATTTCCAACCGTGTTCGTGACGCCCCCCGTGATCGGTCTGGACGAGCCCTATGCGCGCGCCAACACCTGGGTTCTGGAGCAGATTCTCTGCACCGGCGTGATGGGGATACACATCTGTCATGCGCGCGATCCCAAGGCGATCGAGACCTATGCCCATATGGGTTGCCGCTATCCCTTTCCGGACTGGCCCAACACGGTGAAGACCGAGATGCGGGGGCTGCGCGGCAACAGCGCAGATTATGCGGCGCACATCTGGGGCGTCGCCGGCGGCACCTATCAGCATATTGCCGACCTGTGGCCGATGAACCCGCGCGGCGAGATGATCTTTGGCGTCAAGATCGAGGATGTCTATGCCGACAGGACTTATGAGAAGACGCTGACCATTCCCGGCATCGCTTTCGCGGAATGGGGGCCAGGCGACAACAACCTGTCCATGAATGGCTATAACAGCGTCGAGGACAATGGCGAATCCGGCCATCCGGTGCTGCGCGATGCCAGCGGCAATGTCACCAGCGATGTCTCGGCCTTGCCCAACATGGTGGCGATGCGCCAGAAGGTTCTCGACGCCTGCAAGAAGAACAAGATCATGTTCCTGAACGCGGCCGAAACCGAGCCAGGACACAACAATGTTGTCCAGCAGATCAAGGACGGTTCGATGGTGATTTCATGCGGCCGTGAGGGCGAGAAGGTTGCCCAGATGGGGCGTGAATATACCAAACGGAAAATGCCGGTCTGAACGGCGGGGAGATGGGCATGAAGAAGACATTGATGCTGGCCCTGATGGCCTGCGGCGTCCTGGGCACACCGGCCCTGGCGCAGGTCAAGCAGACGCGGGACCAGATCCTGTTCTACACCTCGGAATGGAAGGGTGAACGCTTCCCCGATGGCCGTCCGAAGGTGCCGGACGATCTGCTGAAGCGCGCGGTGGATTGCACCATCGAGGATATCTGGGGTTTCCTGCGCCAGCATGGCTATGTCAACCAGTATGAAGGCGGCTGGATGATGCTTCACAACGACCGGCCGTTCGCGGGCCGGGCACTGACCGTTCAATACATGCCGTCGCGGCCCGACATGACCGCGGCCATCAATGCCGAAGGCAAGGCCGAGGGACGGGTCAGCGGACACAATAGCTGGCCGATCGCCGAACTGACCGAAGGCGACGTTTATATCGCCGACGGCTATGGCAAGAGCGTGGAAGGCACCCTGATCGGTTCCAATCTGGGCAATGGCATCTATGGCAAGTCCCACAACGGCTTTGTCTTCGACGCCGCGATCCGCGACCAGGAGGAAAACAAGGAGATCAAGGGCTTCAACGGCTTTTATCGCAGCATCGATCCCTCGGCGATCCGCAACATGGAAATGACGGGCATCAATGTGCCGATCCGTATCGGTCGCGCCACGGTGCTGCCGGGTGACCTGATCCTGGCCAAGGAAGATGGCGTGCTGGTGATCCCCGCCCCGCTGGCCGAGGAAGCGGTGGCAACCGCCGAATTCACCGGCCTGACCGATGACTATAATTTCCAGCTCAACCTGGCCAACAAGAATGGCGGCTCGGTCGAAGGCGGCTGGGATGAAAAGAAGTTCGCCGGCTTCAAACAGTATATCGACCAGCATCCCGAAAAGCTGAAGATGCCGCGCGCGGAATTCGACAGGATGTATAACGCCGCCCTCGACAATATGCGCCATCCCAAGACGGGCCGGCCGCAGCTTTAGACGGTCAGGCAGCCGACGGGCTGGGCTCCGGCGCCGGATTTGTCTCCGCGCCGGATGATGGGCGCTGCATCATCCCGCCGCTCTCGCCCGGCAAGGTGATGGCAATCTCCAGGCCGCCGCCGGGACGGTTGCGGGCGGCGATGGCGCCGTAATTGGCCACGATGGCCCGCTTGGCGATCGACAGGCCAAGCCCCACGCCCTGTTCATGCGCCAGCGATCTGCGGACAAAGGGCTCGAAAAAGGAGGGAAGGAATTCCTCCCGCACACCGGGGCCGTTGTCCAGCACGCTGAGGTGGAAGACATTGCCATTGCGCTTCAGGGCGACCTGGACCTGCTGACCCCGGCGCGACACGCGCACGGCATTGCGCAACACATTCTCCACTGCCCGCCGCACCAGCTTGCCGCTGCCGGCCGCCAGCCAGTCCATGCCATGGCCCTGGGGGTCGATGGTCGCGACGATCTCCACGCCATTCGGAGACGCCTCGAACTTCGCATCCTCCACCACTTCGCGCAGAATGTCGGCCAGGTCGAAAAATTCGCCCACGCCCGGCGGGCCGCTTTCCATCTTGGAGAGGGTGAGCAGCTCGTCCACCATCGCATTGAGCTGGCCGGCTTCCCGGCTGATGCGGTCGAGCGATGTCTCAAGCTTGGCGGGATCGCGGCGCACCAGCTCGATGGCCAGTTGCAGGCGCGTCAGCGGCGTGCGCAGTTCGTGGGAAACATCAGCCAGAAGCTTGTCTCGCGCCGCGACAAGCTCTTCCAGATGTTCCGCCATCTGGTCGAAATCGCGGGCCAAGTCGGCGATCTCATCCTTGCGCCGGCCGATCAGGGGCGCCAGCCGGGTGGAGAAGTTACCGCTGGCCAGCTGGCTGAATCCCCGGGAGATATGCTTGATCAGATGGGTCAGATACCAAGTCAGCCCGGCACTGAAGAGCAGGCCGCCGATCAGTGACAGCATGACGATTTCATGCGGGATATCGAAGGGGCCGCGGCCATAGCCCAGATGCCGTATGACCTTGTAAGTCAGCTCATAGGGCATGCCTTTTGGGTCTTCGGCGCGAACTGAAACCGCGCCGCTGTCGATATTGGTCTGGACGGCGCTGTCCCTGTCCCAGGGCCGAACCAGCAGCTTGCCGCGGTCGTCCTGCGGCCAGGCCGCCATCTGGGCCTGCAATTCGGGCAATCCGCCGCGATGCAGCGCGGCCTGTGCGGCGGCGAGCGTGATGGTCGACAGCGCCCGCGTGGTGTCGCTGGGCAGGGGATGGATGACGTTGAAAGAGAGCCAGTTACTTTCGACAATGAGCACGAATATCAGCCAGAAGCCTGCGAAGATCTTCCAGAACAGCATCCGCTTCATTCGGCGACCCTGAGCCGGTAGCCGATGCCGCGTATAGTCTCGATCTCGCAATGGTTCTGGGTCGCCGCCGCCAGCTTCCGGCGCAGGTTGCCGACATGGACATCGACGCTGCGATCATATTGTTCGTGCTTGCGCCCCAGAACGTTGGTCGATAGGGACTCCTTGGTCGTTACCGCCTTATTGGTCCGCATCATGATGGACAGCATGTTGAATTCGGTGGAAGTCAGTTCGATCAGGCTGCCATTCCAGTTGACTTCCCGGCGGGGCGGGCTGAGCTCCAGCCCCCCGATCTTGAAATGATCGGCCGCCGCCTGGTCGCCTCGAAAGTTGCGGCGCAGAATCGCGCGCAGCCGTGCCAGCAGCTCGCGTGGAAAATAGGGCTTGGCCAGGTAATCATCGGCGCCCATCTCCAATCCGATCACCCGGTCGACATCGTCGCCCTTGGCGGTCAGCATGATGATGGGGACCGAGCTGAAGCCTCGGACCCTGCGCAATACCTCGATGCCGCTGATGTCGGGCAGCATGATGTCGAGAATGACGGCATCGAATCCGCCCTGGGAGATCGCGGCCTCGCCTTCATGACCGTTATAGGCCGCCGTGATCTTGAACCCTTCGCTGGACAGATATTCGCTGAGCATGGCGCTCAGCCCGTGATCGTCATCTATCAGCAGAACGTGATCCAACCCGGCCCCCCTGTCACGAAACGGACAGATTAGCCCGCCTTGTCGGGCTGTCACGGACTTTACGTTTTCTTTTCACACTGTTCCAAGGGTTGACCATCTCGCACCTGCACTGAGCCATCCCGCGAAGCGCGGTTTTTCAATTCTTTTACGTCGCGCTTGCCACCGCTTTACCCGATCTTGTTTAACCTGCTAAAAAAGAAAACGGCCTATATGTTGAAAAAATATGGCCGGAACTGGGGAGGCTTGGCGAACACCGGTACTGGCGTTCCAGGGTTGGTTCACTAACACAAAGCCCCGATCTGCCTGCCTTCATCTCTCGCATGTCCGGATGTTTTGCGGCCGCGCCTCGCGCGCCTGATCGAAAACAACAACAATGGAGAAACCATTGCAGAGACGGGAATGGAAAACAGGAAGCGCCGCCTTGGCCATGTGGCTTGCCATGTCGGTTGCCGCGAGCGCGGAGATCGCCGTCTCCGCCAATGACGGCAAGCAGATGCGTCCCGGGGACACTGTCACGACACCCGAGCCCGACAGTATTTCCGTGCTCAGGATTTCTGATGGCCAGGTCAAGCTGTTGGGATCGGTGGCGGCGCCCGCGGCCATGATCGGACCACCAGCTTCCGTCGCGGTGGCGAAAAACAGCAAATTCGCCCTGGTTACGTCCTGCCAGCAGCTGGATGGCACGAAGCTGGTTCCCAATGACATTGTCTCGGTGGTCGATCTTTCGGCGCCGGACAATCCGCATGTCGTCCAGACCGCGCATGCCGGGCCCGGCGCCAGCGGCATCTCAATCAGTCCCGATGGCAAGCTGGCCCTGGTGGCCAATACCGAGGATTCCACCATCTCCGTCTTCACGGTGAGCGGCGAACATATCGCCAAGGTCGGCCAGGTCCGGCTGGCCAGCGGAGCCCGGCCCACCGATGTGGTGTTCACGCCAGACGGAAAGAATGCTGTGGCCGTCGCTCAGCGCGCTTCCAGCCTAGTGGTGCTGTCGGTGCATGGCACTGATGTGAAAGAGACTGGCAGGTCCTTCTCGTCCGGGCGCATGCCCTATGGCGCCGTCGTGACCCGTGACGGGAAATATGTGATCAACACCAATCTGGGGGGTGCCAATGATGCGCCAGCGACGCGCCGGCCTGGCGGTGGTGGCATGTCGCATCAGGGCACGATCGCCATGAGCGATCTGGCCACGGGAAAAGTCGTGGACTCGGTGGTGGTCGGGCCTACGCCCGAGCATGTGGCCCTCTCGGCAGATGGCCGCTACATCGCGGTCGTGGTCGCCAATGGCACGGCTTCGGTGCGCTCCGATCCCAACTTCAACAAGGTATTTGGGCTGCTGAAAATCTTTTCCGTTGGCCCTGGCACGTTGACACCCGTGGCGCAGGCCGATACCGGCCATTGGTGTCAGGGCGCGACGTTCAGTCGGGACAACAGGACCGTGCTGTTGCAATGCGCGGCGGAACGGGAAATTGAAGTCTTCAAGTTCAACGGCACCACCCTGGAGCAGGACAAGACCGCGACCATTGCCATGGGCGCGCGGCCCGGCGCGATTTCCACCGCCTTCAGCCGCTAGCATCGCCCTGATAGGGCGGATCAGTAGCGAAAGCGGAAGCCCATGGTGAAACGGCGGCCATAATCCACCGCATCCAGCAGCTGTTCGGCGAAGCGGCCGCGCGTGCCGTAGGTGGAATCGTTCAAGTTCAGCGCGGACAGATAGATATTCAGTTGCGGTGTCACGTCGTAACTGGTCGAGAAGTCGATCTGGGTGTTGGCGTTCACGAAAGTGGGCTCTGAGCCAAACATGGAATTGTTCTGGGCCTGGCCGAAATGATCCAGATAGGAATCGCGCCAGTTCGCCGCCACACGAGCCTGGAATCCGTCCTTGTCATAGAAAGCAACCAGGTTGGCCGAGTCAGCCAGGCCGGTGACGGCAAAGCCGCTGATCGAAAGGTCATGCGGGTCATAGGGCTTGTCGGTGCCAACAAGGGTGCCGTTAAGCTGAAAGCCGAAACCCGTGTCGCCGAAAACATGCTGGATGGCGAATTCCGCGCCATAGATATTGGCGGTGGGACCATTGACGTTGGTGGAGACGGTGAAAATGGCGGGCCTGCCGGTGGTGGGGTCGATCGCGCCGTTGATGGTCTGCTGGGTCGATCCGGCGACGATGAAATTGGTGACATTCTTGTTGAAGACATCGACCGACATGTAGGAGTTGGGCTGGTAATACCACTCCGCGCTCATATCCACATTATCGGAAAAATAGGGCATCAGACCGGGATTGCCCCCGGTCGCCACCAGCGAGCCGACACGCTGACCGGTATTGATCATCAGCACCGGCGATATTTCGCTTAGCGGAGGCCGTGTCAGGGTGCGCGATACGTCAAAGCGCACCTGCAGGTCGTCCATGACACCGAGCGCCAGGTCCAGATTGGGTAACAGCGACTGATAGTCCTTGTGGCCGCTGACAATGGAGGTCGGGCCGAAATTCACCAGAAAAGCGGTGTGATCGGACGGCTGGACCGTCAGCGATGTCGGCTGCTGGCCCAGGCCGATGGTGATGACATGGGTATATTCGTCCCGCAGTCCCGCATTGATCCTCAGTGGCATCCCGCCGATGTCGACATGGGTAAAGACATTCACATAGCCGGCCTGGGTGTCCTCGATCACCTGGGAATAGCCGTTCGGCATGGACGACAGGGTATAGGCACCCATGTAGGCCGGATTGCAGCAGCCCACATTGAAGCCCGGAACGGTCATGGTCTGCGGGTTGCCCAGCCCCTGCAGATAGTTGAGCACCGAATACGCGTTGAATTTCAAGACCTGCGGCGGCAGATTGGCGGCCGCGCCAAAGCCGTTGATGAAGTTGGACGTGCTGAAGGACTGGGTGAACAGGTTCTGCGGCAAAGCGGCGCCATGGGTGCCGTTGTTGTTGGATGCGGGCCCATAACCGGCGAAAGCCTGCCACTGGTTGTTGGAAAAATCGTCGCTGCTATGGGCGTCATCATGGTCGCCGACATACTGATAGCCGGCGGTGATCTTGAAATCCTCGTCCGTCCAGACCGCTTCGGTCTTGACCTGCCGGATGCTCTCGAAGCGCTGATCGCTGGTCATGGGAAAGACATGACTGCCGATCAGGCCATTGTCGATGAACGCGTTGGCATTGCCGTTGGGCCCCAGGCCCGTGGGGAAGGGCAGATTGTGGCCGCCCGGTAGAACGATGCCGACATTGGTGCCATTGGTGCCACCGGGGGTCGAAGGGCCATAGCCCACATCGGAATCGATGCTGGTCAGCTTGCCGCCCGGATTTTCCCAGGCCTGTGAATGGTCATAGTCGAATGTAACAGCCAGCTTGTCGCTGGCATCCCATTTCACATTCAGGCCGGTGTCGTTGTTCTGCAGCACCGAGCCGTTGACCTGGGATTGGAAGTCGGTCGGCGAATTGTTCTGGACGAAGCTGGTTATGGTGCCGTCCGCATTCTGGGTGACATTGCGTAAGCCGCCGGCATTGAACCAGACGCTATAGCCATATTGCAGGGCATGCAGCGTATCGCGGGAATAATTGTCATCGACCGTGACGACCAGATTGTCCGCGGGCCGCCACTGGAAGGCGGCGCGGCCGTTTATGCGGGTCTCCTGCGTGGTCTCTTGATAAAGGCCATAGTCCTGGATGAACCAGGCCGGCGCGGCGGACGGCGTGAGCGTGGCGGTGCAAGGCGTTGTGGCGCTGGCGAGCTGGCAAGGGTCCAGATGCGTGCCTTCCCAGCCCTGGATGTTGACATGATCGGCCCGGGTGCGTGCCTGGAAGAACGCGCCATCGACCAGAAAGCCCAGCGTGTCGTGGGCGAAGGTGTCGCTGAGCAGGACGTTGACATTGGGTGTTGCGTTGCCTTCCTCGGGCGAGAAGGTGGCGGAGGCCGATGTCACCCATTTCGGGCCCGGCGAGTCGAACGGCTTGGGGAATTTGATGTTGACGGTCGCGCCGATCGCGCCCGATGACAGTGTTGCGTCCGGAGACTTGAGGACATCCACCTCGCTCACGAAGTCCGCGCCGATGGTGCTGAAGTCGAAAGCACGGCCCGCGCCGGACGAGATCTTGCGGCCATCGAACAGGGTTTCATTGAAGGAGGGGCCAAAGCCGCGCACCGTGATCTCGGTCGCCGTGCCGGTGGAGGTCGGCACTCCACCCAGGGAGGAAACGCCGCGGCTGACGGTGACGCCGGGGATGCGCTGCATGGCGGCGGCGATGTCGGTATCGGGGAACTTGCCAATATCTTCCGACGAAATCGCGTCCACCAGGCCGCTGGCATTGCGCTTGATGTCGAGATTGGTGCGCAGCGAGTGAATCAGGCCGGTGACGGTGACCCGTTCGGTCTGATCATTGAGCGTGGCGGCCATGTCGGCGGGGGGCGGCGCCTGTTTCAATTCCACGTGGTTCTTGCGGTGGATCATCACCGCGCCACCCGCGCGCTCGGCGGTAAGGTCGGTGTCGGCCAGGAGCTGATCCAGGGCGTCGGCCGCGCTGAAGGCGCCGTGCAGGGGATGGCCGACATAACCCTGCACCAGATCCTCGGTGAAGATGATCTGCTGGCCCGAAACCCGGGCGTACTCCTTCAATGAGGCGGACAATGGCTGTTGCGGCAGGTCGAAGGAGAATTTCTGCTGCTGCTGGGCCTGGGCACTGACACTGCACAGCGCGAGAGAAAGACTGGCCGCCGACACCGTCCGCAAAAGCCAATGCCGCTTTGGCCCCCTCAGCATGCTACCCTTTCTTGTTATCCGCACGGCCAGCTGATGCACGTGCGCTGTTATTGAGGACTTGGATGGTTGCGGGGTATTCCTCCCAATTCCCCTAAAGCGCCCCGTTTCTCTTTGCCGTGCTTTCCAGGGCGATGGTGCTGGAATCCGACGACACCGCCCTGACGGGCAGATAGTGGGTGACGATGCCGACAAAGCCCACCACATCGCCGGCGTTGAATACGCCGCTGATCTTCATTGCGCCGACCGCGGGGTCGGCGATGACGATACGGGTTCCGCCATAGCGGTTGACCCGCTCCACCACCGAAGACAGCGGTTCATCGTCGAAGACGATCTGGCCGATGGTCCAAGCGGTGACCCTCTGGATATTGGCGGGCAGGATCTGGGGCGGAGCGGCAGTGCCTGCAGCCAGCTGCTGGCCAGCCTTGAGTTCGATAACCCGCGCACCATAGTCGGGCATATTGATGTTGCTGTCGGCCTGCAATACCAGCACATGCCCCTCGATCAAGGTGACCAGCACCTTGGGGCCGGCCATGTCGATATTGAAGGCGGTTCCGGTGGCAATGACCTTCTGATTGCCGGCCACCACCGAGAAGGGCCGGCTGCGGTCATGGGCGACGTCGAAACGGGCCTGGCCGCGCAGCAGGTGCAGCGAGCGGGCATGGGCGCCATAGCGCACCGTCACCTCGCTGTCGGCATCGAGCGACAGTTTGGAGCCGTCCGACAGGATGACGACACGGCGTTCGCCGATCGCGGTCTGATAGTCCTGAGGCCGGTTGGCCCACCAGTAACCGCCGGCGCCCAAAATGGCGAAGAGCAGGAGTGCGGCGATGGAGCCGACCAGCCGCATATTCGCCCGGGCGGCAAGCCGGCTTCTGGTCTTTTGGGCGTCGGCCAGCGCCGCCTGACGCGCGGCCAGGATTTCGGGAGATTGGGCAACCTGGTCGAAATAATCCCAGGATCGCGAAAGCTGGTGCCACGCCGCCCGGTTCTCGAGCGTCTCAAGCCAGGCCTCGAATTCCGGCATACTGTCGGCGCCGGCCTCGCTCAGGCGCACGCGCCAGGCGGCCGCCTGAGCCAGGCGGTCCTCCGTCGCAGTCTCGTCGCGCCTGATTGTCATTTGGAACCGAACCGCTTGGCCAGTCGTATGGCGGCAGCCATAACATGTTTTTCCACGGTGGACAGGCCGATACCGTAAAGCGCCGCGATCTCCTTTTGTCGCATGCCTTCCAGCCGGAAAAGGATAAAGATGTTCTTGGTCCGCTCGCCCAGCTCGTCCAGGCAAGCCATGGCCTCGGTAAGGTCTTCCCTTGCTATTAAGACGCGCTCGGGATCGATATCCTCCACGAGTTTCGGCTCGAACTTGTCGGTTCCCGCCGATTCGATGGGAAGGGTCGCGAAACGCCGCGAGCGATGGGCGGAACGCACGCGATCGCGTAACAGGTTGCTGGCGACGCGGAATACGAAAGCCTGGACCTCCTCGGCCTTCTCGAAGCTGTTGGACCCGATCAGCCGGACAAATGTTTCCTGGGTAAGATCTTCCGCTTCCTGGCGGCTGCCGGTACGGCGCAGAAAATACGCGAGCAGGGACGCGCGAAACCGCGTGTCCAGCTCGTCCTTTATGGCACTGCGATCTGGTATCGAACCGCTTAGGTGCACAGGCGTTCCCCAATCGCGGGCAACTCTACGACAGTTTCGCAACGAAGCGTGCAAATATTTCGCGCCTTGCCGAACAGCGCGTCTGCTTGTCCTTAATATGCGCGATGCGGGGACTGTAGGAGGGGCCTGTTGCACAAAGGACCCAGATCAGGCCCGGCGCCAAAATTGTAAAGAAAGTTTGGAGGGTTTCCCAAAGGTCGGCGTCTTAACCGGCAGTAAGAGCGCTGAGCGCGCCGGTTTCGGGAGGACGTAAGACAGGTTTCGGCCTGGTTAAAGCAGAAATTTCAAAGGGTTTGATGTCTGGGAGGGCTGTAGCGGCCTTTCGGAACAGGTGGGCTTTTGTCCGCGCTGAATGGCGCGGTCCGCAGCATTAACACCGGCCGGGCGGGAAGCTTCCAGGGACATCTTTCAAGACGTCAGAAAATTCGTGCGCCACGCCGATGCGGGCGCCTTCGAACAATTCAGGGGGACTATATGTCGAATTCGGTGATTGGTGTTCATGGCGTGCGCGTCGCGCTTTTGTGCAGCGCCTGTTTGGTGGCGCTGGCTGTTCCGGCGGCCGCGCAGGATCAGCAGCAGGCTTCCAATGTCGAGAATGTGACCGTTACGGGCCTGATCAGCTCGCTGCAGAAGAACCTGGATATTAAGCGCGACGCCAACGGCCTGGTGGATGCGATCTCGGCCGAAGACATCGGCAAGTTCCCCGACGTGGATATTGCCGCCGCCATGCAGCGCATTCCCGGCGTCACCATCAGCCGTGGCACATCCGTCATGGGTGGTGTGTCGACCTCCACGGGCGCGGCGACCGAAATCACCGTGCGCGGCTTTGGCCCCTCTTTCAACGAAACCCTGTTCGACGGCCGCAAGATCGCGTCCGGCGCTGGTCGTTCCTTCGACTTCAGCACCATCGGCGCCGACTTTGTCGGCCAGGTCGATATCATGAAGACGCCCGACGCGACGCTGTCGTCGGGCGCGATCGGCGCCACCGTCAACATCAAGTTCCCCAAGCCGATGGACAATCCCGGCCTGCACATTGTGGGCGGCGCCTCCGCCACCTACTCGCCGGAAGAAGGCAATGGGACGCCGAACGTCAACGCGCTGATCAGCGACACCTTCGCCCATGACACGCTGGGTGTGTTGATCGATGGCTCGATCGCGGAATCCCGCACCCGCGCCAATCATGTCAACATCCAGGGTTGGGAAGGCACGCATCTGGACCCCTGCCAGCTGGCTGGCGCGACCACGGCCTGCGCGCCGACGCTCACGCCTTCCAATGCGCCGGCCTGGTTCATCCAGGACTATGGTCTCTATCAGGAAACCACCCAGGATACCCGCATCAACGGCCGCGCCGCCTTCCAGTGGCAGCCGACCGAAAACCTGCTGGTCACGCTGGATGACAATTATTCGCGCGACACGTTGCATGCGCGTCAATATGGCTACAGCGTCTGGTTCAATGCCGGGTCCCTGCGCAATGTCGCGCTGAGCCCCAACGGCACCATCACCAGCTTCGTGCAGCCCAATACTCCGACCGATTTCCAGTCCCAGATCAACGGTTCGGTGCTGCAGAACAACGATACCGGCCTGAATGTGAAGTGGAACGCCACCGACAAGCTGTCGTTCAACGCCGACTATGATCTCTCGCAGGGCTGGGAGAATCCGGGCGGCAAGCTCTCCAGCATCGATTCCGACGTGGGCTACGGTCCCTCCACCCCGGGCGGCACAAACGGCACCAATGTCGGCGTCACGCTTCCGGGCGGCCACAACCTGCCCTATCCCACGGGTGTGGGCCCCAACGGCAACGCTTCGCAATTCATCAACAACGGCCTGATCGGCAGCCACGTTTTCCCGATGTCGAGCCCGCAGCGTCTGGACCGCGTTCAGCAGTTCAAGGCGGAGGCGACCTGGGCGGAAAGCGACAATTTCAAGATCACGGCTGGCTACCAGTTTGTGGGCGAGCATGACGATGCCCACAGCAGTGACGACTTCTCCAACAATCAGTGGCAGGCGTTCGCCGGCTATGGTCCGGCGTCGAACAACAACGGCACCCATGGCGCTGCCCTGCCGCAGAATCTGTTCACCCAGTCGTTTGGCACGTCGGACTTCATCAACGGCTTTGGCGGTTCCTCAAACCTGCCGCCGCAGGTCCTGGTGTTCAACCCCTATTCGGTGCTGAACTATCTGCAGGGTCTGGGCAATCCCGCGACCACCACGGTTCCGGGCTTCAATACCGGCTGCTGCAATCCGGCTTACACCGGCCAGTATACCTTGTCGCCGGTGGTCAATGCCTATTCGCAGGTTATCGAAAACACCAATGCCGGCTATATCAGCGTGGCGATGCAGAACAACATCGACGGCATGCCGTTGAAGGTCGTTGTCGGTGTGCGTGATGAATATACCAACACCACCACGATCGGTCTTGGCCAGCTGCCGACCTCGCTGACCGTTCAGCCGTCCGACCACACCGCCCTCCTGGTCGGTTTTGGTCCGACGACGCCGGTCAACGGCAAGAACAGCTATCAGTACCTCCTGCCCAACCTGGACATGAGCCTGAGTGTCACCGACCAGCTGCAGATCCGCTTCGATGCCTCGCGCACCCTGACGCGGCCGCCGCTGAACGACATCACCCCGGTCCTGCAGGTCGGAACGGGCGAACGCGTCGGCTCGCTGGTGGCCACGGGCGGCAATCCCAATCTGCAGCCCTTCGTGTCGGACAATGTCGATTTGAGTGCGAACTGGTATTACCAGGCCAACTCTTATCTATCGGTCGACGTGTTCAACAAGAACGTCACCAACTTCATCATCCAGGGTTCTACCCAGCAGACCATCAATGGGGTGATCGATCCCACCACGGGCAAGCCGGGCGTCTTCACGGTTTCCACCAACGTCAACGGCCCCTCTGCCAATGTCTATGGTGCGGAATTCGCGATCCAGCATGTGTTCGGCGACACCGGCTTCGGCTTCCAGCTGAACGGCACCGTGGTCGGCACCAACAAGCCGTACGATCCGCTGAACCTGTCGATCAGCGGCTTTGCGGTCACCGGTCTGGCCGACTCCGCAAACCTGGTCGCCTTCTACGACAAGGATGGCTTCCAGGCCCGTATCGCGGCGAACTGGCGCGACGCCTATCTGGATCGCTTCGGTCAAGGGCAGAACAATTCGGCCTTCGGCACCGAGCCGACCTTCGTGAACGCCAACACCCAGATCGACTTCTCGACCAGCTACGACATTACCGACCAGTTCAACGTCTATTTCGCGGCGTTGAACCTGAACGACGCCACCTACAGCACCCATGGCCGCTTCTCCGAGCAGCTGCTGGATATGGTGGATTATGGCCGGCGGTTTACCCTGGGCTTCCACTTCAAGTATTAGTGGAAGCGGAACTGACAAGGGGTCGCCCATTTGGCGGCCCCTTGCTTTTTGCTAATATCGGCAGAAAGCAGGCGTAGGGAAATGGTCAAGCCGGTCAGTCATGTGGTGATTGTGGGCGGCGGCACAGCCGGTTGGCTGACCGCTGGCGTCATTGCCGCGCGCCATCAGGGGCGCATGAAGTCCGGCTTCACCGTCACCCTGGTCGAGTCGCCTGACATCAAGATCATTGGCGTGGGCGAGGGGACTTGGCCCACTTTGCGCACCACCCTCGAAAAGATGGGGGTTTCGGAAACCGATCTGTTCCGTCACTGCGACGCTGCCTTCAAACAGGGTGCGCGCTTCGCCCGCTGGACCACGGGCGCCGAGGGGGATGGCTATTATCACCCCCTGATGCTGCCACAGGGCTTTCATCAGGTGAACCTGGTGCCGCACTGGCTGGAAAATGAAGCTGGCCGCAGCTTCTGTGACAGTGTCACGCCGCAGGGCGCGCTGTGTGACGACGGGCTGGCACCCAAGACCATCACCACCCCCGAATATCAGGCGCTGGCCAATTACGCCTATCACCTGGATGCGGGCAAGTTCGCGCCGTTTCTGCAGAAGCACTGTACGGAAAAGCTGGGCGTGCGCCATGTCCTGGCCGATGTACAAAGTGTCAAGCAGGCGGAGAATGGCGACATCGAAAGCCTGATCCTGAAACAGGGCGGCGAGATCGCCGGCGATCTGTTTGTGGACTGCACCGGCTTTGCCTCCCTGCTGTTGGGCAAGACCCTGGGCGTGCCCTTCAAGAGCTGCAGCGATGTGCTGTTCTGCGACACCGCCATGGCGGTGCAGGTGCCCTATGCCACGCCCGACGAGGCCATGGCGTCCCACACCATTTCCACCGCCCATTCCGCCGGCTGGACCTGGGATATCGGTCTGCCGACGCGGCGAGGCGTTGGCTATGTCTATTCCAGCCGTCACATCAGCGATGATGAGGCGGCCGATGAGCTGATGCGCTATATCGGCCCACAGGCCAAGGGCCTTACGCCGCGCAAGATTCCCATCCGCGGCGGCTATCGCGAGACTTTCTGGAAGAACAATTGCGTGGCGGTGGGGCTGGCGTCCGGCTTCCTGGAGCCGCTGGAATCCTCGGCCATCGTGCTGGTGGAGCTGTCCGCCAAGCAGATCGCCGAACAGATGCCGGCCAACCGCGATGTGATGGACATCATCGCTCGCCGCTTCAATGAGGTGAACCACTACCGCTGGGGCCGCATCATCGATTTTCTGAAGCTGCACTATGTCCTGACCAAGCGGCCCGAGAAATTCTGGCGGGACAATACCGACCCGGCCACGGTGCCCGACCGGCTGAAGGACCTTCTGCAGCTATGGCAATACCAGCCGCCCTGGTTCCTGGAGGAATTCGACCGTCTGGAAGAGGTCTTCCCGGCCGCAAGCTATCAATATGTGTTGTATGGCATGGGTTTTCGCACCGCGGTCGATGCGAACGACAATGCGCAGACCCGCATGATGGCTGCCCAGCAGATGCAGGAAAACGCCGCCATGACCCAGAAGATGCGCAAGCAACTGCCCAAAAACCGTGATCTGGTGCGCAAGATCCAGGAATATGGGCTACAGCCCATCTGATGGCGCTTTCCATGACCAATATCACGCTTCTCGATACCAAAGCCCATCGTGATCTCCATGTAGAGACGGGCGCTTCCGCGCGCTTTGGCGATGCCCAGCGTTTTGTGCCCGTGGTCGTGGGCGAATTTGTGCATGCGGCGGCGCATTATCCGCTCCTTTTTTCCAAGGACGCGGAAACCGGCGGCTTTTTTTGCGGAGCAATGCTGGGCATCGACGAGGGCGAGAATCTGTTCCTGACCGAAGGAAGGCCGTTCGAGACCTATCGTCCGTTGAGCCTGCAACGGGGGCCTTTCTTCACCGCGGGCGATGATATCGCCATCGATCTGGACCATCCCCGGGTCGGCGGCGGCCAGGCCCTGTTCGGGGTCGACGGCCAACCCTCCGCTTATCTCAAGAGCATCATGAACTTGTTCCGCGACCTCAAGCCCGGGCTGGAACAGACAAAAGTCTTTATCGACACCCTGCTGAACCTGAAGCTTATCGAGCCCATCGATATCGGCCTGGCCTTTGACGATGGCAGCCGGCGGCGGCTGGAAGATCTTTATACGGTCAACCAGGACGCGCTGAACGCGCTGCCCGATGACAAGGTGGTGGAGCTTTTCCGCCGGGGGTATCTCAGGGCGATTTATTTCATGATTGCGTCGATAAAACAGATCCCGGTGCTGGCGCAGAAGAAGAATGCGCGTCTGGCCGGATGAGTTCAGCCGTCGCCGAAATCGCCGGCAAGGGGCTTTCGTCCGAAGCATTCCAGCATGATGTGCTCGACGCTTGCCGGCCGGTGATCCTGCGCGGCCTGGTTGGCGACTGGCCGGCGGTAGCCGCGGCGCGGCGATCGCCCCGGGCGTTTCGCGATTATCTCGCCCAATTCGATGCCGGCGGCAGCCTGGAAGTGTTCTGGGGCCGGCCCGAGATCGCCGGCAAATATTATTATGACAACAGCTTGCGCGGCTTCAATTTCGAACGCCGGCAGATGCGATTGGCCGCGGCGCTGGATGCGATCATGGCGCATCTGGAGCAACCGGGGGCGCAGTCTCTCTATGTCGGCTCGATCCCCATTGCCGATTACATGCCGGGTTTTGAGGCTGCCAATGACATGCCGCTGCTGCCAAAGGTCGCCGCGCCGCGCATCTGGCTGGGTCATGCCAGCGACGTGTCCGCCCATTATGACACGGTGGACAATCTGGCCTGTGTGGTGGCGGGCCATCGCCGGTTCACGCTGTATGCACCGGAGCTGGTCTCACGCCTTTATGTCGGACCGATCGATCACACCATGGCGGGCCAGCCGGTCAGCCTGGCGGCCTCCAGCCCGAACGGCGATAGGTTCCCGCTGTTTTCGAAAGCGCGGGACCAGGCTCTGGTTGCAGAACTGGAGCCAGGCGACGCACTTTATCTGCCCAAGCTGTGGTGGCACCGGGTCCAGTCCACCGCGCCCTTCAACGGGCTGGTCAATTACTGGTGGGACGCCTTTTCGTCCGGCCCGGATGCGCCCTACACGGCCATGCTGCTTTCGATGATTACCCTGGCCGAACGCCCATTGGCGGAACGCCGGGCCTGGAAGGCGCTGTTCGACCATTATGTCTTCCGCGAGGCCGGGCATCCGCTGGCGCATCTGCCGGAAGAACAGCACGGCATATTGGGACCGCTGAAGCAGAATTATGGGCGCATCCGCGCCCGGGTCATGCAGATGCTGCGGGGCGTATAGGGGGAAAGATGCATTCATCGGTCAACGCGACGGAAAATCTGCTGTTTCTCACGCTCGCTCAGCTGATCGTGATGATCCTGGCAGCGCGATTGGGCAACCAGCTCTCCCGCAAGCTGGGCCATCCGGGCGTGATCGGCGAGATTATCGCCGGCCTGCTGTTGGGGCCGTCTTTGTTCGGGCATTTTTTCCCGGACGCCTCGACATTCTTGTTCGGTGCCAAGCCATCCACGCCCATCGTGATCATCAGCCAGATCGGTCTGGTATTGCTGATGTTTCAGATCGGGATGGATTTCGAATTCGCCCATCTGGCGCGACGGCGCAACCGTAATGCGACGATCAGCATTGCGGTGGCGTCGATTGCCATTCCCTTCGCCCTGGGCCTGATCATCGGCCAGGTCACCGCGCCGATCCTGGCGCCAGGCATGGATGCGCTGACGTACAGTCTGTTTTTCGGCGTCGGCCTCGCGATCACGGCCGTGCCTATCCTGGGCCGCATTTTGCGCGAATTTGACCTAACCCAAACGGAGGTTGGCGTGGTGGCCATCTCCGCCGCCGCCATCAACGATGTGACGGGATGGGTGCTGCTGGCAGGTATCTCCGCCTATGCCGCAGCGCAATTCTCACCCGCGCATGCGGGTCTTCAGGTCGTCGGCATCCTGTTGCTCCTGGCAGTTTCCTGGTTCGGCCTGCGGCCATTGGTGCACCGTATACTGGCCATCATGCCGGCGCGCGATGGCGAACTGGCGCCCAACCTGATGACAGGCGTCGTATGCCTGGTTTTCGTCATGGGCATCTGCACTTATGCCCTTGGCATTTTCACCATCTTCGGCGGGTTTCTGTGCGGCCTGCTATTCCATCATGACAAGGCGTTCGTGGATGCCTGGCGGCGTCAGGTGGGACGTTTTGTGCTGGTCTTTTTTCTGCCGGTTTTCTTCACCTTCACGGGCCTGCGCACCAATGTGCTGGGGTTGGCTGGCGCCCAGGATTGGGCATGGCTCCTGGTTGTGCTGGCGGCTGCAATTGGCGGCAAGATCATTCCTGTTTTCGTGGCGGCCCGTCTGGCGGGTTTCGACGCCAACGAATCCGCGCTGTTCGGCTCCCTGATGAATACGCGGGCGTTGATGGAGCTGATCGTGCTCAATATCGGTTACGATATGGGCTTCATTCCCCAGAAGGTTTTCACCATGCTGGTGGTTATGGCGGTGGTAACGACGGTGATGACGGGCCCCTTGCTGAAGATGCTCCTGCCACGCGCAGGCTATGCCGTTCCCCAAGGGGTCGAGGCCTGAAAATGACCCTTGCGGGGGGGGCTTGGAAATCGCCGCAGCCTTGCCATGATGGGGGCAAAGGTTGGGGCTTATCGGGTGCTCACCGGCCATCACGCCGGAAGATGAAAATGCCACCCGCCAGACAGGGAGTGACATAATGGCTGCAAGGTCCAGACGAGGCAGCGGCTTGATGCTGCTGGCGGGGGTGCTCGGCGCCGCCGCCGCAACCTATGACTATTTCACCGTCGCCACCGGGATCGATGGTACGGGCGGGGTCGAGCTGGTCATCGCCTCCAGTCTGCTGATGGTGTTTGGGGCGCTGATGGTCATGGTGCTGGGGCGTGGATTTCTTGCCGGCATCTTCCTGTTCCTGCTGCTGCTGGATGTCATCGGAACCGGCGTCGCCGGGTATTTTCTGGAAAGCGGCATGGTCATGGTCGCCATGGCGATCGCGGCGCTGGGATGGGTGCTGCTTATGAGCCGTGGGAGGGACGCATGAGGGCTTATGGATTTCTGTTGTCGATGGCCCTTGGCGCGGCCGTATTTGCACCGGCCGTCCAGGCCGGCGACTGGATCGATTTCAACGGCAACCGGATGGCGCAGAAATATTCCGATGCCACCCAGATCACGCCCCAGAATGTAAAGGATCTTTCGGTCGCCTGGAGCCTGAACACCGGCGATGTCTATCGGGGCCCCGATGGAAAGTCCTCCGACAGTCCTTATAAAGTGTCCGGCCGTGGCGAGATCGTCGGCAAGACCTCGTGGCAATCCACGCCGTTGTTCGTCAACAACACGGTCTATGTCTCCACGCCCTTCTATCGGATTTTTGCGGTCGAGCCGGATACCGGCAAGGTGAAGTGGATTTATGATGCCTTCCCCAAGCATCCATCCAAGTTCCACGGCAAGAATCGCGGCATGTCCTATTGGGCGGCCGCCAATCCGGTACCGGGCCAGCCTTGTCAGAAGATGGTCTACATCGGCACGGTCGATGGCTTGCTGCACGGCGTGGATGCCGATACCGGCAAGCGCTGCGAGGGCTTCGGCGATCACGGCATCGTGAATATCAATCAATGGAACACGATCAATCCCAAATTCCCGTTCGAGCTGAACCAGTCGGTCGCCGTCTATAAAGACACGCTGATCGTGGGCTGGGCCGGCGTGGACTGGACCTGGGAGAATTCGCCGCCCGGTTCGGTGTTCGGGATCGACGCCCGCACCGGCGCCAAGAAATGGGATTTCCAGATCATTCCCGAAGCGATGCGCAAGCGCATCGGCACCGCCAATGTCTGGGCTTCCATGTCGGTGGATGAGAAGAACGGTCTTGTCTATCTGCCCGTGTCTTCGCCCGAGAACAATTATTATGGCGGCGACCGGCTTGAAGACATTCCCTATGCCACATCGGTGACGGCGCTGCATGCCGATGGCGGCCAGGTCGCCTGGTCGCGCCAGCTGGTGCATCACGACATCTGGGACGTGGACACCAATTCCGCGCCGACCCTGGTCGATATCCAGAAGAATGGCCAGGCCATTCCGGCACTGGTGCAGTCCAGCAAGCAGGGCTTTCTCTATGTGCTGAATCGCCTCACCGGCGAGCCGATCTATCCCATGATCGAAAAGCCGGTGCCGGCGTCCGATGTGCCGGGCGAGAAGGCATCCCCGACCCAACCCTTCGTGCCGGTCCCTGAGCGCACGGTGCCCGATCGCGCGCCGGGTGTCTCGACCATCGCCGATATCGCAAGCTTTGGCCAATGCAGCCGCGACTACGCCACCTACCGCAATGACGGCTCCTTCACGCCGCCCTCACTGCGCGGTTCGATCGAGTTTCCGGCCACCATTGGTGGCGTGGAATGGTCGGGCGGTGCGGTCGATCCGGTCAGTCAGACCTATGTCGTCAACAGCTCCGATGTGGTGCAGATCTATAAGCTGATCAAGCGCGCCGAATTCGATGCGGAGTTCAAGCAGTTCCTGGCAGACCGCAAGGCGGGCAAGGACGCCAGGCCGCCGGGATCGCCGGAATATGGCTCGCCCTATGCGGCCCATATCTATACCTTCCTGAACAAATGGGGCATGCCCTGCTGGGCGCCGCCCTATGGCACGCTGTCGTCCTATGATCTGAAGACGGGCCAGCTTTTGTGGAAGAAGCCGTTCGGCCAGGTACAGCAATGGGGCTTCTATATGCCCGAAAGCTGGGGCTCGCCGACCTTTGGCGCGCCCGTCATCACCAAATCCGGCCTGATCTTCATCGGCGCCTCCATGGACAGCCGGGTGCGCGCGGTCGACCTACGCACCGGCGATGTGCTGTGGGAGCATCAGGTGGAAGCGCCCGCGGTCTCCACGCCTGCGGTCTATACTTATAAAGGGCGGCAGTATGTTGTGTTCGCTGCCGGCGGCAATAGCATTATGGCGCCACGGATCGGCGATCAGCTGGTTGCCTTCGCCTTGCCGAAATAAGACAACAGGCGCGGAAATTCGTTTTTCCGCGCCTGTAGCCCAGTCAGGTGAAAATCTGGCGTGGTTCCGCGCGTCGGCGCAGGAATCGCAATCCTTTAACCGCAAGTCCGGCGAAAATTGCACAGAACCGCATCCGACCCTTGGATAGCCTGACCCTGTCGGGTTGTCGGGGTGGTGGCATGTCCAAAAAGATCGCGGTTCTGGCCGATACGTCCAGGGGGCTGCGCAAGCTGCTTGCAACTCTTGCCCTTCTCACCCTCTGCGGCTTCCTGTTCGAAAGTCAGTCTGCCCATGGCCAGCCGACGGATGGTGGGCTGGCCAAGGCCAGTACCGCCGGCCTGACCCGTACCGAAGGGTATGTGCCCTTCTATTTCGACGGCGCCCATGGCCGGGTGCTGCTGGAAATCCCCGTCTTCGACCAGGATGTTCTTTATTATGTGTCTGCCGCCACCAATCCGGGCTCGGTCGAGGCGCCCTTCGATCGCGGCATCATCGTCAGCTCGGTGATCCATTTCGAGCGCTCGGGCGGCAAGGTGGTGGTCAATCAGATCAACCTGGCCTATCGCGCCACCCACGGCAACGCCAAAACCCAGGAAGGCGTGACCGACTCGTTCCCGACCTCGGTGCTGGCGGTCTTGCCGGTGGTGTCGGAAGCGAACGGCAAGGTGATCGTCGACGGCACACCACTGTTCATGCGCGACGCCGGCAACATCGTCGACAGTTTCAAGCGCGCCAAGCTGGGAGATTTCAAGTTCGATCCTACCCGCAGCGTATTTTATCCCAGGCGGATGAAAGCGTTTCCGGAAAATACGGAAATCGAGACCATTTCCACTTTCACCTCTGATGCGCCCGGTTCGGCGATCAGCAATGTGACGCCGCAGCGTGGTGTCTTTACCATGCGCATCCACCATTCCTTCCTGAAAGCGCCCACCGGCTATACGCCCCGCGAGGCAGATCCCCGCATCAATGTCAGCTCCATCCGCTTCCATGATTTCTCCAAGCCGGTTGACGATTCGCCTGTCACCGAATGGATCACGCGCTGGCGGCTGGAGAAGAAGGACCCTAATGCAGCGCTGAGCGAGCCCAAGAAGCCCATCGTCTATTACTTCGATCCGGCCATTCCCGATCCCATCCGTCATGCCATGAAGGAAGGCCTGTTGTGGTGGAACAAGGCATTCGAGGCGGCCGGCTTCAAGAACGCCATCGAAGCGAAAGACGCGCCGCCGGATATGGACCCGATGGATATCCGCTACGCCTATGTGCTGTGGATTCAGCGCGACGAGCGTGGCTTTTCCTCCAGCGGCGCCTTCCACGATCCGCGCACCGGCGAGACGCTGGGCTCCAAGACGCATCTGGATACTTATCGCATGCGCACCATCGCCAATTATTACGATGCCTATAGCGGCGGCCTGCCCAATGACGGGTCCGGTCTGACCATCGCCGACCCCAACCTGGTCAGTGAAGACAGGATGGACAAGATGCCCAAGGGGCAGCGCGACATGATCTATCTGCGTCAGGCGCTGCTGACGGCGCATGAGCTGGGCCATACGCTGGGCTTTCAACACAATTGGGCGGCCAACCTGAACAACCGCTCGTCGGTGATGGAATATCCTACCCCGCGGGTGAAGGTGACCAATGGCAAGCTGGACCTGAGTGAGTCTTTCATGACGTCGATCGGCGCCTATGATACCTACATGGTGCGTTATGCCTATACCCAGTTCGCGCCTGGTCAGGAAAAGGCCGGTCTGGATGGCGTGATCGCCGACATGCGCGACCATGGCATTATCATGACTCGCGAGGACGACCCTCGCTACACCTGGTATGACGACCGCGAAACGCCGATGGCCAATCTTCGCGAAACCGCGGCGGTACGCAAGATCGCCCTGGCCAATTACGGTACCGCCATGCTCAAGCCGGGAGAGCCGATCGGGGCGCTGCGCGACATTCGGCTATGGATCGTCTATCTGCAGCAGCGTTATGCCATCGAATCCGGCGTCAAATATATCGGCGGCATGTTCCAGAACATCACCGTCAAGGATGAGGCGCGTCCACTGCCGCCGACCCAGTTCATTCCCGGCGATGAACAGCGCGAGATTCTGGGCCTGCTGATGGATTCGGTTAAACCGGAGAATCTGGAGATACCGGAATCCCTGCTGATCCAATTGACGCCAGATCCGGTCGAGAATCTGGAGGATCTGTCCAAGGACAGCGTCTTCGATCAGCTCAGGGCCGCGCGCATTCTTTCCGCCATGGTGATCCAGCCGCTGTTCGATCCCGACCGGGCCGCGCGCATGGTGGCGCTGGCGGCGCGCAAGCCCGATACGCTGACCTTCCCCGAAATGGTGGACCAGGTGATGGCTCATACCTGGAAGGCCACGCCCGCCGGTTCATCGGAACAGCGCGCATTGCTGCGCGTGACTCAGAATGTGACGATGGAATCGATGATGGCGCTGGGCGGTGCCAGGGACACGGCGCCGGAAGCCAAGGACTATGTGCTGGATCAGTTGGCGCTGCTGGCTGACGACCTGAAAACCCGCAAGGATGGCGACCCGCTGACCGATGCCTTCTACCGGGAATCCGCGCGTCAGATCACCCGCTATCTGAATAATCCGGAAGCCAATGTGCCCAAGGAGATCGAGCCGGTCTGGGGCAAGGGGCCGCGCTCCCGCTTCCCGCTGCCGCCGGGCCCGCCGCTCTAAGGGCGGCGGCGGTAATGATCAGCATTCGACCACATTGACAGCCAGGCCGCCAAGGCTGGTTTCCTTATACTTGGCGCGCATGTCATTGCCGGTCTGGCGCATGGTCTCGATCACGGCGTCCAGCGATACGATATGCTTGCCATCGCCTTGCAGCGCCAGATAGGCGGCATTGATCGCCTTGATCGCGCCCATGGTATTGCGTTCGATGCAGGGCACCTGCACCAGCCCGCCCACCGGATCGCAGGTCAGGCCCAGATTGTGCTCCATGCCGATTTCGGCGGCATTCTCGATCTGCTCGTTGGTGGCGCCGAGCGCCGCGGCCAGTCCTGCCGCGGCCATCGAACAGGCGACGCCGACCTCGCCCTGGCAGCCCATCTCGGCGGCGGAGATCGAGGCGCGGCTCTTGTACAGAAAGCCGATGGCCGAGGCCGTCATCAGGAAGGCGCGCGAACCTTCCGGCGTCGGATTGGCGGTGAAGACCTCATAGTATTTCAGTACCGCCGGCAGGACGCCCGCCGCTCCATTGGTGGGGGCAGTGACGACACGCCCGCCCGCGGCATTCTCCTCGTTCACCGCCAGGGCATAC
>DASZVQ010000061.1:0-32880 GCA_035547275.1 Rhizomicrobium sp.
GCCTAATCCCGACTTGCCGGGCAAGTCGCCGGTGATCGCCATCACAGGGACCAATGGCAAATCCACTACCACCGCGCTGATCGGCCATGTCCTGGCGCAATGCGGCTTCGACGCCCAGATCGGCGGCAATATCGGCAAGTCGGTGCTGGAACTGTCCCAGCCATCGCCCAAGACCATCTATGTGCTGGAAATGTCCAGCTTCCAGATCGATCTGGCGCCCGGACTGGTGCCGGATGTGGCGCTGCTCTCCAACCTGTCGCCGGACCATATCGATCGCCATGGCAGCATGGAGAATTATGCCGCCATCAAGGCGCGGCTGATGCGCCAGACCGCCAAGGACGGCCGGGTGATGATCGGCGTGGATGACGAATATGCCTCCGCCATCTTCACCCAGATTTCGGCTGCCGGCGGCGCCCAGGCCCATCCGGTTTCGGTTGGCAAGGTGCTGGGCCGGGGCATCTTCGTGGTCGATGGCGCGCTTTACGACGCAATGGGCGGGCGCGCGGTCAAGGTGATGGACATGGCCACGGCCACCCGCTTGCCCGGCGCGCACAATTGGCAGAATGCGGCGCTCGCCTATGGCGCGGTCCGGCCTTTCATGTCCGACAGCAAGAAGATCGCCGATGCCATCGCCAGCTTTCCGGGCCTGGCCCATCGCATGGAAGACGTCGGCCACATCGGCAAGACCATCTTCATCAACGATTCCAAGGCCACCAATGCCGACGCCACGGCGCGGGCGCTGGCCGTCTATCCCGACATCTTCTGGATCGCCGGCGGCAAGCCCAAGGAGGGCGGCATTACCCCGCTCGCGTCCTTCTTTCCGCGCATTCGCAAGGCCTATCTGATCGGCGAGGCCGCCAGCCAGTTCGCCAAGACCCTCGACGGCAAGGCGCTGTATGAAATGTCCGCCACCCTGGATGTCGCGGTGGCCCATGCGGCCGCCGATGCCGCGGCGTCGGCGGCGGAGGCGCCGGTGGTGCTCCTGTCGCCGGCCTGTGCGTCTTATGATCAGTTCAAGGATTTCGAGCAGCGCGGTGATGTGTTCCGCGGCCTGGTCGCCCGGCTGCCGAAACATGCGAGGGCCGCATCGTGATGAACCGGGCCGACAAAAGCGGTTTTGCCAACTGGTGGTTCACGGTGGACCGGGTGGCGCTGTTCTGTATGCTGGCTCTGACCGGCATCGGACTGATGCTGGCCTTTGCCGCCAGCCCCGCCATCACCGGCGGTCCCCTGACGGCGGGCGATTTCCGTTACACGGTGCGCCAGGTGGTATTCGCCGCCATCGCGGTAGGCATTCTCTGCGGCGTGTCGCTGCTGCCGCCGCGCCAGATCCGCATCCTGGCGGCGGTGACCTTTGCTTTTGCCCTGATCGGTTCGTTCCTGGTGCTGTTCGTGGGCGCCGATGTGCTGGGCGCGCGCCGTGAGCTGGATCTGGGGCCTTTCGCGCTGCAGCCGTCGGAGTTCTTGAAGCCGAGTTTCGCCATTCTGGCCGCCGCCGTGCTGGCCGACCGCCAGCCGCTCACGATCCCCAAGCCCCTGGTCACGTTCCTTCTGATCGCGCCGGCGCTGCTGATCCTGATCAAGCAGCCGGATGTGGGCCAGACCGGGCTTCTGCTCTGTCTGTGGGGCGCGATGCTGTTCTTCTGGGGTGTCAATTTCCTCTGGGTCGGCATCGGTGTTGGCGTCCTGATGGTGCTGGGCTTTGCGGCCTACGAAATCTTTCCGCATGTGCATCACCGGGTGGAGCAGTTCCTCAGCGATTCCGACACCGGCTATCAGGCGGGCCTGGCGCTGAAGGCCTTCGCCCATGGCGGCCTGGCCGGCGTGGGGCCGGGCGCTGGCACCATCAAATACCGCATCCCCGACGCCCATTCCGATTTCATCTTCGCGGTGGCGGGCGAGGAATTCGGTTTCCTGCTGTGCGGCCTGATCGCGCTGCTGTTTTGCCTGCTCACGGTGCGGCTGCTGCTGCGTTCCGCCGCCAGCCGCGAACCTTTCGCCCAGTTGGCGGGCGCCGGCCTTGCCGTGGTCACCGCGGTGCAGGCCTTCATCAATATGGGCGTGGCGGTGTCGCTGCTGCCGGCCAAGGGCATGACCCTGCCGTTCATCTCCTATGGCGGCTCTTCGCTGTTCGCCGTGGCGCTGACCATGGGTTTTGCCCTGGCGGTGACACGCCAGCGGCCGCAGATCCGGCTGACCACCCGCGACGATCCCGCTTTCTTCATGGTGCGGGCATGAGTGTCATCGTGCTGAGCGCGGGCGGTACCGGCGGGCATCTGTTTCCGGCCCAGGCGCTGGCCGGCGAGCTGGCCAGGCGCGGCCGCGACATCGTGGTGATGACCGATGCGCGTTTCGCCAACTATGCCACCGCTTTCCCCAAAGCGAAGATCGAGACGGTGCCGTCCTCGCCGTTCAATGCCGTGACCGCGCCGCTCAAGATCGCGGCCGGCTTCGTCATGGCCTGGGCCAAGCTGTTGAAGCTGAAGCCTGCCGCGGTAATCGGCTTTGGCGGCTATCCCTCGGTGCCGGTGATGCTGGCCGCCAGCTTCGCCGGCCTGCCCACCGGTATCATCGAGCAGAATGCCGTGGTTGGCCGCGCCAACCGGCTGGTGATGAACAAGGTGCGCAAGGTGGCGGCGGCTTTCCCCATCGCCCGTTTCGCGCCGCGCGATATTTCCAAGATCGTGCTGACCGGAAACCCCTTGCGGCCTGAGGTCGAAGCGCTGTGGGGCGCAAGCTACAGTCTGCCCCAGGCCGATGGCCCGATCCGGCTGCTGGTGTTTGGCGGCAGCCAGGGCGCGCGCGCCTTGAGCGAGATCGTGCCCGCCGCGCTGACACGCCTGCCGCATGACATGAAGATGCGGCTGTCGGTGGTGCAGCAATGCCGGCCCGAAGACATCGAACAGGTGCGTCAGATCTACGCCAATGCCGAGATCCGTTGCCAGCTGGAGAGTTTCTTCTCTGATCTGCCCCAGCGCATGGCGGAAGCCCAGCTGGTGATCGCCCGGTCCGGCGCCGGAACCGTGGCCGAACTGATGGCGATCGGCCGTCCCGCCATTCTGGTGCCGCTGCCCGGCGCGCTGGATGACAACCAGACCCCCAATGCCGAGATCCTGTCGCGCGCCGATGCCGGCTGGTGCGTGCCGCAGCGGACGCTGACACCCGACAGCCTGGCCCAGATGCTGGGCAGGATTTTCGCCGATCCGCTGGACCTGGCGCGCCGCGCCAGCCGCGCCCATGCGCTGGCGACGCCGAACGCCGCCAGCAAGCTGGCCGACATGGTCGAAGACCTGGCCCTCTCTTCCGACCGGAAGGAGGCTGCGTAATGGCGACCGTGACCACCCGTGTTCCCCTCGATATCGGCGCCATCCATTTCATCGGCATCGGCGGCATCGGCATGAGCGGCATCGCCGAGATCATGCACAATCTGGGCTACAAGGTTCAGGGCAGCGACGCGGCCGAGAACGCCAACGTCAAGCGCCTGCGCGCCATGGGCATCACCGTTCATGTCGGCCACAATGCCGACAATCTGAAAGACGCGCATGCCGTGGTCTATTCCTCGGCGGTCAAGCCCGGCAATGTCGAATTCGATGCCGCCCGCGCCTTATCATTGCCCCTGGTGCGCCGCGCCGAGATGCTGGCCGAGATCATGCGCCTCAGGTCCTGCATCGCCATCGCCGGCACCAACGGCAAGACCACGACCACGACCCTGGTCGCCTCGCTGCTGGATGCGGGCAATATGGACCCCACCGTGGTCAATGGCGGCATCATCAACGCCTATGGCACCAATGCCCGGCTGGGCGCGGGCGAATGGGTGGTGGTGGAAGCCGACGAGAGCGACGGCACCTTCCTGCGTCTGCCCGCCACCGTGGCGGTGGTGACCAATGCCGATCCCGATCACCTGGATTTCTACGGCACCTTCGAGAACATGCGCGACGCCTTCCAGCGCTTTGTCGAGAATGTGCCATTCTATGGTTTCGCCGTGCTGTGCATCGACCATCCGGAAGTGCAGGCCATGGTCGGCCGCATCACCGACCGGCGCATCATCACCTATGGTATTTCGCCCCAGGCTGATGCCCGCGCCGTGAACGTCAGCTTTTCGGAAGGCGCCTCGCACTTTGATTGTGTCTTCACCGACCGCCGCAAAGGCACCGAGGTGCGGTTGGAAGGCATGAAGCTGCCCATGCCGGGCGAGCATAATGTCCAGAACGCCATGGCCGCCATCGTGGTGGCGCGCGAACTGGGCGTGAAGGATGACGTCATCAGGAAAGGCCTGGCGGAATTCCGCGGCGTGGGCCGCCGCTTCACCAAGGTGGGCGAAGTGAATGGCGCCGCCATCATCGACGATTACGCCCACAATCCCTTCAAGATCGCGGCAGCTGTGCGCGCCGCGCGCCAGGCCTATAAGGGTCCGATCGTGGCGGTGGTGCAGCCGCACCGCTATACCCGGTTGCGCGATACCTTCGAGCAGTTCGCCACCTGCCTGAACGATGCCGATGTGGCAATCATCGCGCCGGTCTATGCCGCCGGCGAAGCCCCCATTGCGGGCATCAACCGTGATACCTATGCCGAGGCGCTGCGCGCCCATGGCCATCGCAATGTGCTTGTCATCGATGGTGAAGACGATCTGGCGGACGCGGTCGCGCCCTATGTGAAGCCGGGCGCGGCCATCATCGGCACCGGCGCGGGCTCGATCACCGGCTGGATGAACAATCTGCCCAGGAAGCTGGAGGCGCTGTTGTGATGATGACGCGCCCCTGCGACATGCTTCCTCCGGTGCGCGGCTCGCTCACCCATGACGCGCCGCTCAAGGACCTGGTGTGGTTCCGCGTGGGCGGCGCGGCGGAAGTGCTGTTCCGTCCCGCCGATGTCGATGATCTCGCGGCTTTCATCGCCGCGCGTCCCGCCGATCTGCGTGTTTCGGTGATCGGCGTCGGCTCCAATCTTCTGGTGCGCGATGGCGGCATTCCTGGTGTGGTGGTGCGGCTGTCTTCGGCCTTTGGAAAAATCCAGACCGATGGCATGCGTGTGCGCGCCGGCGCCGCGGCGCTGGACGGCGCGGTGGCGCGCGCGGCTGCCGATGCCGGCATTGCGGGCCTGGAATTTCTGCGCGGCGTGCCCGGCACCATCGGGGGCGCTCTGAAAATGAACGCCGGCTGCTATGGCCACGAGGTCAAGGACATCTTTGTCGAAGCGACCGCGATCGATGGAAAAGGCAATAAAATCAGGCTTTCCAGCGCTGATATGGGATTTGAATATCGCAAGGCGCGCGCGGCCGGCGAAGACCTGATCTTTGTGGAAGCGGTGTTTGAAGGCACGCGCGACGAACCAGCCGCCATTCGTGCCCGCATGGAAGAATTGTCGGCCAATCGCGAAGCCAGCCAGCCGATCAAGGCCAAAACCGGAGGCTCGACCTTCAAGAACCCACCCGGCCACAAGGCCTGGCAGTTGATCGACGAAGCCGGTTGCCGTGGGTTGATGATGGGCGCCGCCCAGGTCAGCGAGAAGCACACCAACTTCCTGATCAACACCGGCGACGCCACCGCCGCCGATCTGGAAGCGCTGGGCGAAGACGTGCGTCGCCGGGTGAAGGAGAAATCCGGCATCACGCTCGAATGGGAAATCAAGCGGGTGGGCGTGGCATGAGCCAATTCCGCAGGATCGCTGTCTTGATGGGCGGGCGTTCCGCCGAACGCGAGGTGTCGCTGTCTTCGGGCAAGGGGGTGGTCGCGGCGCTGCGTGAGGAAGGTTTCGACGCCCATCCGCTCGATCCCGGCGACAATCCCGGCCAGCAGCTGTTCGAAGCCAGGCCCGATGCCGTGTTCAACGCGCTGCATGGCCGCTTCGGCGAAGATGGCACGGTCCAGGGTCTCTTGGAGCTGATGCGCATCCCCTATACCCATTCCGGTGTCCTCTCGTCCGCCATCGCCATGCACAAGGAGCGCACCAAGGACATTTACCGCGCCGCTGGCCTGCCGGTGGTGAAATCCATCGTCGTCGACCGCCGCGAGGCTGCAAGCGCGCATCTGATGGACCCGCCTTATGTGGTCAAGCCGGTGAATGAAGGCTCCTCGGTCGGCATCTTCATCATCCGCGAGGGCGACAACCGGCCGCCGGCGGAACTGGGCAGCGATACCTGGACGCTGTCGAACGAGATGATGGTGGAAGAGTTTGTGCCGGGTCGCGAGCTGACCGTCGCGGTGATGGGCGAGCGTGCCCTGGGCGTGACCGAAATCACCACCGAACTCGAATTCTACGATTATGAAGCCAAATACGCGCCCGGCGGCTCCAAACACATCCTGCCGGCGCAGATTCCGCAAAGAGTGACGGAAGAAGCGATGGAACTGGCGGTCGCCGCCCACAAGGCGCTGGGCTGCCGCGGCGTCACCCGCACCGATTTCCGCTATGACGATACGGGATCGAAGCACCGCATGATCTTGCTGGAAACCAACACCCAGCCCGGCATGACGCCGACGTCGCTGGTACCGGAACAGGCGGCCCTTGTCGGCATGTCCTACGCCAAATTGTGCCGCTGGATCGTGGAGGATGCGTCATGCGATCGGTGAATGTGGAACGCAAGTCCCGCCGTCCCAGCCGCGGTCAGTCGGTGCGTCCCTCCACGCGCGCCAAGCGCGAGCTGCCGGATGTGCAGCCGGGCTCGATGCGCAAGGGCAAGCAGCCGGGCGCCTTCGCCAATCTGGGCGCCAGCCTGGCACCGGTCTTCCGTCGCCCGATGTTCGCGCTGTGCGGCGCCGTGCTGGTTCTTGTGCTGATCGGCGCGCTGCTGGCCAGCGGCATCATTGGCCGGGGTTTCCGCGCCATCGGCCGGGGGCTCGACGTGATCAGCGCCGATGCCGGTTTCGGCATTTCCGAGATCCATATCACCGGCAATCGCCGCACCCCTTACAGCCAGATCCTGGAAGTGCTGGGCATGCAGCCGGGACAGTCGATCTTCGACGCCGATCTGTGGAGCGCGCAGCGCCGTCTGGCCGCGCTGGACTGGATCGCCAGCGCCGAGATCCATCGCCGCTATCCCGACGCCATCTTCGTGAGCCTGGTGGAAAAGCGGCCCTTCGCGCTGTGGCAGCCGCCGGCCAACGCCAATGGCGATGCCCCTATTGTCGTGGTGGAGCGTAATGGCAAGGTGATCACCAGCCGCGATGTGGAGAAGTTCCGCCATCTGCCCAAGCTGGTCGGGGCCGGCGCGCCGCCGGCCGCGGCCGATCTGGTGGACGCGGTGCAGGCCCACCGCGCCATTGCCGCGCGCATTGCCGCCTATGCGCGGGTCTCCGATCGCCGCTGGAACCTGATCCTGGATGACGGCGTAACGGTGGAGCTGCCGGAAAGCGGCTGGCAGAAGGAGCTGGATTCGCTGGAACATCTGATCATCGACAATGGCATCCTGGAGCGCGATGTCACCGAGATCGATCTGCGCTCGCCGACGCATTACTTCTTCCTGCTCAAGAGCGGTGAGAAGAAGGATGTGGAACGAGGAAAAGAAACATGAACCAGGCGGTCCGCTTGCGCGTGAACAACGAAATCCCCGCCTACCGCTCCGGCCTTGTGTCGGCGCTGGATGTCGGCACCTCCAAGATCGTCTGCGTCATCGGCCAGGCCGAAGCAGGCTCGCTCAAGATCCTGGGCAGCGCATTGCGCGAATCCGCGGGGCTCAAGGCGGGCACGGTCACCAGCCTGGAGCTGGCGGAAGAATCCATCCGCGACTGCGTGGCGGCGGCCGAGAATATGGCGGATTCCCGCATCCAGAATGTCCTGATCAACGTCAATTGCGGCCAGCCAGTGTCAGTGACCAGCCGGGCGGTGCTGTCGCTGGATGGCGCGCTGATTTCCGACGAACATCTGCGCGCGCTGTTGGCCGATGGCCGCACCCGCGCCCGGCTGGAAGGCCATGAGATCATCCAGTCCGCGCCGACAACCTATGTGGTCGACGAGGCGCGCGGGGTGAAGAATCCGCTGGGCATGTTTTGCCAGCGCATCGGCGTGGCCATGCATGCGGTGGCGGTGAAGCCCTCGCCGCTGCAGAATCTCAAGCTGGCGGTGGAGCGCTGCCATCTGAATGTGGTGGGCAATCTGTTCGGCGCCTATGCCTCTGGTCTTTCCACCCTGACGGAGGACGAAAAGCAGATCGGCGCCACCGTGATCGATATGGGCGGCGGCACCACCTCCATCGCCGTGTTCCTGGAAGGCCATCTGGTCCATGCCGATGTGGTGCCGGTGGGCGGTTTCGCTGTCACCAACGACATTGCCAGCATGCTGGCCTCGCCGCTGGCGGCGGCCGAGCGCACCAAGACGCTCTATGGCGCGGCCATGGGCGAGATGGACGGAGGCGCCGATGTGGTTTCGGTGGCGCAGATGGGCGAGGAGGGCGACGATTCCGCCCTGCGCATTCCCCGTTCCATGCTCACCCGCATTATCCAGGCGCGGCTGGAGGAAATTTTTGGCGAGGTCCAGACCCGGCTTCGGGCATCCGGCTTCGATGTGGCGGCCGGCCGCCGCGCGGTCCTGACCGGCGGTGCCTGCCAGCTGGCCGGCACCCGTGAACTGGCCGCCCGCATCCTGAACAAACAGGTGCGAATCGGCCGCCCCGGTGTCTTTCCCGGCCTGGCGGCCGCGTCCGCCGGTCCGGACTATGCCACCGCCATCGGTCTGTTGATGGCCGGCGCAACCATGCCGCCCGAACTTCTGAACCCCAATATCGCCTTGAACCAGGCCCCTTCCAAGACGGAAAGCTGGCTCAGCCGGTTGACGCGCAGATGGCTCTAGTGATTCAACAATACAACATCGAATCAGTTGGGAATTCTGGTGTGCCGCAAGGTGATCGAAGGGAGCGTCGGCGAGAGCCGGAGCGACCATTAAACAAATCACTGAGGAGAGTTTAAATGGCGATCAACCTAAAAGCCCCCGAAACAAAGGAACTGCGCCCCCGGATCACCGTCTTGGGCGTGGGTGGCGCTGGCGGCAATGCCGTCAACAATATGATCGAGGCCGGTCTGGAAGGTGTCGACTTCGTCGTCGCCAACACCGATGCCCAGGCCCTGGCCCAGTCCCGATGCAACCGCCGTATCCAGCTTGGCGTGGCGACCACCGAAGGCCTGGGCGCGGGCGCCCAGCCCGATATCGGCCGGGCCGGCGCCGAAGAGTCGATGGCCGAGATCATGGAGCAGCTTTCGGGTGCCCATATGGTCTTCATCGCCGCCGGCATGGGTGGCGGCACCGGCACCGGTGCTGCTCCGGTCATCGCGCGCGCGGTGCGCGAGGCGGGCATTCTCACCGTCGGCGTGGTCACCAAGCCTTTCGCGCTGGAAGGCGACCGCCGCATGCGCGTGGCCGAGCGCGGCATCGCCGAACTGCAGCAGTTCGTTCATACCCTGATCGTCATTCCCAACCAGAATCTGTTCCGCGTCGCCAATGACCGCACCACCATGGCCCAGGCTTTCGCCATGGCCGACGAAGTGCTGCATGCCGGCGTGCGTGGCGTCACCGATCTGATCGTGATGCCTGGCCTGATCAATCTCGACTTTGCCGACATCAAGTCGGTGATCAGCGAGATGGGCAAGGCGATGATGGGTACCGGCGAGGCGGAGGGCGAAGACCGCGCCATGCGCGCCGCCGACATGGCGATCTCCAATCCGCTGCTGGATGATGTGACAATGAAGGGCGCCAAGGGCGTTCTGATCAACATTACCGGCGGTCCCGACCTGATGCTGTTCGAGGTGGAACAGGCCGCCAACCGCATCCGCGCGGAAGTCGATCCCGACGCCAACATCATCTTCGGCAATACCATCCTGGAAGACATGGAAGGCCGCATCCGCGTCAGCGTGGTGGCGACCGGCATCGACGCCGAACTCACCAAGATGCCGCTGCCGGAAAAGGTGCGCACCCTGCATCCGCATCTCAACATTCGCCAGCCGGTGCGCGCGCCGGAACCGGCGCCTGCACGGCCTGCGCCGATCCCGCAGCCGGCGGCCCAGGCGGCCGTCAATCCGGTGCATGCCACCATGGATGCGCTGGCCGACCAGATCGGGGCGCAAAAGAGCCCGGCTGAGGATTATATCCTGGGGGGCGACGACGCGCCGGAAGTGCAGGCCATGCCGGCGCCGATGCCCACGCCGATGGCGGCCAAATATCCGGCCACCGAAACCCGCCGGTCGCTCAGCGAGCAGCCGCTCGCGCCGCATCCGCAGACGGAGAAGAAGGCCGGCTGGAGCATCTTCGGCCGCAAGAAAGCGGCGCCGGACCTGCGCGCCGAGCCGGCGCCCGAGCCGCGGGCTGCCGCGCCGCGCGCCACCGCCCAGCCGATGCCGCCCATGCCTCAGCCGCAGATGCAGCCGGACCAGCGCGGCAATGCCGATGATCTGTTCCCCGATCACAAGCGGGACGAGCAGTTTGAGATTCCGGCATTCCTTCGCCGTCAGTCCAGCTGATCGACGATACAGCCGAAAAAAGGGCGGCCTGGCGCCGCCCTTTTTATTGGGACCCATCCTGGGAGGGACCGAGATAGAGCCTGCCGTCCGCGAAATCGATGGCGAGCGAGGTGTTGCGCAACAGCCCCGGCCCCATGATGGCGGCGGGTTTCTCCTCCAGGTCGAAATAGCCGAACACCGGCGCATCCGAGACGATGGCGAGCTGGCGTTCCCAGGTCTTGCCGGGCAGCGCCACATCCATGTTCGTGATCCGTACGGCCGGCGAGGTCTTGCCCAGCACGTCCTGCAATCTTTCCGGCGGCGGCCCGAAATGGTCGAAGTCTCTCTTGTGCAGGCCCAGTTCCTCGGCCGCGTCCCAGTTCATCATGGTGACGCCCGCGCCCAGGTCGAACAGGGTGGTGAAGCGGCGGTCGTTGAAGCGGGCGCTGAGATACCAGAAGCGGATGTTGAATTTCCGCAAAGGCCGGGATGTCAATTGCGCCTCGGCCCAGTGTTCATAAGGCTTGGCGCTGTCGGGTCCCGGCGGCAGAAGCTTCAGCTGCATCGTATCGCGATCCAGCACCACGAAATAGCGTGCCAGCACATCCAGGCCCAGCACGCCATCGGGCTCATTGGCGCCGCTGTCCGGCAGCACGCCCATGGTCAGGTCCTGGATCTCCTCGCCCGCCACGCCCAGCGTTCGGGGTTTGACCGGCATGGCCGCGCTGACGTCATTGATGCCGTAGATGGTCAGATTGCCCGGCTGCGACTGGGTCAGGTTCAGTTTCGCGCGCACATGCTCGAACATCAGCGAGGTGCTGGACGCGGTATCGATCAGGAAGGTGAAAGGGCCTTGGCCGTTGATCGTGACGTCGGTGACCAGGCGGTCATATTCGGCGATGCGATAGGGCTGTTGCACCGGCAAGGTGGCCTCGGCCGGAACCGTCAGGATCAGCAATCCCAGCAGCGCGCAAAGGCCGCGCATATGCCCGTCTCCAAGCGGACAGTCTCCAGTAAACGCCCGCGTCGGGATGTCCGCAATGGCTTTCGGCGGCGTGCGGGGCCGGGTTAAGCTCCCGGCCATGACCTTGCGCCGCACCATTATCCATGACGTAACCGCCAGCGGTATCGCGCTGCATTCCGGCGTGCCGGTGACCATGCGGCTTTCGCCCGCGCCCGCCGGCCATGGCATTGTCTTTCGCCGCGCCGATCTTGGGATCGATATTCCAGCCCGTTTCGACCAGGTGAGCGAGACCAGGCTGGGCACGGTGATCGGGTCCGGCGAGGCCAAGGTGGGTGTGGTGGAACATCTGATGGCCGCCGCCGCGGGCGCGGAAATCGACGATCTGCTGGTGAGTCTGGATGGGCCGGAGCCGCCGATCCTGGATGGCGATGCGCTGTCTTATCTGTCCCTGCTGGAAAGCGGCGGGGTGGCGGAGCAGGCGGTGCCGCGCACGGCGGTGAAGGTGATCAGGCCGGTGACGGTGGAAAGCGGGGATGCCCGCGCCGCGCTTCTGCCCGATGATGTCCTGTCCTTTTCCTATGAACTCAGTTTCCCGGTGATCGGCGATCAGTATTACGCCTTCGCCTTCAGCCGGGCCGGCTTCAGGGCCGAAATCGCGCCGGCGCGCACCTTCGGCTTTCTCAGCGAACTGGAAACCCTGAACAAGCTGAACCTGGCCAAGGGCGCGTCACTGCTCAACACCCTGGCGCTGGACGATTCCGGGGTGGTGAACCGCGAACATCAGCGCTTTGCCGACGAATTCGTGCGCCACAAGATTCTGGACGCGATCGGCGACATGGCGCTGGCCGGCGCCCCTCTGGTGGCCCGGTTTGAAGGGCGCAAATCCGGCCATGCCACCAACAATGCCCTGCTGCGGGCGCTGTTCGCGGATGCCGGCAATTACGAGCTGCGGGAACTTTAACCTGCCGGACGGTGGCCGGGGCCCAGGGCAGCTTGAGAAACTGACACTTTCCTGAGGCGCCGGCGTCACTGTATATAAAGGGCGAAACGCGCGAATGGGCTCGGGCCCTTAAGCAAGCTATTGAATATACTTGCTTTTATCGCGCCATAAGGAAGCCATGGCCTTGACGATCCGTCTGAAGCCGATTTCGCATGTTCTCTTTTTGGGCGCGGGTCTTATCCTTTTGGCTGGCTGCTCGATTTTCGGAGGCAAGGACGACGCCACCAACGACGCCAACAAGGACGCCGCCAATTACCGCGAGCGCAGCGTCGAGGCGATCTATGCCGATGGCTGGCGGGCCATCAACAGTGGCGCCTGGGATGTCTGCGCCGCCCAATTCAACGAGGTGGACCGTCAGCATCCCTATTCGGTCTGGGCGCGCCGCGCCATGCTGATCAGCGCTTTCTGTTCCTATCAAGCCAATGACTATACCGCCGCCATCTCCACCGCCGACCAGTATATCTCGCTGCATCCGGGCAGCCCGGAAGTCGCTTACGCCTTCTATCTGAAGGCGATTTCGCTTTATGAGCAGATCGTGGACATCAGCCGCGACCAGTCCAACACCGAAGGCGCGCTGGTCGCCCTGCAGGACGTGGTGCAGCGCTTCCCCGACACCGAATATGCCCGCGACGCCACCTTGAAGATCGACCTGACCAACGACCATCTGGCCGGCAAGGAAATGGCGGTCGGCCGTTATTACCTGACGCGCGGCGACTATATCGGGGCGATCAACCGCTTTCGCACCGTGGTCGATCAATATCAGACCACCCCCCAGATCGCCGAGGCGCTGGAGCGGCTGACCGAGGCCTATTACAGCCTGGGCCTGGACAGCGAGGCCCAGACCGCCGCCGCCGTGCTGGGGCGCAACTATCCCGGTTCCGGCTGGTACAAGGATGCCTATAACATCCTGAAAGGGCGCAACCTTCAGCCGGCGGAAGACAAGCGCTCCTGGATCAGTAAGGCTGTCCGGACCGTGTTCTAGCGTCCTGGTCAAAGTTCGCAACCGTCCGATATCAGGCTCTCGGCGAACTTTGAAACTAGACGACGCTAGGATTCGATAATTGCTGGTGTCCTTCGATTCCGAAATTCGTCTGGAGTCCGATATAAGGATCATGCGAATTTCGGCATCGGGACACCAGAGATTCGGGGTAAGGCCGTGCTTGCGGCGCTGACCATCCGCGACATTGTTCTGATCGAGCAGGCGGCGCTGGAGTTCGCGCCCGGCCTGAATGTGCTGACCGGCGAGACCGGGGCGGGCAAATCCATCCTGCTGGATTCGCTGGGATTGGCGGTGGGAAACCGCGGCCGGGCCAGCGTACGGGCTGGCGCCAATCAGGGCTCCGCCACGGCCGTTTTCGAGCCGGAAAAGACCCATGCCGCCTGGACCATGCTGCGCGAACAGGCGATGGAAGGCGGCGAGGAAATCGTACTGCGCCGGACGCTCTCCGCCGACGGCAAGAGCCGGGCCTTCATCAATGACGAAGCGGTGGGCGTGGGCCTGCTCAAGGATATTGGTGGGTTGCTGCTGGAAGTGCATGGCCAGCAGGACGACCGGGGCCTTTTCGACACCAATACCCATCGCGCCCTGCTGGACGGGTTTGGCGGCCTGAATGGTGACGCCCAGACCGTGGCGGCGCTCCATGCCGAATGGGCGGCGGCGCGTGGAAGCCTGGAAGAGCTGAAAGCGCTGGCGGACCGCGCCCAGGCCGAAGCCGATTTTGTCCGCGCCGCGGCCAATGAATTGTCGGATTTCGCGCCCGAGCATGGCGAAGAGGAAAAGCTGGCGGGCGAACGCGCGCTTCTGATGAACGCCGCCCGCATTGCCGAGGACGTATCGTCCGCGCTGGAGTCGCTGGCGGGGGAGCGCGGCGCCGAAACCGGCCTGGCCCAGGCATTGAAAAAGCTGTCGCGCATGAATGAAGAGGCGCGCAAGGCGGCCGCCGCCGCTGAAACCGCGCTGGAACAGGCTTACGCCCTGGCGGAAGAAGCACGGCGCGAGCTGGACAGCCTGTTGTCGCGGCTGGACACCGACACCGGCAGCCTGGAGCGCAAGGAAGAGCGGCTGTTCGCGCTCAGGGCGCTGGCGCGTAAATATGGCGTGACGCCAGACCAGCTGCCGGCGATCCGTGACGACTATGTCGCCCGGCAGGACGCGTTGGTCTCGGGCGGCGACCAGATCAGGAAAGCCGAAACGAAAGTCGCGGCCACGCGCGAGGCTTATCTGACGGCGGCGCGCAAACTGTCCAAGGCGCGCGCCGGCGCGGCCAAGAAACTAGAAAGCGCCGTGGCGGTGGAACTGGCGCCGCTCAAGCTGGGCCATGCCAGGTTCCGCGTCGCATTGGAGGCGCTGGACGATGACAAGGGCGCGGCCACCGGGCTGGAACGCATCGCCTTTGAAGTGGCAACCGTCGAAGGCGCTGCCTTCGGCGGCCTGGCCAGAATTGCTTCGGGCGGTGAGCTGGCGCGTTTTTCCCTGGCGTTGAAAGTGGCGCTGGCCCAGGTCTCCTCACCCGCCGCCATGGTGTTCGACGAGGTGGATCGCGGCGTGGGCGGGGCAGTGGCCGATGCGGTGGGCGAGCGCCTACAGCGCCTGGCCGAAACCACGCAAGTTCTGCTGGTCACCCATTCGCCCCAGGTCGCGGCCCGGGCGGCGCGGCATTTCCGCATTTCCCGCGCCAAGGACAAGACCAGGATCGAATTGCTGGACGACACCCAGCGGTTGGAAGAAATCGCCCGCATGTTGTCCGGCGCCAATGTCACCGATGAAGCCCGCGCCGCCGCCAAGCGGCTGATGGCCGAAGCTTCGGTTCCCGCAAAAAAGACTCGCAAAAGAGCATGAGCGTGAAAGCCGTAGACAAGCTCACGTCGGCGGAGGCTGAGAAGGAACTCGACCGTCTGGCGAAACAGATCGCCGAGGCCGACCGCAAATATCATGGCGAGGATGCGCCGGAGATTTCCGACGCCGATTATGACGCCCTGCGCCGCCGCAATGCCGAGATCGAGGCACGCTTTCCGCTGCTGGTGCGCGGCGACAGTCCCAGCCACCGGGTTGGCGCCAAACCATCGGCGAAATTCGCCAAGGTCACCCACCGCGTGCCCATGCTGTCCTTGGACAACGCCTTCAGCGACGAGGATGTGGCCGACTGGCTGGGCCGGGTGCGCCGTTTCCTGGGCCTGAAGGACGATGAAGATGTGATGGTGATGGCCGAGCCCAAGATCGATGGGCTTTCGGCCAGCCTGCGCTATGAGAAGGGCATGCTGGTAGAGGGCGCCACCCGCGGCGATGGCCAGGAAGGCGAGGATATCACCGCCAATCTGCGCACCATTTCCGACATTCCACTCAGGCTGAAAGGCAAGCCCCCTTCGGTGCTGGAAGTGCGCGGCGAGGTCTATATGACCCACAAGGCGTTCGAGGCATTGAACAAGCGTCAAGAGAAAGATGGCAAGCCGACCTATGCCAATCCGCGCAATTCCGCCGCCGGCTCGGTGCGCCAGCTCGATCCTGCCATCACCGCCGGCCGGGCGCTGAATTTCTTCGCCTATACCTGGGGCGAGATTTCCGACATGCCCGCCGGGACCCAGAGCGGCATGTTGGAAAAATTCGAGGAATACGGCTTTATCGTCAATCCGCTGGTCAAGCGCTGCGAGACCCTGGAACAGATCCTGAAATTCTACCGTGACATCGAGGCCAAACGCGCGCGGCTGGGCTATGACATTGACGGCGTGGTCTACAAGGTGGACCGGCTGGATCTGCAAGAACGGCTGGGTTTTGTCTCGCGCTCGCCACGCTGGGCCATCGCCCACAAATTCCCCGCCGAACAGGCCGAGACGGTGCTGGAAGGCATCGAAATCCAGGTCGGCCGCACCGGCAAGCTCGCCCCGGTGGCGCGGCTGAAGCCGGTGACGGTGGGTGGTGTGGTGGTGCAGAACGCCACCCTGCACAATGAAGACGAGATCGCGCGGCTGGATGCGCGCATCGGCGACACGGTGGTGATCCAGCGCGCCGGCGACGTGATCCCGCAGGTGCTGCGCGTTATTGCGGAAAAGCGGCCCAGGAACAGCAAGCCCTACAAGTTTCCCGACAAATGCCCGGTCTGCGGCAGCCATGCGGTACGCGAAGTCGATGAGAAGACCGGCAAGGTGGATGTCGATCGGCGCTGCACCGGCGGGCTGATCTGCGATGCCCAGACCGTGGAGCGGCTGAAATATTTCGTCGGCCGCGATCAGTTCGATATCGAGGGCCTGGGCGGCACCATGATCGAGCTGTTCCATGACAAGGGTCTGTTGAAGGAGCCTGCCGATATTTTTGCCCTGACGGAAAAGCCGGACAAAGTCAGCAAGGTTCTGGCCGAGCATCGCGCCGCTTTGAGCGAGGAACGCCGTGCCGCCGAGGGCAAGGAGCCGGTCAAGGCAAAGGGCAGGAAAGAAGACCGCGAAGACAAGGTGGTCGAAAATCTGATGGCGGCGATCGCGCGCCGGCGCACCATCGGTCTGGACCGGTTCATCAATGCGCTGGGCATCCGTCATGTCGGCGAGACCACGGCGCGGCTGCTGGCGCGGCACTATCGTTCGATTGATGCCTTCCTGGACGGCATGAAGGCCGACAATGCGAAAGAAGAGCTGCAAGCCATCGAAGGTATTGGCGGGGTGGTGGCCGAAGCCATCCATGATTTCTTCGATGAGCCGCACAATGTGAAGGCGGTGAAGCGCCTGCTGGAATGGCTGGACGTGACCGACATGGCGGCGCCGGCAAAATCTTCGCCGGTGTCGGGCAAGACGGTGGTGTTCACCGGCACGCTGGAAAAGATGACTCGTCAGGAAGCCAAGGCGCGGGCGGAAAGCCTGGGCGCCAAGGTCTCAGGTTCGGTTTCCGCCAAGACCGATATCGTGGTGGCCGGCCCAGGCGCAGGCTCAAAATTGAAAGACGCGCAGAAGCACAATGTCCAGGTGCTGGACGAAGATGCGTGGTTGAAGATAATTGGTTCCTAATGTTCTTGTGAGCGTCCTATTAGTTCCCATTCATCCCACGGGGGCATCTCGCCAAGAGATACTATAGCCTTTACTGCTTCGATTGCTGTGGCAATGCCCTGCTCTGCAACTGTTTCTGGTAATTTCTTTTTGATGGAGGGCGCCCTACCCGTATGTACCAACGCGCTCCTTAAGGCGTAAAAATCGCGGATAATTTCCCTATTTTGCTTTCGGCGTTCCAGACACCCTCCTATTACGAGCGCCGTGCGCCTTGCCAACCGATCTGTTATTTCTCCGCGATCCTCTTGCACGCCTAGAAGTGCCTCGATCCCAATGGCGGCATCGAGTGTTTTGTCTCCCGCCATTCGGCGACGTAATGCCTGATTGATTCGGCTATTCGCGATGTTTACTAAATCTCGGACAGGTTGCTTTAAATTTAGATACTGATCAATAAAACTTTTTACTGTCTCTGGATTGATTGGCTCGTCGCGATAGAAGCGGGGACGAATTTCGTGGAGTCCTCCATAATAGCTCCTGCCAGACATAGCGGCTTCAAGATCGGCGTCGACGTATTCAGCCCAAGCGACTATGGGCAATGCTGTGTGGCCTGTCGCTATGGCCAGAGCATTTATTATTTCTTCCAATCTTAAAATTGTGGGGCGAAGAATGCCTTTGTCAAAATTTTTCGTGAAGAACGGGGTAACCGTTACCCGCTGCACTATTGCCGCTTTGGCAGGAAATTCTTGAGGAGTTGGACCGGATGCAAATACGTAGCCTTTCGCCCGTTCGGCCTGTTTGTGTTCCGATTCTGGGAGATCATCAAAGGGCATCAGTTCGATTTTACCTTTCGCGAACACGATGCTTTTTTCGGGTTTGAGGCCGCCGATCAGATAGACGCATCTCGCCTCGGCCTCCTTGCAAGCTAATACCTTCTCAACCCAGGCGACCGCATTGGATGGTCCGCGATCTACCGCGAACTTCAACATGTTATAAATGAAGAATTCTGGATTGAATGGGACGCCAGCTCCCCCAAAATCGATAATTCCTCGATTTATGGAAAATTCTGGTTGTGCTTGAAGTGCTGCGATCAATTTCCCGGCGATTTTCTGGAAGTCGGCGCGGACGTTGGGAAACCGCTGCTCTAATTTCGCTGCTGCATATTCTTGGTAAATGGGAGCAACCGTAGGAAGAACCTGTTCAACTTCACGCAAAATAGCATTGCGATCCATATTTCTGGTCCGGCTCAATCTTAATATAGAGGATTAGATCGCCCGCGTCGCGCGATCCAGCCATTTGCGGACATCCTCATCCACCAGCGGAGAAATCGTGTCACGCACCCGGGCGTGATAAAGATTGAGCCAGCCTTTTTCCTCGGTCGTCAGCAGCGACGGCTCGACCAGATTGAGGTCGATCGGCACCAGGGTGATGGTTTCGAACCCCATCATGGGCCGGTCACCGCCAATATCCCGAGGCTCGGTCACCACCACCAGATTCTCGACGCGGATGCCGAAAGCGCCCGCCTTGTAGAAGCCCGGTTCATTGGAACAGACCATGCCGGGCTTAAGCGCCTGCAATATCGGCCGCTTGGAGATGTTCTGCGGTCCTTCATGCACCGACAGATAGGACCCCACGCCATGACCGGTGCCATGGTCATAATCCAGTCCGGCTTCCCATAGCGGGCGGCGGGCGAAACTGTCCAGCTGCATGCCGATGGTGCCTTCGGGGAAGCGCGCGGTGGCCAGCGCGATATGGCCCTTCAGCACCCGGGTGAAGCGGTCGCGCATTTCGGCCGTCGGTTCGCCCACCATGATGGTGCGGGTGACATCGGTGGTGCCGTCGGGATATTGCGCCCCGGAATCCAGCAGGAACATGTCGCCGGGGTGGACGGTGCGGTTGGTCGAGCGCGTCACCCGGTAATGCACGATGGCGCCGTTGCTGCCCGCGCCCGAGATTGTGTCGAAAGACACATCGCTCAAATAGCCCGTGGCGCGGCGATAGCCTTCCAGGGTTTCGGCAACCTGAATTTCGGTAAGCTCGCCGCCCGCGGCATTGTTCTCGAACCAGAACAGAAAACGCGCCAGCGCCGCGCCGTCGCGGATGTGTGCCTTGCGCATGCCTTCGATTTCCAGGCTGTTCTTGCAGGCCTTGGGCAACTGGCAGGGATCGGCACCCTGTTTGATCCTGGCGCCGGCCTTGGCCAGCCGGTCGAAAATGGCGGATGCGGCGGTGGACGGGTCCACCAGCACATTTTTGTCCTTCATCGCGTCCAGTGCCACAGTGAATTGGGCGGGATCGTGAACTTGCACCGCATTGCCCAGATGCGCCATCAGCTCGGGTGTGCGCTTGGCGGGATCGAGAAACAGGTCGGCGCCGCCATCGTCCTGCAGGATGGCGAAGGCGAGCGTGAAAGGCGTGTGCGGCACGTCATGGCCGCGGATGTTGAGCAGCCAGCAAACGGAATCCGCCAGCGTGACCACCGCGGCTTCCGCGCCCGCCTTCTTCAGCCCTTCGCCCAGGCGCAGGCGCTTGGCTTCGCTCTGCTCGCCCGCCAGGTTGAAGGCATGCGGCTTGGCTGGGGTCTGGGGCGGGGCTGGCTGGTCGGGCCACACCGCATCGATCGGGTTGCTGTCGACCGCAACCAATATGCCGCCGGCCTTTTCCACCGCGGCTTTCAGATGGGCCACACCATGCTGGGTGTGCAGCCAGGGGTCGTAACCGAGCTTGGCGCCTTTCGGCAGATTGCCGGGAATCCAGCCTTGGGGGCCTTCCGCCACCAGGTCGCGCGGCTCGAACAGAGATGTGTCGGTCTGGGCACGCACCTGCAAAGTGTAGCGGCCATCGACAAAAATGGCGGCCTTGTCCGCCAGCACCACCGCCGCGCCGGCCGATCCGGTGAAGGCGGTCAGCCCGGCCAGCCGCTCGGCATAGGCCGGCAGATATTCGCCCATATGCTGGTCGCTGTGGGGCACGACAAAGCCATCGAGCCCGCGCCGGGCCAGTTCGGCGCGCAGCGCGCTTAGGCGCGGCGCGCAGGTGGCGGGATTGGAGGTGTCGTCATAGGTCTGAAAGGGCTTGTCCATGAGGGAAAGCTAAGCTTCCGTTTGCCCTTGGACAAGCGGTGCCCGCCGCACCCCTCATCCGCCTCGTCGCGTTTCCGCGACGAGGCACCTTCTCCCACAAGGGGAGAAGGAAAATCGTCCATCGGCGTGAGGGGCTATCGCGGCTTTTCCAGCACCAGCGCACTCCAGGGCCCCATACGGCGGACATAAAGGAACCTGAGATCGCGGTAAAAGCTGGTCACCAGTTTTTCCTGATTGGTCAACAGGCCCGACAGGAGCAGCATGGCGCCGGGCGCCAATGCGCGCTGGATGGACGGGGCCAGCTGGGTCAGCGGTCCGGCCAGAATATTGGCGATCACAAGATCATAGGGCGCGGCCCGCGACAGGACCGGATTGGCCAGGCCATCGGCCACCAGGGCGCGCACCAGCGAGCCGGTGTTGTTGGCCACCGCATTGTCGCGCGCCACCTCTACCGCGACAGGATCGATGTCGGACGCCAGCACGGGGCGCTTCCACAGTTTGGCGGCGCCGATGGCAAGCAGGCCGGTGCCGGTGCCCAGATCCAGCACATTGCGGAATGCGCGCGCGCGCGCCAGATCGCTCAACACCGAAAGGCACAGTGCCGTGGTCTCATGATGGCCGGTGCCGAAGGCCAAACCGGCTTCGATCTTTATCGGGATGACGCCATGCGGCACCTGACCGGCGTCATGGGCGCCATAGACAAAGAAGCGTCCGGCACGCACCGGCGGCAGGCCCTCCTGGCTTAGCCTTATCCAATCCTGATCGGGCAGGGGCTCGACCGTGACGGCGCGGCCGGCAATGCGCGACAGATATTGGGCGTCGGGCGCTTCGGTGTAGAGCGCCTCCACCACCGCGCCGTCGGCAAAGGGTTCTTCCACAATCAGCACCGCCTGGGCGCTGCCGTCCAGTTCCAGCGCGGCGGAAACATCGGCGGCCTCGGCCTTGCGCAGGGCGACACTGGCTTTCCACAAGGGAGGGGACGTCATAGGCTTGGGCCCGCAAGAAATCGTCGCGGGGTATGGCCCGCCCATGGGGCGGGGTCAACCGCCGGCTAGTGGGAGAAAATCATGCGATTTGTACTCTTTGCCGCCCTGCTGGCGGCGGCGATCCCGGCCACCGCCTTCGCCCAGGAGGCCGCCCACCCCACCAAACTGTTCGCCTCTGCGGCCGAAGTGGAAGCCGCGCTGGCCAAGGCCAAGGCCGAGCACAAGGGCGACAATACCAACACCAATGAGATGCTGGTGTCGGTCGGGCCCTATCCGGTGCAGCTGGAATATCGTACCGGCACCACGCCTCCCAGCCTGCACAAGGGCCAGGCCGAGCTGATCTATGTGGTGGATGGCGGCTGCACCCTGGTGACCGGTGGCACGCTGGTTGGGCAGCACGGCACCGGTACCACCGTGTCGGGCACCAGCATCGAAGGCGGCACACCGCGCAAGGTGTCCAAGGGCGATTACATCCTGGTGCCGCCCGACACGCCGCACTGGTACACTGAGGTCAGGGGCAACTTCACCAGCGTGACTTTGCACATGCCGATGGCGGCGGGGCAGTGATCAGGCCCGGCTGACAAACTGGTCGATCACCCGCTTCTCGCCGGCCTTGTCGAAGGCCACGGTCAGCTTGTTGCCTTCGACAAAGGTGACGCGGCCATAACCGAATTTCTGGTGGAAGACGCGGTCGCCGCGCGCATAGGCGCTGGCGGTCGGATCGGACGTCTGCACGCTCCAGGCCTGCGCCTCGATCAGCGGCGGGCGGGTGCGCACGCCGCCGGCGGCACGGTTGGCCCCCATATTGGCCTGGGCCCGTTTCCAGCCCGGTGAATCGTAACTGCTGCCGAATTCCGCCGCCTGGCCATTGTCGCGGAAACCCGCATAGCCGCCGTAAAAGCCTTCATCCACCACCGCATCGACATGCGCTTCCGGGATTTCCTTGACGAAGCGCGAGGGCAGCGCCGCCTGCCAGGAGCCATGCACCCGGCGGTTGGCGGCAAAGGAAATGCGGATGCGCTGGCGCGCCCGCGTCAGCCCGACATAGGCCAGGCGGCGTTCTTCCTCCAGTCCCGCCAGGCCGTTCTCGTCCATGGTGCGCTGGCTGGGGAACAGACCTTCCTCCCAGCCGGGCAGGAAGACGGTGTCGAATTCCAGCCCCTTGGCGGCATGCAAGGTCATCAGATTGATGCGATCGCCGGATTCATCCTGGGCGATTTCCATCACCAGCGAGACATGTTCCAGGAAGGCATGGAGGGTCTCGAAGGATTCCATCGAGCGGACGAATTCCTTGAGGTTGTCCAGCCGGCCGGGCGCCTCGGCCGACTTGTCGGCCTTCAGCATGTCGGTATAGCCCGATTCATCCAGCACCATTTCGGCCAGTTCGGTATGGGGCAGGATTTTGGACGTGTCGGTCCAGCGCGCGAAATTGGCGGCCAGCTCGCCCAGCGCCTTGCGCGCCTTGGGCGGCAGTTCGTCGGTCTCCACGATCTCGCGCGAGGCCGTCAGCAGCGGCAGCCCGCGACCGCGAGCGAAAGCGTGCAGGGTCGCCACGCTGGCGTCGCCGATGCCGCGCTTGGGCTTGTTGACAATGCGCTCAAAGGCCAGATCGTCATCGCCTTGCGCGATCAGCCGCAGATACGCCATGGCATCGCGGATTTCCGCCCGCTCATAGAAGCGTGGGCCGCCGATCACACGATAGGGCAGGCCGAGCGAGATGAACCGGTCTTCAAATTCGCGCATCTGGAAGGAGGCGCGCACCAGGACCGCCATCTGCGCCCAGGGATGATTCTGGCGATGCAGGTCTTCGGCGTCGGAGGCGACATTGCGCGCTTCCTCTTCCGCATCCCACACGCCCATGACGCGGATCTTTTCGCCCGGGTCACCTTCGGTCCACAGTGTCTTGCCCAGCCGGCCCTTGTTGGCGGCGATCAGGCCGGAGGCCGCGCCCAATATCGCGGGGGTGGAGCGATAATTGCGCTCCAGCCGGATCACCTTGGCGCCGGGAAAATCGCGCTCGAAGCGCAGGATGTTCTCTACCTCGGCGCCGCGCCAGCCATAGATGCTCTGATCGTCATCGCCGACCACGCAGATGTTGCTGGGCCGGCCGTCCTCGTTGCGGGCCAGGATCTTCAGCCACAGATACTGGACGACATTGGTGTCCTGATATTCGTCCACCAGCATGTAGCGGAAGCGGTCGCGATAGTCGGCCAGGATATCGGGCTGGGTCTTCAGGATGTGCAGCGTCTCCAGCAGCAGATCGCCGAAGTCCACCGCATTCAGCGATTTCAGCCGCTCCTGATACTGGCGGTACAGCGGCTTGCCCTTGCCGAAGGCATAGCCCTGGGATTCGCCGTCCGAGACCTCGTCGGGGCGCAGGCCGCGGTTCTTCCAGGCATCGATCATCGCCGCGAGCGTCCGCGCCGGCCAGCGTTTCTCGTCGATCCCCTCCGCATCGATCAACTGTTTGATCAGGCGCAGTTGGTCGTCGGTGTCCAGGATGGTGAAATTGGATTTCAGCCCCGCCAGTTCGGCATGACGGCGCAGCATCTTGGCGCCGATGGAATGGAAGGTGCCCAGCCATTGCATTCCTTCGACGGCGCCGCCAATCAGCCCGCCGATACGCTCCTTCATTTCGCGCGCCGCCTTGTTGGTGAAGGTGACGCAGAGGATCTGGCCGGGCCAGGCGCGGCGGGTGGCCAGGATATGGGCCAGCCGGGTGGTCAGCACCCGTGTCTTGCCAGTGCCCGCGCCGGCCAGCACCAGCACCGGGCCGTCGGCGCTTTCCACGGCCTCGCGCTGTTCCTTGTTCAGCCCGCCCAGATAGGCGGGTTCACGCGGAACCGGCATGGGCGCGGGCTCTTCGCCAAAGGCGGCATCCAAGGGATCGGAATAGCGGTCGCCATAGCCACTCATGGCGCGCGCACGGAATCTGAAGGCATGAGAACGATTTTAGAACGTGGGGTGCTGAAAGCCCACTTAATTCTCGTCTTCGCCTTTTTCCAGCCGGTGGCCCAAAAGGGCCTGATCCGCCTTGTTCTTGCGGGCTTCCGCCAGGTTCCGCATTACCTTGGGCGTGCCATGCAGCGCGCGGTTGGCTTCGGCGGCCTTTTCCTTGTCCGCCTTGGCCTTGGCTTTGCGGGCCCGTTTCAGGTTGATGATGTCAGCCATTTTCCTTGGCCTGGGCGCGGGCATAGGCCGGACGGCCGGTGACACGGTTGATATAGGCCTCCAGCAGGTCGGTCTTTTCCAGCATGGGCGAGCCTAGAAACATCTTGAAGGTGGTGCCGACCAGAATATCGACGGCGCTGAATCTGTCGCCCAGAATATAGGGCCCATTCGCCAGGGTGGCGTTGACGAATTCCATCACCTCACCGGTCTGGACCCAGCCGGCGGTGCCACGCGGGATCTCCCACTTCATATAGGCGCTCATCCAGGCCGGTTCCATCACGCCGGCATAATAGGCGAGCCAGCTGACATAGGCGCCGCGCTTGGCATCGCCCACCACCGGGCCAAGCCCGTTCTGGGGAAAGCGGTCGGTGAGATACAGCGCGATCGCCGTGGATTCCCATACCAGCGTGTCGCCGTCCTTCAGCGCCGGCGACTTGCCATGGGGATGGGGATTTTCCGGATCGACGCCGCCTGTGCCATCCGGACGGCGGATATTGGCGATGCGATGTATCTCATACGGCACGCCCAATTCTTCCAGCAGGAAAATGAAGCGCGACGAGCGGGTGCGGGGATGGTGATAGAGCGTGAGCATGACGGTCTTCCCAGGGGAAGAAGTAGGCTATTGTTTCGCTGCCAGCGCGTAAAGCCTGAGCGCGCTGGCCAGCGGACGCTCTGCGCGGTTTGCGTCGATCTGGGCCACCAGGGCGGCCAGGGATTTGCCTTGGCGTTGGGCAGCACGGTCGATCGCCGTCCAGAACTCCGCTTCCAGCGCAACGCTGGTGCGATGCCCGGACAGGGTGAAGGAGCGCTTCTTCAGCATTACCGGATGGCTCTCCAATCCAGAATGTCGAGCTGCCGTTCCAGCTTGGCACCGCCGGGCTTTGGTGGCATCAGCACCTTGGGCTTTTTCAGATGGGTGACGGCCCCGGCGGCGATCACAGCATTGCGGTCGGTCCAGCCGTCGGTATCCAGCAGGCGCACCCGGCCCCACTCAGCCCGCATCGCCTGCACCAGGATATCGGGAGTGCGGTCGTCGTCATCGTCCACGATCACATTCATCAGGAACAGGGAAGCGCGCGGTTTCAGCCGGCTGTGCGCCAGCTTGAAAAAGGCCGGCTCCATGAAGGGCGCCGGCATCCCGCCTTCGCCAAAGGCGTCCAGGATGATGGCGTCGTGGCGGCGCCGGTTGGCTTTCAGATAGGCAATGCCATCCGCGACATGGCAGGTCACTGTGTCCGGCAGCTGGAAATATTTGCGGGCGATGTCGAAACTGAATTTGTGCAGGTCCACCACCGTGACCGCGACATGGCTGCGGGCCAGCATGGTGGCAAGCGTCCCGCCACCGCAGCCGATCATCAGCACATCGCGCGCCTGGGCCTGCATCAGGAAGAAATACATGGCATGAATATAGTCGGCGGTGGAGACACCGGTCCGGTCGGCCGCGCTCTGGTGATATTCGCCCTGCCAGTAGCTGACTTTACCGGAGATATCGTCACGGATGATGTAATGGCCCGGCGCGGGAATGATGCGGCTGGTGCTCATTTCCAGTAATCCGGCAGACCGGGCTTGGTCGCGGCCAGAATGGCAATGGCGTCGGCGCCATCGGCGCCCTTGGCCTTCAGCGCGTCATACAGGCGCCGATAAAGTTTTTCGCGGATATCCGGCTTCAGCGTGTCGAAGGCGCTGCTATAGACCATATAGCTCAGCGGATAGCGGAACAGGCGGGTCTTGAGATCGAAGGCACGCAGGCTGCGGCCCTTGTCGTCACGGGGGCCGCGGCTGGCGAAATCGGCCGCGAAGCCGGAATCGCCGCGGATGGGACCGGGCAGGGGCACTTCATCCGCGAAGGTCATATAGGCGACCAGATCGTCCAGGGCGGCATCGGAATATTGGATGTTCAAGGCGTAAAGCCGGTTGATGAAGCCGGTCTGGTGCTCCAGCGTCATCAGGGCCACGATATCGCTGCTGGGCTGCAGCGTATGGGCCGGATCGAAGCGCCCCGACAGGCTGGCCAGGGTGCGGCCGCCATCCGCCGGCATCTCGAACGGCTTGTCGGGATCGGGCACGGTGACATTGCCCAGATGATGCATGTTTTGCGAAGCGCCGGTGACATACCAGCCGCCCCAGCGGTCCTCGAAGGGCCGCGTCTGGTCGGTGAAATCGAAGGGATGGGCGGGATTGATGATCTGCGGCATGCCGTCGGCGGTTGCCGTGATGTTGGCCACGATCCAGCCCGGCGTCACCGTGTTGACCATGCCGTGACAAACGGCGCAACGCGCGCTTTCCGTCTGGAAGTGCGGCGGCTTGCCAGGCGCGTTGTTGTCGAGGGTATAAAAGGCGATGCCGCCGCGCCGGTCATTGGCGATGATCTCGATCAGCCCGCCGGGATGCACCGAGCCCACCGCCAGATCGTCGTTGAAATAAACCGCCCGCGGCGTGGCGGGGCTGATGCGGTCGAATTGCAGGCTGGACTTGGTGAAGGGCAGAACCTGGGATTGCGGCGAGACCTTCAGTGCCGCCAGCACGCTTGCCAGATAGCCATGGCCATCCGGCGCATAGGCGAGCTTGCTCTCGCCTTTCGCCATCCTGGCTTCCAGCGCCTCGACCGCATTGTCGGGGACGGAAGCCTCGTCGGCGCGCGAGGCCGCCGCGATTGCCGCCACAGCGAGCGGCAGAAGCAACAGAAGCCGCGTCCTCATCCGATCTCGGCGGGCGAAAAGCCGCGCTTGCTGAATGCGGCGCAAGCCAGCCGCCTGTTACCGGTCATTTCGGGGAAATCATGTCCTCTGGGCGCACCAGCCGATCGAACTCCTCGGCGGTGACGTAATTGCCCTTGAGCGCTTCCTCTTTCAGGGTGGTGCCGTTCTTGTGCGCGGTCTTGGCGATCTTGGCGGCATTGTCATAGCCGATCTTGGGCGCCAGCGCCGTCACCAGCATCAGCGAGCGGTCCAGGCCGGCCTTGATATTGTCGCGGCGCGGCTCGATGCCGACCACGCAATTGTCGGTGAAGCTGATGGCGGCGTCCGCCATCAGGCGCACGCTCTGCAGGAAATTATAGGCCATCACTGGGTTATAGACATTCAGCTCGAAATGGCCCTGGCTGTCGGCGAAGGTCAGCGCGGCATTGTTGCCGAAGATCTGCACGCAGACCTGGGTCATGGCCTCGCACTGGGTGGGATTGACCTTGCCCGGCATGATCGAGGAGCCGGGCTCGTTTTCCGGCAGCGCCAGTTCGCCCAGGCCCGAACGCGGGCCCGAACCCAAAAGGCGGATGTCATTGGCGATCTTGAACAGGCTTGCGGCCATGGTGTTGATGGCGCCATGGCTGAACACCATGGCGTCATGGGCGGCCAGGGCCTCGAACTTGTTGGGGGCACTGGTGAACATCATGCCGGTGATGCGGGCGATATGCTCGGCCACCATCTTGTCGAAGCCGACGGGGGCATTCAGCCCGGTGCCGACGGCGGTGCCGCCCTGGGCCAGCTCCATCAGCCTGGGCATGGTCTGGCCGATGCGCTCGATGCCATTGGCGACCTGCTGGGCGTAGCCGGAAAATTCCTGGCCCAGGGTCAAAGGCGTGGCATCCTGGGTATGGGTGCGGCCGATCTTGATGATGTCCTTCCAGGCGTTCGCCTTTTCCTTCAGCGCCTTGTGCAGGTGGTGCAGGGCCGGGATCAGCCGATGCTGGATCTCCTCCGCGCAGGCCACATGCATGGCAGTGGGATAGGTGTCGTTGGACGACTGGCTCATATTGACGTGATCGTTGGGATGGACCGGCTTCTTGGAGCCCTTCACCCCGCCCAGCATCTCGATGGCGCGGTTGGAGATCACCTCATTGGCGTTCATGTTGGACTGGGTGCCCGAGCCGGTCTGCCACACCACCAGCGGGAAATGCTCATCCAGCTTGCCGTCGATTACCTCCTGGGCGGCGGCGACAATGGCCTCGCCGATGGTCTTGTCCAGCCGGCCCAGCGCCATATTGGTTTCGGCCGCGGCGCGCTTGACGATGCCCAGCGCCCGCACCACGGGCAAAGGCTGCTTTTCCCAGCCGATCTTGAAATTGCCGAGGCTGCGTTGCGCTTGCGCGCCCCAATAGCGGCTGTCGTCAACTTCGATGGGCCCGAACGTGTCCGTTTCGGTGCGGGTCTTGGTCATGGAATTCTCGTCTTTATGAAGGGGATTATTTCTTGCGGAAGGAATCCAGGCTCACCACCTCGCCAGGCTTTTCGCTGGCGGGCGCGGGCTTGGGGCCCACGGGTTCTGGCGTCTCGGCCGCATTTTCCGGGGCATTGGGCACCGCCACCGGGGCGGGAGCGGTTTTTTGCGCCTCGCCTTCGGCGCGGAACTGAAGCCCGAACTGTACGCCCGGATCGAAGAAGGCGGTCAGGGCATTGAAGGGGATGTGCAATGGCGCGGGCAGCTTCTTGAAGGTCAGCGTCACCTCGAAATAGTCCTCTTTCACCTTCAGCGCCCAATATTGGTGCTGGATGATGATGGTCATCTCGTCGGGATACTGCTCTTTCAGGAAATCGGGAATGTCCACGCCTTCGGCATGGGTCTTGAACGTCAGATAGAAATGGTGGGCGCCGATCAGGCCGGACTTTTCAATCCGGCGCAACGCATCGCGCACGACGCCACGCAGAGCCGAGTCCGTAAGTGCCTGATAGCCGATAAAGTCTTTTGCCATAAGGGGGCCGAGACTAAGCGTGGCGCTTGGGGAGTCAATTGCGCTGCCGGCTATTCCCCGCCCGCCACGGCCTATTTTGGCGCAATTGTAAAGAAAAACGGAACCCAAATCCCACAATTCCCGTTGTGAATAAACCGTGTCACCAGTGTTCCTCCAGAGCTTTCCGCCATGAGAATCGCGCAGATCGCCCCCCTGGTCGAAAGCGTGCCTCCCACCCTCTATGGCGGCACCGAGCGGGTGGTCTCCTGGCTCACCGAAGAACTGGTGGCCCTGGGCCATGACGTGACACTCTTCGCCTCGGGGGATTCGGTGACCCGGGCCACCCTGGAGCCGGTGGTGCCCCGTTCGCTGCGGCTGGCCGGTCTCCAAAATTCCACGCCTTTTAATATCGTCATGCTGGACCAGGTGGCGGCGCGGCACGAGTCATTCGACGTGCTGCACTTTCATATCGATTTCTTCCACTACCCGATCTTCCGCCGCATGGCGCACAAGACCTTGACCACCCTGCATGGCCGCCAGGACCTGCCGGAGTTGCCTCATATCTACCGCGCCTTTCCGCACATGCCGCTGGTTTCCATCTCAAACCATCAGCGCCAGCCCCTGCCGCCGGTGAACTGGCGTGGCACGGTCTATCATGGCTTGCCGGAAACCCTGTTGAAGGAGGGCAGGGGCGAAGGCGGATATCTGGCCTTTCTGGGCCGGATCTGTGCCGACAAGGGCATTCTGCCGGCCATCGAAATCGCGCGGGCTTCGGGCCAGCGCCTGAAGGTGGCGGCCAAGGTCGACCCGGTCGACCAGCCCTATTTCACGCACAAGGTCAAACCGGTCCTGGACCACAGCCCGCATGTGGAATTCATCGGCGAGATCGGCGACGCTGAGAAGAGCGAATTCCTGGGCAATGCCAAGGCGCTTCTGTTTCCCATTTCCTGGCCGGAGCCCTTCGGTCTTGTGATGATCGAAAGCATGGCCTGCGGCACGCCGGTGATCGCCTTCAATTGCGGTTCGGTGCCCGAGATCATGGAAGACGGGTTGACCGGTTTTGTAGTTGAGGATGTCGCCGGCGCGGTCGCGGCGGTCGACAAGCTGGACCGGCTGTTTCGCCCCAGCATCCGCTCGCGTTTCGAGGAACGGTTCAGCGCCCGCGCCATGGCGCGGGAATATGTAAGGATTTACCAGAGCCTGGCGGCGACAGACGAAGCCGTGGCAGTGGCCGCGGAGTGATTTGACGAAGGGACCGGTATGGAGGCCAAGACCCTCCTGGACTCGCCTGAAGATATTTCGAATTTCTATATTCAGGCGACGGAATCGATACAGCAGCGTTGGCCGCGCACCCTGAAGCAGGGGGACATGTTCGGCCTTTTCGATGCGCTGGGCGATTGCGTGTCGCCGGGGCTGACGCCCGGAGGCCTCTTCTTCAACGATACGCGCTATCTCTCCGGTATCCAGCTCCTCATCGACGGGCAGCGGCCGCTGTTTCTGTCCAGCGGGGTGGAGAACGATAATGTCGTCCTGACCATCGATCTTTCCAATCCCGATATCTATCAAGGCCCCAATCTCGCGCTTCCACGCGAGATCCTGCACATCCGCCGTTCCAAATTCCTCTGGCAGGGCACTTGTCATGAGCGCATCGCCATCCACAATTTCGATACCCGCGCGCAGACATGCTGGCTGACCATCAATTTTGCCGCCGATTTCGCCGATTTGTTCGAGATTCGGGGGATGCGGCGGGAAAAGCGCGGCGACATCACCTGCGCGGTGATCGGTGGCGGCAAGACCATCTTCCGTTATGTCGGCCTGGACAAGGTCGAGCGGCGCACCGAAATCTGTTTCGATCCCCCGCCCCGGCAGCTCTCCAAGAGTCAAGCGCTTTATGGCCTTGCGCTGGCGCCCGGCGAGCGGGTGTCGCTGGTGATGAAAGTGACTTGCACCGATTCCAGCCTACCGCGTCCGCCCGAGACGGAGGTCTTTTCCGAACCCTATCGCGCGGCCCGGCGCGGGGCGGCGCGGATCGTGGGTTTTGGCGGCACCGTCACCGCCAGCAACGCCCTGGCCAACCGCATGCTGGCGCGCGCCAGCGCCGATCTGTCGATGCTGACCACCGAGACGCCGCAAGGGCCGTATCCCTATGCCGGCACGCCCTGGTTCTCCACCCCGTTTGGCCGCGACGGACTAATCACGGCGCTGGAAATGCTGTGGCTCGATCCCTCGCTGGCGCGGGGCGTGTTGCACTATCTGGCGGCGCATCAGGCAGTCAAGCTGGACGAACGCGTCGATGCCGAGCCGGGCAAGATCCTGCATGAGACGCGTGCCTGCGAGATGGCGCGGCTGGGCGAGGTGCCTTTCGGCCAATACTATGGCAGCGTCGATTCCACACCGCTGTTCGTGCTTCTGGCGGCGCGTTATTTCGAGCGCACTGGCGATGAGGAAACCATCCGTGTCCTATGGCCCAATATCCGGGCGGCGCTGGACTGGATCGATGCCTACGGAGACCGCGATGGCGACGGTTTTGTCGAATATTACCGGGTCAGCGACAACGGCTTGACCAACCAGGGCTGGAAGGATTCTTCCGATTCCATCATGCATGCCGATGGCAACCTGGCGGCCGGCCCGATCGCGCTTTGCGAGGTGCAGGCCTATGTCTATGCCGCCAAGCGCGGCGCCGCCCAGATGGCGGCGGTGCTGGGCGAACATCTCGCCGCGGCGGGTCTTGCCGCGGCCGCGGAAAAGCTGCGTCTCAAATTCGAGGCGGATTTCTGGATTGAGGAACTGGGCACCTATGCCCTGGCGCTGGATGGCGACAAGAAGCCCTGCAAAGTCAGAAGCTCCAATGCCGGCCAGGTGCTGATCAGCGGCATCGCCGCGCCGGAACGCGCCCAGGCCGTGGCCCACAATCTGATGACGCCGGAAATGTTCTCAGGCTTCGGCGTGCGCACGCTTGCCGCCGACGCACCGCGCTTCAATCCCATGTCCTATCACAATGGCTCGGTGTGGCCGCACGACAATGCCATCATCGCCATGGGGCTGGCGCGTTATGGCCTGAAGCGGGCGGCCTCGGCGATCTTCGAAGGCCTGTTCGAGGCGGCGGCGCATATGGAGATGATGCGATTTCCCGAATTGTTCTGCGGCTTTCCCCGTCGGCGCGGCACCGCACCCACGCTTTATCCGGTGGCCTGCGCGCCCCAGGCCTGGGCCAGTGTGGTGCCATTCGCGTTGCTGCAGGCCTGTCTGGGACTGGATATCCACCACGCCAAGCGCGAGATCTGCTTCCACAATCCCCAATTGCCCAAATTCCTGGAAGAACTCGCCATCAATGATCTGGAGCTGGCGGGCGCGCGGGTAAGCCTGCGCCTGCGTCGCCGTGGCGCGAACACGGAAGTCGCCGTTGTCACCAAGAAGGGCGACATCGCGATCCGTATCACACAATAAGGAAGTGGAAGGTGCTTCTGTTGCTCGGTGCACCTTCCGAAACCGCGCTTACCTAATTAATTAGGCAGCGAGCACCATTTCATTATCGTTGGCACTTGTACGATTAGCCCGATAACGGCGGAACAATACCGGGCGAAAGAACAGTCTTTACACGTCCGTCGATCCTGTTTCGCCCCC
>DASZVQ010000062.1:0-13097 GCA_035547275.1 Rhizomicrobium sp.
TCGCCACGACATCGCCGGTATTGACGTCCATCACCACCATGGCGGCGCTCTGGCCCTCCAGCTTCTGGGCCGCCAGGCTCTGCACCTGCTGGTCCAGGGTAAGCCAGACATCCTCGCCCGGCTCGCCCGGATCCTTGCCCAGCTCGCGGATGACGCGGCCATAGGCATTGACCTCGACCTTGCTGTAGCCGGCCTTGCCGCGCACTTCCCTGTCGAAGGCCTTCTCGATGCCGCGCTTGCCGATGCGCATGCCCGGCAGGCTCATCAGCGGATCGTCGTCATGCTGCATGTCCTGCGGCGACACCGAGGCGACATAGCCCAGCACATGCACCATTTCGGGGCCGAAAGGATAGTCGCGGGTCTCGCCGACATCGGGCTGCACGCCGGGCAGATAGGGCAGATGCAGATTGACGCGGGAGAATTCCTCCCAGGTCAGGTTCTCGGCCACCGGCACCGGCACGAACTTCTTGTTCATGGCGATGTCGTGCAGAATTTTCCTCTTCTGCTGGTCGCTCAGCAAGATTACCTTGCCAATGGCATCCAGCGCTTCGGAAACGCCCTGCGTTGCCTGTTCGGAGACGATCAGCAGGCGATAGTTGCGCCGGTTGTTGGCCAGTTCCACCCCGAAGCGATCGATGATGCGCCCGCGCGGCGGCGCGATCAGGCGTTCGGAGACGCGATTGTCCTCGGCCTCGACCCGGTACTGATCGCCATCACGGATCTGCAGCTGATAGAGGCGCCCCGCCAGTACCGCGAACACGGCCGCCATGCCGCCGCCCAGACCCAGCGAGCGGCGGGTGAAGGTGGCGTAACGGCTTTTGTCCTTTTTATCGAACAGCGGCATCAGACGTCGCCTCGCGATGCGCCGACCAGTCTATGATGCAGCCAACTCACCACCAAGACGGTGGGAGCATAGAACAGCACGGTCATGGCCAGTTCGCTGACCGAGGAACCGATGGGCGGCAAATGCGCGCCCGGGGTGATGAAGGCCAGCGCTGCGACAATGAAATAGGCCATGGCACAGACAAAGGCCGCGGCGGCGGAAAAACCCACCACTGCCGCAAAGCCGGAAAGACCCGCGAAGCTGTCGCGATAACGCGCCACCAGAGCATAGGTAAGCACGAAAGACAGTGTCCACACGCCCGGTGGGCCGCCCGACAGCACGTCTTCGGCAAAACCGATGCCCAGCGCCGCCGCCGGGGTCATCAGATCAGGGCGCACCAGGCACCAGAAATAGACCGGCACCAGCGCCAGGATGGGGGGCGGCACCAGTCCGCCCAGCACCGAGACGGGAATGTTGGTCAGGAAGCTGCAGACCAGCCCGCACACAAGTGGCGTCAGCACGACCAGGAAGCGGAGGCGGGGGAGCGTACCGGTGCGTTCCAGGGTGGCCATGCTACCGGTCCACGCCTTCGGTATTGCCCGGCGCGGTGGCCGTAGCGGTGTCCGGCTGGGACGTGCCCGCGCCCGGCTTGGGCTTGGCCGGCGCCGCTGGCGGCGGTGCGGCGATAACAGCGGCAGGCGGCGGCGGGGGCGCTTCGGGTTTGAGGCCGGCGGCTTCGGCCGGCAGTTGGGCCTTGGCGGGCAGGCTTTCCGGCGGCTTGGAGAAATTCAGGACCTCGACATCCTGGCTGGCGGCGGCGTCGGCCAGGAGCGCCACCCGAAAGCCCCCCTGCCCGTTGGCAACGACGGTGCCGATGGGAAGTCCCGCCGGCAGAAGCCCGCCATCGCCGGAACTGGTCACCTGGTCGCCCGGATGCAGGGTGACGGTATGGGAGACCATTTCAAGGGTGGGCATGGGGCTGTTGTCGCCGGCCATGATCGCCTGGATGTTGCCCGGCGCGATGGTGACGGGAATGCGGCTGTTCAGGTCGGTCAGCAGGATCACCCAGCTGGTGCGGCTGCCGGTCAGATAGATGCGCCCGATCATGCCGCGCGGGTCCATCACCGCCTGGCCCGGCAGGGCATGGGCGTCGCGGCCGGCATCCAGGATCATGGTCTGCAGGAAAGGCCGGTTGGCGCGGCCGATCACCCGCGCCAGCACCGCATCCATCTTGGGATCGGGAACCGCATGCAGAAGCTGCTGATAGCGCCCCACCCGGCCCTGCAGCACGATGGCCACATTGCGCCATTGGCGCAGGCGGGCATTTTCCTCCTTGAGCTTCAGATTCTGCTCATAGACGGAAAAGATTTCGGTAATGGACCCCATCCAGCGATCGAAACCGGCCACGGGCGCGCGGACCTTTTCAAGCACCGGCGCCATCAGATCGGTGACATGAGCACGGGCCCTGTCGAACAGGCCGGACTGGGCCTTGCCCAAAAGCACCAGGACGATCGCGAGCGCAATGACGATGACCAGCGGAAGCTGAGCATTGCCTTTGCGGGCGATCTTCCAGGCGTTTGCCATCTTCGGACGCGGCCCTTAACCGCGTGTATCAAAAAGCCGTGGACAGGACGTGACGCATGCCCTTGGTGTTTTCCAGGACCCGGCCGGTGCCCAACGCGACACAGGAGAGCGGATCATCGGCGATGGACACCGGCAGGCCGGTTTCGTCGCGCAGGACCTGATCGAGGTTGGCCAAAAGCGAGCCGCCGCCGGTCAGGACAATGCCCTTGTCGACAATGTCGGCCGCCAGTTCCGGCGGCGTGGCTTCCAGCGCCACCTTCACCGCCTCGACGATGGCGCCCACCGGCTCGGCCAGGGCCTCGGCGATATGACGCTGGGTGATGGTGATTTCCTTCGGCACGCCGTTGAGCAGGTCGCGCCCCTTGATCTCCATGGTCACGCCATTGCCGTCCATCGGCAGGGCGGCGGAACCGATTTCCTTCTTGATGCGCTCGCTGGAGGCCTCGCCGATCAGAAGATTCTGATGGCGGCGGATATAGGCGATGATGGCTTCATCCATCTTGTCGCCCCCCACGCGCACGCTGCGCGAATAGACGATGCCGCCAAGCGATAGCACGGCCACTTCGGTGGTACCGCCGCCGATATCGACCACCATCGAGCCGGTGGGCTCGGAAACCGGCAGGCCGGCGCCGATCGCCGCCGCCATGGGTTCCTCGATCAGGAAAACCCGGCGGGCGCCGGCCGACAGCGCCGATTCCTGAATGGCGCGGCGCTCGACCGCGGTGGAACCGGAAGGGACGCAGACGATGATCATGGGATTGGCGAAGGAGCGGCGGTTATGCACCTTGCGGATGAAGTGCTTGATCATCTCTTCGGCCACCTCGAAATCGGCAATCACGCCGTCGCGCATGGGGCGGATGGCCTCGATATTGCCGGGGGTGCGCCCCAACATCATCTTGGCGTCATTGCCCACGGCGCGGACGGACTTCTTGCCGCCGCGGGTGGTGATGGTGGCCACCACGCTAGGCTCGTTGAGCACGATGCCGCGTCCCTTGACATAGACCAGCGTATTCGCCGTCCCAAGATCGATGGCCATGTCGCTGGAAAGCGCGCCAAGAAGACTGCCGAACATGCTGAACCTGTGTCCCTAACCTGGAAAGCCAAACCAAAATCATAAGCGCCATTCCTTAAAAACCGCCCCAGGGCGCGCCTTTCCCGGGGGAGCGGGCTTTCATGTCGCGACAGAGAGCGGCTCCGGCACGTGTTTCTGACGCTTTACCAACAGCTTGTTCAGCGCGTTCACATAGGCATAGGCGGCCGCCACCATGGTGTCGGTGTCCGAGGCCTTGCCGGTGACGGTGCGGCCGTCTTCCTCCAGCCGCACGCTGACCTGGGCCTGGGCGTCTGTGCCCTCGGTCACGGCGCTGATCTGGAACAGCTGCAGGGTCGCGGCGTGGGGATAGGCTTCGCGGATCGCCAGGAAGATGGCGTCCACCGGACCGTCGCCCGAGGTGGTGACGCTCTTGACCGCGCCACCGACATCCATGGTCAGCGACGCCACCGGAATGATGCCGGTGCCCGATTCCACCCGCAATGCCTTGATCGAGAGAACATCCTGGCCCCGCATGATCTCGTCATCGACCAGCGCCGCGATGTCCTCGTCGAAGACATGCTTCTTCTTGTCGGCCAGATCCTTGAAGCGGCGGAAGGCATCTTCAAAGGCTTCGGTCTCCAGCGAATAGCCCATGCTGTCCAGCTTGTCGCGGAAGGCATGGCGGCCCGACAGTTTGCCCAGCATCAGGGAGGTGGAGTTCACCCCCACATCCTCGGGCCGCATGATCTCGTAGGTTTCGACATTCTTGAGCATGCCGTCCTGGTGGATGCCCGATTCATGGCTGAAGGCGTTCTTGCCGACGATGGCCTTGTTGTATTGGACCGGAAAGCCGGTGACGTTGGATACCAGCTTGGAGGCGCGGTTCAGCATGGTGGTGTTGATGTTGGTGGAGAAGGGCATGATGTCCTTCCTGACCTTCAGCGCCATCACGATCTCTTCCAGCGCGGCGTTGCCGGCGCGCTCGCCGATGCCGTTGATGGTGCATTCCACCTGGCGCGCGCCCGCCAGCACGCCGGCCAGCGAGTTTGCCACCGCCAGGCCCAGATCGTTGTGGCAATGGGTGGAGAAGATCACCTTGTCGGCATTGGGAACGCGATTCCTCAGCATGGTGATGATGTCGAAGAATTCCTGCGGCGTGGAATAGCCCACCGTATCGGGAACATTGATCACGGTGGCGCCGGAATGAATGGCGACTTCCACACACCGGCACAGGAAATCCGGCACCGTGCGGGTGGCGTCTTCCGCCGACCATTCCACTTCGCTGGTGAAATTGCGCGCCCTTGTGACCGAGGCGCCGACCGCTTCCAGCACCGCATTTTCGCCCATATTCAGCTTGTGCTTCATGTGCACGGGGCTGGTGGAAATGAAGGTGTGGATGCGTGGACGGTGGGCGCCCTTCAGCGCCTCGCCGGCCCGGTCGATATCCTTGAAGCCGGCGCGCGACAGGCCGCAGACGCTGGCGCGCTTGACGATCCTGCTGATCTCCTGCACGGCGCGGAAGTCGCCCTGCGACGAGATCGGAAAACCGGCCTCGATGACATCGACGCCCATTTCATCCAGCAATTCCGCGATCTGGAGTTTTTCCTCATGCGTCATCGCGGCGCCCGGCGACTGTTCGCCATCGCGCAAGGTGGTGTCGAAGATCTGAATCGGCGTCGTGTCTGCAATCTTGCTGGTCATGACAGTAGTCCTTCTGTTCGCCGCAATGTGCGGCTTCGATTCCTCTTTTGCGTTGATCCCCTAAACACCGGACGCGTGAACCATTCGCGCGTCTGACGCGATGCCTAGGGGCAGCTAAGAAGAAGAAGCGCGTGCGAAGAACCGAGGGAAGGACGGGGCTGAGTGCGGGCGCGCGCGAAAACGGGAGCGGAAATTCCACCCTTCGCCTTCCTGACCGTCACGCCTTGCGTCATTGACCTGATCGCCGTTCCGCCCGTGAAAATACGATGCGTCACGCGGCGGCTAACCAGCGGATAATCCACCGTTTTTCCCCGCGATTGCGCGGTTTTACGCTGATTTTGTGCGGTGGCGCAATAGCCACAGTGCGGTTGGCGCGCAAAAGTTGCTGCTCATCCACCGACCAATATTTACACTGTAAACAACGGGTCGATCCGGAAAGGAACCGTCACAGGACCGCCGTCAAATCCCGCTCAATTGGCATCATGACCGGCCGCCTCGTAAGTAGATTCCCTGACCGCCTCAAAGTGGTTGCCAGTTTCCACAAACCCGCCTATCCGGGCGAGCAGACAACCACCTCCGCTTTCCCCGCCCTCGAGGCAAACCGGCCATGAAAATCCTGCCGCCCGTCTCGATCGAGGCTCGCCGCCTGCTCCCCAGCAAATGGGACCTTTTGGCCGCCATTCTGGTGCTGGGTTTCCTGGTCGCTTTCGCCGATGTCAGCCGCTTTCTCGTGCATCCGCTCAGTTCCATCAGCGGCAATTACCTGAAACTCGATCCCGCCGACCTGCCCGGCTATGCCCTGCGCACGTCCTTGCGCATGCTGATTGCGCTGGGGGTTTCGCTGGCCTTCACCTTCACCTATGCCACCTGGGCGGCGAAGAACCCGCGGGCGGGCACCTTGCTGGTGCCGCTGCTCGACATCCTGCAGTCCATCCCGATCCTGTCCTTCCTGTCGGTCACGATCGTCTGGTTCCTGTCCCTCTCGCCGGGACGTGTCTTTGGCGCCGAACTGGCCTGCGTTTTCACCATCTTCACCGGCCAGGCCTGGAACATGGCCTTCAGCTTCTATCAGTCGCTGCGCACCGTGCCCCCGGAGCTGGAGGAAGCCGGCCGCATGTTCGGCCTTAATGGCTGGGCCCGCTTCTGGCGGATCGAGGCCCCCTTCGCCATGCCGTCGCTGATCTGGAACATGATGATGAGCATGTCAGGCGGCTGGTTCTTCGTCACCCTGTCCGAGGCGATAAGTGTCGGCAAGACCAACATTGCCCTGCCTGGCATTGGCTCCTGGATTGCCGTCGCCATCGCCCAGAAGAACCTGCCCGCCATCTTCTATGCCATCCTGGCGATGCTGGTGGTGATCTTGATCTATGACCAGCTGATGTTCCGCCCGCTGGTGGCCTGGGCCGACCGCTTCCGCATCTCCAGCGAACCCTCGGAGGAAGCGCCCCAGTCCTGGGCGCTGACCATCTATCGCCGCTCCCGTCTGCTCGACCTGATGACGGCACCCTTCGAACAGATGATGCGCTGGTCCTATTATTGGCATCCCCCCAGCTTCGGCATCCGGGCCGCGGTGCCGGAAGTCGGCAACCGGGTCGCGGACGTCATCTGGTACGCGCTGCTGACGCTTTTGGGCGCGCTGGCCATCTGGCGCTTCTATGTTTTCTTCAGCCACGCCAATCTCACCTGGAGCGACGCGGCCACCGCCTTCGGGCTTGGCTTTATCACCCTGGCACGGGTGATTGTGCTGATCGCGCTCGCCAGCATCATCTGGACGCCCATCGGCATCTATGTGGGCTTGCGCCCCAGGCTTACCGCCATCGTGCAGCCGGTGGCGCAGTTCCTGGCCGCCTTTCCCAGCAATCTGCTGTTTCCGCTGGTGGTATCGCTGATCGTGTTCTGGAACGCCAATCCCGACATCTGGCTGTCGCCGCTGATCGTGCTGGGTACCCAGTGGTACATCCTGTTCAATGTCATCGCCGGCGCCAGCACCATGCCGCAGGAGCTGCGCGATGCGGCGGAGAATTTCAACGTCCGCGGCTGGCTGTGGTGGAGGAAAGTCGCGCTGCCCGCGGTGTTTCCCTTCTATGTCACCGGCGCCATCACCGCCTCGGGCGGCGCCTGGAATGCCTCCATCGTGGCGGAAGTCGCCAGCTGGGGCGATCACACCCTGCATGCCCATGGCCTGGGCGCCTATATCTCTGACGCAACGACGGCTGGCGATTTCCAGCATGTGGTGCTGGGCACGGTCCTGATGAGCTTCTTTGTGGTTGTGGTGAACCGACTTCTCTGGCGGCCGCTCTATTGGTACGCCGAACGCAAATTCCGTCTAACGTGAGGCCGGCTATGACACACGCGAACCTCCTGAATGTCGAACATGTGCGCCGCACTTTTCCGCGCGGCGGCGGCGAGGAATTGCTGGTCCTGGATGACGTCAATCTCACCTTGAAGGAGGGCGAGATCGTCGGTCTTCTGGGCCGTTCCGGTTCCGGCAAGTCCACCCTTTTGCGCCTGATCGCCGGCCTGTCGCAGCCGCAGGGCGGGTCGCTGTCCTATATGGGCTCGCCCATCCAGGGCCCGGTGCAGGGCGTCTCCATGGTGTTTCAGAGCTTTGCGCTGTTTCCCTGGCTGACGGTCTTGGAGAATGTGCAGCTGGGCCTGGAGGCCCTGAACCTGCCGGCGCGCGAGATGCGCGAGCGGGCGCTGGCCGCGATCGACCTGATCGGCCTGGACGGCTATGAAAGCGCCTATCCGCGCGAACTGTCGGGCGGCATGCGCCAGCGCGTGGGTTTTGCCCGCGCCGTGGTGGTGCATCCCAACATCCTTCTGATGGACGAGCCCTTCAGCGCGCTGGATGTGCTGACGGCGGAGAACCTGCGCACCGACCTGGTGGAGCTGTGGGGCAATGGCAAGTTGCCGATCAAGGGCATCATCCTGGTCACGCACAATATCGAGGAAGCGGTGCTGATGTGCGACCGCGTTCTTTTGTTCTCGTCCAATCCCGGCCGCGTGGCATCGGAGATCAAAATCGACCTGCCCCAGCCGCGCGAGCGCACCTCCACCCAGTTCGAGGATTATGTCGACCGCATCTATGTCGAAATGACCGCGCGCCGGGTGGAGCGCATGCGCCAGCAGCAGACCCAAGGCGCCACGATCGAAATGCCGCTGCATCACGTCTCGCCCAACCAGATCTCGGGCTTGATCGAGGCGCTGGCCGCGCCTCCCTATGAAGGCAAGGCTGACCTGCCCGACGTGGCCTATGAGCAGGAACTGGAGGTCGACGAATTGTTTCCGGTGGCCGAAGCCATGCAGCTGCTGCGCCTGGCCGATGTGGAAGGCGGCGACATCAAGCTTACCCATATGGGCAAGCGTTTTGCCGACGGCGAACTGAACGAGCGCAAGGAAATCTTCTCCCGCGCCATCATGAACAATGTGCCGCTGGCCGCCCATATCAAGAAGGTTCTGGACGAGCGCGCCAGCCACAGCGCCCCCAAGACCCGCTTCCTGGACGAGCTGGAGGACCATATGGCCGAAGATGCAGCGGAGGAGACGCTGAAGACGGTGGTGAGTTGGGCCCGCTTCGGAGAGCTATTCTCTTATGATGATGATGCGGCTCTGTTTAGCCTGGAGAATCCGACTTAAGCCGACAGCGCGGTACGCCGTCCCACCGTGCGGTCCGGCGGCAGCACCAGCCGCACGGTGGTGCCCTTATGCAGGGCGCTTTCGATTTCCAGCCGCCCGCCATGGCATTCGATCAGCGACTTGACCAGGGCAAGCCCCAGGCCGGTGCCTTCGGCATTGCGGGCGAAAGGCGAGGCCACCTGGCGGAACGGCTCCAGCGCCACCGGAATCTGTTCTGGCGACATGCCGATGCCGGTGTCACGCACCGTCAGCACGAAGCTGTCATCGCCGGCCTGATGCGCGCCGACATGCACGCTACCACCCGGCGGGGTGAATTTGATGGCGTTGGAACAAAGATTGAGCAGCGACTGCTTGAAACGCAGCCTGTCCACAAACAGGTTGGGCAGGCCGGGCGCCATGTCGGATGTCAGCCGCAGTCCGCCCTCATGCGCCTTGCCCCGGGTCAGCCGCAAACATTCGCTGACGATGTCGGACGGCGCGATTTCCTCGCAGGACAGTTCGAACTTGCCGGCGGCCGCCTTGGACAGGTCCAGAATATCGTTGATCAGCGCCAGCAAATGCTTGCCCGCGCCATGCACGTCATTGGCATATTCGCGGTAGCGCGGATGGCCCAGCGGCCCCATCATCTCGGTGCCCAGAACCTCGGAAAAGCCGATGATGGCGTTCAGCGGCGTGCGCAATTCATGGCTCATCAGCGCCAGAAAATCGCTCTTGGCAGCATTGGCGCGGGTTTCCGCCTTCAGCGCGCGCGACAATTCCTCTTCACGGGCCTGCAGCAGCCGGACCTTGCCGGTGAGCAGCGCCTCGCCGGTACCAACGCCCAGATAGCGGCCGCGGCGCGTCACCACAAAACATTCGATCAGCGCATCGGGATTTTCCACCAGCAGAGTGGCGCCCAGATCTGCCAGCCGCACATCGGCATCGACGATCAGCGGCGCCTGATTGGCAAGCTTGAGAATGGATTTGCGGCTGAACAGCTCCGGGACATATTGCTTGGCGTATTTGGCGAAGAAAATGAAACGGTTGATCAGGCCCAGCACCCGGCCGCTTCGGCTGTCGAGAATGGCGGCGGCCGGCACGGCCGGATGGGCGATAAACCAGTCGAACACCTCGCCGCAACTGGTGTTCTCATTCAATGGCGGCGTGCGGGCCGCCAGTGCGCCCGCCGTAAGATCCTCGCCCAGCCCCGTCATGATGAACGACCCCGAATGCATGTGCGCGAAAACTAGGGGCCGCGCGTATGCAGACGGTTAATCCACTGCCTGACGGGCTGGCGAAATATGTGAAGTTAATATGACGGGTAAATAAGTGGTTTCACCCACCCCGCGCTTGACGCGGGCACGGGCTTCATCCGTGGTTGCGGTGCGCGGCAGCGCCACATCCCCGCGGCGCCTCACAAACCTCTCCATGCCTGCTGGCGGCCGGGGATAGCGGCGTGCCGGGTTTCACGCGCCGTCTCCATAGATGGCGGTGAAGGCGTCCATCAGAATCTTGCGATCCGCCGGCTGGCCCTCCAGCTTGATCGCGTCGTCCTGCATCACCACGCCAGGCGAAACCTTCTCGACCCAGATATGGGAACTGGGCACCGCCCAGCTGGAATCATCCAGGGTGCCGGCGGTGACGAACACCAGCGCGTTGGACGCCAGGTTGTGATGGAATATGCGCGTACCGCAATGGACGCAGCGATAGATATCCAGTTCGCGACCAGAATCAGCGCGCTTGCGATAGCTCTGCATTTCGCCGGTGACGACAAACGCCTCTTTGCGGGCGATCAACATGATCACATTGGTGGCACCGGTGGTTTTCTTGCAGTCAATGCAATGACAGGCGTTGATCGCCAGCGGCCGTTCGTTCAGCTGCCAGGTCACCGCGCCACAGAGGCAACCCCCGGTATAGGGCGGCTTCGGGATCGGCGGGCGTGAAGTCATGTCATTCTCTCCAAAATGCGACAAGGCCCGACGCAACGCGCCGGGCCTTGCCCTATCTCCATTTCCCGGCGGGAAAAGAAAATCAGTTCTTGGCGGTGTCCACCAGCTTGTTCTTCGCAATCCAGGGCATCATGGCACGCAGCTTGGCGCCCACTTCCTCGATCGGATGGGCGTCGCCGATGGCGCGGGTGGCCTTGAAGCTGGACTGGCCGGCCTTGTTCTCCAGCACCCAGTCGCGGGCGAACTTGCCCTGCTGGATGTCGGCCAGGACCTTTTTCATCTCGGCCTTGGTCTCGGCGGTGATGATGCGCGGGCCGGTGACATACTCGCCATACTCCGCGGTGTTGGAGATGGAATAGTTCATGTTGGCGATGCCGCCTTCATAGATCAGATCGACGATCAGCTTCACTTCGTGCAGGCATTCGAAATAGGCCATTTCCGGCGCATAACCGGCCTCGACCAGGGTTTCAAAACCGCCCCGGATCAGCTCGACCAGACCGCCGCACAGTACGACCTGCTCGCCGAACAGATCGGTCTCGCATTCCTCCTTGAAGTTGGTCTCGATGATGCCGGCGCGGCCGCCGCCAATGGCGGATGCATAGGACAGGCCCAGGTCATGGGCGTTGCCGCTGGCATCCTGATGCACCGCGATCAGGCTGGGCACGCCGCCGCCCTTGAGATATTCGCCGCGCACGGTATGGCCGGGGCCCTTGGGGGCGACCATCAGCACGTCCAGGTCGGGGCGCGGCTCGATCAGCTTGAAATGGACGTTGAAGCCGTGGGCGAACAGCAGGGCGGCGCCCTGTTTCATATTGTCCTTCAGGTCGGTCTTCCAGATGTCGGCCTGCAGCTCGTCCGGCGTGGCCATCATCATCACATCGGCCCATTTGGCGGCGTCGGCGACGCTCATCACCTTGAAGCCGGCGGCTTCCGCCTTCTTGGCGCTGGCGCCGGGGCGCACCGCGATCACGATGTCCTTGACGCCTGAATCGCGCATGTTCTGGGCATGGGCATGACCCTGGCTGCCGAAGCCGATGACGGCGACCTTCTTGTTCTTGATCAGATTGAGATCGGCATCCCGATCGTAATAAACGCGCATTTTCTACTCCTGTTATCCGTGTCATGGCCGGCCTCCGAGCCGGCCATCCAGCCGCCGCGCGTCAGCGTGGCGAATGAATCCTTGCCATGGATGGCCGGGTCAAGCCCGGCCATGACATGGGCGGTTTGTCCTACATCGCTTCCGGGCCGCGGCTGATGGCGGCGACCCCGGTGCGGGACACTTCGACCAGCCCCAGGGGCCGCATCAGATCGATGAAACTGTCGATCTTGGACGGAGCCCCGGTGATCTCGAACACGAAACTTGTTTGTGTGGTGTCCACCGGACGGGCGCGGAAGGCGTCGGCCATGCGCAGCGCCTCCACCCGCCGGTCGCCGGTGCCGGCCACCTTGATCAGCGCCATCTCGCGCTCGATGCCAGCCTTCTGGCCATTCCTGGTATCGGTCCAGTTGGTGACCTTGTGGGTGGGCACCAGGCGGCGCAGCTGGGTCTCGATCTGCTCGATGACCGCGGGCGTGCCACTGGTTACGATAGTGATGCGGCTGGTGCGCGTCACCGGATCGACCTCGGCCACGGTCAGGCTTTCGATATTGTAGCCGCGGCCGGAGAACAGCCCCACCACCCGCGCCAGCACGCCGGCTTCATTGTCCACCAGCACCGTCAGGGTGTGGCGTTCGATCTCGTCGGACAGCTTGATCTTGGTGTCGTGCATCGACGTCAGACCAGCATCTTTCCGGCGTCGCTGATTTCTCCCCCGTCATCCGGCGACAGCAGCATCTCGTTATGCGCCGCGCCCGACGGGATCATGGGATAGCAGTTCTCGGCCGGATCGACGCGCACGTCGAACAGGACGGGCTTCTTGACCGCCAGCATTTCCCGGATCTTGTCGTCCAGCTCCGACGGCTTGGTGGCGCGCAGGCCCACGCAACCGAACGCTTCCGCCATCTTCACGAAGTCGGGCAGCGCCTCGGAATAGGAATGGGAATAGCGGCCGCCATGCAGGAGCTCCTGCCACTGACGCACCATGCCCATATATTCATTGTTGAGGATGAAGATCTTGATCGGCAGGCCGTACTGGATGGCCGTCGACATCTCCTGCATGGTCATCTGCACGCTCGCCTCGCCGGCAATGTCGATGACCAGCGCGTCGGGATGCGCCATCTGCACGCCCACCGCCGCCGGCAGGCCATAGCCCATGGTGCCGAGGCCGCCGGATGTCATCCAGCGGTTGGGTTCCTCGAACTTGAAGCGCTGGGCGGCCCACATCTGGTGCTGGCCGACTTCGGTGGTGACATAGACCTCACGTCCCTTCGTCAATTCATAGAGCCGGTC
>DASZVQ010000063.1:0-4638 GCA_035547275.1 Rhizomicrobium sp.
AAGACCACAAAACACATGGTCAGCGGCGTCGAGAGCAGAAGGCCGACCGGTCCCCACAGCCAGGTCCAGAACACCGCGGCCACCACCACGGCCACCGCCGACAGGCCCATGCTGCGGCCGTACAGGGTGGGCTCGATCACCTGGCCGATCACCGGTTCGATGGCGCCATAAAGCGCCACCACCCACACCATCTTGGCCCAGCCGGGATCGACCGCCAGCGCCAGGGTGAAGGGAAACAGGAAAGCCAGCGGCACGCCGACATAGGGCACAAAGCGCAGCAGCATGGACATCAGCGCCCACAGGCCGGCATTGGGAATGCCGATCAGCCAAAGGCCGATCCCCACCATCAATCCGAAGCAGGTATTGATGCAGGTCTGCAGAAAGAGATAGCGCGACAGCCGGTTGGCGGCTTCGTCCAGCGCCACCGTGGTGCGCTGCATGTCGCGCGATCCCGCCAGCCGCACGAAACGGTCGCGCAGGTCGTCCTTCTGCAGCAGGATGAAGCCCATGAAGACAAAGACCAGCGCCACCAGCCCCAGCGGCTCCAGCAGCGGGCCCAGCACCGTCTGCGCCATCGCCCAGGGGGCGAGAGAGGTTCGCGTCACCACCACCGGGATCGGCTTGACCGTATTGGTCTGACCGTCATCTTCATCGTTTTTGACGCCGCCGGTGATCTGTTCGGCCAGATTGTTGATCGTCTTGTTCAACCGGCTGATGGTGTCGTTGTGCGTGGCGCTGCCCACCACCGAATGAATCTTCATCGCCAGGTTTGTCTGATAATGCGGCAGGTCGGCCGCCAGCTTGGCGACCTGCGAGCCCATGAACAGGCCCAGCGACGACACGATCACCACGGCCAGCGCCAGACTGACGATCACCGAGCCGACATTGCCCAGTTTCAGCCTTTTGAGCAGCGCCACAAGCGGCGCCAGCGCAAACGAGGTCAGTACCGCCAGCGCCAGGGGCATCAGTACCGGGCGGCCGAAATAGATGCCCGACACGGCGACGCCCGCGATCACCGCCGCCATGAATTTGGGGGTCAGGCTGTCAGGCTTGGCCGCGACGGGGCGGGCGGGAGTGACGTTCAGTTCCGACATGGCGAGTCACTATAACCCGCCATGAACGGTTTCGGATCAACCCAGGGAGCGGAAAAAGCAGGTCGGCGCGCCGGTGTGGCAGGCGGGCCCCATCTGATCCACCTTGAGCAGCAGGGTGTCGCCGTCGCAGTCCACGAAAGCCTCGATCAGGCGCTGGTGATGGCCGCTGGTTTCGCCCTTGCGCCACGGCTTGCCGCGCGAGCGCGACCAGTAGGTGACCTGGCCTGTGGCCAGGGTCTCCTCCAGAGTGCCCCTGGTCATCCAGGCCATCATCAGGACCTCGCCGGTCTCCTTGGACTGGGCGATGGCCGGCACCAGGCCGTCCTGGTTGAATTTGACCGCCGAGACAAAGGCGGCATGGGAGAGGTGGTCGGTCACGCCAAAACTTCCATCAAATATGTTCTTTCAGGCGTTTGAAGCCCCGTTCCAGATCGGCGATCAGGTCGGCCGGATCTTCCAGCCCGGCATGGATGCGCAGCACGGGCCCTTCCGCCGCGAAAGGCCTGACTGTGCGCCTGATATGCGCCGGAATGATCAGGCTTTCAAATCCGCCCCAGGAATAGCCGATGCCGAAATGCTGCAACCCGTCGATAAAGGCGGCGATGGCGGCCTCGGAAACCGGTTTCAGCACCAGCCCGAACAGGCCGCAGGCGCCGGAGAAATCCCGCTTCCACAGGCCATGGCCGGGATCATCTTCCAGTGCCGGGTGCAGGATGCGGGCGACCTCGGGCCGGGCCTTGAGCCAGCGGGCCAGGGCGAGGCCTGTCTCCTGATGCTGCTTCAGCCGCACCGCCAGGGTGCGCAGGCCTCGAAGGCCCAGGAAACAGTCGTCGCCGCTGGCATAAAGCCCCAGATCGCCATGGGTCTGGTGCAGCCGTCCGGCATGGCGCTCATTGGCGGCGACATAGCCCAGCATCACATCGGCATGGCCGCCGATATATTTGGTGGCGGCCTGGATGGAGAGATCCACGCCATGGGCCAGCGGCTGGAAGAACAGCGGCGTGGCCCAGGTATTGTCCATCAGTACGGCAGCACCATGGGCGTGCGCGGCCCTGGCCAGGGCGGGAATGTCCTGCATCTCGAAAGTCAGCGAGCCGGGGCTTTCGCAGAACACCGCCCTGGTGTTGGGCCTCAGATGCCGGGTGATGTCGTCGCCGGGCGCGTAATAGCCGGTCTCGATGCCGAAGCGTTTGAGGGTGCGGTCGCAGAGGATGCGGGTGGGCTCATAGCAGCTGTCCACCACCAGAATGTGATCGCCGGCACCGGCAACCGACAGGATGGCCAGTGAAATCGCCTGCACGCCCGATGTGACGCTGACGGTTTTCGCCGCGCCTTCCAGACTTGAGATCGCGTCTTCGAAGCTCTTGGTGCTGGGGGTGCCGCGCCGGCCATAGGTGTAAGGCTGACTATTAGCCTTCAATGTCTTGAGGTCGGGATAGAGAATGGTCGAGGCGCGATAGACCGGCGTGTTGACCACGCCGAAATGTTCCGCGCTCATGCGGCCTTGGGATGTCAGGCGCGTTTCGGGCTTGTCCTGGCTCATGGCTTTTCTTCCAGCAAGGGCCTGAGCGGCTTTTCCATCGCCCAGATCATGAAACCCGCGAGGGTGGAAATGCCGGCGATCATGAGAAAGAAAGCGGGCCTGCTCATCGCGGTCCAATAGGTCCCCAGATAGCCCTGCAGCAAGCCGCCGCCCAGGAAATTGGGCAGGAAATTCACCGCCATCATCAGCGAGGCGATCTTGAGCGGAGCGACCTTGGAATAGAGCGAGAGCGAGATGGGCGAAAGATAAAGCTCGCCCAAGGTGACCAGCGCGGAATAAAGGAGCGACCAGAGCCAGCTCGCCTTCACGCCCCCGGTGTACCAGGCGGCAAAGGCCAGGACCAGGCAGGAAAGGGTCTGCAGAAAGCTGCCATAGACCATCTTGGTCATCGAATTGGGTTCGCTGCCTTTCCTGGCCTGCGCCGCCCATAGCGCGATCAAGAAAGGCGTGAAACTGAAAATCATCAGGGGATTGAAGGATTGCAGCCAGGTCGCGGGCATCTGCCAGTTCACCACGCCGGGAATGATGGCGCGATCGCTATTGTCCATGAACCACAGCGCGATGGTATTTCCCTGCTGCTCATAACAGGCCCACCACAGGGTAACCGGCACCACCAATAGGATCAGCGCGCCCACCGATTTCCACTCCGCGCGGGTCAGGGGTTTGCGCTCCTGCTTGTGCGCCTCGGTGCGATGCTCGGCGGGCAAACTGCGCCAGCCGTAGAGATAATTTATCAGGGCGGCCACCATGCCCAGACCGGCGATGGCGAAGCCATAGCGCCAGCCATACGCCTCGCCCAGCGTGCCCGCGATCAGCGGCGACAGGAAGGCGCCCAGATTGGTGCCCACATAAAAAACGGAATAGGCGCGATCGCGGCGGCTGTCGCCGGACGCATAGAGCATGCCGACCTGCGCCGTCGTGTTGGTCTTGAAAAAGCCGGTGCCGAAGATCATCAGGAGCAGGGCGGGAAAGAGCAGCGCTTCCGATGTCAGCATGAACTGGCCGGCGCCCATCAGCAGAATGCCGATGATCACCGTCTTGCGCTGCCCCAGATAATTGTCCGCGATCCAGCCGCCCAACAGGGGCGTGGCATAGACCAGGCCGGTATAGGCGCCATAGATCAGCGAACTCAGCTGCTGCGCATTGAGCGGTCCGCTCATCCATTCATAGAAGGCCCTGACCTGCGGATAGAACAGGACATGCTCGACATGTCCCGGCAGCAGCACCTCCATGGTCAGATAATAGATCAGGAGCGCGCGCATCCCGTAATAGGTGAAGCGCTCCCACATTTCAGTGCCGAAGAGGGTGGTGAGGCCGCGCGGGTGGCCGAAAAGATCCTGTGTCATATGGTCTTCGCGCGTTTGAGAAGCCAGCCGTAAAGAAGGGCGATCAGGCCGGCAAAGCCGGCAGCCGCCACCGCGGTCGCCGGAAAGGCGGGACCGACCACCGCCAAGGGCGCATCCTTGTTGAAGGCCACGATCAGGCCGGCATTGAGCACGCCGAACAGGCTTTCGCCCACGATCATGCCCGACGCCACCAGCACGCCCAGACGCTCGGCCCGCTCGCTGCGCGCGCTGCGGTTATAGAGCCAGCCGATAATGGCTCCCACCACCACGGGAAGCGTGGCCTCCATGGGAAGATAGATGCCAAGCCCCACCGCCAGGGGCGGAAGGCGCAGCCATCGGCCCAGGCGCAAGATCTCGTCCAGCAGGACGATGCCGGCGCCCACGGCGGCGCCGACTTCGATCATGCTCCAGTTGAGCTTGCCGCCGATAACGCCTTGCGCCAAGGCCGCCATCAGATTGGCTTGTGGCGCCGCCAGCGGCTGGGATGCAATGCTGTGCAGATTGGGCGCGCCCGAAAAGCCGTAAGCCTCGGCCAGAAGATTGAGCACGATGGGCACCGTGACGGTCGCGGCGGCGACGCCGGCAAGCAATGCCACCTGCTGGCGCCAGGGAGCGGCGCCCACCAACTGGCCGGTCTTCAAGTCCTGAAGATTGT
>DASZVQ010000064.1:0-42451 GCA_035547275.1 Rhizomicrobium sp.
CCGTCACGACCACCGCGCCTTGCCGGTGATCGTGGCCTCCGGCCTGATCAAGGGCGACCGCCATGTCACGGTGGAAAAGGACACCCCCATGACCAACCTGATGCTGTCGATGATGGATACCCTTGGCGTCCATGCCGACAAAATCGGCGACTCCACAGGCCGCCTCTCATCCTTCGCCGCCTAAAGGAAACCATCACCGGTATGCGGACGTCCGTGACATCGTTGAGCGCGTGGGGCGTGCTGCTGCTGGGCGGCGTGGCTTTGGCCGCGCCGTCCGCGCAGGAGTTGACGGATGCGGTGAAGGATGGCGACCACGCAAGGGTGCAAGTGCTGATCGCCGCGCATGTCGATGTCAACGCGCCGTTGCCGGACAATGCCCGGGCCTTGTCCTGGGCCATTGACCGTCAGGATGAAGCATCGGTCCGGATGCTGCTGGATGCAGGCGCGTCGCCCAACTACAGCAATATCGATGGCGCTTCGCCGCTGACGGCGGCCTGCGAGCTGGGCGATCCCCGGATTGTCGGCGATCTGCTCAAGGCCGGCGCCGATGCGAAGGCGGTGCGCCCCGATGGCATCACCGCCTTGTCATTGTGCGCGGGAACGATGACACCGGAAGAACTGGGCCAGCTCGTTCAGAAAGGCGCGGACGTCAATGCCGCCGACGCCCGCGGCCAGACCGCGCTGATGCGCGCCGCGGCCCGCGGCCGCGCCGATAATATCGCCTTCCTGGTCGCCCATGGCGCCAATGTGAATGCGGTGGAGCAGAAAGGCTTTACCCCGCTGTTCTTTGCCCTGCGCAGCAAGGTGCCGGAGGCCTCGGTGGCGCTGTTGAGCGCCGGCGCGGACGCCAAGGCCGTCTTGCCCGATGGCACCTCGATCGTGGCGGCCGCGCTTCTGGAAAAGGATGTGCCGTTCATCGAGACCCTGGTCTCGCGCGGCGCCGACGTGAAGGCGCGTGATCCGCAAGGCCGGCAGATGATCCATATCGCGGCCGCCAGCGGCAACGCCGATCTGATCAAGCTGGTTCTCGCCAAGGGCGGCGATCCCAATGCGATGACCGATCCGCCGCCGCCGCCCGTCAAGCTCGAACCGCCGGCGCCCGCACCGGCCGCGGGCGGTGGTGGCGCGGCGCCCAAGAAGCGCGCGCTGGAAGCAGCGGAATATCTGCTGCCGCCGCCGCCATCGCCCACGCCGCCGCTGCTGATCGCGGCGCGCGCCGGCTCCATCGATGGCATGAAGGCTCTGCTCGCGGCCGGCGCCAGGCCGGATGCCAAGGCGCAGGATGGCCTGACCCTGGCATTGGCCGCGGCCGGCAGCGGCAATCTCGAGGCCCTGAAATTCGCGCTGACGCTTGATCCCAATATCAATGCGCTGGCCCAGGGCGGCAAGAGCATCATGCATATGGCATTGGCCAATCGCACGGCGCCGCCGGGTGATACCGAAGCCATCGTCACTTATCTGGCTGACAAAGGCGCCCCGCTTGCCATCAAGGACGAGCACAACATCGCCCCGGGCGACTACATCAACCGGGTGGGGCCGGAAGAAGTCCGCGTCTTCTACAAGCAGCTGCTCGTCGATCGCGGCGTAAAGCCCAGCACCGCACATTAAGCTGGTTGCCTGCCTGTGCGACATGGCCTACCAAATGGGCCGTGGCAGTCGGGGGTCCGGTCATGCGCTGCAAATTCATTCTGATGGGGCTGGTGCTTCTGACCCAAGGCGCACTTGCCGAACCGACGCGGGACGAGGTCATGTCCGGCGCCGCACGATGCGCAGGCATCGCCGACAACCGGACCTGGCTGGATTGTTTTTACGGCTCCGCCCAGCCGATGCGCGCGATGCTGGGGCTTCCACCGGCGCCTGCCGCGCAGACCAGGCTGGTGCCGCCGCCAGGCGCCGCCTATCTGGGAGCTTCCGATGCGGTCAGACCGGCGCCATCGGAAAAGTCACGGGGCTTTCTTGGCGACATTCTGGGCTCGTCCAAGCCTGTCGCCAGCAATGTGCCGATGACATCCTATAAATTCGGACGGGATGGAAGGTTTACGGTCGTGTTGAAGAATGGCGAGACCTATCGCCAGGAGGAATCCGATCTGGTCTTCGCCAAATGGAACAGGCCGGCCGAAACCTATCAGGTGACGATCATCAGCGCGGCCGACAATTTCATCCTCAAGGTCAGGCAGGAGCCTGGCGTGATTTTTCACGTCCGGCGCGTCTAGCGGTGGGGCAGATGTACGTCCCTGGGGGTCAACCGGTTGAGTTAAATAAATAAAACGGAGTGCCGCGCTCTATGAGAGCGGGCCCCGCCGGTCGCGTTGGCGCTGGGAACTTTTGTTGCTATTTTGGGGCAATGCTCCAGCATCGTCCGTATACACACAATCTCCGCCTGGCGTGATGCAGAAGACCGGGCGCAAAAAAAGAAACATTGTCTTGACGCAACGCCGTACCGCCGGGGGAAAAGCGCGCGCCGATGCGGATGCCGTGCCGGACATGGCGCCGCCACCCGGGACGGTCCATGACGGGCACAAGGTCACCATCACTGATGTCGCGCGGCGGGCCCGGGTCGGCGAAAGCACCGTGTCGCGCGTGTTGCGCAATCATGGTTCGGTTTCCCCGGCGACGCGGGAGAAGATTCTCAAGGCCGCGGCCGATCTCAACTATGTCCCCAACCGGATCGCCGGCACGCTGGCCTCGATGACGTCCAAGCTGATCGGGATCGTCATCCCCTCGGTCGGCAATACGGTGGTGCCGGAAGTTCTTTCTGGCGCGAATATGGTGCTGGAGGATGCGGGCTTCCAGCCGGTGATCGGCGTATCGAATTACGATCCGGTGCGCGAGGAATTCCTCATCGAATCGATCCTCAGCTGGCGTCCGGCCGGCATATTGGTGGCAGGGCTGGAACATACCGACCGTGCCAGGGCGATGCTGAAGGGCTGTGGCGTCCGGGTGGTGGAGCTTCTGGATATCGACGGCGAAGGCATCGATATCGTCGTCGGCTCCTCCCAGCGCATGGCGGGCCGCAAGAGCGCCGAGCATCTGCTGGCCCGCAACTATCGGCGCATCGGCTATGTCGGCCATGACACCCGCGTCGACATCCGCGCGGGCAAAAGGTTGGAGGGATTCCGTGCCGTGATGCGCGAGAACGGCCTGGCCTTTGTGGATCAGGAATTTCATCCCACGGGCGGCTCCTCGGTCGAGGCCGGCCGCATCGGCCTGGCACGGCTGCTCAAGCGGCAGGCCGATCTGGATGCGATCTATTTCTCGAATGACGATCTGGCGCTGGGCGGATACTTCCACTGCCTGGAGCACGACATCGCCATTCCTTCGGACCTGGCACTGTTCGGTTATAACGGGCTGGAGATCACGCGGCTGACGCCGCAACCGCTGTCGACCATCCGCACGCCGCGTGTCGCCATGGGCAAGGCCGGCGCCAATCTGCTTCTGTCGGGTGGGCCGTCCGCCGTCGTCGATGTCGGTTTCGAGCTTGTGGTGGGCGCGACGAGTTGAAGGCCGCCTGCCGGGCAGGGGCGGGTGTTGCAAAATTCCCGCGTTCACCAACCTTCGGCGGAAGACTGGCAAAGCCGTTTGGCCGGCCGCGCTGCAGTGCTCGGGAAAAGTTTTTTTAAAACAATGTGTTACAAAGATGCCGGCATTTATCCCGGCGATTTTTTCGGCGCGCGTATGAAAATGGTAGCGCTTTCATTTTCTCTTGGCAGCGCTGCCAATCTCCAATAGCTTTTTGCCAATCAATCAAAAGCACATGCCTTCAGGGGGCCCAGATGAATAGCAGCAAGTTCAGCAAGATGGCGCTTATGTGCGCCGCCAGCGCCTTGGCTTTGGCCACGGCGGCTCACGCCCAGTCGGAAGCCAACAATGCCGCGCCGGAGCAGGTGACCGTCACCGGTTCGCGCGTCATTTCCGACATCACCTTGTCGCCGACGCCGCTGACCGTGGTGACCTCCGACCAGTTGCAGGCGACCACGCCCACCGACATTCCCGACGCGTTGAACAAGCTGCCCGACTTCATCGGCGGCGCCAGTCCGCGCAGCCAGAACAATGGCCAGAACAACAATTCCGGCAATACGCTGAACCTGCGCAATCTTGGCGTCATCCGCACCCTGGTGCTGGTGGATGGCCAGCGCGTGGCGCCGTCCAACCGCGACGGCACGGTGGACGTGGACTCCCTGCCGCAGATGCTGATGAGCCGCGTCGACGTGGTGACCGGCGGCGCCTCGGCGGTTTACGGCTCCGACGCCGTGGCCGGCGTGGTCAACTTCGTGCTCGACAAGAATTTCGACGGCTTCAAATACGACATGAATGCCGGCATTTCGAAGTATGGCGATGCCGCGGAAGAAAAGATCGGCCTTGCCTGGGGTACCGACCTTTTCGGCGGTCGTGGTCATTATGAAATGTCGATGCGCGTATTCCAGCAGGACGGCATCCAGATCAATCAGCGTCCTTATGGCTATAACCACAACACCTGGGTGCTGGCGGGTGCGGGCACCACCGCAGATCCCTATGTGAACGTGCCCTATGGCCATCTTTTCCTTCAGTCAAGCACAGGCACGATCAATTGCGGCGCCTCTTGCCCTCTGACCAACACGGCCACTTTCACCGGGGCCGGCGTGCTTACGACCTTGACCCACGGTACTCCCACCGGAACAGCCAATCTGGAATCCGGCGGGGACGGCGGCTTTGAAGACAATATCGCCACCATGCAGTCGCGCCAGCGGCAGGGCGAGTTCTTCAATCGCTTCAGCTATGACATCACGCCGGACATCAATGCCTATGTACAGGGGAGCTGGGCGGAGTCGGGCGACTATTCCACCTGGGCACCGTTGGCGATCAGCGCGTCCTCGAGCCGGCCAAACGTCTTTTTCACCAACAACCCCTATCTTTCGCCCTCGGCACAGGCCACGCTGACGGCCGCGGCCACCGCGGCCGGCAATTTCGCCAAAGCGCCTGTTCCTTTCTCCCCCAACCCCAGCCTGGGCCTCCCGCTCGTGACCGGGCCCACGGTTGCGCCGGGCACGCCCGTCTTCTCCGATGCCTCCTATGTCCCGCAGATCGTCGCTGGCCAGAATGCCGAATCGCAAGGCGACGTTTATCTGACCAAGGGCGTGGACCGGAATCTAAGCCTGACGACAGGCTTGACCGGCAAGCTCGCCAGCTTCGACTGGAGTGTTTTCTACAGCCACCAGGAAAGCCGGGTGGATGTGAATGATCCCACCAACACCAACAATGCCCGGCTTCTGGCGGCGGAAGATGCCGTCATCGCGCCGCCTGGCACCAAGATGACCGTCGGCGGTGTCACAACCGATGTCAGCGGCACCATCCAGTGCTGGGACGAGACCCAGGCCGCCTATGCCTCGCTCTATGCGGGTTGCGTGCCGATCAATGTTTTCAACCCGTCCCAGGGCATTTCACAGGCGGCATGGAATTATCTGAAGCAGGACACGCAGTGGGTCCTGACCCAACAGCTGGACAATATCGGCGCCAGTATCAATGGCGGCCTGTTTGGCCTGGGCCTGCCGGCCGGCGAGATCACGGCCGCGGCGTCATTTGAAATGCGCTGGCGGACTTTTGACATGAAAACCAATGCTCTGCCGACCGACTTTGTGAATTGCACGGGCTTGCGCCTGTGCACGCAAAATGGCGGTGCGGCGCCATCGCTCTATACCCAGAACACCAATGCGCCCGTCAACGTGAACGACAATGTGTGGGAGACCGCGCTTGAGTTCAACGTGCCCCTGCTCAAGGATTTCCCGCTTGCCCAGGACCTGAATGCCGACATTGCCGGCCGCTATACCGACTATTCCATCTCCGGTACGGCTGAGACCTGGAAAATCGGCCTCAACGACAGGATCAACGACAGCATCCGCCTGCGCGGCACCATGTCGTTCGACATCCGCGCACCCAATCTGAACGACCTGTTCGGGCCGGTCTCGATCACCTCGACCGGGTTCAACGACCTGCTGACCGGTGTCAACAGCGGCACCCAGCTCGTCACCAAGGGCAATTCCACCCTGACGCCGGAACAAGCCCATACCTATACGCTGGGTGTGGTGCTGACACCGGATTTCATTCCTGGCTTCACCACCTCGCTGGACTATTACCAGACGCATATGTCCAACGCGATCACCAACATCAGCTACCAGACCACATCGGTCCAGCAGCTCTGCATCAACAGCGCGTCGACGGGCTACAATTCACCTTACTGCCTGTTGGCGACCCGGCCGACCGCGCCGGGCGGAGCCGGCTATAACCTGCCGGCCAATTATCCGACACAGATACTGAGCTCGCCGCTCAATGCCGCCCTGGTGCAGATGGAAGGCTGGGACTTCGAGGCCGACTACAGCTTTGATTGGGCCGATGTCTGGAGCGCCATTCCGGGATCGGTGACCTTGCGGCACCTGATGACCTATCAGCCGGTGCTGGAGACACAGAACCTGCCTGGCACGGCCTTTGTCTGGACGACGCAGCCCAAGACCCGCATGACCAGCTTCATCAATTATCAGGTCGGCGACTGGGGGCTTGATATCCAGAACCAGTGGCTGAGCGGCTGGAAGAAGGCCAATGGTTACGTCAATCAGGTCTATCTGGCGCCGCGTGTTACCAGCTATGACGCGATGGACGTGACCATCAATCGCCGGTTCGATCTGTGGGGTGGGTCGTCCACGCTGTATTTTAACGTCCAGAATATCGGCAATACGCGTGCTCCGCTCAATCCGAGCAATGCCTCCAATCCGGGGCTGTTCTATCCCGTGTCCGGTTCCACCGGACCCGGTTTCGGCTACAGCGATGTGGGCCGCTACTTCACGATTGGCCTGAAAGGCAACTTCTAGGGCCTTCGGAAGCTGTTTTTCCCCCTGGACCGGCGTCGTAAGACGGCGCCGGTCCTTTTTTGTCCCGGCGGGTAGGTTTGCCGCGTTCAATCCGTCGGCACCACATCAAAAGCAATGGTGGTGCGCGCAGCCGCGTCGTGAAAAGGCATGGTGCCGTGCCAAGTGTAGGAGGGAAACAGGACCAGCCGGCCGGCAACCGGCTGGATGGCGCGGCGGATGGGGTGCTTGAGGGCGGCGCCAAAAGCCGGCTCGCCGAACTTGATCCAGCCCTGCCTGGCCGTTTCATCCTTTACGGCATCGGGCACCGACACGTAATAGCAAGAACTGATCCAGCCATCGGGATGGAAATGGTTGACATGAAAGCCGCTGTCGCGAAGCCGTGACGACCAGGAGCCGGCATAACGGAAACTCCTGCCACGGCGCGACAGGAAGGGATGCGCGGCGTCTTCCGCAAGCTCGGCAATATATCGCGCCACGGCCTCATCGATCCGCCGTTTCAGCCTGTTCACCAGCGGCAGGCCGGCGGGGAACAGGTGGCCCGGGGTCTGGGTGCCGCCCCGCAGGCTTTGATCGATCAGCTCGCGGCTTTTGGGATGCAGCCGGTCCAGCGAAGCGTTCAGTTCGGCATTGAAGCTCGCCATGTCGGAAAAGCCTTCCGGCGGATCGAGATCGAAGCTCCGCACCAGGCTGTCATAGCGGTTGAACGTCTCATCCCGCCCGTCCTCCATCATGCGAGACGCGATGCTCAGCATCGCCAGGCAAGCGCCGCTCAGCGGCGTCCGTGCCAGCCCCCTTTCGCACAAATGGGCCGCCTTCTCGGGATCGCCGCCCAGAAGCGCGGGCTCGGCGGCGATGCTGAGCAGTTTTGCGTCATCGCCATGACGCGCCAGAATGGCCTCGAACAGCGCCACCGCTTCGCCATGGTTTCCCATCGCCGTCATCACCTGGGCGGCGCCGATGGCGGCCAGCCGGTCGTCTGGATCGCGCGCCTTGAGCCCTTCATAGATGTCATGCGCCTCCGCATGGCGCTTTTCCCGGGCCAGCAGAAAGGCTTTTCCCAGCAACAGCTCGCGGGTCTGCGGCACGCCGTCATAGGATTTCAGGAACCGGTCACCGCGGTTCAACTGATAAAGCAGCGCGTTATAGTCGAGATGCAGTCCCGGATCGGTTGGCGTGCGCGCGATTTCCTTTTCCAGGATGGCCAGCGCCTCGTCAAAACGGCTCAGATTCTGAAGGGCTTCGGCGCGGTGGCGCGCCAGGCCCGGCAGCGCCGGGTCGGCCATCTCGGCATCGTCCAGTGCCGTCAGGGCCTCACCGTCCTTGCGCTGGCGGCGCAGAGCCTGCGACAGCTGCAGATATAATTGCGCCTTCAGGCGCTTGTCTGTCGCCGTGACAAGTCCCTTGCGCGCCGCTATTTCGGCCTCGTCGGGGCGTCCGGCATCGATGCGGATGGCGGCCAGCGCCAGCGCGGCATGGGCCATGTCCGGCGCAAACTGCAATACCTTGCGGATCTGCTTCTCTGCCTCTTCCAGCTTGCCGGTCCGGTGCAGCAGCGCACCCAGCTCGAAATGCGCCTGCACGAAATCGGGCTTGTGCTTCACGCTCGCGCGCAGCGCCGTTTCGGCCTCTGCCAGCCGTCCGAGCCGGGACAGGGTCAGTCCCAGATTGAAGGCGAAGACCGGCTCGCGCGGCGCCGCTTTTGCCGCCTGATGGAACAGGCTGACCGCTTCGTCCTGGCGGCCCTGATGCATCCGCAAGGTACCGGCGATGTTCAACAGGTCGGGATTGGCCGGCAGCCTGCCGCTGAAAAAAGGCGTCAGAGCGAATTCGGCGGCCATCAGATTGCCGCTCTGCAGGGCTCCGGCCGCCGCTGTCAGGACTTGCTGAACGGCCGCAGACGCGGGGGGATTGGTCATTTTTACACCCTATCGCAGCGCCGCCGCCTTTCCCAGCCGGAGGGCCATAACGCGATTTCTCCGATCAGCGGAATTCTGGGCCCGCCGCCCAGATCACCAGGGACTTGCGCACCCCGCGCGTGATCGGCGTGACACGGTGAAGGGCATTGGCGCGGAAGGCCATCAGGGCGCCGCGTTCGCGGGGCGCGACATCGATGGGATGGGCCGCGCGCACTTCCAGATCACAGCCGTCATAGGCGGCGCCGTCAGACAGCTGCAGGCTCAAGGTGATCTTGCGCGGCTCCTGGCCGGGATCGCCCCGATAGCGGCCATAGTCACTGTGCCAGTCAAAATAACCGGCTTCGGCTTGGCGATAGACCGCATATTGCATGGTGGTCAGGCCGGTAAGGTCGAAATGAAACAGATCGGCATTCAGGCGCAGCACAACGGCTTCCATCCGCAGATACAGGTCTTCGGTCTGGTCATTGCGGTGAACCCAGGCCACCTGTGTCGCGCGGATGCCGCGATCGCCGCCGCCGGTCAGCTGTGCGGGCTCCAGGGACAGGCTGTCGCAATGCTGCTCCAGCGCGTCGAGCTGCGCCGGCGAGAAGAGGTTGCGCCATGTCACGCTTCCCCCTTCCATCAGGACAGGGGTTCGGCTGGTATCTTGGGCATTGCCCATTTCCGGCATTTGGTTCTCAAGGAATGTTTGGGCTTTGTCGCAGCTTTCCCCGCGGCTTGCGACACAATTCTCTTCATCGCTTGTCGGCCTGAACCGCACCGGCTTCGCTGCTGCAATATATGGCGCCACGGAGGTGCGGAGCGATGATGTTCTAAGGCCAGGGTTGAATCCGTTCTGTCACGCTGACGCCATATAGAAATCGCCCGGGCCTTCATGCGCCCCTGATCCTTTTCGCGGCGACCCCGATGGCGGCTCGGATATTCGATCTTGCGGTGGTGGGCGGCGGCATTATCGGCCTGGCGCACGCCTTGGCCGCGGCCCGGGTCGGCAAACGCGTGGCGGTGATCGAACGGGATATTCGCGCCAATGGCGCTTCAATCCGCAATTTCGGCTTTATCACCGTCTCTGGCCAGGAGCGGGGCGACAGCTGGGCGCTGGCGCGCCGCACCCGCGATGTCTGGGCGGATGTCGCGCCGGCGGCGGGCATACCGATCGAGCATCGCGGGTTGATGCTGACGGCACGCTCCGCCGAAGCGATGGCAGTGATCGATGCCTTTCTCAGGACCGAGATGGGCGAGGGCTGCCGCCTGATGACGCCGCAGGCCTTCCGCAAGGAAGCCCATGATCTGGGCGGGGCGGACCTTCAGGGTGCGCTCTTCAGCCCGCATGAACTCAGGGTGGAATCGCGCACCGCCATTCCGGCTCTGACGGCGTGGCTGGAAGAGGCGTTGGGCGTCGCTTTCTTTCGCGAAACGGTTGTCTTTGCCGCCGCGCCGCCGCGTCTGCACACATCGCGCGGCGTGATCGAGGCCGGCGCCGTGGCGGTCTGCCCAGGCGATGATTTCGTCACGCTGTATCCGGAGCGCATCGCCGCTTACGGCTTGCGCAAATGCCGGCTCTCCATGCTCAAGCTGGCCGATCCCGGTTTCCGCCTGCCCTCGGCGCTGATGTCGGATCTCAGCCTGGCGCGGTATCGTGGCTATGCGGCGCTGCCCGAGGCGCGCGCGCTGGACGCCAGGCTGCGCGCCGAGCAGCCGGTTCATTTCGACAATGGCGTGCATCTGATCGTGGTGCAGGGCGCCGATGGCGGTCTGGTGGTGGGCGACAGCCATCACTATGACCATCTGCCCCTTCCGTTCGCCCCGGCCGAAGCCGAACATGCCATCCTGGACGAATATGCGCGCAGCCTTGGCCGCGAAGCGCCGCAGGTCGCGGAACGCTGGACTGGTGTGTATGCCGTGGCCGACGACCGCACCTATCTGATCGACCGGCCCGCGGAAAATGTGCGGCTGGTGATGGTGACCAGCGGCACCGGCGCATCCACCGGCTTCGCCATCGCCGAGCGCGTGATCGGCGAGCTTTTTGATTTGCAGGGAGCAGCGGCATGAGTTTTCCCGTCAAGGCGGTGGTGTTCGACTGGGCCGGCACCATGGTGGACTTCGGCTGCATGGCGCCGGTCGAAGCGCTGATCGAGGTTTTTGCCGGGGAGGGCGTGGCGCTTTGCGATGCGGAAGCACGCCGCGACATGGGCAAGGCCAAGCATGACCATCTGACCGCGATCATGGCCAATCCGGCGGTCGCCGCGCGCTGGCTGGCCGAGAAGGGCGCGGCCTCGACGGTCGCCGATATCGAGCGCCTTTATCGGAAGCTTGTGCCGGCGATGACGGCGGCGGCCGCGCGCGCATCGGCCCTGATCCCTGGCGCGGCGGAAACGGCGGCGGCATTGTCCGGCCTGGGGGTGAAGATCGGCTCGGGCACCGGCTATACCCGCGAAATGATGGCCGGGATTCTGGCCAGCGCCGCCGCCCAGGGCTATGCGCCCGAAGTGGTGGTCTGCGCCGGGGAAACGCCCAGTGGGCGGCCGGCGCCATTGATGACCTGGAAAGCCCTGATCGAACTGGATGCCTGGCCGGCACGGGCCTGCATCAAGGTGGATGATTCTGCGGTCGGCATCGAGGAAGGGCGCCTGGCGGGCTGCTGGACGGTCGGCTTGTCGGCCTCGGGCAATGGCGTGGGCATGCCCCGCGACGCCTTCCTGGCGCTGCCGCCGCAAGAGCGCCGCAGCAAGGTGGCCGAAGCCGAGGTGCCGCTGCGTGAAGCTGGCGCCGATTTTATCATAGAAGATGTCTCGCTGCTGATGCCAGTGGTGCAGGAGATCGCCCGCCGGATCGCCGCGTCATGAGCCTTGCGCTTCCCCTGAACCCCGCGCCGCTGTCGCAGCGCTTGCGGGCATGGCTTGCCCGGCTGCCCGCGCCAGTCTTCACCATCTATGGCGGATTGATGGCCTTTGGCGCTTATTTCGCCATGTATGGATTTCGCCGGCCGTTCACGGTGGCGCGCTATGCCGACGCAGCGCCCGTGCTGGTGGAATACAAGATCGCCCTGGTGATCGCCCAGGTGTTCGGTTATGCGCTTTCCAAGGTGGCCGGGATCAAGCTTGTGTCGGAGATGCCGCCGCAACGGCGCGCGGCCGCCATCCTGATGCTGATCGCCGGCGCGGAGATCTGTCTCGTTCTGTTCGCGCTGATACCTGCGCCCTGGAACATCGCCTGCTTGTTCGCCAATGGCCTGACCCTGGGCATGATCTGGGGCCTGGTCTTCGGTTTTCTGGAAGGGCGGCGGGTTTCGGAAGTTCTGGGCGCCATGCTGTGCGCCAGCTTCATCGTCTCGTCCGGCGCCGTCAAATCGGTTGGCGCCAGTCTGATGCTGCAGGGCTGGGCCAATGAATACTGGATGCCGGCGCTGACGGGCCTGCTCTTTGCGCCGCTTCTCATCGTTTGCGTGGCGGGCCTTGCCGTCTTGCCGCCGCCCAATGCGGAAGACGAAAGATTGCGCGTCGCGCGCGCGCCGATGGATGGCGCCGCCCGCCGCGCGATGTTCGCCGCCTTTGCCCCGGGCCTGATTGGCCTGATCGTGATCTATGTGGGGCTGACGGCGCTGCGCGATTTCCGCGACAATTTCGCGGTGGAAATCTGGTCCGGGCTGGGTTTCCGCAACGATGCGGAAATCTTCACCCTGTCGGAACTGCCGGTCGCGATCATTGTGCTTGTGACCATGGCGATGCTGATGTTCATCCGCGACAACACCCGGGCCTTCATGGCCAATCTGGTGCTGGTGGGCGTGGGGCTGGCCTTGGCCGGGATTTCTTCCCTGGCCTTCAAGACACATCTGATAGGACCGGTCGCCTGGATGATCGCCTTGGGAGCCGGCCTCTATCTGGGTTATACGCCCTTCAACGCGCTGCTGTTCGACCGCTTCATTGCCGCCAGCGGCCGCACGGGCACGGCCGGTTTCCTTATCTATGTTGCCGATGCCTGTGGCTATCTCAGTTCCGTCGCCCTGCTGGTGCTGTACAATTTTGTCGGGGTCAGGATTTCCTGGGTCGAGTTCCTGGTGATGATCTCCTGGTCCGCGGCCCTGGTGGGGCTGGTCCTGGTGGCGGGGTCGGGCTTTTATTTCCACCGCCGCCTGCAACGTCTGGGGCCTGCATGACCGATCCCAAAAACCTGGAAGAGATAGAACAGCTCTACGCGCTGCGCGGGTGTTTGCATTATGGCGAAGGCGTGACCCAGATCGAACACGCTTTGCAGAGTGCCATCTTGGCTGAAGCGGAAGGCGCCGGCCCCGATCTGATCGTGGCCGCGCTGCTGCACGATATCGGCCATCTGCTCGTAAGCGAGGAGGATGTGGCGCAAGGCCGGTTTGACGACCGCCATGAAGCTGTCGGCGCCCGTATGCTCAAGGCACTGTTTCCCGAGCCGGTCTGGCGGCCTGTCGCGCTGCATGTGGCGGCCAAACGCTATCTCTGTTTCACAGAACCGCAATATTGGGCCGGGCTCAGCCCGGCATCCCGGCAATCGCTCAAACTCCAGGGTGGCCCGTTCGATCAGGCCCAGGCGCTTGTCTTCCAGAGCGCGCCTTTCTGGCAGGAAGCGGTTCGTCTGCGGCGCTTTGATGACATGGGCAAGCGCGCGGAGATTTCCGGACGCGCATTTGCCGATTATCTGCCCATGATGCGCGATCTTTCGGCAGCAGTCACAAAGGCTTGAGAAATCCGCCTTGTGACCTGCGCGCCACGCGACAGGGCGCCACGGCCCTCGCATGTGCGTATTCAGATGATTGCAGTCTTTTCATAACCGAAGCGTCATTTGACGCCCCCAGGCTCCCGCCACGTTTGATTTCGGAAATGACCATTCCGGCGAGCGCGGGGCGTGCTCATGCCGGCGGGACGGTCATCTCCGGCTGATTTTTCGGGGGACTATTCATGAAAACCAAATATTTGGTGTCCTGTGCCGTGGCCGCGCTTGTCGGCGGCGCCGCATCCGCCCAGGCACAACAGATCGCGGCGAATACCACGGCCACGAGCGCCACGACCATTGAAAGCGTGGTGGTCTCGGCCGATCGCCGCGACGAATCGGTGCAGGAAGTACCCAATACCGTACAGGCCTTCACCGGCCAGACCCTGCAGGACGCGAACGTCCTGACCCTCGACAGCCTGCTGCGCTACACCCCCAACATCACCTATGGCAACAATGGTCCGGGCCAGGGCGAGATCATCATGCGCGGCCTGTCCAACGGTTTCCGCGGCAACCAGTCCAGCGGCACCATCGCCAACTTCCCCAACGTCGCGATCTATCTGGACGATCAGTCCATGCAGTTCCCGGGCCGCAACGTCGACATCTATATGGTCGACATGGACCGGGTCGAAGTGCTGGAAGGCCCGCAAGGAACCCTGTTCGGCGGCGGCGCGGAAGCCGGCGCAGTGCGCTACATCACCAACAAGCCCAAGCTTGACACTTTCGAGGCCAATATCGAAGGCACCTACGGCTTCACCGAAGGCGGCGCCGACAATTCCGCCGCCCATCTGATGGTCAATCTGCCGGTGATCGACAACAAGCTGGCCATTCGCGCGGTGATCTATGACGAGACCCAGGGCGGCTATATCGACAATGTCGCCTCGACTTTCACCCGCTCCAACGAAGACCTGGGCAACGGCTATTTCAACATCAAGCCCAATGGCGCCAACATCTGCCCCAATGGCTTGCCGGCCGGCTCGCTGACGGGGCTTTGCACCCTGCCGACCTCCCGGGCGCCGGTGGCCAACAATTTTTCGATCGCGCGCAAGGACTTCAACCCGGTTACCTATCAGGGCGGCCGCGTGTCCGGCCTCTATCAGATCGACGAAGACTGGAATCTGCTGATCGCCGAAAGCGTGGAGAATCTGGATGCCCAGGGCCTGTCGGTCGAATATCCCGTGGGTTCCGATTTCCAGACCCTGCAGCCCCTGCAGGTCACGTCCTTCACCCCGTCCTACAACAAGGACTTTTATTCCAACACCGCCTGGACATTGAACGGCAAGGTCGGCGACCTGAAGCTCGTGTATACCGGCGGCTATACCAGCCGCGATATCCATGAGCAGATGGATTACGCCAACTACTCCCGTTCCGCCGGCGGCATGTATTACCAATGCGTCGGCGGTTCGACCGGCTTCGGCACCGGCCCGGCGAGCTGCTATTCCCCGCTGGGTTACTGGCAGGACACCATCCACAGCAACCATATCAGCAACGAACTCAGGCTCAGCACACCCGACGATTGGCGTCTGCGCGTGATCGGCGGCGCCTATTGGGAAGAATTTCGCATCTATGACGTGATGAACTTCAAGTACAAGAGCATCCCGGCTTGCAGCCAGGCCAATCTGAGCGCGGCGCTGGCCGGCGGTCCGGTCTGCCTGGCGGATGTCAAGCCGGCGGCCGGCGCCACCACCAACGATCCCAGCATCCGCAGCGACGACACCGCTTTCGGTGAAGACACCCAGCGCGGCTATGACCAGATCGCCTTCTTCGGGTCTGCCGACTATGACGTCATTCCCGATACCTTGACGGTGACCGGTGGCCTGCGCTGGTTCCAGTATCGCGATTTCGAGCGTGGTTCGCAGTATGGCACCACGACCAGCTGCCTGAATGTGCCCAACGGCCAGTGTGCCGGCGGCACGGTCAACATCGACGCCGCCCACGACCAAAAGACTTATGCCGGCGTGAAGGCCAGGGCCAATGTCACCTGGCACGTCACCCAGGACATCATGGCCTACTACACCTTTTCCCAAGGCTTCCGTCCGGGCGCCTTCAACCGCTCCGGCGGCGGCGTCGCGCCGCTCAACGGTGTCAATCAGTTCAACAAACCCACCTCTTATGGTCCCGACTCCCTGCAGAACCAGGAAATCGGCATGAAAGGCACGTTCCTGGACAATCGCCTGCAGGTGAACCTGTCCGCCTACCTGATGCAGTGGGACAATGTGCAGTTCCTGTTCTTCAATCCGCCGCTCCTGGGCAACACCACTTTCGGTCTCAATGGTCCCGACTATCATGTGAAGGGCGCGGAACTGCAGCTGCAGGCGGTGCTGATGGAAGGGCTGACCCTGTCGGGTTCGGGCTCCTACAATGACGACACCGAGGCCGGCTCGAAATGCTTTGTCAGCAATATCGCCACCTCGCCCACCTTCGGTCAGTGCATCACCCAGATCACGCCCAAGGGCCTGACCACGCCGCAGCCCTTCACCAATCCCTTCGGCGCGCCCGGCAGCACGCCGGCCTTTTCGCCCAAATACCAGGCCAATGCGCATCTCCGCTATGACTGGGAGATGGACGGCTTCAATCCCTATGTGATCGGCGGTGTGGCCTACACCGGCAGCATGTACAACCAGCCGTCGACCTATGCATCGGGCACCGGCGTGATCGTGCCATCCACGACATTCCTGCGCTATCTGCAGCCGTCCTATACCACCTTCGACGCGACCATCGGCGTGAATTACAACAACTGGTATGCCCAGCTGTATGGTCAGAACCTGGGCGACAGCCATGCCAGCACCTTCACCTCCTCGGCGCAGTTCATTAAATCCGAAGTGCCCCTGCGCCCGCGGATCATCGGGCTGAGGCTGGGCGCCAATTTCTAGGTTTTCTGCTAGCCTTGCATCCGGGCCGGGCCGTCCGGATGCAACAGGTTTCATGGACGCGATCATCGATCAGGCGCCTTCGACGGAGGCGGAAATCCGCCGGCTGCGGCAATTGCAGCGGGAAGGCCATCATGGCGCGGCACTGGAAGGCGCCCGCGTCCTGTTGGGCCGGTTTCCGCAAAACCGCGATCTGCTGCTGATCGAGGCGATGGGCCTGCGCCACCTGGGCCGCATCGACGAGGCGCTGGCGGTTCTGGCGCGGCTGGAACAGCTTCAACCACGTTTCAGCCAGATCCATCAGGAACGGGGCCTGTGTCATGTCGCGCGCAAGGATGCGCCTCAGGCCATCGAGGCGCTGCTCAGGGCGGTGAACATCAATCCGGCGCTGCCGATGAGCTGGCGCATGCTGGAAGGGGTCTATCGCCTTAGCGGGGACGCCGCCCATGCCGATACCGCCGCGGCCCATGTCGCCATCTTGAAGAATCTGCCGCCCGAGGTGGTGACGGCGACCTCGCTGTTCAGCGATGGCGATCTGGCGCCGGCCGAAGAGATCGTGCGGGCCTTTCTGCTGCGTCATGGCAATCATCCCGAGGCGATGCGGCTTCTGGCCAAGATCGGCATGGCGCGGGACGTGCTGGATGATGCGGAGCTGCTGCTGGAAGCGGTGATGGTGCTGGCCCCCGATCATCGCGGCGCGCGCCTGGACTACGCCCAGGTCCTGCTTAAGCGGCACAAATACCAGGATGCGCGTGCGCAGGCCGAACACCTGCTGGCGCTGGAGCCCACCAACATGGAATATCTGTCGGTGGCCGCCACCACTGCCGTGGGCCTGGGCGAGCATGAGCGCTCCATCGCCTTCTATCGGACCATGCTGGTTCAGGCGCCGGGCAATCCGGATGTACATCTGTGGCTGGGCCATGCGCTCAAGACCGTCGACCGGCTTGCGGAGGCGATTCAATCCTATCGCGCGGCCGCCGTGGCGCGTCCCGATTTCGGCGATGCCTATTGGAGCCTGGCCAATCTCAAGACCTATCGCTTCGGTGATGACGAAATCGCGCAGATGCGCGCCGCGGAAGAAGCGGCCGCGACCTTGCCGGAAGACCGCATCCATCTGTGTTTTGCCCTGGGCAAGGCGCTGGAGGACCGGGGCGAGATCGCCCAGTCCTGGATCTTTTATGAACGCGGTAATGCCTTGAAGCGGGCGCAAAGCCGCTACCGCCCGGAAAGCACCGAAGCCAACACCAGGCGTCAGATCGCGCTGTGCACCGGCGATTTTTTCCGCGCGCGCGCCGGATGGGGCGATCCGAGCCCCGATCCCATCTTCATTCTGGGCCTGCCGCGTGCCGGCTCGACCCTGCTGGAGCAGATACTGGCGTCGCACTCTCAGGTGGAAGGGACCCAGGAACTGGCCGACATCCAGCGCGTCGTGGTGGATCTGATGGGACGCGACAGCGACCCCGACAATCCGCGCTATCCAGCGGTGCTGGCGGAAATGACGCGCGAGGATTTCCGCAGGCTGGGCGAGAAATATCTGGCCGATACGCGGGTCTATCGCACGGACAGACAGTTCTTCATCGACAAGATGCCGAACAATTTCCGGCATGTCGGCCTCATTCACCTGATGCTGCCAAACGCGAAAATCATCGATGCGCGGCGCGAGCCGATGTCCTGCTGCTTCAGCAATCTCAAGCAGCTTTTCGCCGCCGGTCAGGAATTCACCTATAGTATCGACGATATCGCCCGCTACTATCGCGCTTATCTGGAACTGATGCGGCATTGGGATGCGGTGCTGCCGGGACGTATCCTGCGCATCCAGCATGAGGATGTCGTCGCCGATCTGGATGGCAGCGTGCGGCGTATTCTGGATTATTGCGGCCTGCCGTTCGAGCAGTCCTGCATCGACTTTCACAAAACGCGGCGCAGCGTGCGTACGCCCAGCTCCGAACAGGTGCGTCAGCCCATCTTCCGCGACAGCCTGGACCAATGGGTGAAGTTCGAGCCCTGGCTTGATGCCCTGAAAGCCGCGCTGGGAGATGCGCGGCACAACTATCGCTAGGCTAAGGGAGATGACGGATCGCAGGGCATTTGTGCAAAACGCGGCCGCCTTGGCAGCCTGGCCCGCGGTGATCCGCAAGGCGCTGGCGCTGCCCGCCGCGCAGGGCAGCGGCACCATCATGGATGTCGAGCATGTCGTCATCCTGATGCAGGAGAACCGCTCCTTCGATCATTATTTCGGCACCTTGCGCGGGGTGCGCGGCTTTTCCGATCCCCGGCCGGTGAATTTGCCGTCCGGAAAGCCGGTATGGCAGCAGCCCGGCCCGGACGGCAGCCGCACGCCATTTCATCTGGATACGGCCCGCACTTCAGCGCAATGGCTCAACAGCCTGGATCACAGCTGGAAGGGCAGCCACGCCAAATGGAAGCACCATGACAATTGGATCGCCGCGAAAGGGCCCATGACCATGGGCTATTTCACGCGCGCCGATCTGCCCTTTTATCATGCCCTGGCGGATGCTTTCACCATCTGCGATGCCTATCACTGTTCCATCTTCGGTCCCACCAATCCCAACCGGCTGTTCCTGTTCAGCGGCACCAACGGGCTTGCGGTGGGCAATGACGGTCTTCAGGCCATCGTCAATCCCAAGGATGAAGACAATGAAACCGCCGATCAGGCCAATGACTCCAGGACCTTCCAGCCCTATCGCTGGACCACCTATGCCGAACGGCTGAGCGCCGCCGGCATCAGCTGGCGCGTCTATCAGGAGTATGACAATTTCGGCGACAACGCGCTCGCCTATTTCGCGCGCTTTCGCGGCCTTGACCGGGCTTCCGAAGATCACCGCCGCGCGCGGGACTGGCCACGCGCCTCCACCGGGGTGAAGAATTCCCTTGGCGGCTTTCTGATCGAGGATTTTGCCGCCGACGTGGCGGCCGGCCGGCTGCCACAGGTCAGCTGGATCGTGGCACCTACCGAGGCATCCGAACATCCGCAAGCCTGTCCCGGCTTTGGCCAAGCAATGACGGCGCGCCTGATCGCGGCGTTGACCGCTCATCCCGATGTCTGGGCCAGGACCGTCTTTCTTTTGAATTATGACGAGAATGACGGCTTCTTCGATCATGTGCCGCCGCCGGTGCCCCCGATCGTCCCGGCGATGGGCAAGAGCACGATCAGCGTGACCGGTGAGATTTACAGGGGCGAGCCGGTGGGACTGGGCCCGCGCGTGCCCATGCTGGCGATCTCGCCCTGGAGCAAAGGCGGCTTTGTCAATTCCCAGCTGTTTGACCATACCTCGGTGATCCGCTTTCTGGAAAAGCGCTTTGGCATCCTGGAACCCAACATCACGCCCTGGCGGCGGGCGGTGTGCGGCGATCTCACCACCGCGTTCGATTTCTCCACGCCCGATTCCGGACTGGATTATCGCCTTCCCGACACGGGCGGCTATGTCGCTGCCGCGGCGGCGCAGCGCCGGTTGCCGGCGCCTCGGCAACAGAATGAAGACCTGCCGGCACAGGAAAAAGGAATCCGGCCGGCGCGGGCCTTGCCCTATGCGCTGGAAGCGCGCGGCGCGTTTCGGGATGGCGCCTTCGCGCTCGAAATCGCCAACCATGGCGATGTCGGCGTTGCGCTCACACTCTATGCACCGGATGGCGCGGGGCCCTGGTTTTATACGGTTGCGGCTGGAGAAAAGCTTGGCGACCAGATTCCGGCGGGCCGAAGCTACAGCTTCGAGCTCTATGGTCCCAACGGCTTTCTGCGCGGATTTCAGGATGCCCAACCTTACAGCGCTATCGCCAGCGAAAGCCGGTATGACAGCGCGACTGGCGATCTGGTCCTGACCGTTCGCAACGCTGGCAAGGAGCCGCATGAGATCATCACGCAGCCTGTGCGGTATCTGGCGGAGGCACCACGGCGACATATGCTGGCGCCGGGTGGCATGATCGAGGATCGTTGGGCGATCGCCGCCAGCGGCCATTGGTATGATATCGAACTCAGCTGCGGCGGCTTGACGCGCCGCTGGGCCGGCCATATCGAGACCGGCAGCGCCAGTCACAGCGATCCCGCGCTGGGTTCGGCATGACACTCGCGAGCAACCATCTGGCGCGCTGCGTATGCGGTCAGGTCGCGATTTCCGCGGCCGGCGACCCGGGCTATCCGCCGCGGATGATGATGCGGCTGATCGCGGCCAGGATTGCGATGCTGGTCTCGCCTGGAAAGACGAAACGATAGCCGCTGGCGCTCAGGCCATGGCCGGCGCCAGCGCCACGATCATCAGGATGGTGGAGACGGCGAACAGATACTGGCGATGGTTCAGGAGCGATACGGTGGTGACGAACAGCACGAAGGCGCCCAGTATCCCGCCCCAGATGCGGGTTTCGGGCACCGCCAGGAACAGGGCCGTGATCGCCTGGGCCAGGCCGGCGACATAATAGAAACCGCGTGGATAATCCCAGCGCCGATAGACGCGGCGCAGCGCATCCGGCGCCGCCAGGTTCAGCATCGCGGCAAGGGCGAACAGCATCGCCAGGACCGTGGCGACGCCATCGCCCAGGCCGGACAGGGTGAGGTCAGACATGGTGGTGCACCTTTTCGGTATGGGTGACACGCTTCTCCAGCGCGCGGAGCAGGACATAGAAAACCGGGGTGAGGAACAGGCCGAAGAAGGTCACGCCCAACATGCCGAAGAAGACGGCGATGCCCATGGCGTGGCGCATCTCCGCGCCCGCGCCCGATGACAGAACCAGCGGCACCACACCCATGATGAAGGCGAAGCTGGTCATCAGGATGGGGCGCAGCCTGAGGCGGGCGGCATGGATCGCGGCGCGGACGGTTTCTTCGCCCTGGATTTCCAGCTCGCGGGCGAATTCCACGATCAGGATGGCGTTCTTGCAGGCCAGGCCGATCAGCACGAACAGGCCGATCTGGGTGAAGATGTTGTTGTCGCCGCCCGTCAGCCATACGCCGGTGATGGCGCTGAACAGGCACATGGGCACGATCAGGATGATGGCCAGCGGCAGGAACAGGCTTTCATACTGGGCCGCCAGCACCAGGAAGACCAGCAGCACGCAGAGCGGAAAGACCAGCAGCGCGGTATTGCCGGACAGGATCTGCTGATAGGTCAGGTCGGTCCATTCATACTGCATGCCCTTGGGCAGGGTATCGTTCAGTATCCTGGTCATCGCGGCCTGGGCCTGGCCGGTGGAATAGCCGGGTGCCGGCCCGCCATTCAGGTCGGCGGCGCGAAAGCCGTTGTAACGCATGGCGGTATCGGGACCGGTGGTTCCGCTGACATGAACCACGGCGCCCAGCGGCACCATCGCGCCTTGATTGTTGCGCACTTTCAGCTGCGCAATATCCTCCGGCTGAGAGCGGAAAGGCGTGTCCGCCTGGGCGATCACCTCATAGGTGCGGCCGAAGCGGTTGAAGTCGTTGATGTACTGCGAACCCAGATAGGTCTGCATGGTGTCGAAGACATCCTGCACGTCCACGCCCAGCTGCTGCGCCTTGATGCGGTCGAGATGGGCGTAAAGCTGCGGCACGCCGATGGAGAAGTTGGAGAAGACGCCTTGCAGCGATGGCTCTTTGGCCGCCTTCATCTGGATCTGCTGCATCACCTTGGCCAGCTCCGCGTCGCCCAGATCGGTGCGGTCTTCGACTTCCAGCTTGAAGCCGCCGATGGTGCCCAGGCCCTGCACGGGCGGGGGCGGGAAGATGGCGATGATGGCGCTGTTGATGCCGGCGAATTTGGCCTGAAGGCGCTGCGCCACCGCCATGCCGGAATCCGCCGAACCGCGCTGGTCAAACGGCTTCAGGGTCTCGAATACAATGCCGGCTGACGGGCTGTTGATGAAGCCATTGATGGAAAGGCCGGGAAACGCCACCGCGCCGTCCACCGCGGGGTCCTTCAGGGCGATTTCCGACATCTGACGGATCACTTTTTCGGTGCGGTCCAGGGTCGCGCCCTGGGGCAGCTGGGCAAAGCTCACCAGATACTGTTTGTCCTGCAGCGGCACGAAGCCCGGCGGCACAAGGCGGAACAGGAAGACGGTCGTGGCCAACAGGCCGCCATAGACCAGCAAGGCGCCGGCGCGGCGCGACAGGACCGCGCCCACGCCCTTGCCATAGCCTTCCGATCCGCGATGGAACAGCCGGTTGAAGGCGGCGAAGAAACCGCCCAGCAGCCTGTCCATGATCCGCGCCAAGCCGTCCTTGGGCGCGTCATGGCCCTTGAGCAGCAGCGCCGACAAGGCGGGCGACAGAGTCAAAGAGTTGAAGGCCGAGATGACGGTGGAAAAGGCGATGGTCAGCGCGAACTGGCGGTAGAACTCGCCGGTCAGGCCACTAATGAAGGCGATGGGTACGAACACCGCGCACAGGACCAGCGCGATGGCGATGATCGGGCCCGTCACTTCCGACATGGCCTTCAAGGTTGCCTCGCGTGGGGCAAGGCCGGCTTCGATGTTGCGCTCCACATTCTCCACCACCACTATGGCGTCATCGACCACGATGCCGATGGCCAGCACCAGGCCGAACAGCGACAGGTTGTTGATCGAGAAACCGAACAGATGCATGGCGCCGAACGTGCCGATAATGGAGACCGGCACCGCCAGCAGCGGAATGATGGAGGCGCGCCAGGTCTGCAAGAACAGGATCACCACCAGCACCACCAGCAGCACCGCTTCCAGCAAGGTATGGACCACCGCCTTGATGGAATCCCGCACGAATACGGTGGGGTCATAGACGATCGAGTAATCCAATCCTTCCGGGAAATTCTTCTTCAGTTCGGCCATGGTGGCGCGCACCTGGTCGGAGATCTGGATGGCGTTGGAGCCCGGCGCCTGGAAGATGGGGATGGCGACCGCCTGCTTGTTGTTCAGCAGCGAGCGCAGGCCGTATTGCGAGGCATCGATCTCCACCCGCGCCACATCGCCCAGGCGGGTGACTACGCCGCCCTCATTCTTGATTATGATCTGGCGGAATTCCTCGGGATCGCTGAGGCGGCCTTCCACGGTGATGGGCAGCTGCAGCTGGCTCCTGGTGCCATAGGGCGGTCCGTTGATGACGCCGGCCGCGACCTGGACATTCTGCCTGCGCACGGCATTGACCACGTCATCGGCCGAAAGGCCCAGTTCGGCGATGCGCTCGGGATTGAGCCAGATGCGCATGGCATAGTCGCCGCTGCCGAACAGCTGGACATTGCCCACGCCCTGGATCTTGGCCAGCTGATCCTTGACGTTCAGCACCGCATAGTTGCGCAGATAGAGCATATCATAGCGGCCGGTGGGCGAATTCAGATGCACCACCATGGTCAGGTCGGGCGAGCTCTTGACCGTGGTCACGCCCAGCGCGCGGGTGACATCGGGCAGGCGCGGCAGCGCCTGGTTGACCCGGTTCTGCACCAGCTGGGTGGCCAGGTCCGGATCGACGCCCAGCTTGAAGGTGACGGTGAGGGTGAGGGTGCCGTCGCTGGCGGCCGAAGAGCCCATATAGAGCATGCCCTCGGTGCCGTTGATCTGTTCTTCCAGCGGCGTCGCCACGGTTTCGGCAATGGTCTGGGGATTGGCGCCGGGAAATTGCGCCGTCACCACCACCGAAGGCGGCACCACCTCGGGATATTCCGAGATGGGAAGCTGGGTCATGGCGATCAGGCCGGCCAGAAAAATGACGACCGAAATCACTCCGGCGAAGATCGGCCGGTCGATGAAGAATTTGGACAGATTCATGGCTTTGCGCCCCTCGCGCGGTGCCTTAGTTGCTGGCGGTCTGCACGCCGTGCGGCGCGACGGCCGCGCCCGGCGCCAGCTTCTGCAGGCCATCCAGGATCACCCGGTCGCCAGCCTTCAGGCCGGACGTCACCACCCGCTCGCCATCCAGCGTGGCGCCCAATGCGACCTCGCGATATTCCGCCTTGTCGCCTGAGCCCACCACATAGACAAAGCGCTTGCTCTGGTCGTTGCCGATGGCGGTCTCCGGCACCAGCAGGGTGTTGGGCAGAACACCGCTGCCCATCCTGACCGACACGAACATGCCGGGCACCAGCGGGCCGTCTTCATTGGCAAAGCGGGCGCGGGCGCGGATGGTGCCGGAACCGGAATTGATGCGGTTGTCGAAGCTTTCGATGGCGCCGTGATAGACCTTGGCCTGGGCGTCGCCCTGCACGGTCAGATCCACGGGAACGGCCTGATCCTTATTGGGGCCGCGCTGGCGCAGGATGTTCAGATAGGTCTGTTCGTCCACCTCGAAGTCGGCATAGACGCCGTCATTGGACACGATGGAAGCGAGCAGCTGCGGCGCCACGGTGGATGAGCCGACCAGATTGCCCACCGTGATTTCGGCCCGGCTGATCTTGCCGGAGATGGGCGCACGGATGAAGGCATAATCGACATTGACCTGCGCCGCCGCCAACGCCGCCTTGGCCGACTTGATCGCGGCCTGGGCCACGCCCTCGGCATTGACGCTCTCGTCATAGGTCTGGCCGGCGATGGCGTTCTGACGGCGCAAGGTTTCGTAACGCACCAGGTTCGTATGGGCGAGCACGGCATTGGTCTGCGCGGTCGCCAGATCGGCGGACGCCTTTGCCACCGCGGCCTGATAGGGACGCGGATCGATGACAAAGAGGATGTCGCCCGCCTTCACCTGCTGGCCGTCCTTGAAACGGATCTCGGTGATGCGGCCGGCGACCTGCGGGCGGATTTCGGCATAGTCGACCGCATCGATGCGGCCTGAAAACTCCGCGAAGGGCCGCACCGTATGCGGCTTCAGCGTCTCGACCGTCACCGGCGCCGCGGCGGGCACGCCTTCCGGCGTGGCCGGCTTGGCGCCAGCCGCATGATAAAGGGCATAACCGCCGCCGAGCAGCAGGAACAGGGCGGCGCCAGTGGCCTGGCGGCGCAGCCGGCGGGCCGGTTCATTGGCCCGCTGGCGGAGGAAATTCTGGGCTTGGGCGAGATCGAGAGTGGCCATGGGTAATCCCCGAGATATCTGTAATGGACGCTACAGATATGCCGGTGGACTTACCCCGTCAAGGGACTTATATAACGAACTGTACAAAAAAGGAAACGCCATGCGGACGGGCCGTCCACGGTCTTTTTGCAAGGAAGACACGCTTGACAGAGCGATGACAGTTTTTTGGCGCCAAGGTTATGAAGGCGCCTCCATCGCCGATCTGACCAAGGCCATGGGCATCAATCCGCCCAGCCTTTATGCCTGTTTTGGCAGCAAGGAAGGCCTCTTCAAGTCCGTGTTGGAACGCTACGACCAGCGCCGCGCCACCTTCATGGCCGCTGTGCTGGAAGCGCAGACCGCAGCGGAGGTTGCAAGGGCCTATCTCATGGGCGTCGCCGATTTTGCTTCCGACACCAGCGGCCGCAATCCGCCCGGCTGTCTGATGGTACAGGGCGGGCTGTCCTGCGGTGACACCGTGATCCCCGATACCCTGGCCCGGCATCGCGCGGAAAAGGAAGCGATGCTGCGCGCCCGTTTTGAAGAGGCCAGGAAGAGCGGCGATCTGCCCAAGACCTGCGATGCCGCCGCGCTGGCGCGCTATCTGATGGTGATGGGCAATGGCATCAGCGTACAGGCCGCGGCCGGCGCGTCCTTGAAAGAGTTGCGCGAGGTGGCCGCTATCGCCTTGAGCAACTGGCCGGCGATGGTGGCCACCGGCAAACGGACCGCGCGGCGCAAGGAACCTGCCTGATAATCCAACGGCTGTTTTGGCGCGTTCGCGGAATCCGGCGCGATTGCCGTTGTCCTTTTTGAAATCCGCCAAGTTTGCACTGCCGCGCGCCTGGAATTCGCCGGAAGGCAAATTCGCAACAATGCTAGCGTTTGTTGCAGGCATGAAGGCGGATTGGGGTCCATGGCTTCCTATAAAGTGCGGGTTTTGGCGGCGTCGGCGGTGATCGCGCTATTGTCGGGTGTTGCAGCGATGGCGTCGCCGGCGGACAGCAACAAGCCATTGCCGGGCGGGGCGCTGTTTCTGGTTCAGGCCGAGACCGCGCAGGGCAAGATCCTGGTCACCCTGCCGCCGCCTGGCCATGACGGCGTCATGGCCCGCTTTCTCTACACCACCCATGTGCGCAGCGGGCTTGGCACCACCGATATCCGTTTCGATCGCGGCATGATGGGGCGCACCCAGGTGCTGGCCTTCCGCCGCATCGGCAGGAAGGTGGCGGTGATTTTTGAAAATCCCCGCTTCCGTGCCGAAGGCGGCTCGCCCGAGGAACAGAATGGCGTCGCCACCAGCTTCGCCTTCGTCACCGCCGCCATGCTGGACATTGCCTCGAGCAAACCTGATGGCAGTGTGGTCGTCGATCTGGCGCCTTTCATCTCCAGCGATGTGATGAATGTCGCGGGCATGATCAATGGCGGGGAGGCGGGCGGCTTCCCGGACGGCACGGTGATCACCAGCGGCACGGGCTTCAAGCTGGTGCCCGAGGCCAGCGCCGCCGATCCGGCCTCGGTCAAGGTATTCCCCGAGAATGTCGAGATGGATGCGCTGCTGACATTCCAGGGCGACAGGCCGGGGCCGGAAATCGGCGATATCTCGCCCGATCCGCGGCGGGTCAGCGTGACCATCCACCATTCCTTCATCAAGCTGCCGGGTCCGGGTTTTGTGCCGCGCAGGTTCGACATCCGCACCGGCACGATCTCCACCCAGGTCTATGACTTCAAGAAGCCGCTGGACCAGCCGCTGGTCTATCAGCTCGCCAACCACTTCCGGCTGGAGAAGATCGATCCCAGCGCGTCGCGCTCGCGTGTCAAAAAGCCCATCGTCTTCTATATCGACAATGCCGCGCCCGAACCGGTGCGCAGCGCCCTGCTCAAGGGCGTGGGCTGGTGGTCGCAGGCGTTTGATGCCGCCGGCTTCATCGATGGTTTCCAGGCCAAGATCCTGCCGGCCGGCGCCGATCCCATGGATATCCGTTACAACATCGTGCACTGGTCCAATCGTCTGACCCGAAGCTGGTCCTATGGCGAAGAGGTGGTCGATCCGCGCACCGGCGAGATCGTGCGTGGTGGCGTGGTGCTGGGCGGCGATCGCGCCCGCCAGGACATGCAGATCTTCGAGGGCCTGGTTGGCGTCAAGGACGATAATAGCGGCGGCCCTAACGACCCGGTGCGCGTGACCCTGGCGCGCATGAGCCAGCTCGGCGCGCATGAAGTCGGTCATGCCATCGGCTATATGCACAATTTCGCCGGCAGCACACAGGACCGCACGTCGGTGATGGAATATCCCGGGCCGCGCATCAAGCTGACGCCGGATGGCAAGCTCGATCTCTCGGACGCTTATGCCGTCGGCATCGGCAGCTGGGACAAGTTCGAGGTCGACTGGCTTTATGGCGAAGCGCCTCCCGGCGTCGATCCGGACCGGCTCGCCAGCGAAAAGGCCGACAGGATGGTTGCGGCCGGAACCCGCTTCATCACCGACATCGACAGCCGCGCTGACAATACGCCCACGCCCTGGGCCAGCATGTGGGATGACGGCCCCGATCCGGTGGACGAGCTGCCCCGCCTTATGAAGGTGCGGGCGGTGGCGCTGTCCAATTTCGGCGAGGGCGTGCTGCACGCTGGCGAGCCACTGGCGGATCTGCGCCGCAAGTTCGTGCCGGTCTGGCTGCTGCACCGCTATCAGATGGTCGCCGCGTCCAAGTCGATCGGCGGCGTGGACTATAGCTACAAGGATGTGGGCGACGGCCATCCGCTGCCGGTGGTGGTGCCGAACGACCGGCAGGAAGCCGCGCTGGCCAATATTCTGGCTTGCCTGGACTCCTCGGTGCTGACGGTGCCCAAGCCGCTGGTGGAGATGATGTCGTCGGGCATCAATGGCCATGACAGCCGCGCCTTCGACGTCGAGGTGTTCGACAATGCCGGTTCCTCGGTGTTCGATCCGCTGGCCGCCGCCGATGCCGCCGCCCAGCTCACGCTCAATCCGCTGCTGGAACCACTGCGCCTGACCCGGGTCTATGAACAGCATGCCCGCGACACCGCGATGCTTGGCGTGGGCGAACTGCTCGACAAGCTGCTGGCCGCCACGGTGGGCGCGGCTCATGACGCGGTGGGCCGCCGCATCGCCTATCGCACCCTGGTGGTCCTGGCGCGGGTGGCGAACAACCGGCAGACCTCTCCCGATGTGGCCGCGCTGATCAACGACCGGCTGGAGAAATCGGCCGATCTGCTGGCCAAATCCGACGACGCGGCCTGGAGCAGGAGCATGATCCGCATGGTCAAGAGCGAAGCCCTGCTGAAGGAAGAAATCGCCAAGATGCGGCCGCGCAATTCCTATGTGCCTGGCGGCATGCCGATCGGCGAAACCGAATGGCTGGAGGACGACTGGATGGACCAGCCGCTTTAATGACCGTGCATCTTGCGCCGATGACGGTGTGCCGCTTGTTTGGCGCGATTGCCGCAGATCGCCATGCTGCACCAGCGCCGTGCATGGCCGCGGGTATGGTCGGCGAACAGCAGGGTGCAGGTTGGACCTTCGCAAGCTTTCACCAGCGCAAAGTCTTCAGTTGAAACCAGCCGCGCCAGTGCCTCCGCGACCGGCAGCAGCAGCGCCTCCGTATCCGGCCAGCGGCGGACGGATTGCACCATGAAGACGTGCTGGCCGTCAGGCTGAAGCGCGATCTGGCTGAAGGAGCAATTCTTTTCCAGCAGGCGATTGAGCGGCTCCAGCTCGGCCAGCGCCGTTGCCGTCAGCGCCTGACCCTTATGCCGGCGCACAAAGTCCCGAAACCATTCGCGAAGACTGCGCGCCTCGCCTGCGAGCTTGTCGAGTTCGCCGGGCCGGGCGCGCGCGCGCATGTGGCGCAACACATCGACCGGTACCAGGCCGGCCTGTTCCAGCCAGCGCAGATAGCCCTCGCCGTCGGCGATCCAGTCAACCGGCGTGTCGGCCGGCGTGGCAATGGAATTGAGGAAATCCAGCCCGATGGCATCGGCGATGAAGATGGCAGGCGGCAGATTTGCGGTCATGACCCTCGCTGCGGCCGGCAAAACCTCCGGCCTCCCATGAAGTATAAGTAACCTCTAAATTTGCAATTGACAAGTTACGCACTTGGTCGTAACTAGCATACAGCTATTTTAGTGGTTACAGCTTTGAGGGAGAGCAAAGATGCCCGCAAATGCCAGTGTTGTGCTTACGCATGGAGCCTGGGCGGATGGCTCGAGCTGGTCGAAAATCATCGCGCCCTTGGCAGCCGATGGCGTCAAGACCGTGGCCGCGCCGCTGCCGCTGACCTCGTTTCAGGATGATGTCGCGGCGCTGGAGCGCACGCTGGAGCGGGTGCCGGGCCCGGTCGTGCTTGCCGGTCATGCCTATGCCGGCGCGGTGATTGCGGCGGCACGCAGCGAAAAAGTGAAGGCGCTGGTCTTTATCGCGGCGCTCGCCCCGGACGAAGGCGAAACCGTTCTCGACGTCTTCACCCGCGCGGCGCCGCACCCCCTGGCGCCCAAGGTCGAGCCCGACAGCCATGGACTTATTTATCTGCCCGATACGGCCTTCCGCAGCGCCTTCGCGCAGAATGCCACGGCGGCGGAGCAGGCGGTTCTGGCGGCGGCGCAGCGTCCGATCTCGCCGGCCTCAATCACCGTTCCGGTGCCGCGTCCGTCCTGGAAGGATCTCCCCAGCTGGTTTCTGGTGGCCGAACAGGACCGGATGATCGCGGGCGACAATCAGCGCTTCATGGCCGAACGCATGAAGGCGGCGATACGCGCCCATGCCGTCGATCACGCGCCCATCGTGACCGCGCCGGGCATTGTCCTCAGCGTGATGCTGGAAGCGATCGCGCAAGTTTCCAAGAACTGACCAACCCGGAAGGAGATATGTCATGCCATCCATTCACTACCGCAGCGCCAATGTCGACGGCTTCAGGATATTCTATCGCGAGGCTGGGGCGCCGCAGGCGCCGAAGCTGTTGCTGCTGCACGGCTTTCCCAGCGCGGGCCATATGTTCCGCGACCTGATCCCGCGGCTGGCGGATCGTTTTCACATCATCGCGCCCGACCTGCCCGGCTTTGGCCGGTCGGATACGATCGAACGAGGCGCCACCTTCGACCAGATCGCGCTACGCATCGATCGTTTCACCGAGGTGATCGGTTTCGACCGCTATGCCGTCTATGTCTTCGATTATGGCGCGCCGACCGGTTTTCGGCTGGCCATGAAACATCCCGAGCGGATCACCGCGATCATTTCGCAGAACGGCAACGCCTATGTGGAAGGCTTGAGCGAGGGTTGGAACCCGATCCAGGCCTATTGGAAGGACCCGTCACAGGCCAATCGCGATGCCTTGCGCGGCTTCCTCTCTCCTGAATCCGTGGTCTGGCAATATACCCATGGCGTGCCGGACCCCTCGCTGGTGTCGCCGGATGGATATTCGCTGGATAACTTCTATCTGGCCCGGCCGGGCGCCCACGAGACCCAGCTCGATCTGTTCGGCGACTATAAGAGCAATGTCGCGCTCTATCCCGCGTTCCAGGACTATTTCCGCACCCACAAGCCGCGCTTCCTGGCGGTATGGGGCAGGAACGATCCCTTCTTCCTGCCGCCGGGCGCCGAAGCATTCAAGCGTGACATCCCCGATGCGCAAGTGCGCTTCTTCGACACCGGGCATTTCGCGCTGGAGACCCATGCCGCAGAGATCGCGAGTGCGATCGGGGATTTTCTTTCCAAATGAGACAGGGAGATTCACATGTCCAACGCCGCCGCCATCGTCACCGGTGCCAGCCAGGGTATTGGTCGGGCCACCGCCATTCGCCTGGCGCGTGATTTTTCAGCCCTGGCGCTGGTCGCGCGCAATCGCGACCATCTGGAAGAAACCGCCAAAGCCGTCCAAGCCAGCGGCGCCAGGGCGCTGGTGATCGATGCGGATCTCAGCCAGCCCGAAGCGGCGCGGGCCGTGGTCGATCAGACCGGGGCGGCCTTTGGCCGGATCGATGCCCTGCTCAATATCTCCGGCGCGGTGCCGCAGATCGACCTGTTCGAAATGACCGATGCCCAATGGGATGCTGGTCTGGCATTGAAGCTGCACGGCGCCCGGCGTCTGACGATTGCCGCTTGGCCGGCCCTAAAAACGGCGAAAGGCTCGGTGGTGCTGATGTCAGGCAATTCGGCCCTATTTCCCAAAGCGCCCTATGCGGCGGTTGGTACGATAAACGCCGCCATCGTCGCCCTGGCCAAGGCCTTTTCCGACCGCGGCATAACCGATGGGGTACAGGTGAACAGCGTGCTCCCGGGGCCGGTGATGACTGGCCGGCGGCAATCCTATCTTCAGCATTGGGCGCCGCTGCACAATATGACGGTCGAGGAGGCCATCGCCAATTTCCCGAAAGAAGCCGGGATCGCGCGATACGGCGAACCGGAAGAGATCGCGGAGCTGATGGCGTTTCTGGTGTCACCGGGCGCGCGCTGGATGACGGGTTCGACCTTGCGCATGGATGGCGGGGAGGTGAAATCGGTCTGAGCCCGGTCTGGCCCGTCTGAGCCCCATCCAAGCCCCTATTTAAGCCAATGTGCCGCTTTGGCGCGTGCCGCCGGGCGTGGAAATTTACCCGGCGCCCCTTTAGCATCCATGCCTGTCCGATCGGGGACTTGCATGCAAACCATTCCAAGACATCAGTGCCTCATCTATCGGGGTGCGCCGTCGCGGCAGCTTGCCGGCCTGGCGCTGCTGATCCGCCAAAAGCTGGACGCCAATTACCGCTGCCTCTACCTCAACAGCCCGGCCATGGTCGGCGGCATCCGTGCCTATCTGACTTCGTCGGGCATCAATGTCAGCGAAGCGATCATCCAGAAGCGCCTGATCCTGTCGTCCAGCCAGGACCATCTGGTCGCCAATCGCTTCGATCCTCAGCGCATGATGCATCTGCTCAAGGAAACCCATGATGCCGCGTTGAAGGATGGCTTTGCTGGTCTTTGGGCATCGGGCGATATGGCCTGGGAGTTCGGACCGGCGCGGGATTTCACCACGCTTGTGGCGTATGAGCGCGCGCTGGAACGGTTCTTCCAGACGCATCCGACCATCAGCGGCATCTGCCAGTATCACGAGGATGTCTTGCCCGATGATGTCGTGCAGCATGGGCTGGCCGTCCATCCCGGCATCTATATCAACGAAACCCTATCGCGACTCAATCCGCGCTATGTCGCGCCCTGACGTCATCGGGATTCTGCCGGCAGCGACCAGGCGATGATGGAAATCGGGAACTGGAAATAGATTCCGTCTGCCTCGCGGCGCGCCGCGACACCGATCCGGTTTTCGCCGCCGCGGATGTCCTCGTCGAACATGGCGGCCAGCGCGGTCATGTCGGCGGGGTCCGCCAGGGTCTGGAGTTTCACATCCAGCGCATAGCCGTCGATCGTCTCCTCCTGGAGGCCGATCTCATGCCCCAGGGTCCGCAGCTGTTCCAAGGTCAGGGCGCTGGTATGCGACGGGTCGCGCAGGATTTCCATGCGGTCGTAGGCAGCCTGGCTTTCGGGAGACGGCGTCGCGTCGATGACGACGATCCTTCCGTCCGGGCGCGTGACACGTTTCATTTCGCGCAAGCTCGCGATGGGATCTGGCATATGGTGAAAGCTGTAGCGGGTCAGGACCACGTCGAAACTCCGGTCGGGGAAAGGCAATCCCGTCGCATCGCCAATCCGCCAGGTCAGGTTGGTCAGGCCGCCGCGCTGCTGGCGCTCCATGGCCTGTTCGATCATGGCGGGTGTCAGATCGATGCCGGTGACATGACGGGCCTGGGCCGCCGCCGCGCATGCCACAATGCCCGGCCCGCAAGCGACATCCAGTACCTGCATGTGCGGCTTGAGCTGCGCGGCCGCCAGGGTGCGCCGCAGGCCATCAGCTTCGCTGTGAACCGCCAATTCCGAAAATGGTCTGGCCCAGCGGGTGAATTGCTGAACGATCCGGTCATGATGGGTGCTTGCATCGCGCATGGTGTGCTCCAGTTTTCGATGCGAGAATAGGGCGTGCCGCCTTGACCGGCTAATGATCAACGGTCAATAATCAGCTTTCATCGGCCATGCGACATCTCACCGCCAAACAGACGGCCGCGACCTTGAAGGGCCATGGCCTGGACAGCGCCGGCGCGTCGGCTTTCGCTTTCCGCGACCGCGCGCGCAACACTTTCTATGATTGGCATGTCCATCCCAATCACCAGCTGATCTTCGCGCTGGAAAGCGTCACCCAGATTGAAACCGCCGAGGCGCGGTATTTTCTTCCCATAGGGCGCGCCGCCTGGATTCCGGCCGGTACGCATCACCGCACGGCAATCGGGGATGTCGACGGCACCTCGCTTTATTTTCCCCGCGCTGCCGTGCCTGCCGCCGGCAACCGCGTGCGCATCCTGGCGGCGGACAATCTGATGCGGGAAATGCTGCTCTATGCCATGCGATGGCCGCGCGGCGCGGCGGAGCGCAGCCCCCTGGCCGTCAGTTTCTTCCGCACGCTTTCGCTATTGTGCCAGACCTGGCTGGAAAGCGAGCTGCCGCTTTCCTTGCCCGGCACACGCCATCCCGCGCTGGCGCGGGCCATGGATCATGCCCTGGCGCATCTGAGCACCGTCACGCTCGCCGCCGCGACAAAGCGGGCGGGCATGTCCGAACGGACCTTTCGCCGTCTATTCCGGGCGGAAACAAATATGCGCTGGCAGGCTTGGCTGACCCAGGCGCGAATGCTGCGTGCGATGGCGCTGCTGGCCACGGGAGGTCGCGTCACCGATGTCGCCGCCCGGGTCGGTTATCAATCGCTCAGCGCTTTCGCCAAAGCCTTCTTTCTGTTGACCGGCGAGAATCCGGCATCCTACCGGCAGCGGACGCGGGGCGCGCAGAAAGCCTGAAGGTCGCTCGCCTCACGGGGGTGTGGCGGCGCCGATGGAATGCTCCGCCAGGGAGAACCATGCCTCTTCCTCGGCATTGGGATCGGTGGAAAGGCGGAACCATTCCAACCGGCTTTTATATTCCGAGGCACCGAAAATTCCGGCGGGATCGTTGCCGTCGGCCCTCAGCGGCATGACGATGCGCTCGCCATAGCCCCACTGCTCCGCCGTTTTGTAGACCACCCCGCGGCCGCAATAGAATGCCGGTTCTTCCACGACGCGCTTGGCACGCATCAGTGAGCGCGGATAGACATCTTTGGGCCGCAGTTCGGAAAGGCGCGTGCCCTTGAACGGCTTGCTGGAGACGCCGGTGATTCCGATACCCGCCAGCCGGCCGATGAAATCGTCCTGCTGCGCGTCATAGTCATAACACCACACGATCGGCAGATGTTTCCTGATGGCGGAGGGGCGGATATCCTTCCAGCCGGGCAATCTGTCCGGCCGGCAGATGTCGCGCCAATGCTGCGCGATCTCCTTGAGCGCGGGCGAGGCGATGGCGTTCAGAAAATCCGCAAAAGCGCGATCCACCCCGATCAGGTTCATTGAACCGGACATCTTTCTCAAGTCTTTTGACCAGAGCCTAATGCCGCGGCGGCATTGCGCAATATTTCGCCAGGCGCGAGTTCCGAAAGCGCCATCGCCGCGACCGAATGTCAAACCGGACCGATTGCAGGCATATCAATCGGTTATCGGAAATGTCAGACAGGCGATAACGATATCACGCACCTGGGCATGCGCTTGATGCGCGATTTGAATATTTGGATGCGCAATTTGCATCGCCATGGCTGCTTGCGCCCATGGTCCGGCCGGTTGCGGCCGCGTGGGCGGATCGGGAAACGCAAGCCGCGGATTATCGGCCGGGAATGTCTTGCGGATACTCCGCCATCAGCTTTTCCAGGACACCATTGGTCCAGCCGAATCCGGCCTGGAGGGCATATTCGCCGCCACCGGCCTTGCGCGTGCCCGCGGTCTCCACATCGTATTTTTCCAGAAGCACGCCGTCACCGGCATAGGATCGTAACACATCCTGCATCCAGCGCTGGGCAATCGTCCTGGCCAGGCCGGCTTCGCCATAGCGCTTCAGTCCCTCGATCGCCAGATATTGCAGCGGCGCCCAGCCATTGGGCGCATCCCATTGCTGGCCGGTATTGACCAGCGTCGTCGCCAGGCCTCCCGGCCGCAGAAATTCGCGGCGCAGGCTGATGGCGACCGCATGCGCCTCGGCCGGCGTGGCGATGCCGAAATAAAGGGGATAGACGGTCGCCGCCGACAGGGCCGGGCTTTGACGTTCCGTGCGCCACAGATAATCGACGAACAGGTTTTGCCGGGGCGCCCACATCAAATGGCGGATGGCGTCGGCGCGGCTTGCCGCCTTGGCCGCATACTGGCGCGCCCTGGCCGCGTCGCCCGCGAGCCCGTAAGCTTTGGCGAGAACCACTTCCAGATGCTGCAGCAGGCTGTTCAGATCCACCGGTACGAGGTCGGTGGTGTGGATGCTCGCCAGACTGTGTCCGTCGGCCAGCCAGCGGGAGCTGTAATCCCAGCCGGATTCCGCTCCGGCGCGCAGATCGCGATAGACGTCCGGCGCCGGTCGCGCCGATGCATGGGCTGTCATCACATCCTCGCGCCAGGATTCGTCGCGCGGCGCATCACGGTCGTCCCAGTAGCGGTTGAGCAAAGTGCCGTTCCTCAGCCGCACCAGATGGCGGTGGGCCGCGCCAGGCGCCAGGAGCGGGACACCCTCCATCCAATAGTCATATTCCGCCTGAAGCTGCGGCAGATACCGGCGGTAGATCTGGTCGCCGTCATGCGCGGCGATCAGCTCGACCATGGCGGCGAAGAACGGGGGCTGGGAACGGCTGAGATAATAGGTACGATTGCCGTTGGGCATATGCCCATAGCGCGCGATCAGGGCCGCGATATTGGCGACCATGTCCCGCACCAGGTCATATTGATGGTCCTGCATCAGACCCTGCAGGGTGAAATAGCTGTCCCAGTAATAGATTTCGGTGAAGCGACCGCCCGGAACGATGTAAGGATGCGGCAGGGGCAGGAGAGAGGAATTCGGTTTCGCCACATCGGGCGGGCGGCGCAGCACGCGCCACATGCCGCGGATATAATCCCCCACCGGTTGATGGACGCGAGGCGGGCTGCTGGCGCGGCGTTTGGGAAGCCTGAAATGCCGCGCCACGAAAGCGCGCAGGGAAAAGCCGGGCCTATCTTTCGCTCGCGCATAATCGGAGGCGATGCGGGCGGGCGATTCATCCGCGATGGCGTCGGCAAAGTCTTTCTGGTCCGGGAAAATATCCGCCATTTCGACGGCGCCATAAAGCGGGCCATAGGTGATGGATGGGGGCGGCATCGGCGAACTTCCAGCCAGGGCAGGCAGCAGCAGGATCAGCCAGGCGATAGCCGCAATGGTGCGGTTCAATCGCTTCGCAGGTCGGCGCGGGGCTGGGACAAGCGGCATGGCTGCTGCGACAACGCGCAACGGCCGTCTTGTTTGCCTGACGGCGTGCTTGCGTAGGTTTTGCGGGGGTGCCCCGTTTGTATTGCGCCGTATCGGGAAGCTGAACTAAGCGTGAACCTGGACTTCAGGATGTGTTCAATGTCGACAGGCCAGGCTTGCAGTGTCGTGGAGGCGAACGCGTCATGTTGATGTAAGGCGCAAGCGCCACGGGGTTGCCGAAATGCCGGGTCATCATATTCTCAGCGCTCTTATCTTGCGATGCGATTCATGCGCGAAACGGGATTGAAATTTGCAGGCCTGTGGCTTCTGGCTGGCGCAATAACCGGTTGCAGCAGCGCGCCGCCTCCACCGCCTGGCTATCATCCCGCCGTGGAATCCGCCGCGCCGCTGCCGCGCAAGGCGCAGGATATCGCCATCGTCAACCGCATCACCTGGGGCGCCGATACCTCCAGCGCCCAGCAGGCGGCACCCGACATAGGCCGCTATCTGGCCGAGCAGCTGCATCCCGGGCCCGACGATCTGCCGCCCGACGCCCAGGGACAGATCGCGGCCATGGAAATCAGCCAGAAGAAACTGGTCGATATCAATACGGAGATACGCGCCCTGCAAAAGCAGGCGCAGGACGCCAAGGGCACGCCGGACTATGACGGTCTTCAGAAAGCCTATCAGCAGAAGTTCAACGATCTTGCCCATGAAGCGGCGGTGCGCTCGCTGCTGCGCGATCTCTATTCGCGCAACCAGCTCAAGGAGCAGCTGACCTGGTTCTGGTTCAATCATTTCAATGTGCAGCAGGGCAAGGGCGAGATCCGCGCCTATGTCGGCGATTACGAGGAGAACGCCATTCGCGCCCATGCCCTGGGCAATTTCCGCCAGTTGCTGGCGGCGACGCTGTTTCATCCCGCCATGATCCAGTATCTCGACAATCAGCAGAATGCGAGCGGCCATATCAATGAGAATTATGCCCGCGAGATCATGGAGCTGCACACCATGGGCGTCGGCTCGGGCTATACCCAGAAGGACGTGCAGGAGCTGGCGCGCATTCTCACCGGCGTCGGCCTGAACCTGAATGGCGTCAAGCCCAAGCTCAATCCGAAACGGGCCGCGGACTATCGCGCGGAGGGTTTGTTCGAGTTCAATCCCGCCCGTCATGACTATGGCGACAAGGTGTTTCTGGGGCAGGTGATCAAGGGCAGCGGACTGGCTGAAGTGGACCAGGCGCTCGACATTCTCAGCCGCGAGCCCGCCACCGCCCGCCACATCAGCTATCAGCTGGCGCAATATTTCTGCTGTGACGCGCCGCCCGACAGTCTCGTCAATGCCATGGCGGCAAGCTTCCAGCGCAGCGGCGGCTCGATTTCGCGGGTTTTGCAGACGCTGTTCGACGCGCCGGAATTCAAGGCCTCGCTGGGCAGGAAATTCAAGGACCCAATGCATTATGCCGTCAGCGCCATCCGCGCCAGCTATGGCGATACGGTGGTGCTCAACGCGCAGCCCCTGATGAACTGGCTGAATCGGATGGCCGAGCCGCTTTACGGCCATGATACGCCCGACGGCTATCCCCTGACGGGCGCGAGCTGGTCGGGGCCGGGCGAGATGGAAAACCGGTTCGAAATTGCGCGCCAGATCGGGCTTGGTCATTCCGGCCTGTTCAAGCTTCCGGCCGACCAGAAGGAGCCGGCGCCGCCGCCCGTGATCCAGGCCACGCGCTACGCCCAGGCGATGATGCCCGGCCTGCGGCCATCGACCAGCAATGCCCTGGCACGGGTCAAGACGCCGGCCGACTGGAATCTGATGTTCCTGTCCTCGCCCGAATTCATGTATCGCTGACCTGGCGCGCTGGGGGCGCTAGCGGTTGGCCCGTTCCAGCCACAGCCGCCTGAGATGGCCGGCATCGGGATGGGCATCGGCGGCGAGCGGGATCGGACGCGCGATCGTCAGGCCCAGTTCGCTCTCCCGTCGCCAGATGGTCTGCACTTCATAGGCGATGCGGTCGCGGATATTGATCAACAGAAAATGCGTGGGAATGATTGCGCCCGGCCGCACCGTTATGCGGGCGCCGGTTTCCGACAGATCCCGGATTGTGCAGTCGAAAGTCGCGAGCGTTTGCGGCACATAACCCAGGCCCGACAGCAGGACCCTGCGGCGTCGTTTGCCGCGGTGTTCGGCCGGTGGCTTTTCGATATGGGCAGTGCTGGGCGGGACGCTCATGCCGGGATGGTAGGGCCGCATGCTTAAGAAGCCACTTTGCCATGCCTAGGTATAAACGCGTAGCGCGGCCATTCCCTAAGCCGATGTGGCGACGAAACGGGATACTGCCAGCACGGCGCCCCGCCTGTATCCGGCCACGAACAGGCTTTCGGCCAGCCGCGACGGCAGACACATGATCGCACTCATCCAGGTGCCGATCAGCAGCTTCTTGAACGGAGACAATGCCCGATCCCCCAGAAGAGCCGCCATGAAGCGGGCCAGGGATTCGATGGAGCTGTCTTTTGCCGGCGAAGCCCGGCGAAAGCGCGCCGTGAAGAAGGCCAGCTGAAGATGCGCGGTACCCCGTGTCAGGGCATTGTCGTAGCTTCGCCCCACACGCAAGGCCTGCCGGCGGATCACTGCGTCGGTCTCCCGTTCCCGCGATATGAAATTGTCGATGCTGGAAACGCTGACGCGGTTGTTCTTCACATGGATGGACATGTTGCCGCCATGCATCCGGTAATGGCCCAGCGGCTGGTCCGACGAGATGATCGCGCCATAAAAGGGCGCCTGGATATAGAGGTATACATCGGCGCCATGGCGCCATTTTTCCGCCGCCATGGGCATGACCTGTTCCAGATACCGTCTGTGGAAGGCGTTCCCTGACATCGGCATCGAGGGGTAATCGCCGGACGCCAGGACCAAATCCATGAGATGTCCACTGGGGAGCATTTTGTCGGCACGATAATTGCCGAGCTTTTTCCCCTCCCGGTCGACCACAATCAGATTGAAATGCGCCTTTACGGTTTCTTGCCGCCACAGGCCCGCGATCGTGCTGCAGCAGTGCGGCATCAGCGCATCGTCCGCATCGAGAAAGATGATGATGTCGCCGCGCGCGGCCGTGAAGCCGGCATTCAGGGCCGAGCCCTGTCCGCCATTCTCCTTGAACAGGGCAGTGATTTTTCCTCCAAAACCGGAAATCACGTCTCGTGAATTGTCGGTGCTGCCGTCATCGACCACGATGACTTCCACATCGGGATAGTCCTGCGCGAGAGCGCTCTCAATGGCCTCCCGCACATAGCATGCATAGTTGTAGTTATTGATCACGATGCTGAAGAGCATCAATTTTCAGTCCCTGTGACTGCCGTCCGCCGCGCTCCGATTACGTGGCAATGACGCGCATAAAGATTGGCAAGTCCGCGGCTCTCCGCCATTGGGCATCGACGCAGCTACGCAATCGAGGGTGCCTGTTGAAAGATTAAGTAATCGCGCAATTACCTGACACCAACCTTACAGCGAGGCCCATCGGCAACAATTATTCGGAAATAGGAATAATTTTCGGAGCTTGAGTCCCCAGCCCAGGCCCATTTCCGCTCAGGCGGGCTGCGGCTTGGCCCGCCTTGGTTTGCGTTTTGCGCCATTCAGCGAAGCCGCCTCGGCCAGGGAGGTATTGTCCAGAATGGCGCTTGCCGCATCGCGCACGTCACGCATGAGCTTGCGCACCTCACAGGTCTTTTCGTTGTCGCAGTCCGAACAGCGGCGATAGAATTTCACGCTGGCGCAGGGCAGCGGCGCCAGCGGGCCGTCCACCGCGCGCACGATGGCGGCGATGGATATTTCGGCCGCCGGACGCGCCAGGGAATAGCCGCCTTCGCGGCCACGGGTGCTTTGCACCAGGTTATGCCGGCGAAGCTCGAAAAAGATCAGGTCCAGGAATTTCTTCGGAATATTCTGGTCCATGGAAATGTCGCGTGCCTGGACCAGGCCGTCTGCTTCCTGTGCCCTGGCCAGGACCAGAAGCGCCTTGATGGCATATTTGGCTTTTTGCGACAGCATGAACCGGCCCGGCAAACCCCTCTGCCATGTAGGGTTTCCGCCGGGCCGATGCAAGGCTCAAAGATTGGCGCGGAAGGTGGCGCCCACCAGGCGGGGCGCGCCCGGCTGCGCGGCGATGCCGAAGGACGAAGCCCCCGGAAGCGAAGCCAGGGCGGTCGATGTATAATAAGTCTGGTCGAGCAGATTGTTGGCCCAGACCGCGACGTCATATTTGCCGCCCACCAGCGAAGCGCCGATCCTGAGATTGACCAGGCCATAGGCCGGGATCTGGGTATAGGGCGAATCGTCGATTGTCCCGTTGTAGCGCGCGGTGAAGGAATATTGGGCGCTGATATAGGGCCGGGTCTGGGCATCATAGTCGAAGCCGTAGGTGCCGTTGAGATTGGTCACCCAGCGGGGCGCCTCATAGACCGGTTTTCCGGTCAGGTTGCAGGCCCCGCTGACCCCCACGGGGCAGGGCGCGTTGGGATAGGAGGTATAGACCGCCTCGTTATAGGCGCCGTTCAGTCCCAGGCTGAGATGATCGTCGACCGTCCAGTTGGCTTCCAGTTCGGCGCCGCGCGAACGCACATTGCCCGCATTGGTGAGATAGGATTTCGATCCATCGGGCGGATAGTAATTGGCTTGCAGACCCGACAGTTCGGTCCAGTACAGATCGGCCTTCACGAAAAGACTGTCATTCAACAGGCCCTGTTTGATGCCGATCTCGTAATTGTCCGTCTGTTCCGGCTGCAGCACCTGGCCGCTCCTGGGGACGGCCGCGTCCAGATTCAGGCCCGCCGCCTTGTAGCCGGAGGAATAGGTGGCATAGACCAGACTGTCATCCGCGAATTTATAGGCCAGGCTGGCCAGGCCCGAGACGTTGTTGCCATCGATGCGGAGAATGGCGCCTTTGTGATGTTCAACAGCTTCGGGCTGAAGGACCAGAATCTGATCCGCTATATCTTTTCGTCCAACTGGCAGCCCCGCTTCAGCGCGGTGGGCGGCCTGCTGGTAACCGAGGAATTTGCCGAGAAATATCCTGGGAGCGTGGACCGGTTTGTGAAGGCCGTGGTTCAGGGCGCCTGGTTCGCTGGCCAACCGCAGAACCGTCAGGCGGTTTTCGCGATCTGGGCGAAGTCGGGCATTCCGCAGGCGTATTTCGAGCGCGAATATAAGGGCCAGGATCTTCGCACGGTACTGAGCCCGCTGGATGACGATTTCATCGTCGCCAAATACCGGGCCGCGGCCGCCGATGCGCTGAAGTTCGGCCTGGTGCGCAAACCCGTGGATCTCAATGGCTGGATCGATCGCGGGCCCTTGAACCGCGCGCTTGCCGCCCTTCATCTGGAGCATTTCTGGACACCCACCGCCGCCGATGGAAGGCCGGTCCCATGACGGATCTCAGCCAATGGGCCCATGCCACGCGGCCACGGTTCCGAATACGGCGGCCGTCCTTCTGGTTGACGCCCATTCCCGCCCTGGTGAGGCATTTGCGGCCGTTTCTGGGATGGATCGTGCCGGCCGCACTGCTGCTGGCTTGGTGGGCTTCGGCTGCGGCGCATCTGGTGCCGGAACAGATCTTGCCGGCGCCGGCTGTCGTGGTTCAGGCCTTCTCCACATTGATCCGCAGCGGTGACCTGCAAGGCAATCTGCTGATTTCCCTGGGCCGCATTGCCTATGGCTTTTTGGCGGGCGCGCTGGCCGGATTGGCGTTTGGCGCGGGCATGGCGTTTTCCGAC
>DASZVQ010000065.1:0-2381 GCA_035547275.1 Rhizomicrobium sp.
AAGCTGGGTCACCACCACGATGCCCTGGCTCTGACCGTTGGTGACGATGTTGCCGATATCGACCAGATGGATGCCGGCGCGCCCCGCCACCGGCGAGACGATGTTGGTATAGCCCAGATTGATGCGGGCGGTTTCGACAGTAGCCTGGTCGGCGACCACGATGCCTTCATCCGACTTCACCGTCGCGGCCTGGGTCGCCACCTGCTGCTGGGCGATGGCGTTCTGGGCCTGCAGCGCCTGATAGCGCGCCAGGTCCACCTTGGCGTTGGCCAGGGTGGCGCTGTCGCGGGCCAGTTGGCCTCGCGCCTGATCCAGCGCCGCCTGGAAGGGCCGCGGATCGATCTGGGCCAGCACGTCGCCGGCCTTGACCATCTGGCCCTCGGTGAAATTCAGCTTGATCAGCATGCCGCTGACCTGCGGGCGCACCGTCGCGGTGGCCAGCGGCGTCACCGTGCCCAGGGCATTGAGGGTGACATTGATGTCGCCCGCCGCCGCCTTGGCGACGCCGACCGGTTGGGCGCCATTGTTGATCAGGCCACGACGGCCGGTGTTCTTGGGCGGATAAAAGGCCCAGACCAGCAGCACCACCAGCGCGATGCCCACCGCGAACCACACCACCCGCGACAGGTTGGGATGTTCACCGCTCCAGCGCTTGACGCCGTCCCAGGTACGGCCGGCCATGCCCCGCTCGGTTTCGGGCGCCCGCGGCTGGCCGCGCTGAAAATCGGACGTGGGGCGGTCAATATTCATCGTCAGTCCGTGTCACAAAAGGGCCTGAAAGGCCCGGGAAACTCAATATAGCCAAATGGGTTAGCTCAGGCCGCCTGAACGCAGCATGAACTTATACCCTCAACGGGTGGCGGCTGATATAGCCGCGGTGGCAATGCGGAATTTGTCGGAAGTGTGCCGACAACTGGCACGGGGCAAATAACCGCGCTATGTCGCGTCCGGCCTCACAGGCGGGGCGGCGGCCGGCGGCGGACAGGGAACGGTTCAGAGCGTGTTTTTGGGCATATTTCACTGGTTTGTGCATGACGCACGGCTGTGGGTCACTTCGACCGCGCAGGCTCACCCCCTGTGGTGCTTTCCCATCGCCTTTGCCATCGCCTTTTCGGAGAGCTTTGTCGGCGTCTCCTTCATTGTCCCGGGCACCATGCTGCTGATCAGCCTGGGGGCGGTGGTCGGCGCCAGTCATATCGGGCTGTTTCCGGCCTGGTTTGGAGCGGTCATCGGCTCGATCCTGGGGGACTGGATCAGCTGGTGGCTGGGCTTTCACTATCACCACAAGATCGTGCATTCCTGGATCTTCCGCCGCTTCGAGGATCAGATCGAGAAAGCCCTGCACCTGTTTCATAACTGGGGCACCTGGGCGATCTTCATCGGCCGATTCCTGGGCCCTTTTCGGGCCACCGTGCCGTTGGTGGCGGGCATGTCGGAGCTGGAGTTCTGGCCTTTCATGATCGCCAATGCCCTTTCGGCCGTGATCTGGGCCTATGTGCTGCTCGCCCCCATTGGCGCGGTCCTTCGCCACTTTTTCCCTTAAACCACTGATATAAAAATTATTTTTCAGTAAGGCGGCGCGAACTTTCGCGACCCTTGCCAAAATGGCACTGGCGGGGAGCCGGTTAACCAGCCCAGCCTCTGGATTCACCAGGTCCGCTGCTCCCAGCGTACCAAAACAGCGCGAAACCCCGGCTTTCCGCTGGCCCTGATCCTGCAATACCCCGTCCGAAGCCATGCCCCAGGGCTCTTTGGACGTGCCTATCAACCAGACTCCCGATGCCATGATGAAGGCGGTATTCCCTGCCTTTGACGGCCTGGGCCTTGCCCTGCCCGAGCGCCGGGCCGTGTCGCGCGACGGGATCGCCGCCAAGCGGACCCTGGATGTCACCGTGGCTGGCCTGGCCATCCTGCTGCTGCTGCCCCTGCTGGCGCTGGTGGCCCTGGCCGTGGCGGCCGAAACCCGTGGCCCGGTGATCTTCGCCCAGCGCCGCACCGGTCTGAATGGCAAGACCTTCGCCATCTTCAAATTCCGCTCCATGCGTGTCCTGGAGGACGGCACGGACGTGAAACAGGCGACCGAGAATGACGCCCGCATCACCCGCGTCGGCCGCATCATCCGCAAGACCTCGCTGGACGAGTTGCCGCAGCTGTTCAACGTGCTGGCCGGCGACATGTCGCTGGTGGGACCGCGCCCCCATGCCGTGGCGCATGACGACTATTACGGCGCCCGCATCGCCAACTATGGCCTGCGCTTCAAGGTCAAGCCGGGCATCACCGGCTGGGCCCAGGTGAACGGCGCCCGCGGCGAGACGCCCACCATCGACATCATGCAGGATCGCATCAATTACGACGCCTGGTATGCCCGCCATCGCAACCTG
>DASZVQ010000066.1:0-76947 GCA_035547275.1 Rhizomicrobium sp.
GCGCGGCTTCCAGCGCGCGCTCCACCACCATCAGCAGGCGGTCGGCCTTGAACGGCTTTTCGATGAAGTCATAGGCGCCTTTCTTGATCGAGGCCACAGCCGTCTCGATCGTGCCATGGCCGGAGATCATCACCACCGGCAGATCGGGCTGCTCGCGTTTGATAGTGTCCAGCACCTCGATGCCGTCGAGCTTGGAGCCCTGCAGCCATATGTCCAGCACGACAAGCTGCGGGCGCCGGGACCGGACCGCGGCCAGCGCGGATTCGGAATCCCCCGCCACGCGGGTCGAATAGCCCTCGTCGTGCAGGATGCCGGAAATCAGGTCGCGAATGTCTTCCTCGTCATCGACGATGAGGATTTCAGACGCGATCAGCAATCCGTTTTTGCTCATCTTCACTTCCTCTTTCTGACCCTTTCGGGTTCTTTTGCGCGAAGGGGAAGGTCAGGCTGACTTGCGCGCCCTCCCCATTCTCCGCGTCGGCGAGGGTGATTTCCCCGCCATGGTCTTCCATGATCTTGCGTACGATGGCCAAGCCCAGCCCGGTGCCCTTGGCGCGGGTGGTCACATAAGGCTCGGTCAGGCGGTGGCGATGCTCCGGCGGCAGGCCGATGCCATTGTCGGTGACGCGGAAGGCGAAGGTCTGGGTCCCGTTTTGCGTGTCGGAAGGCTCCACCGCGATATGGATCTTGCCGGGGCCGCCATCGCCCTTGGCGATGCGCGCCGCGATCCCCTCCCCCGCATTCTTCAGCACATTGGTCAGCGCCTGGGCGATCAACCGTCCGTCGCCTTCGAACCAGACCGGCTGTTTGGGCGCATCGGTGGTGAAGGTGATGGCGGGATTGGCCACCCGCTGCAGGAACACCGCCTGCTGCAGCAGTTCCTGGGCGTTCTCCCGCCGCATCACCGGCGTGGGCATGCGGGCAAAAGACGAGAATTCGTCGACCATGCGGCCGATATCGCCCACCTGACGCACGATGGTGTCGGTACATTGATGGAAGATTTCCGGATCGGTCGAGATCTCGCTTGCATATTTGCGCTTCAGCCGCTCGGCGGAAAGCTGGATGGGCGTGAGCGGGTTCTTGATCTCATGCGCGATGCGGCGCGCCACATCGGCCCAGGCGGCGGTACGCTGGGCGCTGACCAGGTCGGTGATATCGTCGAAGGTGACGACAAAGCCGTCGGACGAACTGCGCTCGCTCGTCACCTGCACGCTCAGGGTGCGTGGCGTGCCGGCGCGGCGAATGGTGACCTCGCCGCCGGCGCGGCCCGCGGGTTCCGACATGGCGCGCAGGATCAGCGGCGCCAGTTCCGGCACGGCTTGCGAATAATGGCTGGCCTCCATGTCCTCGGGCGCGGCATCCATCAGCCGGGCGGCGGCGCGGTTGACGATGGTGATGCGTCCCTCGCCGTCGATGCCGATCACCCCGGCGCTGACACCCGACAGCACCGTCTCGGTGAAGCGGCGGCGGGCGTCGTTCAGCCTGTTGGCGGCGATCAGGTCGCTGCGCTGGGCCGACAGCTGCTGGGTCATGCGGTTGAAGGCAGTGCCCAGATTGGCCAGTTCGTCATCGTCGCGATCAACCCGGACCTGGGCGTCCAGATCGCCTTCGGAGACGCGCTCCGCCGCGCTGATCAGGCTGGAGATCGGGCGCACCAGCCGGTTGGCCGCCCACAGGCCGGACCAGATCGCGGCCAGCAGCACCACCAGCGACACCACCGCATAAAGCGCGGCGAAGACCAGCGAGACTTCGGAGCGATTCTGGTCCAGCCGGTTATATTCGCTGACAGCGGCCCGGGTGCGCAGGTAGTAGGCGAAGACCTTGGGGTCCACCACGCGCACGGTCTCCAGATAGGCGTCGTTGAGATTCTGCAGCTGCATCAGCGCGGTGACGGTGCCGTTGTCGGGCGTGTCCAGCACCACGCCGTCGCGCGCCTGGGCCAGGTCGGTCTGCGAGGGGATCGGCGGGTCCTTCAGCGACTTTTGCTTGGTCGAGCCCAGCACATGGCCCTTGCTGTCCAGCAGGTAAGAGGCCTGCATGCCGCGGTTCTGGGTGATGGTGCCCAGCTTGGCGAACAGCAGGCCGGCACGGACATGATGTTCCTCGTCGAACAGCTCCGGATCGTTCTGGATGGCGTTGGCGATATAGCTGACATCGCCCAGGATGCTGGCTTCATGCTCCTTCACATAGACCTGGGCGACATTGACCGCGCTGCCCAGGGCTTCCTTCACCCGGCCGGAGAACATCGCATCCAGGCCAAGATTGAGGGTGACGGCCGCGAACACCGCGACAAGAATGGCGGGCACCACCGCGATCGCCGAAAACCAGGCCACCAGCCGCACATGCAGCCTGGCGCCGGCGCGGCCCGAGCGGCGCGTCGCCCACAGCCTGGCCAGACGCCAGCCGATCAGCGCCGCCAAGGTGAGAACAAGCGTCAGATTGATCAACGCCAGAACGAGCAGCCCGGCATGGCCAGGGGTATAAGATGTCAGGCCGGTCAGCAGGGCGTAGGTGATGCAACCCGAAAGCACGGCCAGCAACGCCACGCCAAAGGCGAGTTGCGAAGGCCGGGACACCGCGCGCAAACTGGCACGCCGCTCAGGGAACGTCGTTTCGCTAACCATGTCTTCCGTCAGGACCGGCCCCACCCCGAACCCGGTCACTGGAATCGAGTGTGAGCCAAGGAACTCAGTGTTGCAAGAATGCAGCGTGATTTTTCTGGCACAGGGTTACTGGGCAGAAATCACTAAATTGCTGGGATAGCTGGGAATATTTCGTCCGAGGACGCCCAATCCTGTTTCATGGCCGTCCCGGGCTCGGGCCGCTTAGGTCGCCAACGGGCACGGCCATGATTGGGCCGCGGCCTGTGGCCCTCCCGGGCTCGCGCGGCTCACTGCGCTGTCGCGCGCCGCGCTGCGCCGTTGAGGATCAATGGGTTTGCAACCGTCCCAGGCTCGCGCGGCTCACTGCGCTGTCGCGCGCCGCGCTGCGCCGTTGGAAGTAATCCTCGCCTTCGGACTATTCAGTCCGAAGGCCTCGTATTACTTCCAACCCCAAATCCCGGATCTTCTTTCGCAGCGTGTTGCGGTTGAGGCCCAAGAGTTGCGCCGCCCGGATCTGGTTACCGCGCGTTGCCGCCAGGCAGATGGAGATCAGCGGCCGCTCCACTTCCTGCACAATTCTGTCGTAAACGCCGGCGGGCGGCAGCTTGTCACCCTGGGCTTGGAAATACTGAGTCAGATATTGTTCCACCGACGCGGCCAGCGACTGGGGTCCCTCGCCCGCATCGATCGGAAAGGTCTTGGCCGGTTCCTTCAGTTCGGCGCTGACTGATGTGGCCGAGATGGTGTCACCCGATTGCAGCACCGCCAGGCGGCGGATCAGATTCTCCAGCTCGCGCACATTGCCCGGCCAGCGATGGCGGCGCAGAAGATCCAACGCCTCATTGTCCAGGCTCTTGTGCGGCAGGCCCTCGTCTTCGGCCTTGCGCAGGAAATGGCGCACCAGGTCGGGAATGTCCTCGATGCGCTCGCGCAGCGGCGGCAGGCGCAACGGCACCACATTCAGGCGATAATAGAGGTCTTCGCGGAACAGGCCCTGGCTGATCAGTTGACGCAGGTCGCGGTTGGTGGCGGCGATGATGCGCACATCGGTCTTGATCGGGGTGCGCCCGCCCACCGTGGTATATTCGCCCTGCTGCAGCACGCGCAGGAGCCTGGTCTGGGCTTCCAGCGGCATGTCGCCGATTTCGTCCAGGAACAAGGTGCCGCCCTCGGCCTGTTCAAAGCGGCCCACCCCGCGATTGGTGGCGCCGGTGAAGGCGCCGCGCTCATGACCGAACAATTCGCTTTCCACCAGCTCCTTCGGAATCGCCGCCATGTTGACGGCGACGAAGGTGCCATGCCGGCGCTTGCCGTAATCGTGCAGCGCCCGCGCCACCAGCTCCTTGCCGGTGCCTGATTCGCCCATGATCATCACGGTCAGGTCGGTCTGGGTCAGCCGCGCGATGACGCGATAGATTTCCTGCATCGCCGGCGAGCGGCCGATCAGAGGCAGGCGTTCTTCTCCCGCCTCCACGCTGGTGTCGCGCTTGCCCTGAGGGCTGGCCAGCGCCCGGTTGACCACGCTGGTGAGCTCTTTCAGGTCGAAGGGCTTGGGCAGATATTCGAAGGCGCCCCGTTCGGCCGCGGTGATGGCGGTGAGCAGCGTATTCTGGGCGCTCATCACCAGGATCGGCAACTCGGGCCGCATGCGCTTGATGCGCGGGATCAGGTCGAAGCCGGATTCATCGGGCAGCACCACATCGGTGATCACCAGATTGCCCTCGCCGGCCGAGATCCAGCGCCACAGTCCGGCGGCGGTGCCGGTGGTGCGCACGTCATAGCCCGCGCGGCCCAGTGCCTGATTCAGCACGGTGCGGATGGCGCTGTCGTCATCGCAGACAAGTATTGTGGCCGGCATTGTCACGCCTCCCCTGCGCGCGACTGTGGCAGCAGCACGCGGAAAATCGTGCGCCCGGGCACGGAATCACATTCGATGACGCCGCCATGATCGCCCACGATCTTGGCCACCAGCGCCAGGCCCAGGCCAGAGCCGCGCGGCTTGGTGGTGACGAAGGGATCGAAGATATGCGGCAGAAGATCGGCCGGCACGCCAGCGCCATTGTCGCGCACCGTCACTTCCAGCGGCAGCGAAACCCGCTCCGCCGCCAGTCCGGCGCCAAACTTCACGCCCGGCCGGTAGCCGGTGGTCAGGGTGATCTCGCCGCCCGTCTCCGGAAGCGCGTCGACCGCATTGCGCACCAGATTGAGAAACACCTGGATCAGCTGGTCCTGGTCGCCCGACACGGGCGGCAGCGAGGGGTCGAAGACTTCCAGAATGGTGATGCCGCGGGCGAAGCCGGATTCGGCCACTTTGCGCACCCGGTCCAGCACCTCATGGATATTCACCGGATGGCGGGCGAAGGCGCGGGTGTCGCCAAAGCTTTCCATCCGGTCGATCAATCCGCGGATGCGGTCGCTCTCGGCGATGATCAGCTGGGTCATTTCGCGTTCGCTGGGCGCCAGCGCCTCTTCCAGCAGCTGGGCGGCGCCGCGAATGCCGGCCAGCGGATTCTTGATCTCATGCGCCAAGACCGCCGCCATGCCGTGCATCGAGCGTACCGCACCCCGCGCCATCAGCTGGCGGTCCATGCGCTGGGCAAGACTGCGTTCCTGAAAGGTCAGCAGGATGGCGCCCTCGGGATCGGGCACCGGCGTCACGGTCACATCGGCGACGCGCTCGCCATGGCGTGGGGTGGAAAGATCGATGTCGCGTTCCGCCGCGGACGCATTGCGTTCCGCCGCCTGGTGCACCAGCTGAAACAGCGGTGAATGCGGCGCGATCAGATCGGCCAGGGTCTGCTTGCGCAGCAGGGTCAGGCCGGTATCGAAGAATTGTTCCGCCGCCGGATTGGCATAGATCACGTCCAGCTCGGGCCCCAGCAACATGATGGGCATCGGCAAGGCATTGGCGATGGTGCCAGTCCCTGAGTCGGCGGCACCGGCATTCCGCAACTTCTGTAGAACTTCAGCCAAATTTTGCCTATTGTTTGAGCAAGTGTATTGCGCGCCAATAATATAGGCATCTTGTCGCAAAGCAACAAAATATCGCGGTCTGTCCCCTTAAATGTTAGGGATTGCTCCGATTTTTGAAGGAACCGCCATGTCCCGTATCGCCGTCCTGATTGTGGCCGCCGGCAAAGGCGTGCGGGCCGGGACCGAATTGCCAAAACAATATGAACGGCTGGGCGGGATGCCCATGTTGCGCCGGACGGTCCAGGCGTTCCGCGGCCTTCCGGTCCAGGTGGTGATCGGCCCGGACCAGGAGGAGCTGGCGGCGCAGGCCCTGGCCGGTCTGGATCTGCCCGCGCCCGTGGCTGGTGGCGCCACGCGCCAGGAATCGGTGCGGCTGGGGTTGGAGGCGCTGGCCAGGGATGCTCCCGATTTTGTGCTGATCCACGACGCGGCGCGGCCGCTGATCTCCCGCAAGGTCACGGACGATGTGGTCAAGGCGCTCGCCGCCGGCGCCGATGGCGCGCTGCCCATGGTGGCGGCCAACGACACCTTGCGTCGGCGGGATGCGGACGGACACTGGACCCTGGTCTCGCGGGACAATCTCTATCGCGCCCAGACGCCGCAGGGCTTTGTCTATGACAAGATACTGCGCGCCCATCGCGATCATGCCAAGGAAGACGTAACGGACGATGTCGCGCTGGCCGAACTGGCCGGGCTGAAGGTGAAAATGGTCGAAGGCGAAGAGAAGAACATCAAGGTGACGCGCAAGGAGGATTTCGCGCTGGCCGAGGCCCTGTTGGGTTCTGGCGATGTGCGCACCGCCAGCGGTTATGACGTGCACAAATTCACCGATGGCGATCACATCATGCTATGCGGCTTGAAGATCCCCCACAGCCACGCGCTGGAAGGCCATTCCGACGCCGATGTGGGCTTGCACGCCATCACCGATGCGCTGCTGGGCTGCATCGGCGAAGGCGATATCGGCCAGCATTTCCCGCCCAGCGATGAGCGCTGGCGGGGCGCGCCGTCCTGGAAATTCCTCGATCATGCTGCCAGCCTGGTGGCCGCCAGGGGCGGCGTGGTCAACCATATCGACCTCACCATCATCTGCGAGCGGCCCAAGGTGGGCCCGCATCGCGACGCCATGAAGGCCAGGATCGCGGAGATCCTGAAGATCGCGCCCGACCGGGTTAGCGTGAAGGCCACCACCACCGAAGGTCTGGGCTTTACCGGCCGCCGCGAAGGCATCGCCGCCCAGGCCATCGCAACCGTGAGGCTCTAGAAATGACATTCCCCCGCGCCTCCACCGTGATCGCCTCGGTGTTCGGCATCGGCTATTTCGAATTCGCGCCCGGCACCATCATGAGCGCGGTTGCCGTGCCGCTGGCGATCCTGATCGCCTTGCATGGCGGCGGCGCCATGGGCGTTCTGGGCGCCACCCTGATCGCGCTGGTGATCGGCATCCTGGCCTGCGCCGATCATGTGCGCGAGACGGGGCGCGACGACCCGCCGGAATGCGTGATCGATGAGCTGGCCGGCCAGTGGTTGGCCTGTGCCTTCTGCCTGTTGACTTTCGGCGGCCTGATCCCGGTCAGCCGTATCTCGCTGCCGGTTTTCCTGCTCGCCTTCCTGCTGTTTCGTCTGTTCGACATCTGGAAGCCCTGGCCGGTGAGCTGGGCCGACCAGAAGCTCAAGGGCGGGCTGGGCGTGATGACGGACGATATGATCGCGGGGCTGATGGCAGGCGTGCTGGTGGCGCTGGCACGCTATTTCTTTCATCTCTGATGTTTTCGCCTGCTCTCCTCGCCAGGGCCGAAAAACTGCTGGCGGACGCACGCGCGCGCAATCTCAGGATTGTCACCGCCGAGAGCTGTACGGGCGGATTGATCGCGGGGCTTCTGACCGAGATCGCCGGTTCATCCGACGTGTTCGAGCGCGGCTTTGTCACCTATTCCAACCAATCCAAGCAGGAATTGCTGGGCGTGCCGGCCGCGCTGATCGCGCAGCATGGGGCCGTGTCGGCGCAGGTCGCGCGCGCCATGGCGCTGGGCGCGCTCGCCCGCGGCCGCGCCGACCTGTCGTTGGCGGTGACTGGCATCGCGGGCCCCGGCGGCGGCAAATGGGACAAACCTGTCGGGCTTGTGCATCTGGCGGCCGCACGCGGCGATCATGTCATCACGCGCGAATGCCGCTTCGGCGATATCGGCCGCCACGATGTGCGCCTCAAAAGCGTTGAGACCGCGCTGGACCTGCTGGATTTGCTGCTTCAATCGCCATAGCGGATGCGCCAGATGCGGCCCTTGTTGGAATCCGCCACATAAAGCGCGCCATCCGGCGCCACCGCCAAGCCCACCGGACGATATACCGCCTTGCCGGTATTCCTGTCGGCGGGCGACGGCCCTGCAAAGCCATCGGCGAATGTCTTCACCGCGCCAGGCTTGCCGGAACGGTCGAACGGCACGAAGGCCACCGTATAGCCATTGCGCCCGCCGGGAAGTTGTGGCCCGTTGGTGCCATGGAGCGCGACGAACGCGCCGCCGCGCCACGCATCCGGAAACTGGCGTCCCTGATAGAACAACAGATCGACCGGCGCGGCGCGCATGGGCTGGAAGGTCACGGCCGGCGTCGAATATTTTCCCTGTGCCAGCGTCTTGCCATCCCCGCCATAATCCGGCGCCAGAAGGCGCAGGTTGCGCGCGCCGTCATAATAGCTGTAGGGCCAGCCAAAATCGGTGCCATCCGTCACATGATGCATCTCATCGCCGATGGCGTCATCATCCGCGGCGCTGATGATATCGGGAAAGTCGGCATGGGTGCCGTCGCGGCCATGCATGATGCCGTAGAGCCCGGCCCTTGGCGACCAGCCCATCGCGGTCATGAAGCGGATGCCGGTGGCGACTTGGGTGCCGTTGGCGAAGCTCTGGTTGATGCGGTTCGCATCAAAGCGCCAGATGCCGCCGCCGGCGGTCAGATCGGGACATGGCTTCTGTCCCACGGGTTTGCCGCCGCCGGCAGGCTTGGTTGAACAGGCATTGCTCTTGGCGCCCAGGCCAACAAATAGATGGCCGCTGTCATCAAAGGCGATGGCATGATTGCCGGACCGTGGCAGATCGGCGATCACGGTTTCTGAATCGCCCTCCGGCAGCAGCGCGTCACTCTTGAAGTGAAAGCGGTAGATGGCGGTGCCGGAGGCGGCATAGAGCATGCCGTGATAAAGGCCGATGCCGGTCCCCCCATTGACGTCGCTGAAATGCTCGATCCTGGCGGCCCTGCCATCGGGGCCAAGCGCAATAGCGACCAGACCTTCGGGCTTGCCGCCCTCCCCGCCGGTCGAAGCATAGATATCGCCATTGGCGCGCACCGCCAGATGGCGCAACGGTCCCAGTCCTTCCGCCACCACGCTGGCATGAAAGCCGGGCGGCAGGATCAAATCGTCAGGTTCCGCCGCGAAGGCGGGAACAGCGGCAAACAACAACAGGCCGAACGCGCATCTTTTCATTTTCATTGTCCCATTGGATTTGATGCCGCCAACTGGTCATGCGCGATCTGTTGCAGCGCATGGGTTTGCGGTTTCGAGAAGCCCATGTCATCGGCCACCGTCTCCGTATCGCCCAGCGAAAGCGGGTCTTTGCCCGTGACCTTGCCGAACACCATCAGCGCTTCCAGATAATAGCCATAGGCGCTGGCGTGATAATTGTCCCACGACCAGAGATCGATCTTGCCTGCCGGAATGCCGGCATAGGGATTGTCGCCGGCCACGCCGGTATCGATGGCGCGGTTCCAGGCCAGGCCCAGCGGGATGACGCCGGTGACATGGGCGTTCTTCGCCGCCAGTGCATAGGCGCCCGCGATGTCAATGCCCATCTGCTGGATCCTTTTGCCATGCCAGGGTTTGCCGTCGGGATAGGTCTGATCGGCCCGGCTCCAGGTGGCATCCAGCCAGATTTCGACGTTCGGATTTTTGGCGCGGAACATATCGGTGATCATCTTGGCCGATGATATCAGCAGCGCCGGATCGCCGGGATGATCCTTGTCGAGCGTCGAATAGCCGTGCATCACCACGATGTCCCAGGGCTTGTCGAGGACCGCGCGTTTCTCCGCATAATGATAATCCATGCCCTTGCCGCCCACCGTCTCCAGCGACACGGTGTAATCAAGGCCGGCCTCTTTGGTGAACGCCTTGAAGAAGGCCGGAACGCCGCCCACCGTCTTGCCGTTGGCGCCAGGCCCGTTCAGATCCGTGACCGTGTCGGGCTTGTAATAATGGGCCGCCGAATTGGCGCCATAGGTGAAGCTGTTGCCGACAAACAGGATGGTCCTGGCTTGCGCCGGCAGCACAGCCAGCGCGGATATCGCCGCCGACACCAGCAGCGACTTGAATGACGTCATGAAAATCTTCCCCGGTTCTTGTTTTGAGGGACTATAGGGTCAGGATTGCTGGCGCGAAAGTGCGGCGGCGCGGGCCTCGAAGGCATCGGCCATCTTCAGCATCACTGTCTCAAAGGCCTGGCCGGCCACGCCATGCAGCAGTCGGCTTCTGAATTCGAAAGCGATGGAGAATGTCACCTCGCAACCATCGCCTTTCGGCGTGAACTGCCAATGGTTCTCCAGCGTCTTGAAGGGGCCTTTGGTCTGGACCACATCGATGCGGCGCTGAACCGGATCGAGCGCCACATTGCTGGTATAGCGTTCGCGCAAGGCGCCATAGCCTACCGCCATTTCCGCGGTCAGTTCGTTCTCGCGCCGCGACAGGACCCGCAGCGCCACCACCCAGGGCAGGAATTGCGGATACTTCTCCACATCCGAGACGACCGCATACATCAGCTCGGCCGCATAGGGCACAAGACGCGTCTCGCGATGGGAAATCACGCCCTGGCGGCCAGCTGATTATCCCTGGCGGCCCTCAGCTCTGCGAAATCACTGTCGGCATGATAGGATGAGCGCGTCAGCGGCGACGCCGACACCATCAGAAAGCCCTTGGCGCGGGCAATGGATTCCAGGCTGGCGAATTCTTCCGGCGCCCAGAAGCGGTCAAGCCTGGCGTGTTTTTTTGTCGGCTGCAGATACTGGCCGATGGTGAGAAAATCGACCTTGGCCGCGCGCAGATCGTCCATCACCTGCATGATCTCTTCGCGTGTCTCGCCAAGTCCCACCATGAGACCCGACTTGGTGAAGCCGGTGGGCATCAATTCCTTGGCGCGCTCCAGCAGGCGCAAGGACGCGAAGTAGCGCGCACCGGGGCGGATGGTCAGATAAAGCCGCGGCACGGTTTCCAGATTGTGGTTGAACACGTCCGGCCGAGCCGCCATCACGGTTTCGATGGCGCCGTCCTTCCTGAGGAAGTCGGGCGTCAAGACTTCGACGGAGGTGCCGGGACTTTCGCTATGAACCGCATGGATCACTTTGGCGAAATGGTCGGCGCCGCCATCCGCCAGATCGTCACGGTCGACAGACGTGATCACCACATGGGTCAGGCCCAGGGTCTTGACCGCGCGCGCCACATTGGCGGGCTCCTCGCTGTCCAGCGCATCCGGCAGACCGGTCCTGACATTGCAGAAAGCGCAGGCCCGGGTGCAGGTGCCACCCATGATCATCATGGTGGCGTGGCGCTTGGTCCAGCACTCCCCGATATTGGGACAGGCCGCCTCTTCGCAAACCGTGTGCAGCCTGTTGGCGCGCACCACCTCGCGGGTGGCGATATATTCACGCGAAACCGGCGCCTTGACCCTGATCCAGTCCGGCTTGCGCGGGATTTCATTGTCCGGACGGTGGGCCTTTTCGGGGTGCCTGGGACCCGCTTCACGGGGCCGCCCATTATCAGAGAGCTTGTCGATGACGATGGTCATGGAACCCATATAATCGGCTGGGCAGATAAAATCACGCCCCGGCTTTGACCGGTCAGCCATGCGGCCGGGGATCTTTACTCGGGAGCCGCCCTGGCAAAGGGTTAAACCCACAAATCGGGAGGTACGGATGCAGGTCGACGGACAATGCCTTTGCGGCGCCATCGCTTATGAAGCCACGGTCGATCCGGCCAAGGCGACGATCTGCCATTGCACGGCCTGCCAGACCCTGTCGGGCGCGCCCTTCCGTGCCAGCGCACCGGCCAAGGCCGAGGATTTCCATATCCGCAAGGGCAGTCCCCGCGTCTATGTGAAGATCGCGGACAGTGGCGCGCGCCGCGCCCAGGGTTTTTGCGGCGATTGCGGCACGCCGATCTATGCAACCTCGGCGGACGATCCCAAGATCTACAATCTACGCCTGGGACCGATCCGGCAGCGGGCCCAGATTCCGCCGCAACGCCAGATCTGGTGCGACTCAAGCCTGGATTGGGCCAAGGACATCCGCGGCTTGCCCGGGGTCCCCAAGGGCTGAAAGCGGGCGAACCTTTTGGCCGGACCGGCGTTCCCGTAGGGAACCCTTTCCAAAGGTGTCCCATGGCCACCAGTTCGTCCATCCGTTCTCGCCGCCGCCCGGTGCGCGCGGTCACACAAGTTCATCGGTCCGTCACGCATCCGTCATTGTCCGACCGCCTGCTCCGCCTGGCCGTCAGCCGGCCGGCCAGGACCGCTTATGTCGTGATCGGCGCCGCGGGCCTTGCCGCGCTGGCTGTTGCGCTGGTCGGGCCCCGGAAGCTGGAGCGCGAGGTTTTGAAACCGCTTCGCAACGCCATCGAACCTCAGGCCGAGAAGCTGTGGGCGGACGCAGGTCCTCTGCGCGAACAGATCGCGGGGCTTTTCCAGTCGGCCAGTCCGGCCGGGCGCGAGCGCCTGGTGAAGAGTTTTCAGAGCTGGATCGGGCATTTTCACGCGACATGATGGCCCGGATTGATGGCCCGCGGGGCGTTTTTGCTCTAAACGCTTTCCGACTCTTTTGGGAAAGCGTCCATGCCGGAGCTGGGAACGCCCAAGCGGATACCGTTTGATCCGGCTGTCGCCCGCAACTCTGTCTTTCATGCCCTGGTTGCGGCGCGGGCCGAACATGGCGGTGACACGGTCGCGCTGGTGGATGGCGACGAGCGCGCTCTCAGCTATGACGACATTCTGCGCGGCAGTTTCGCGCTGGGCTCTTCACTCAAGAGCGGCACCCGCGCGGGGGATTTTATTGGCGTGATGCTGCCCACCGGCGCCGCGGCCGCCGTCACCTTCTTCGCGCTTTCCGCCTTTGGCCGGGTGCCGGCGATGCTCAACTTCACCACCGGGCTTTCCGGCATGAAGAGCGCGCTGGCGACCGCCCGGATCAGGCGCGTCATCACCGCGCGCCGGCTGGTGGAGATGGCCTCGCTGCAGGAGATGGTGGCGGGGCTGGATGCCGAAGTCCTTTACCTGGAGGATGTGCGCAAGACGCTGTCGCTGGGCGACAAGCTGACGGCGGTGTTCGGCAAGCTGGCGCCGCGCATGATCGCGGCCAGGACTTCGCCCGATGACACCGCGGCGATCCTGTTCACCTCCGGCACGGAAGGCGAGCCCAAGGGGGTGGCGCTGTCCCATGCCAACATCCTGTCCAACGCCGCCCAGGTCCGCGCCCATATCGATCTTTATTCCGCCGACGTGTTGTTCAATCCCCTGCCCGTCTTCCACTGTTTCGGCCTGACGGTCGGCACCCTTGTGCCGCTGATCGCCGGGGTGAAGGTGGTGACCCATCCCACGCCGCTTCAGCCCAAGGAGATCGTGCGCCGCATCCGGCGCCATGGCGCGACCATCCTTTTGTCGACCGACACGTTCATCAACCAGTATGCCCGCGCCTGCGAAGCCGGCGATCTCGACAGCTTGCGCATGGCGGTGTGCGGCGCCGAGCGGCTGCGCGACGAGACCCGTGCCTTCCTGCGCAAGAAATCCACTGTCACCCTGCTGGAGGGCTATGGCGTCACCGAAGCCTCGCCGGTGGTGGCCGCCAACCAGATCGAGGCCAATCATCCCGGCACGGTGGGGCGGATGATGGCCGGCATGGAGGCGAAGCTGAAACCGGTGGAAGGCATTCCCGGCGCCGGCGAGCTTTATGTGAAGGGCCCCAATATCATGCAGGGCTATATCCGGCCCGATGCGCCGGGCAAGATCATTCCGCCCGAGGATGGCTGGTACAACACCGGCGATGTGGTCGCCATCGACGCGGATGGCTTCATCGCCATTCGCGGCCGGCTGAAGCGCTTCGCCAAGATCGGCGGTGAGATCGTCTCGCTGGCCGTGGTGGAAAACATCGCCGCGGCGCTATGGCCCGACAATGCCCATGCCGCCGTAGCGGTGCCAGATGGGCGCAAGGGCGAACAGGTGGTGCTGGTGACCAATGCCAAGGAAGCCCGCCGGGTTGACCTGATCGGCTGGGCGCAGAATCACGGCGTGCCGGAGATCAGCATCCCGCGTCGCGTGCTGGTGGTCGACAGCCTTCCCATGCTGGCCACTGGCAAGACCGACTATGTCAGCGTGCAGAAGATGGCCGAGGCGGAAGCCGTGGCTGCCAGCTAAGAATCTCGCAGATATTTAATATTTTCAGTATCTTAGTAACGACATTGACAATCATTCTCATTCACAGCATATAGCGTCCGTCGGGGATAAGCCGGCGGGAACCTGGGATGCCAATTGGATGATCGTCTGCGTCTGCAATAGGCTGAACGACCAGCGCATCGGCGCCGCGATTTGCGGTGGCGCCGAGAACGCCGATGACGTTTACGCACGCTGCGGCGTGAGAAAGAATTGCGGACGATGCCAGGAAACAATCGAAAGCCTGCTGGAGGAAAACCGGCGAGCCCTGTCGCTGGCGGCGGAATAGCGCCCGGCCCTGCCCCGCACGCCTCGCTGGAAGGCGATCCCGTCACCATCTCGTTCCTCAACAAGGTGCTGAAGAACGAGCTGACCGCCATCAATCAGTATTTCCTGCATTCGCGCATGCTCGCCGACTGGGGCCTCTCCATCCTTGCCCACAAGGAATATGAGGAATCCATCGACGAGATGAAACATGCCGACAAGCTGATCAAGCGCGTGCTGTTCCTGGGCGGGCTGCCCAACCTGCAGGATCTGGGCAAGCTCATGATCGGCGAGAATGTGCAGGAAGTCCTCAAATGCGACCTGTCGCTGGAGATGATGGCCCTGCCCGACCTCAAGCTCGCCATCGCCCATTGCGAGACGGTCAAGGATTATATCAGCCGCGAGCTCTTCACCGACATACTGGAAAGCGAGGAAGAGCATATCGACTGGCTGCAGACCCAGATGCGCCTGATCGAGCAGATGGGCATCGAGAATTTCGTTCAGCTCCAGACCAAGCCGAACGAAAGCGGAAGTTGATTTTTTCCCGCCGATCCATAAGCCGGTGATGCGCCGCTGGTTCGAGCCGGTGCTGGCCGGCCTGTGTCTGGGCTATGTCCTGGCGCTTGCGCTGCTATGGGCGCGCGGCCAGTGGATACTGGATGCGGGTGGCCATCCGCAGAAAGTGGATTTCCTCTCTTTCCATGCCGCCGGCTGGTTCGCCGATCATGGCCGGGCGATCGCCGCCTATGACTGGCGCAAGATGCACGCCTTTCACGAAACCATGGTTGGCGCGCCTTTTTCGGGCTTTTTCGGCTGGGCCTATCCGCCGCTGTTCTTCCCGCTGGTGATGGTCCTGGCGCTGCTGCCCTACGCCATGGCTTTCTTTCTATGGGTTGTTGGCAGCCTGGCGCTGCTGGCCTGGGGGCTGTGGCGGATTGGCGGGCGCGGCGCGCTTCTGCTGGGCCTGGCCCTGCCGCCCATTCTGGGAAACGCCCTGGTCGGGCAGAATGGTTTTCTCACCGCTGCGCTGTTTGCCGGCGCGCTGCTGACATTGCCGCGCAAACCGCTGCTGTCGGCTTTGCTGATCGCGCTCCTGACCTACAAGCCGCACTTTGGCATATTGATTCCGGTGGCGCTGATGGCGGGCGGTTACTGGCGCGCGCTGATCGCTGCGACCATGCTGGTTCTGCTCCATGCCGCCGGTTGCTGGCTGCTGATGCCAGATCTTGCCGCCGCCTTCCTGCACAATCTGGTCCAGAATAACGGCATGTTCCTGGCCGACGGTTCGGCGGGATTCTTCAAGCTGCAAAGCCTTTATGGGGCGCTGCGCGGGTTGGGCGCATCTTCCCTGCTGGCCTGGAGCGCGCAAAGCCTGCTGACCGTGGGAACGGCTGTGCTGCTGGCGATGTTGTGGCGCCGCGGCATCGCGTTCCCCCCGAAAGCCGCGGCGCTGGCGGTGAGCGCCCTGCTCGCCATGCCCTATGTCTATTTCTACGACCTGCCGCTTCTGTCCGTGGCGCTGGCTTTTCTGTGGCGGGATCGCCCCTTCGAGAAGACCGAGATGGCGGCCATCCTGGTGATGATGTTTTTGCTGGGGCTTTGCGCCCTGGTGACGGCGCCGCTGGGACTGCCCGCTGTCGCGATTTGCGCCGGGCTGGTGGTGCGGCGCAGCCGGATGACATGGGCGCCGTCATTCCGACCGTCATAGCCGGAAGCGCAAGCCTGTCCTGCTCCCGGCGCCATGGAAGCGGTCAAAACTCGGCTTCCAGCTCCTCGATGCCGTTGCGCTCGCATCTGGCTGCTTCGGTCCATTCGATCATGTCGGGCAGTGCCTGGATGGTTTCGCAATAATCCGCGCACTGGCGGTCCAGCTTCACATCATAGGTGGTGAAGCGGGTGGTGACGGGCGCATACATCGCGTCCGCCAGCGTGGGCTTTTCCCCGAACAGATAGGGCCCGCCATAAGCATTCAGGCATTCGCGCCAGATAGTGGTGACCCGGTCGATATCGGCCTGGGCCGCGGCCCAGATCTTGAAGCCGGGATAATGGGCCTTCAGGTTCATCGGCAGGGCCGAACGCAGATTGGAAAAGCCGGAATGCATTTCGCCGGCCACGGCGCGGCAATGGGTGCGCGCCATCGCATCCTTGGGCAGAAGTCCGGCCTGGGGAAACTGTTCGTGCAGATATTCGGCGATCGCCAATGTATCCCATACCTTGACGCCGTTATGGGTCAGGCACGGCACCAGAAAGGATGGCGCCAGCATCAAAAGCTCGGCGCGGGCGGACGGATCGTCGCTGGAAAGCAGCTCTTCACGGAAATCCAGCCCCGCCATCCGGCAGAGCAGCCAGCCCCGCAGCGACCAGGAAGAGTAGTTCTTGCTCGAAATGGTCAGGACGGCATCGCTCATCTTCACCAGTTTTCGATGGTTTTGTTGCGTTGACAAGGCTTTTTTTGCATTGCAGCATTACACGGTCGGGATACGGTCAGGCCGGACCGGAATCTCTTTTGATTCCATGGCAAGGCGGGTTGCGGGAACAGGATGCTGTACGACGCCTATCAGGCCCAGCAGGACTTGTTCGCTCCCGTGCGCGCGGGTGCCGATCTTGTCCGGGCCGCCTTCAGCGACACCCGCCTGGGGCCGGCAGCCAATTACATGTTCCGCAGCGTCGCGGCGGGGGCGGAGATCGTCTCCCGCGCTCATCTGATCCATGAGCGGCCCGATTACGGCATCGGCAGTGTCGCGGTCCAAGGCGAGACAGTGGAGGTCACCGAAGAGGTGGCGCTGGAAATGCCCTTCGGCAATCTGCTGCACTTCCGCAAGGAAACCGGACTGCGCCAGCCCAAGGTTCTGCTGGCCGCGCCCATGGCCGGACATTTCGCCACCCTGCTGCGCCATACCGTGCAGACCATGGTGGCGGATCATGACGTTTATATTACCGACTGGAAAAGCGGCCGCGATGTTCCGCTGCGTGAGGGCCGTTTCGGCACCGATGAATATATCGATCACCTGATTGCCTTCTTCAATCACATCGGCCCGGGCGTGCATGGCATGGCGGTGTGCCAGCCTTGCCCCTCGATGGTGGCCACCACCGCGCTGATGGCGGAGGATGGGCATCCCGCCACGCCCAAAAGCCTGGTGCTGATGGCGGGACCGGTCGATACCTCGATCAACCCCACCCGTGTCAATACCCTCGCCAACGAGCATCCGCTGGAATGGTTCGAGGACAATCTGATCACCTCGGTGCCGCCGCGCTACGCCGGCGCCTACCGCCATGTCTATCCCGGCTTCCTGCAGCTGTCGGCCTTCATGACCATGAATCTGGCGCGGCATGTGCGGGCCCATATGGACCTGTTCGGCCATATCCTGAAGGGCGAGCTGGAAAAGGCCGACGCCAACCGCAAATTCTATGACGAGTATTTCTCGGTCGCCGACCTGCCGGCGGAATTCTATCTGGATACCGTGCGCAAGGTGTTCCAGGAACACCATCTGGCGCGTGGCATCTACACCTATCGCAACCGCAAGGTCGATCCGCGCGCCATCCGCAAGACCTCACTGCTGACGGTGGAAGGTGAGCGCGACGATATCTGCGGCCTGGGCCAGACCATGGCGGCGCAGGACCTGCTTTCCAGCGTCAAGCCATTCCGCAAGAAGCATTATGTCCAGGCCGGTGTGGGCCATTATGGCGTCTTCTCCGGCACCAGGTGGCACAACCAGATTTATCCGATGGTTCGCAATACTATCCTCGCATCGGAATAATCAGCGCGCGAGCAAATTGGGTTGGCGGGGCGGCAATTTGCGAGCGCGCGAAAAAAAGTCCGATGGTGCGCAACACCATCCTGGCGTCCGGGTAGCTATTTCAGCGTCGTATTGAGCAGCCAGGCCAGCCGCACCCCGGCGCGCGCCAGCTGCAGACGCGCGGTCTGTGCCTGGCGCCAGGCATAGTCGCGCGGCAGGCGGATTTCGCGCGCGCCTTGCAGTGGCGGATAGATCTGATCGCGCGCGATGGCATGGGCCTCGTTGGCCCAATCCGCGGGCGTGCCCCGCGCCCAGGTCTGGCGCTGCCGCGGCGTAATCGACCGCTCGATGTCATTGGCGGCCGCGGTGGGATCAAAGCCCATCGGCTGCACCACATCCACGTCCCAGACCCTATGCAGGTTGGCGCGTTCGCGGCCGATCTCGACCCGGACCTGATTGCCGCCCTTGTCGTCATTGTCCTCGGCATGAAGCGGCTGATGCACATCGGCGACAAAATGGATCAGGAACAGCAACGCCTGGGCGCGCGTCCGGTCGTCCAGACGCCTGTTGCGCAAGGCCTGCAGGTCGGCATCGATCTGCGCCACCACACAGGCCCCATCGGCACAATCGCGCTGGGGCACAAATGCCCGGGCCTGAAGCGGAATGTCGACGAAATGCCAGGGCGCGGTGTCGCGGCGCTGGTCCTTGATCTCATCGGCCCAGTTGGACTGCTCGACCAGCATCGTATCGCTGCCCAGCAGATGCGCGACCTGGGCCCGCGCCGCTGGCGTCAGCTCCCGCAGCGCCACGCCGGCCGCGATCTCATGCCCCTCCGCGCCCCAGGCAAAGGCGGGGCCAGGCATCAGCAAAAGACTCAAGCCCAGCAGGACGGAACTTGGAAAGCATCTAAAGTTCAATGAGAACAATCCCTTGGTAGAAATACGGGGTTGACCGGTTTGGTAAAGTAAAGGTTATATGGCAACGGTCGCGCGCCGGGGATGGGCGAAAGCGCCAGATTGGGGCTGGAACAGTCGGGCAAGGGTCGGGGGACTTCGAGCCGGTCGGGTTTCCACACAAAACGGAGCTGACGTGGACGCCAAGACCCGCGATGTGATTGCGCGTATTTCCGATGATGAACCTTCCCGCGCCGCATTCCGCCGCCGCCTGAATGGCGCCGGCGCCGCGCTGGCCACCACCGATGGCCGCTGGGCGCTGGTTTCCACCAGCCTGACCGCGCTGGTCGCGGGCGCCATCGCCTGGATGGCGGTAGGCATGATGCCGGTGACGCGCCCGATGGTGGCGCCGGGCCGCGCCTCCTTGCCCTATGCCCTGTTCATGAAGCTGATTCATGCCAGCGAACCGCAAGGCACGGTGCAGAACGACAATTCCGACAATGCCAATCCCAATCCCGGCGTGGAGCAGCGCACGGTGACACTGGATGCCGGCGATACGCTGGCCGGCATGTTGGAGGATGTCGGCATCAGCCGCGAGGATGCCAATGCCGTGGTCGCCGCCATGGACAAGAATTTCAATCCCCGCCAGCTCAAGGCCGGCCAGAGCTTCGACCTCACCTATTCGGTGTCCACCATCGATGCGACCGGCGGCGCTGCGGCGCAGAACCAGCCCAGGACCACGGTGGTGATGGTCAACCACAAGCCGGTTGTGGTGCCGGTCGATGCGGGCGAGGACGATGACACCGGCGCGCGGGCCGAGGATTCCCAGTCCATTTCCCGCCTGTTGTCGCTGCATTTCTCCCCCACCATCGACCAGGACATCACCGTCACCCGCACCACCGAAGGCGGCTACACCGCCGATGTCGAGAAGAAGGAACTGCAGGTCCACCGCCACCGCGCCGGCGGCACGATCGATTCAAGCCTTTATCTCGCCGCCATGCAGGCGGGCATTCCCGCCGATGTGGTGGTCGATCTGATCCACATGTTTTCCTACAAGGTCGACTTTCAGCGCGACCTGCATCCCGGCGACAAGTTCGAGGTCTATTACGACTATGCCTATACGCCGGAAGGCCAGCCCGCCAAGTATGGCGCGATCAGCTATGCCATGCTGACTTTGGGCGGCAAGCAGATCCCGATGTACCGCTTCCAGGCCGATCCCAGCGAGCCGCCGGAATATTTCGACGCCAAGGGCGAAAGCGCCAAAGGCATGCTGATGAAGACGCCGGTCGATGGCGCGCGCATCTCCTCCGGCTTCGGTTCTCGATTCCATCCCATCCTGGGCTATACCCGCATGCATAAAGGCGTGGACTTCGCGGTGCCCACCGGCACGCCGGTGATGGCCGCCGGCGCCGGCACGGTCAAGTTCATGGGCTGGGCCAATGGCTATGGTAAGTTCGTGCTGATCAACCATGGCAACAACTACGCCACGGCCTACGGACATCTTTCCCGTTTTGCGCCCGGCATGCGCGTGGGCGCCAGGGTGCGCCAGGGCGAGGTCTTCGCCTATAGCGGCATGACCGGCATGGCCACCGGCCCGCACCTGCATTACGAGATCCGGATCAATGGCACCCAGGTCAATCCGCTGACCGTGAAGATGGCGCAGGGGCGCATGTTGATCGGCGCCCTGCTGCGCAAGTTCCAGGAAAAGCGGCTGGAGATCGACAATCTGGTCGCCAATGCCGCGCTTGAGACCAAGGTCGCCGACGTCGCCACGGACTTGCGGCAGGCGAAGGCCAAATGACACGCTGCCAAAGCAGCGTGCCATCCCGTGCGCTTGGGCGAACGGCGGGCGAAGCTAAAACATCCGTCCGCCATTGGGCACCGGGAGACCGGGGTGCAGCAGCACCACTTCGCCATCGGTGTCCGGCAGGCCCAGGGTCAGCACCTGTGACATGAAGGGACCGATCTGGCGCGGCGGGAAATTCACCACCGCCACGACCTGCTTTCCGATCAGGCTTTCGGGCGCATAATGACGGGTAATCTGGGCCGAGGATTTCCGGGTCCCGAACTCGGGTCCGAAATCAATCACCAGCTTGATCGCCGGCTTCTTCGCTTCCGGGAAGGCCTCCGCCGACACGATTGTGCCGACGCGGATCTCCACCTTCAGGAAATCGTTGAAGGCGATCTGCTCGCTCATGGCTGAACCCCGGCTGTCATGGCCTGCTGGATTCAGGCCATGACATGCCGGATCAATTCAGCGCAACCCCCGCCGGCGCGGTATCCACCAGTTCATCGGCCGTGGCCGCGAACTCCTGACCATTGATGGTCAGCCCGGTCTTGGACGCGCTTACCTTCACGCTCGCGCCATCCAGGATCTTGCCTTCCAGGATCAACTGCGCCAGCGGGTCCTGCAGCCGGCGCTGGATCACCCGCTTGAGCGGCCGCGCGCCATAGACCGGATCGTAGCCAGCGTTACCCAGCCAATGGCGCGCCTTGTCGTCCAGGGTGATGGCGATCTTGCGGTCGGCCAGCAGCCTGTCCAGGCGGGCGATCTGGATGTCCACGATCTTGTCCATATTGGCCCGCGTCAGGCGATGGAACAGGATGATCTCATCCAGCCGGTTGAGGAATTCGGGGCGGAAATGGGCCCGCACCGCCTGCATCACCTGTGCCCGGTTCTTGGCTGCGTCGCCGCCTTCCACCGACAGGAATTCGGTGCCCAGGTTCGAGGTCAGGATGATCACCGTGTTGCGGAAATCCACGGTGCGGCCCTGGCCGTCGGTCAAACGGCCATCGTCCAGCACCTGCAGCAACACATTGAACACATCGGCATGGGCCTTTTCGACCTCGTCGAACAGGATCACCTGATAAGGCCGCCGGCGCACCGCTTCGGTGAGCACGCCGCCCTCCTCATAGCCGACATAGCCTGGCGGGGCGCCGATCAGCCGCGCCACCGCGTGTTTTTCCATGAACTCGCTCATATCGATGCGCACCATGGCGGTGTCGTCATCGAACAGGAAGGCGGCCAGCGCCTTGGTCAGCTCGGTCTTGCCCACGCCCGTGGGGCCCAGGAACAGGAAGGAGCCGATCGGGCGATTGGGGTCCTGCAGACCCGCGCGGGCCCGGCGCACGGCGTTGGAGATGGCGCGCACCGCCTCGTCCTGGCCGACCACGCGCTTCTCGAGATCGGTTTCCATGTGCAGCAGCTTCTCGCGCTCGCCCTCCAGCATCTTGTCCACCGGAATGCCAGTCCAGCGCGACACCACCTGGGCGATGTTCTCCGCGGTGACGGCTTCCGCCGCCAGCACATCGTCCTTGCGCTCCTCGATGGCCTTCAGCTTGCGCTCCAGATCGGGGATCACGCCATAGGTGAGCTCGCCGGCACGGGCGAAATCGCCCTTGCGCTGCGCCACATCCGCATCGCTCCTGGCCGCATCCAGCTTTTCCTTCAGCGACTGGACATCGGCGACGGACTTCTTCTCTTCCTGCCATTTTGCGGTCAGGGCATCGGATTCATCCTCAAGATCGGCCAACTCGCTTTCCAGCGCCAGAAGCCGGTCCTTGGAAGCCTTGTCGGTTTCCTTCTTCAGGGCCTCGCGCTCGATCTTGAGCTGGATGATGCGCCGGTCCAGCTCGTCCAGCTGTTCTGGCTTGGAGTCGATCTGCATGCGCAGGCGCGATCCCGCCTCATCCATCAGGTCGATGGCCTTGTCGGGCAGGAAGCGGTCGGTGATGTAGCGGTTGGACAGGGTCGCCGCCGCCACGATGGCCGAGTCGGTGATCCGCACGCCATGGTGCAGCTCGTATTTCTCTTTCAACCCGCGCAGCACCGAGATGGTGTCTTCCACCGTGGGCTCGTTGACGAACACCGCCTGGAAGCGTCGCGCGAGCGCCGCGTCCTTCTCCACATATTTGCGGTATTCATCCAGCGTGGTGGCGCCGACGCAATGCAGCTCGCCCCGCGCCAGCGCGGGCTTGAGCAGGTTGGAAGCATCCATCGCGCCATCGGCCTTGCCGGCGCCCACCAATGTGTGCATCTCGTCGATGAAAAGAATGATCTCGCCCTGGGCGCCGGTCACTTCGTTCAGCACCGACTTCAGGCGTTCCTCGAATTCGCCGCGGAACTTGGCGCCCGCGATCAGCGAGCCCATGTCCAGCGCCATCAGCTTCTTGTCGCGCAGGCTTTCAGGCACATCGCCATTGACGATGCGTAGCGCCAGGCCTTCGGCTATGGCCGTCTTGCCCACGCCGGGTTCGCCGATCAGCACCGGATTGTTCTTGGTGCGGCGGCTGAGCACCTGGATGGTGCGGCGGATTTCCTCGTCGCGCCCGATCACCGGATCGAGCTTGCCGGTCCGGGCCAGTTCGGTCAGGTCGCGGGCATATTTCTTCAGCGCGTCATAGGCATTCTCGGCCGTAGCGCTGTCGGCGGTGCGGCCTTTGCGCAGCTCCGCGATCGCGGCATTCAGGCCCTGGGCGGTGACGCCGGCATCTTTCAGGATACGCGCGCTTTCGCTGCCGCTGGCCAAGACCAGCGCCAGCAGCAGATATTCGGCGGTGACAAAACTGTCGCCGGCCTTTTTGGCGATCTGTTCGGCATTGTCCAGCAGGCGCGCGGCCTCCTGGGACAGGTAAACCTGGCCCGAGCCGCCCTGCACTTTCGGCAGCTTCCTCAGCGCGGCCTCGACGCCGGCGCGCACCTGATTGTCGCGCCCGCCCGCGGCCGTGATCAGCCGCGCCGCCAGGCCTTCTTCGTCATCGATCAGGACCTTGAGCAGATGCTCGGGGGTGAATTGCTGATTGCCCTCGCGCAGGGCCAGCGACTGCGCCGACTGAATGAAGCCGCGCGCGCGCTCGGTGAATTTCTCGATATCCATCGTCTCTCCCGGTCGGCCCCTATTTTGCGGACGCACCGCCAACGCGATGCGGCCTTTCGGCGGCGGACCATTATACGGCCCCGAAATGGGCGCCGCATGACGAGGATATGGGAACACAAAAACCGGGCTTCAAGCCCGGTTTCCAGTGATGTCGGTGGGAATCAAGAGGTTAGGCGGAAGCTAGGACGCTTCTGCCTCTTCGCCTTCCTCTTCGGCGGGGCCCTCGCTCAGGGAAAAGGACGGGCCGCTGGTCTGGGGCTGTTGCGGCTGGCCGTTGGCCTGGGGCTGCTGGGCGTGCTGGCCATTGCCCTGCCCGCCATTCTGCGCCGCCTGCTGGGCCTGATACTGGGCAGCCTGCGCGGCGGCTGCGGCCATGATGCGGTAGTAATGCTCCGCGTGCTGAAGATAATTCTCGGCCATGATGCGGTCGCCGCTGGAATTGGCGTCGCGGGCCAGCTGCAGATACTTCTCATACACATGGCTGGCCGAGCCGCGAATCTTCACTTCCGGTCCGGACGAGTCATATGTGCGGTTGGGGTTGAACCCGCCGCCATTGTTGCCGCCGCCGCCGCCATTGCCACCATTATGGGGCCTGCGGCCACCTCTGCGAGAGCGTTTCACTATGATCCTTCCTTCGCCGCCGGCCCCGGGAAGCGCCAAGAAGCGCGTCAGCCAGCGTGCAATCCGGTTCGCTTTGAGTCCCCTGCCCCGGCGGCGGTTTTTTATCGCGTCGCCCAGTCCTGCGGTTTCGCCTTTCGCGGCCCGCGGGAGGGACCATCCTCAGGTCCCCGCGCCGTCGAACCTAGCCGAAACCCTGCCTTTTTCCAAGGAAATCGTCAGGCTTATGCAAGATGACGCAGCGGGGAACACCTGAAAGATCGGGTGCAATCCGTAAAATTTCAAGGTCCGGAAACAGTTTTTCCATGGCGGAAGCCTGCCCAAAGCCGATTTCCAGCAGGGCATGGCCGCCAGGCTTGAGGATTTTGGGCAGAAGTTCCGCCAGCGAACGATAGGCCGACAGGCCGTCAGTTCCGCCATCCAATGCCGTGCGCGGTTCGAACCGGGCGACATCGGGCGCCAGCGATTCGATCTCCATGGACGGAATGTAAGGCGGGTTGGAGAAGACCAGATCGAAAGATCCGGTTGCCTGGTTCCAGCCGGCTGGACGAATCTCGGCGCGCGGGCCGATCAGGCGCGCCGCATTGGCGCTGGCGTATGGAAGGGCTTGCGGAGAGGATTCAAAGCCGATGCCGGTGGCATTGGGAAACTCCCGCAATGCCGCGACCAGGATCGCCCCCGAGCCGGTTCCCAGATCGGCGATGCTGAGCGCCGCGCTACGGTCCGGCACCAGGCGCAGGGCTTCCTCGATCAGGGTTTCGGTATCGGGACGCGGCACAAGCACACCGGGGCCGACGTCAAACGCCAGGCTCCAGAATTCCTTGCGGCCTGTAATATAGGCGAAGGGTTCGCGGGTCGCGCGCCGCGCCACCAGAGCTTCAAAACGGGCTGCCTGCTCGGGCGTGGCCGTCGCCGTCAGGGTCTGGTCGCGGCTGATGCCCAGTGCACGGGCGAACAAAAGCCGCGCCTCCATGCGGGGATTGTCGATGCCGGCGGCGGCCAACATCCGTGTTCCCTCGTCCAGGGTCACTGTTCCGCCGCTTCGAATTCCGCCAGCCGGTCGGCCTGGTCCTGGGCCACCAGCGCGTCGACGATTTCGCCCAGTTCGTCGCCGGTGATGATGCGCGAAAGATTGTAGAGCGTCAGATTGATGCGATGATCGGTGACGCGACCTTGCGGAAAGTTATAGGTGCGGATGCGCTCGCTGCGGTCGCCCGATCCCACCAGGCTCTTTCTTTCGCTGGCGCGCGCCTGGGCAATGCGGCTGCGCTCGGCGTCGTAGATCTTCGCTTTCAGCAGCATCATCGCCTTGGCGCGGTTCTTATGCTGGGATTTTTCCTCCTGCATCGCCACCACGGTGCCGGTGGGGATGTGGGTGATGCGCACGGCGCTGTCGGTCTTGTTGACATGCTGGCCGCCCGCGCCTTGCGCGCGGTAGGTGTCGATGCGCAGGTCCTTTTCATTGATCTCGACGTCCACATTCTCGGCTTCGGGCAGGACGGCGACGGTGGCGGCGGATGTGTGGATACGCCCCTGGGTTTCGGTCGCCGGCACGCGCTGAACCCGGTGCACGCCGCTTTCAAACTTCAGCCGGGCATAGACGCCGCGGCCTTCGACTTCCAGGGTCGCGTCCTTGTAGCCGCCCAGATCGCTTTCCGACAGCGACAGGATCTCGGTCTTCCAGCCCTGCAGCTGGCAATAGCGCTGATACATGCCCAAGAGGTCGCCGGCGAACAGGGCGGCCTCGTCGCCGCCGGTGCCGGCACGGATTTCAACAATGGCCGAGCTGTCGTCGGCGGCGTCGCGCGGCAGAAGCGCGATGCGTAGGTCGTGGTCCAGCTTTTCCAGCCGTTGCTTCAATTCGGCCCGCTCTTCTTCCGCCATGTTGCGGATTTCACTGTCGACGGACGCATCCGCGATCAGGGCCTCGGCGTCGGCGATCTGAACCTGCGCCTGGCGATAGCCGCGCACCGTCTCGATCACCGGCGCCAGTTCGGCATGTTCGCGGGAAAGCTTGACAAAGGCATCGCCGGAAACGCCGGACGACATCTCCGCCTCGATGGCGGAAAAGCGGTCCAGAAGCCGGTCGAGTTTGGCGGAAGGAATCATTTTCTTGTCATGGCCGGCCCTCGAGCCGGCCATCCATCTTTCATTTTAACACAGATGTACCGGATGGCCGGGTCAAGCCCGGCCATGACAGGATGGTCGGTATCTACTGTGCGGCTTCCAGCGGCTCCGGCGCGTTGCCGCGCGCGGCCTCGATCTCGGCGGCCTTCTTCTCGCACAGCGCGACGATGTGATCCACCAGATCGGGATTTTCGATGCGATAGGCCGGTTCGCCATTCAGATAGACTTGGCCATGGCCCTTGCCGGCGCCGCCGCCGGTGAAGCCGATATCGGTCTCGCGCGCCTCGCCCGGGCCGTTGACCACGCAACCGATGATCGACAGCGACATGGGTGTGGCGATGTGCTTGAGCCGGTCTTCCAGGGTCTTGACCGTGTCGATGACATTGAAGCCCTGGCGCGCGCAGGACGGGCAGGACACGATGTTGACGCCGCGATGGCGCAGGTTCAGCGATTTCAGGATGTCGAAGCCCACCCGCACCTCTTCCACCGGATCGGCCGACAGCGACACGCGGATGGTGTCGCCGATGCCGCTCCACAACAGCATGCCCATGCCGATGGAGGATTTGACGGTGCCCGAGATCATGCCGCCCGCCTCGGTGATGCCGACATGCAGCGGACAGTCGATCGCTTCGGAGAGCGCCTGATAGGCGGCGACCGCCAGGAAGGGATCGGAGGCCTTCACCGAAATCTTGTATTCGCGGAAATCCAGGTCATCGAGGATCTTGGCGTGATTGAGCGCCGATTCCACCATCGCTTCCGGGCAGGGCTCGCCATACTTTTCCAGCAGATCGGCTTCCAGCGAGCCGGCGTTGACGCCGATGCGCATGGAGCAGCCATGGTCCTTGGCCGCCTGCACGACTTCGCGCACCCGCTGGGGCGAGCCGATATTGCCAGGATTGATGCGCAGGCAGGCCGCGCCATTCACCGCCGCCTCGATGGCGCGCTTATAGTGGAAATGGATGTCGGCCACGACTGGGATCTGGGCCGCCTTGGTGATGGCCTTCATCGCCTTGGTGGCATCCTCGTCGGGGCAGGACACGCGCACGATGTCGGCGCCGGCTTCCTCGATTCTGCGGATCTGGTCGATGGTGGCGCGCGCGTCGCCAGTGATGGTGTTGGTCATGGTCTGCACCGTGATCGGCGCGTCGCCGCCGACCGGCACCTTGCCGACCATGATCTGGCGCGACTGGCGCCGGTGGATGTCGCGATAAGAGCGGATGCTCATCTTACGTCCTTAGTGGTTGTTGAAACGGTCCGACAGGGATTGGGGGTCCAGCGAAACGCGTCCGAGAACTTCCTGGGGCTGGCCCGCCCGGCCCAGCGCAATGCCGTCCAGATCCACTTCCACGGCCCCGCCGTCATCGGTCGCCATGGTGACGCCCGGCATATTGGGTACCTGATAGCTGTCGCCCGCCTTAAGAGCGCGGTTGAGCAGCAGCTGGCCTTCGGCGCCCTTGATGGTGATGCGCACATCGCCACGGGCGCGCAGGATCACGCGCGGATTCTGGTTGAAGGCGCCATAGACTTGGCCCGCGCCATTGGCCACGGCCGGCACGGCAGTCGGGGTTCCGGGCGCTGTCGGCGACGCCGCATTGGCGGGCGGCAGGCTGGTTGCCGGTGTCTTGGCGCCAACGGCCGGGGGCGGCATGGCGGCGGCCTGCTGATCGGTCGATGTGTCGGGAGACGCGGGCGCCGTTGCGGCAGGCGACGGCGTCGCGGCCTCTGGCACGGGCTTGGGAGGCGTCGCCGGCTTGGGCGGATTGAGAACCGGGGCCGGCGGCACCGGTTGATTGGAGCTGCTGCCCGTTGACAGAAGATGCCAGGCGCCCCAGCCGATCAGAACCACCACCAGACCGGTGATGATGCGCCAGCCCTGCGGCAGGCGGCGGCCTTCATCCTGATGGATCGGCGCGGGTTCATGCACCTTGTCCTCCGTGCGTCCGGAAATGTCCCGCTTGAAGCGTTCGACATATTCGGCCGCATCCAGCCCCAGATGACGGGCATAGGAGCGCGCGAAACCGATGGCGTATGTCTTGCCCGGCAGGTCTTCCAGCCGGTCTTCCTCCAGCGCCTCCAGATGGTCCTTGCGGATCTTCAGCGCGCGGCTGACCTGGGCGATCTCGTCGCCACGGCGAAGACGCGCGGCGCGCAAATCCTGCCCCACCGTCTGCAGCGGAGATGTCTCATCACCGGAAATTTCGCGCAGGTGGATGCGGCGGCGGTCCAAACCGCCCCCCTCGTCTCCGCCGTCATTTTCCAGGGTCATCTGCTTGGTCATGCATGGCCGCATTCAGCGCCCGCCCCAAACCGGAAAAACAGGGGCGTACGCAGCTAAATATTTGTGGGTCTTACCTTATCCGATCAAGGGAGGCCGGGACAACCGCTGCACCGCAAAAAGTCCGGTTCCGGAGCGGAAAAACCCCAGATCGCCCTATTTGAGCACGATTCCGCGTTCCGCCGCGAAGGCCGAAAGCCGGGTCCGCAAGGAATGATCGGTCCGGCCGCACAACCTGTCGACGAAAGCGGCCACCTCACCCAGATGAAGGGAACGAATCATCATCTTGATGGGCCCGATCTGGCCGGGCTGCATGGAGAGGGTGCGGATGCCCAGACCCAGCAGCGCCATGGCATCCAGGGGACGCCCGGCCATCTCTCCGCACAGGGACAGATCGCCGGAATTCTCCGCAGCGCTGTTCACGATAAGCCGGATCAGGGTCAGCGAGGCCGGGTTGAGATTGTCGTAGCGCTTGGCCACCCGGGGGTTGGTGCGGTCGACCGCGAAGGCCAGCGACAGAAGATCGTTGGAGCCGATGGAGACGAAATCGGCCGAACGCATCAGCTGGGGCAGCATGAAAGCCAGCGCCGGCACTTCCAGCATGGCGCCCACCAGCACCTGGGTGGGCCGGCCCAGGCTGAGCAGGCGGGCGCGCTCGAGCTCGCGGTCGATCAGGGCGCGGCCGCGGTTGAACTCGTCCACGTCCGAGACCATGGGGAGCAGGATGCGCAAGGTCCGCCCCACGCTGGCATTGAGCAGCGCACGCACCTGATAGCGCAGCAGGGCCGGACGATCGAGGGCGATGCGGATGGCGCGCCAGCCCAGGGCGGGATTTTCCTCCCGCTCCCAGCGCGCATAGGGCAACACTTTATCGCCGCCCAGATCGAGGGTGCGGAACACCACCGGCTTGTCGCCGGCGGCATCCAGGATCTTCTTGTAGAAGGCCGACTGGTCGGCGAGACGCGGCATGGTCTCGCCGATCATGAATTGCAGCTCGGTACGGAACAGGCCGATGCCATCGGCGCCCGATTGGGAGAGCTGCGGCATGTCGAATTCCAGCCCCGCATTCATCATCAGCTTGATGGCGACACCGTCGCGGGTGACGGCAGGCAGATCGCGCACCGCGGCGAAGCGGGCCTGGGCCTGGGCGCGCAGCGCGCGCTTGTCCTCAAAGGCTTTGACGATCTCGGACGCGGGCCTGAGATGCACCTCCCCCATCTCGCCATCGATCGCGATCTGGTCGCCGGCGCGCGCATTGTCGGCCACGCCTTCCAGCGAGGCGACCATGGGAAGGCCCATGGAACGGGCGACAATAGCGACGTGGCTGGTGGCGGCGGCTTCTTCCAGCACCAGTGCCACCAGCTTGTCGCGGCCATAATCCAGGAGTTCCGCCGGCCCCATGTTGCGGGCCACCAGCACGGCATTGTGAGGCAGATTGCGCTGGGCGGCCTCCTCTCCGGTCAGATGACGCAACAGCCGCCGCGCCAGATCGTCAAAGTCATGCGCCCGCTCGCGCAGGATAGGGTCGCCCAGGCGCTGTACCCGCAGACGGGTCTCGTCCTGGATGCGTTCCACAGCGGCTTCCGCGGTCAGGCCGGTGCGCACCGCATCACGCATGCGCTGGCGCCAGCCCTGGTCATAGGCGAACAGGCGATAGGCTTCGATGACCTCGCGGCCCTCGCCCGTCAGGTCGAGCTCGCTGGAGGCCAGCATCTCGTCCACGGATTCGCGCAAGGAGCCGATGGCGTCTTCCAGCCGTTTGAGTTCGGCCACCGGATTGTCGGCGATCATGCGCTCCACGCGCACACGCGGCTCGTGCAAGGCGACGCGGCCGACGGCAACGCCTTCCGACAGGCCGTCGCCCACGAATTTGCGCGGCCGGTCGATGCGCAGTTCCGGCTCGTCCAGCTCGGCGACATTGAAGAAGCCGCCCTGCGCGACCACCTCGGCCAGCACCATGGCCACGGTCTGCAGCGCCTCGACCTCTTCCTCGGCATAGATGCGCTCGGCCTTGTTCTGCACCGTGAGCACGCCGAACACCTGGCCGCCGCGCACGATGGGCACGCCCAGGAAGGACTTGAACGGATCTTCGCCGGTTTCCGGGCGATAGGAGAAATGCGGATCGGCGGGGGCGTCCGACAGGTTCACGGCCTCGGCGGTTTCGCTGACCAGGCCGACCAGGCCCTCGCCTTCCTTCAGGCGCGTATTGTGGACGGCGGTGCGGTTCAGGCCCTCGGTGGCGAACAGCTCCAGCACCTTGCCGGCGCGGCGCAGATAGATGGAGCAGACCTCCGCCACCATGTTGGAGGCGATGACGGTGACCAGCTTGTCCAGCCGCATCTGGGCGGATGTCTGTTCCGCCATGATCTCGCGCAGGCGGCGCAACAGCAGACGTGGACCGCCACCGGCAGACATCAGATCAATCCCGTTTAATCAGGAGTATTGTGCCATGGCAAGAGCGAGCGGGCTACCAGGATGGCAGCCAAGGCCTACTAATTCAAACTTACTGCCTCATAAGCGACCAAGACTTCGTCGGTCTTGCCGAAGTCACCATCACTATCAAACTTTTTTATCCGGCAACGTACGGTTCGGCCTTTGCCGAACTCCACCTCGGCATCCTCGCCCCGGCAATCGAGTATTCGATACACGTCGTCGTGAAGATGTTCGGCGTCAACTGGCGCCCAAACGGGCACAGCTTCGTTCGGCAAGTAGACGTGAATGACCGTTCTTTTCAGTGTCCCATGTCCGTTGAATGGCTATGCCGCATCCAACTCATAGGCGGAATGCAACGCCCGCACCGCCAGCTCCACATATTCCTCGGCGATCAACACACTGACCTTGATCTCGGAGGTGGAGATGACCTGAATGTTGATGCCCTTGTCCGAAAGGGTGCGGAACATGGTCGAGGCCACGCCCGGATGGGCGCGCATGCCGATGCCGATGATGGAGACCTTGGCCACCGCGGCGTCATGGGTGACATGGCTGTATTTGATCTCGCTGGCGCGCGCCTCGATGGCGGCCAGCGCGCGGGCCAGTTCCCCGCGCACGCAGGTGAAGGTCAGATCCGTGGTCTTGCCGTCTTCCGACACATTCTGCACGATCATGTCCACATTGACGCCGGCATCGGCCAGGGGCCCGAAGATGGCCGAGGCGATGCCCGGCTTGTCGGGCACCTTGTGCAGGGTGATCTTGGCTTCGTCGCGGCTATAGGCGATGCCGGTGACCGGTTTCTTTTCCACGATGTCTTCCTCGTCGCAAAGCAGGGTGCCGCCCACATCGGGCGTGAAGGTCGAAAGCACGCGGGTCGGCACCCGGTGCAGCATGGCGATTTCCACCGACCGGGTCTGCAGGACCTTGGCGCCCAAAGACGCCATCTCCAGCATTTCCTCGAAGGCGATCTTCTCCAGCCGGCGCGCCTTGGGCACGATGCGCGGATCGGTGGTATAAACCCCGTCCACGTCGGTGTAGATATCGCAGCGCGCCGCCCCGATACCGGCGGCGACCGCGACGGCGGACGTATCGGAACCGCCCCGGCCCAGGGTGGAGATGCGCGTTCCCGGCGCCACGCCCTGAAAGCCCGCCACCACCGCGATCTCGCCGCCTTCGATCGCCTTGCGCATCGCATCGGCCGGCACGCCCTCGATGCGGGCCGAGCCATGCACGGCGGAGGTATTGATCGGCACCTGCCAGCCCAGCCAGGAACGCGCCTTCACGCCCATGGCGTTCAGGGTGATGGCCAGAAGCCCGCTGGTGACCTGCTCGCCGGCGGCAACCACCACATCATATTCGCGCTGGTCGGGAATGGCCTGGCGGATGTTGCCGTCCACGCCTTCGACCGGCGGCTTGGCGGCATCATTCGTCCAGGCGACCAGCTTGTTGGTCTCCCCGGCCATGGCGGAGACCACCACGGCGACCTGGTTGCCCCGGTCGACCTCGCGTTTCACCAAAGTGGCGACATGGCGAATGCGCTCGATGTCGGCCACGGAGGTGCCGCCGAATTTCATCGCGATCAACGCCATAGGCTGATTTGCCCCAAAGGAAACGGCGGCCTATGTATCCGGGGTTGTTCCCAGGCTCAACCCTCGAAAAGACATGACGGAATCCGCCTCCATAGATCCTTCGATAGACCCTGAGGAAGTGGCCAAATTCTCGGCCATCGCGGCAGAGTGGTGGGACCCGGCCGGCAAGTTCGCCCCCCTGCACAAGTTCAATCCCGTCCGCCTGGCCTTCATCCGGGCTGAAGCCACGGGCCATTTCGGACGGGACGGGCGTTCCCTGCGGCCTTTTGAAGGACTTTCCCTGCTGGATATTGGCTGTGGCGGCGGGTTGCTCAGCGAACCCATGGCCCGGCTGGGATTTGCCGTCACCGGCGCGGACGCTTCGGAGAGGAATATCGGCACGGCCCGGGCTCACGCCGCCCAATCGGGTCTGGCGATCGACTACCGCGCCACATCGGCCGAGGCGCTGGCGGATCAGGGGCTTTCCTTCGACGTGGTGCTGAACATGGAGGTGGTGGAGCATGTGGCGGATGTCACCGCCTATCTCGCCGCCTGCACCAGGCTGGTGAAGCCGGGCGGCCTGACCTTTGTCGCCACCCTCAACAAGACCCTCAAGAGCCTGGCCCTGGCCAAGATCGGGGCCGAATATGTGCTGGGATGGCTGCCGCGCGGCACCCATGACTGGAACCGTTTTATCGCGCCCGCGGCGCTTAAGGCGTCTCTGGAAGAAAGTGGCCTAACCATCTTGAAAACACAGGGCGTGTCCTTCGATCCGCTGGGCTGGGACTGGCGGCTCAGCGCCGATGTTGACATCAATTATATGATCGTCGCCCGGCGATAAGCGGTCACATCACCGATACAGATCTGTCGGACGGCCGTGATGGTGACGGGCGCATCCTGCCCTTTTCATAATTCCATTTTGAAAAGAGCGCGCCCCATGAAAATCCTCCTCACCGGCCTGTGCCTGGTTGCCCTGTTTGCCCTGCCCGCGGCCGCCGCCCCGGATCTGTGTACCAATGGTCAGGTCGCCATTGTCCGCGTCAGCACCCTGAAGGCGGGTGGCACACGCGCTGGTTTTGACAAGGCGGTGCAGGACCAGATTGCCTGGTACCGGGGCCATGGCATCACCACCAACAAGATCGTCACCGCGGACGTGATCGACTTCGCCGGCGGCGCACCCGCGCTTTCCGCCAAGGAAGTGATGAGCATCCATTACGATCCGCCATCCGCCTCCGGCGCCCAGCCGGCGCCCGATGATGCCTATAAGGCGTTCGTGAAGGAATTCCGGGACAATAGCGACATCGCGACCGAGAGGACGGTCTGCTTGCCGAAGTGACGCTATGCCTGCCGCTCGCTCTCGGGCTCGCGGGATGATCTTGCGCTTGGCGCAAGGTCAGTTGGCGTTTTCACGATCTGGCGGGAGGGGGGCGACATCGACTCCCTCCTCCAGCAGTTCCTGCGCTTCCTTGTGCGTCGCCTCGCCATAGATATGGCGCTCCGGCGTTTCGCCATAATGGATCTTGCGCGCTTCCTCGGCGAAGTTGGGGCCGACATAATCGGCATTTTCCATCACATACTTGCGCAGGCCCGTGGCGAACTGCTGCACCTGCCGGGCGTCGTTCGCCTTGGCGCGCGCAGTCTTCTTGGTGCCCGCGACCGCGGGCGCCATGACGGCTTTTTCAATGCGCACGGAGTTGCAGGACGGACAGCTCAAGTGACCGCTGCTCGACTGTTCGTCGAACGCGGTGCTGTCCCGAAACCAGCCGTCAAACTCGTGCCCCCTGTGGCAACGAAGCGAATAAGCGATCACCCAACACGCTCCAGTTCAGCCTGCCCCCGGGCTGTGCAGCAGTGCGCAGGATGAAGCCAAGACGCCGGATTCGCAAGACCTGGCTGTCAACAAGGTTTACGGCCCGGCGAACAGGCGGTCGTGCTGGAGGTTTGGAACCCGGGCACGGGCCAGCGCCGACAGCGCCGGATCGATCTCGGCCACGATCACGCCGGGTTCGGTTCCTGCTTCCGCCAGAACCTCGCCCCAGGGAGCCACGATCAGGCTGTGGCCATAGGTCTTGCGGCCATTGGCATGTGTCCCGCCCTGTGCCGGCGCGATGACGAAGGCGCCATTCTCGATGGCGCGGGCACGCAGCAGCACATGCCAGTGCGCCTCTCCTGTTGGCACCGTAAAGGCCGACGGCACGGTGAAGAGGAACGCGCCTTTCTGCGCCAGCCGGCGATAAAGCTGGGGGAAGCGCAAGTCGTAACAGATGGACAGGCCGATGGGACCGAATTCGGAATCGGCCACAACGGCTTCGTCGCCGCCCGCCACGGTGTTGGATTCCCGATAGACCTCGCCCGAGGCCAGCGCCACATCGAACAGATGGATCTTGCTGTAGCGCGCGGTAACACGGCCATCCGGCGCAAACAGAAAGGAACGGTTCGCGGTCTTGGTGTCGCTGACCTTGATCGCCAGGCTGCCGATCAAGAGCCAGGCATCGAGTTCCCTGGCCAGCGCCGAAAAGACCGGCAAGGCCGGATCATGCGCCTCGTCATGGGAGTGGGCCAGCTTGGCGCCGCCGTCCGGCGCCATCAGGGTGGTGTTTTCCGGCGTGGCGATGAAACGCGCGCCGCGATTTGCCGCCTCGCGCACCAGCCGCGCGGTCTCGGAGATGTTCTGCGCGACATCGTCGCTGGAACGCAGCTGGACACACGCGGCCTTGAAGGGTCTGGGATCGGTCATATGCGCCACTTTAAACCGATCCCGGTCCCTTGGCTCGTGTTACTGCAGCCGGCTCTGGATCTTGGCCAGGCCGGCCTTGGCGCAAACCTCATCCTTGTCGCCGCCCGGGGCGCCCGACACGGCAAAGACGCCCACCATTTCGCCGCCAGCCATGATCGGTATCGCGCCCTGGCGGGCGGTCTCGATCAGCGGATTGGCCTTGATCTCTGCGGCGAGCGCGGGATCGGTCTTGGCCTTTTCGGCAACCTCGCCGCTGGTCATTTTGTATTTCAGCACCGCCTGGGCCTTGGTCATGGCGATACGCTGGGTGATGGCGGCGGCGCCATCATTGGAGATCACCACGATCGGAACCCCCGCGCTGTCGGTGATCTCGGCGGTGGTCTTGTAGGTATTGCCCAGGCAGACCCGGTTGGCTTCGACGGCGCCTTCAATGGCCAGCGCCACCGGAATGCCCTTGGCGCGGGGCGGGCGCGGCAGCTTCAGTTCATCAGGCGTGGGTGCGGGCGCGATGGTGGGCGCCGGATTGACGGGCTGGGCATGGACGGCGGGCGCGGCCAGCATCAGCGCGGCGGTGGCGAGCAATAGCTTTTTCATGATGGTCCCTTCCCAATGTTTGCGTTTATTGCGCGGCATCATCCGGGCGCTGCCGCGCTTTGTCCAGTACCGGAAGGGGATGTGCGGATGCGAAAGATCAGGCGAGCAGCGGATCGAGCCTGCCGTCTTTCTCCAGGGCATAAAGCTCGTCGCAGCCGCCGACATGGGTTTCGCCGATGAAAATCTGCGGCACGCTGCGGGCGCCGCCCGACTTGGCTTCCATTTCCTTGCGGGCGTCTTCGTCCATGAAGACATCGACTTCCTCGACCGCAACGCCCTTCTTCCTGAGCAGCGCCTTGGCGCGCACGCAATAGGGGCAGATGGGGGTTGTGTACATACGGACAGGCTTCATGGGATTCTCTATCAATGGTCCCGCCGCGCCCTTCGAATCGCGGTCGCTCCGAAATTCATATTTCCATCATATAAGCACGTCGGACGCCTTCACAACGCGGGCCAGCGCCAGGACATCGACTCCGGCCGCGCCGGCCCGTTTCAAGGCCCGGGCGCAGGCTTCCACGGTGGCGCCGGTGGTCATCACATCGTCCAGCAGCAGCACCCGTTTTCCCGCCACCCGGCTGGAATCGGGCACCTTGAAGGCGCCCAGAACATTGCGGCGCCGCGCCTTGGCAGAGGCCATGGCGCCCTGACTGGGCGTGGCGCGGCTCCTGGCCAGGACAAGGGGATCGAAATCGCGTTTCCAGTCGCGGGCCAGACGCCGGGCCAGTTCCGCCGCCTGGTTGTAGCGCCGTCGCCAAAGGCGCGTGCGATGCAGCGGCACCGGCACGATGAGATTGCTTTGGGCGATCAGGGGCTGGCCGATACGCGACAGCCAGCGCGCGAAGCCCGGCACCAGCTCCAGCCGGTCGGCATGTTTGAGCGCCAGGATCGCGCCGCGGCTGTTTTCGTCATAGGCCAGAATGGCGCGAGCATGATCGAAGGCCGGCGGCCTGGCCAGGCAGGCGGCGCAGAGATTTTCGCCCTCCAGCGCCACGGCGAACGGCAAGCCGCAACAGAAACAGCCGGGGCCATCGAGGAAAGTGAGACCGCTCCAGCAATCGGCGCAGAAGCCGCTGTCGGCCACGGGCTGACGGCAGCCGATACAAAGCGGTGGAAACAAAAGGTCCAGTGCGGTTTTGGCGAAGGCCAGGGCCATGGGCTAATCTAGCGTCAATGTCGCAAATCCGTCCGCCTCTTTTTGATTTTTCCGCCGTCCGTCATGCGCGGGCCCGCGCCCGCCGGCTCGCCGGCGACCGCTTTCTGGAACGGGCCGCTGCCGAAGGTTTGGCTGATCGGCTTTCCGCCGTTACCCGCCGCTTTGCCCGTGGGTTGTGGATCGGCGAGGCCGTGCCGGGCGACATTGCGCCTTTCGCGGGCGATTGGGTTTGCACGGATTTCGATGCCAATGAAATGCTGACCGCCGATGGCCGTTTCGATCTGGCGATCGGCCTTTATGCGCTGCAATGGATCAACGACCTGCCGGGCGCGCTGGTGCAGATCCGCCGGCTGCTCAAACCCGACGGCCTGTTCCTGGGGGCGCTGCTGGGCGGCAACAGCCTGAGCGAACTGCGGGACGCTTTTGCCCGGGCCGAAAGCGCCACGCGCGGCGGCATCAGCCCGCGTGTTTCCCCTTTCGCCGATGTGCGCGACATGGGCAGTCTGCTGCAGCGGGCGGGTTTCGCCCTGCCCGTCGCCGATGTGGAGCGGCTGATGGTGCGCTATGGCGATTTCCTTGCCCTGGCGTGGGACCTGCGTGCCCATGGCCTGACCAATGTGATGGGCGAAAGGAGCCGCGCGCCTCTGCGGCGCGACACGCTGGCGGCGCTGCTGGCGCATTATGCCTGCGATCACGCCGACGCGGATGGAAAGCTGCGGGCCACGTTCGAGACGCTTTATCTCACCGGCTGGGCGCCGCATGAAAGCCAGCAGAAACCGCTTCAACCCGGCAGCGCCAAGACCCGCCTGGCCGAGGCGCTGGGCAGCGAGGAACAGCCGATCAGGGAGTGAAGCTGATCGAGGCGAACATGGAAGACACCCTGTCGCCGATCGTCGTAATGGCGGTAATGGTGGCGACGGTGATGATGCCGGCGATCAGGGCATATTCGATCGCCGTGGCGCCCGAACAATCCGTCGCCATCTCTCTCACAAGAGATCGCGCAGCATGGGAATAAGCGGCAAGTCGGCCGCGGGCATGGGATAGTCTTTCATGTCGCGGGGCCGGACCCATTTCAGCGCCGCGTGATGGCGCGTCTGCGGCACGCCGTCCCAGCGGCGGCAGACATAGAGCGGCATCAAAAGGTGAAATGCGTCGTAGGTATGCGAAGCAAAGGTGTACGGCGCGAGACAGGCTTGCTTCACCGCAATGCCGAGTTCTTCCATCAACTCGCGGATCAGCGCCTCTTCGGGCCGCTCGCCGGCTTCGACTTTTCCGCCCGGAAACTCCCATAGCCCCGCCATGTTTTTCCCCTCGGGCCGCTGCGCCAGAAGCACGCGGCCGTCGGGGTCGATCAAAGCCACCGCAACGACAAGTATCAGGGGTTGCGGTGTGTTCATCTTCGCGTCACGGGGCTAAGCTCAAGTTAAGGGGCATGGTTAGCATGGCTTTAAGATTTCCGCGAAGGAGAAGGACGAAATGACGACATTCGGCACGGCAAAATGGCAGGGCGGCCTGAAGGACGGCAAGGGCGCGATATCGACCAAGAGCGGCGCGCTCAACGAATATCCCTATGGCTTCGCCAGCCGCTTTGAAGGCAAGCCCGGCACCAATCCCGAGGAGCTGATCGGCGCCGCCCATGCCGGCTGCTTCACCATGGCGCTGTCGCTGATCCTGGAACAGGCCGGCTTCAAGGCCGAAGCGATGGATACTAAGGCCGAAATCACGCTGGAAAAACAGGGCGACGGCTTTGCCATCACCAAGTCCCATCTGACTTTGCGCGCCAAGATCCCCGGCATCGACGAGGCCAAGTTCAAGGAGCTGACGGGCATGGCCGAAAAAGGCTGCCCGGTTTCCAAGGTGCTGAAAGCCGAAATCTCCCTGGATGCAGCACTAGTCTAGGCCGCGCGTGCGGCGCGAGGAATTTTGCGTCCTGAGCAGGAGCGCCAAGCGAAGTGTACTGAAAATGTACATGAGCGAAGGCGCGACGAACTCAGGGCGCAAAAGGACCGCGCCCCATCAGTTATGAGCGATATGACCCGTTTATATCGATGTAGCCATGGGTCAGATCGCAGGTCCAAACCCGCGCCTGGCCCTTGCCCAGCCCCAGATCGACCGCGATCTGCACCTCGCGGCCCGTCACCGCCTTGGTCGCGGTCGCCTCATTGTATTTGGCGGCGCGCATGCCTTTTTCGGCGACCACATGGCCGCCGAAGGAAATCTTGAGCTTGTCGCGGTCGGCGGCCTCACCGCTCTTGCCCACGGCCATGACGATGCGGCCCCAGTTGGCGTCGCTGCCGGCTATGGCCGTCTTCACCAGCGGCGAGTTGGCGATGGAAAGGCCGATGCGCCGGGCGGCAGCAGCATTCTCGGCGCCCGTCACATCGACGCGGATCAGTTTCTGGGCGCCCTCGCCGTCCTTGACGACCTGCAGCGCCAGGTCCAGAAGCACCGCGTCCAGCGCCCGGCGGAAGTCGGTCAGTTTCTTGTCGCTGGCCTTGGCGATGGCGGCATGCTTGCCGCCCTTGCCCGTGGCGAAGAGCAGCAAGGTATCGCTGGTGGAGGTGTCCGAATCCACGGTGATGGAATTGAAACTGGGGCCCACGCCGGCGCTCAGGCATTCCTGCAGCACCGATGCCGGAAGATTCGCGTCGGTGAAGACGAAGGCCAGCATGGTCGCCATGTCGGGCGCGATCATGCCCGATCCCTTGGCGATGCCGTTGATGGTGACCTTGACGCCATCGATGGTCGCGGTCGCGGTGGCGGCCTTGGGATAGGTGTCGGTGGTCATGATGGCATCGGCGGCGGCGCGCCAGTTCCCGGCCGCGCCCTGGCTGGCCAGCGCGGACAGAACCCTGCTGATCTTCTCGGCCGGCAACGGCTCGCCGATCACCCCGGTAGAGGCCATGAAGACCTCTTGCGGGCGGCAGCCGGCCACGGCGGCGGCCTCCTCGGCGATAGCACGCACGCCTTCCTGCCCGGCCTTGCCGGTAAAGGCATTGGCATTGCCGCTGTTGACCACCAGCACCCGCGCTTCACCGCCTTTCAGCTTGTCGCGGCACCACAGAACGGGCGCCGATGCGGTCTTGGAGGTGGTGAAGACCCCGGCGACCTGGGTTCCGGGCGCCATCAAGGCCAGGAGAACGTCGGTCCGCTCCTTGTAACGGATGCCCGCGGCTGCGGTGGCCAGCCGCACCCCCGCCAGAGGGGGCAGCTTGGGAAAGCTCTTGGGCGCCAGCGGCGAAACCGGATGCGCTGCTTTCTGAGTCGCTTTTGCGCCTTTGGCCATGTTTCTCCCCGCAGTTTCGGGGATATTCTTAAAAACCCCCGGTTTGACAAGAGACTAGCGCGTTCTTATGTCTCCCGCGCGGCCGCCATGCGGAATTGGCGGTCTTTCACCCCCCGGTCCGGCCGTATGTAGAGGATTTCATGCTGGGTTCGCTCGCCAGGTCGCTTTTTGGTTCGGCCAACGACCGCAAGGTCAAACCGCTCTGGAGCACCGTCGCCAAGATCAACGCCCTGGAGCCTCGCTTCCAGGCCATGTCCGATGCCGAACTGGCGGCCATGACCCCCGCTTTCCGGGCGCGGCTGGAACAAGGCGAGACCCTGGACGATCTTCTGCCCGAAGCCTTTGCGGTGGTACGCGAGGCGGCCAAGCGGGTGCTGGGCCAGCGCCACTTCGATGTCCAGCTGGTGGGCGGCATGGTGCTGCACAAGGGCAATATCGCCGAAATGAAGACCGGCGAAGGCAAGACCCTGGTCGCCACCCTGCCCACCTATCTCAACGCCCTGGCCGGCGACGGCGTGCATGTCGTCACCGTCAACGACTATCTGGCCAAGCGCGACAGCGATTGGATGGGCCAGATCTATCGCTTCCTGGGCATGACCACCGGCACTATCGTGCACGGCCTGGACGACAATCAGCGCAAGCAAGCCTATGCCGCTGACATCACCTATGGCACCAACAACGAATTCGGCTTCGACTATCTGCGCGATAATATGAAATACGCGCTGGACGCCATGGTTCAGCGCGGCCATGCCTTTGCCATTGTCGACGAGGTGGATTCGATCCTGGTCGATGAAGCACGCACCCCGCTGATCATTTCCGGCCCCACCGAAGACCAGAGCGAGATGTACCGCGCGGTCGACCAGGTAATGGGCGCCCTGGAAAAGGACGATTACGAGCTGGACGAAAAGTCCCGCCAGGTGTCGCTGACCGAACAGGGCAACGAGCATATGGCCCAGCTGCTCAAGGCCGCCGGCCTTCTGCCCCATGGCGACCTGTATGACACCGAGAACATCTCCATCGTCCATCATGTGAACCAGGCGCTGAAGGCGCACCTGCTGTTCCAGAAGGACAAGGACTATATCGTCAAGAACGGCCAGGTCGTCATCATCGACGAATTCACCGGCCGCATGATGGAAGGCCGCCGTTATTCCGAAGGCCTGCATCAGGCCCTGGAAGCCAAGGAGAATGTCGAGGTCCAGCCGGAAAATGTGACGCTCGCCTCGATCACCTTCCAGAACTATTTCCGCCTCTATGACAAGCTTGCCGGCATGACCGGCACGGCGATGACCGAAGCCGCCGAATTCATGGACATCTACAAGCTGGATGTGCTGGAGATCCCCACCAATGTTCCGGTGGCGCGCATCGATGCCGATGACGAGGTCTATCGCACCGAGGACGAGAAGAACGAAGCCATCATCAAGCTGGTGATGGAATGCCGCGAACGGGGCCAGCCGGCCCTGGTAGGCACCACCTCGATCGAGAAATCCGAGCAGCTTTCGGCCATCCTCAAGAAGCGCAACATCCAGCACAATGTGCTGAATGCCCGCTATCACGAGCAGGAAGCCTATATCGTGGCCCAGGCCGGCGTGCCGGGCGCCGTCACCATCGCCACCAACATGGCCGGCCGCGGCACCGACATCCAGCTGGGCGGCAATGCCGACATGCGCATCCGCCAGGAACTGGCCGGTGTTACCGATCCGGAGGAGCTGGCGCGCAAAAGCGACGCCATCCGCGCCGAGGTCGCCGCCAACAAGCAGAAGGCGCTGAGCGCCGGCGGTCTCTATATGATCGGCACCGAACGCCATGAGAGCCGGCGCATCGACAATCAGCTGCGCGGCCGTTCGGGTCGCCAGGGCGATCCGGGCGCCTCCAAATTCTTCCTGTCGCTGCAGGACGATCTGATGCGCATCTTCGGTTCCGAGCGCATGGATTCGATCCTGACCAAGCTGGGACTGGAGCCCGGCGAAGCCATCACCCATCCCTGGGTGAACAAGGCGCTGGAAAAGGCGCAGCAGAAGGTCGAAGCCCGCAATTTCGAGATCCGCAAGAACATCCTGAAATATGACGATGTGCTGAACGATCAGCGCCGGGTGATCTTCGATCAGCGCCGCGAGATCATGTCGTCGGACGATGTCTCCGACCAGATCGCCGATTTCCGCGAGGAAGTGGTGGAGATGCTGGTCGCCCGGCATATTCCCGAAAAGGCCTATGCCGAACAATGGGACGCGGCCGGCCTGCAGACCGAGATCCAGTCGATCTTCGGCCTTGAGCTGCCGGTGGTGGAATGGACCAAGGAAGAAGGCATCGCCGACGAGGAAGTGCGTGAGCGCATCCTCAAGGCCGTGGAGGCCCGCGCCGCCGCCCGCGCGGCCGAATACACCCCCGACGTGATGCGCTATGTCGAAAAGGCGATCCTGCTGCAGACGCTGGACCATCACTGGCGCGAGCATATCGTCGATCTGGATCACCTGCGCCAGTATGTCGGCCTGCGCGGCTACGGCCAGCGCGATCCGCTGAACGAATACAAGAGCGACGCCTTCGAGCTGTTCCAGACCCTGCTCGCCAAGCTGCGCACCGAGGTGGTGCGCCAGCTGATGCATGTGCAGATCTCGACCGGCCCGCAGCCGCCGCTGGAAGAGACACCCCTGCCCGCCATGCAGGCCTCGCACATCAACCCGCTCACCGGCGAGAATGAGGTCGAACAGGCCGGCCTGTGGCCCGACGAACAGCCGGTGGACCCCAACAATCCCAAGACCTGGACCCGGGTCCAGCGCAATGCGCCCTGTCCGTGCGGCTCCGGTCGCAAGTACAAGCACTGCCATGGGGCTTTGACGTAGGTCGCCGCACGGTTTTGTTGGTCGCGCGGCCAACGGCTCGCTAGCGCTCGCCTGGCCGTCGCTCCGGCGGCTCCGGTCGCAAGTGCAAGCACCGCCATGGGGCGCTGACATAAAACGGCACTTGCGCTGAATTTCCCTTTCGCGCGTTATTGGGCTGCGAGAGGGGATTTGCGTGCTTACAGAACATCAGTCCGGCGGCAAGACGGTGTGGGTGGATTTGTGCCACCCCACCGATGAGGATATCGGCAATGCCTGTACCGTATACGGGCTCGACATTCCGCCTCGCGCCCAGCTGGAGGAAATCGAATTCTCCAGCCGGCTTCAATATGAGGATGGCGTCTTCACCATTTCGGTGCCGGTCACCCCGCACATCAACGATGGGGAAGAAGTCACCGCGCCGCTCGGCTTTGTGCTGACCAGGGACATGCTGGTGACCATCCGCTTCGCCCAGCTGCATACCTTCGACGCCATTACCGAGCGCGTGAACCGCCGGCCGCGCTCGGCCGCCGATATCTTCCTGGTGATCGTGGAAGCCATGATCGACTACCATGCCGACCGGCTGGAGGAGCTGCGCGCCGAGGCCCTGAAGATTTCCCGCCGCATCTTCCATAAGGAATTGCGCGACTGGCAGCGCAACAAGGTTGCCCAGGTCAATCGCATGCTGCGCAACACCTTGGTGGAGATCGGCGACATGAGCGAGCGCATGTCGCATATCCGCGATACCTTGCTGGTGTTGCAGCGCGCCGCGCCCTTTGTCGCCGAGCATGGCGATGGCTGGCTGGAGGATCTGGTCAAGGCGCGGCTGAAGATCGCCGCCGCCGACATCCAGTCCCTGACCGAATATGGCATCCACCTGACCGACAAGCTGCAATTCCTGCTGGATGCCGATCTGGGCTTTATTGCCACCGAGCAGAACGATCTGTTCAAGGTGCTCACCATCGCCTCGGTGGTGGGCATTCCCCCGGTGCTCGTCGCCGGCATCTATGGCATGAATTTCCATGACATGCCGGAGCTGGGCTGGTCTTTCGGCTATCCCTACAGCCTGATTCTGATCGTGATCAGTGCGTTGGTGCCGCTGGCGTGGTTCAAATGGAGAGGCTGGTGGGAGTGAACTGCCGCGCCGCTGGTCGCGGCTTGGCGTCGGCTTCGCCGACGGTTCAAATGGAGAGGCTGGTGGGAGTGAGGAACGGTTCGCCGAAGGCGAACGAAATGCTCCAGTGGACCATCTCGAGCGGCCCTGCCGTGCGCGGGCGAATACGCTGGCGCGCGGCTTACAGGTTTCGCCCCATGGCCAGAAACTTCGCGCGGCGCTGACGCAGAATCTCCTCGCCCGAGATGCCTTCCATCTCTTTGAGGCCCGTTGCGATCTGGTCGGCCACCGCGTCAATCGCCTCTTCCGGCACCCGGTGCGCGCCGCCCACCGGCTCGGGCACAATGGCGTCGATCACCTTGAGCGCAAGCAGATCCTGGGCGGTAATCTTGAGCGCGGTGGCGGCATCCTGCGCCTTGTCGGCGCTGCGCCACAGAATGGACGCGCAACCTTCCGGCGAGATTACCGAATAGATCGCATGTTCCAGCATATAGACGCGCGACGCGGCGGCGATGGCGATCGCGCCGCCCGACATGCCCTCGCCGATGATGGTGGCGATGAATGGCGTCTTGACGGAAAGGCCGGCTTCGATCGACCGCGCGATGGCTTCCGCCTGGCCGCGCTCTTCCGCCGAGACGCCCGGATAGGCGCCCGATGTATCGCAAAAGGACAGCACCGGCAGGCCGAAACGGTCGGCCAGTTCGAAGATGCGCACCGCCTTGCGATAACCTTCCGGCATGGCGGAGCCGAAATTGTGCTTGATGCGGCTTTGGGTATCGTTGCCTTTTTCCTGGCCGATGAAGGCCACGGCGCGGCCGCGGAACCGCGCCAGCCCCGCCACCACCGCCTGATCCTCGCCAAAGCTGCGGTCGCCGGCCAGAGGCGTGAAGTCTTCCAGAATGCGTTTGGCATAGTCGAGAAAATGCGGCCGTCCCGGATGGCGGGCGACCTGCACTTTCTGCCAGGGCGTCAGCCGCGCATAGGTGTCGGCCACCAGGGTGCCGGCGCGGGCGGTCAATTGTTCCACCTGCCCGTCGATATCCATGCTGGGGTCTTCCTCGGCAAGCTTCTTCAGCTCGACGATCTTGCCTTCCAACTCGGCGATGGGACGTTCGAATTCCAGATAGTGCATGACTCGGGCTTCGCTGTGGGAGGCGGAAAATGGCACAGGCACCCGGGAAAGAAAATGCCAAAAGAACCCATCTATTCCAATGGGTTAATCGGATGCCTTGGTGTTTTTGACTTTTCTCAGGGGGTGGGCGGATGAAACCACCCGGCTCAGATGGTCCCGCGCCACATGGGTATAGATCTGGGTGGTGGCGATATCGGCATGACCCAGAAGCGTCTGCACGCTGCGCAAATCCGCGCCGCCTTCCACCAGATGCGTGGCAAAGGCATGGCGCAGCACATGGGGCGAGACCTTGGCGGGATCGATCCCGGCCTTCAGCGCCAGCGCCTTCAGCAATTGATGAAACCGGCGGCGGGTGAGATAGCCGCCCTCGCCGCGCGAGGCGAAAAGATAGCGGTTGTTCCTGTCGGTCTTGGGCACGAATTCCTCGCGCACCGCCAGATAGGCATCCAGCGCAACGCGCGCGGCGGGCGACAGCGGCGACAGGCGTTCCTTGTTGCCCTTGCCGGTGATGCGGATGAAATTTTCGCGTGTGCGCACGGCGGCGAGCGTCAGCCCCGCCAGCTCCGACACGCGCAGCCCCCCGCCATAGAGCATCTCCACGATCAGGGTCAGGCGCAGGCCTTCCGGGCTCTGGTCCTGCGCGGCGGTTGCCAGCATCGTTTCCAGATCGCTCCCGGACAGGATCTTGGGCAAGGGCCGGCGCGCCTGTGGCGCTTCGATGGTCTGGGTGGGATCGTCGGTGCGAAAGCCTTCCGTATAAAGAAAGCCATAGAACTGGCGCAGCGCCGACAATTTGCGCGCCTGGGTCGAGGCCGCCATGCCGGATGTGGAAAGCCCGTTCAGAAAGGCGCGCACCTGATCGCGGTTCGCCTTGGCCGGATCGGCCCCTTTTGAACGGAGATGGCCGGCGAAATCGATCAGGTCGCGGCGATAGGCGGCCAGCGTGTTGGCGCCGGCGCCGCGCTCGGCGCTCATCATGTCGAGAAAGGCCTCGATCAGATGCGCGGAATCGGGACGTCGTGCCATGCATTAGCTTTACCACGGCCTTTGGTGTATCGGGATGGCCATGTCGTCGGGCAAGACAACATTGAACAGAACCGTGGCGCTGGTGGGCATGATGGGGGCGGGCAAGACCTCCATCGGCAAGCGGCTGGCCACGCGGCTGGAGGTCGGCTTCCGCGATGCCGATCATGAGATCGAGGCGGCCGCCGGCATGACCGTGGCGGAGATCTTCGCCAAATATGGCGAACCGGAATTCCGCCGGCTGGAGCGCTGTGTCATCGCGCGGCTGTTGGGCGAGGCGCCGCATATCCTGGCCACGGGCGGCGGCGCCTATATGGACGATACCACCCGCCAGGCTATGCGCATGAACGCCTTCACCATCTGGCTGAAGGCGCCCATCGACATCCTGCTGGGCCGGGTGAGAAAGCGCCAGGAACAGGACAGATCGCGCCCCCTGCTCAACACTGACGACATGCGCGGCACCCTGGAACGGCTTTTGGCGGTGCGCGAGCCCGTTTACGCCCAGGCCGACATGACCCTGGAATCCGCCGACGAGCCCCATGCCGTGCTGCTGGACAAGATCGTTGCCGTGCTCAAGGCACATGGGCTATGCGAATGCCCATGAGCGAGACCATCTCTGTCGGGCTGGGTGAAAGGGCTTACGATATCCATGTTGGCGGCGGTGTGCTGGCGCGCGCCGGCGAATTGCTGAAGCCATTCGCAAAGGGCGTGGTGCCCGTCGTCACCGACAGCCATGTCGCGGAACTGCACCTGCCCCGCCTGCTGGATGTGCTGCGCAAGGCGGGCATCGAGACCAGCGCCATTGTGATGCCGCCGGGTGAAGTCAGCAAAAGTTTCGCCGGTCTGGAGAAGCTGACCGGCGCTTTGCTGGATCTGGAAATCGATCGCAAGGGCCTGGTGATCGCATTGGGCGGCGGCGTGATCGGCGACCTCACCGGCTTTGCCGCCGGTGTTCTGAAACGTGGCGTGGCTTTTGCCCAGATCCCCACCACCCTGCTTGCCCAGGTGGATTCCTCGGTGGGCGGCAAGACCGCGATCAATGCGGCGCAGGGCAAGAATCTGATCGGCCTGTTCCATCAGCCGCGCATCGTCATCGCCGACACGGCGCTGCTTTCCACCCTGCCCCGCCGCGAGCTGCTGGCCGGTTATGCCGAAGTCGTGAAGTATGGCGCGCTGGGTGACGCGGCCTTTTTCGAATGGCTGGAAGCCAATGCCGCCAAGGCGCTGGCCGGCGAGGATACCGCCATCGTCAAGGCGGTCGCCCATTCCTGCCGGATGAAAGCCGATATCGTGGCGCGGGACGAACGCGAAACCGGCGACCGCGCCCTGCTCAATATGGGCCATACGTTCGGCCATGCATTGGAAGCGGCCACCGGTTTCTCCGACCGCCTGATCCATGGCGAGGGCGTGGCCATCGGCACGGCTTTGGCCTTCCAGCTCTCGGTCAGGCTGGGGCTTTGCTCCGGCCGGGACGCGGAGCGATTCATGCGGCATCTCAAGGCGGTCGGCCTGCCGTCGGCGATTTCTGACATTGCCGGCGCGCGCCCGACGGCCGTGGAACTCATCCGCCACATGGCGCACGACAAGAAAGTGACAGACGGCAAGCTGACCTTCATCCTGCTGCGCGGGCTGGGCCAGGCTTTTGTCACCCGCGACGTGCCCCTGGATGCCGTCAAGGATGTTTTGAGCGCCTGAAAAAGCTATGCTTTGCGTCCTTTTTCGGAAGGCGCGAAAGCCATGCTGGTCACCTCTCTCATCACCGTCGCCATCCTCCTGGTGGTTTCGGCCTTTTTCTCAGGCTCCGAGACGGCACTGACGGCGGTTTCCCGCGGCCGCATGCATCAGATGGAAAAGGACGGCAGCCGCGCCGCCGGTTGCGTCAACCGCCTGGTGGAGAATCGCGAGCGGCTGATCGGCGCCCTGCTGTTGGGCAATACCTTCATCAACATCCTGGCCTCGTCGCTGATGACCGCGGCGCTGGAAGCCCAGCTGGGCAAGCGCGCGGTGGCCATCACCACCGCGCTGATGACGGTGGTGATCCTGGTCTTTGCCGAGGTGATGCCCAAGACCCTGGCGATCGCGCGCACCGACGATTTCGCGCTTGCCGTGGCGCGGCCCCTGCGCGTGGTGGTGGGTGTGCTGGCGCCCATCGTGGCGGCGGTGCAATGGCTGGTATGGCGGGTGCTGTCGCTGTTCGGCGTGGGGGCCGAGGAAGAAGCCGGCGCCGAGGAGGCCCATGAGGAGATCCGCGGCTCGGTCGAGCTGCATCACCGCGAAGGCAATGTCGAGCGCGAGCATCGCGACATGATCGGCGGCATCCTGGACCTCAGCGAGCTCCAGGTCGGCGATGTGATGCTTCATCGCACCAACATGGAAAGCCTGGACATCGATCTGCCCCGGCGCGAACTGCTGGAAGCGGTGATCGCCTCTCATCATAGCCGGGTGCCGCTGTGGCGGGGCGAGCCGGAAAATATCGTGGGCGTGCTGTCGATCAAGCATCTCGCCCAGGCGCTGGTCGAGCATAAGGGCGATCCGGACGCGATCGACATCGCCGCGCTGGCCTCGCCGCCCCGCTTCGTGCCCGACACCACCACGCTGGAGGAGCAGCTTGCTTCCTTCCGCAAACACAAAAGCCATTTCGCCCTGGTGGTGGACGAGTATGGCGCATTGCAGGGGCTGGTGACCCTGGAAGATATTCTGGAAGAAATCTTCGGCGACATTCCCGACGAGCATACGGTGGAGGCACGCCCCGATGTGCGCCGCCGCCCCGACGGTTCCTATCTGGTGGACGGCACGGTGCCGGTGCGCGATCTGAACCGCGAGCTGGACTGGAATCTGCCCGAGGAAGACGCCACCACCATTGCCGGTCTGGTGATCGCCCAATCCGGCACCATTCCGGAAGCCGGCCAGCGCTTTGCCTTTTTCGGTTACACGTTTGAAATCATGCGCCGTCAGCGCAACCAGATCACCGCGATCCGGATCGTGCCGCCGGTCAGACTGTCTTCTCAGCCTCAGCCGGCGTAAGCGCGGCCAGGGACAAGGCATGCACGGGGCCTTTCAGCTCGTCCGCCAGCGCGGCATAGACCCGGCGCTGCCGCTCCACCCGGCCGATACCGTCAAACGCCGCCGACACGATCCTGACATGGAAATGGGTTTCGCCCTGGCTGCCATCGCCGCGCGTTGCCCCGGCATGGCCGGCATGGCGATGGCTTTCATCGACCACATCCAGGGCGACGGGCGCGAAAGTGGCTCTCAATTTGTCCTGGATAGTGGCGGCGACACGCATATGCCTATTTTAACCTGGCTTCCCCCGGCCTCAAATAGCGAAGCGATAGGCCAAAGCTCCGGCCTCAAGTAGCGAAGCGATAGGCTAAAGCTAAAGTCAAGAAATACCTTTTCTTGTTTTTTACGCGTCCGTTCCCATACTTCTACAATGGTCGAAAAGCGCACTTCCAGGTTCAAAACCGACATCCGCATCAAGCCGGAAAAGGCGAAGAAGCGCGAGCCTGAAACCCGCATGTGCGAGGCGCCCGACTGCATCGGCCCCGGCAACTGCCGCGTGCCCAAGTCGCCCAAGAATCTGAACGAATATATCTGGTACTGCGCCGCCCATGCCCGCGCCCACAACGAGGCCTGGGATTTCTTCAAGGGCATGGACGACAACGACGTGGCGCGGTTCCGTGAAGAAGCGTTGACCGGCCATCGCCCGACCTGGCCCCTGGGCAAGCGCGCCGCCAAAGCCCGCATGGGCCAGGCGCCGCTGGGCGGGGTGCATGACAGCCATGCGATGTTCGAGGGTGAGGACGACACCACCACGGTACGCCGCCCCGAACGCCATCTGACGCGCCTGCAGAGCATGGCGTTCGACACGCTGCAGCTCGCCCATAACGCCACCTTGATCGAGATCAAGGCGCGGTATAAGGAACTTGTGAAGCGTTTTCATCCCGACGCGAATGGTGGCGACCGGGGCGCGGAAGAACGGCTGAAGCAGGTCATCAAGGCCTATGGCGTGTTACGCGCCTCCGGGCTGTTAACCTGAAACGGGCGTGGCCGCGCCCGGGTTATTGTCCGCGACGGCCCTTCCGGATCAGACCATGAGCACCCATACCGAGACATTGGAAATCTCTGCCGTCCCCGACACCACGGTGGACGCGGCCTCCGTTTTTGGCATCAAGACCAGAATGAAGGTTCCCGCCTTCAAGAGCGCGAACGAGCATGTGCCGGAAGTCGATCCCGCCTATCGCTTCGACCGCGAAACCACCCTCGCCCTGCTGGCGGGCTTTGCCCACAACCGCCGTGTCATGGTCCAGGGCTATCACGGCACCGGCAAGTCCACCCATATCGAGCAGGTGGCGGCGCGGCTGAACTGGCCCTGCATCCGCATCAATCTGGACTCCCATGTCAGCCGCATCGATCTGATCGGCAAGGACGCCATCGTGCTGCGCGACGGCAAGCAGGTGACCGAGTTCCGCGAAGGCTTGCTGCCCTGGGCGCTGCAACGCCCGGTGGCGCTGGTGTTCGACGAATATGATGCGGGACGCCCCGATGTGATGTTCGTGATCCAGCGTGTGCTGGAAGTGTCGGGCCGCCTGACCCTGCTCGATCAGAACAAGGTCATCCATCCCCATCCGGCGTTCCGGCTGTTCTCGACCACCAACACCATCGGTCTGGGCGACACCACCGGCCTTTATCACGGCACCCAGCAGATCAATCAGGGCCAGATGGACCGCTGGAGCATCGTCACCACCCTCAACTATCTGACGCATGACGCGGAGGAAGAGATCGTGCTGGCCAAGGCGCCGCACTACAACAATGCCGAGGGCAAGAAGACCATTTCCGCCATGGTGCGGCTGGCCGACATGACCCGCAACGCCTTCGTCGCCGGCGATCTCTCCACGGTCATGAGTCCGCGCACGGTCATCACCTGGGCGCAGAACGCCGAAATCTTCGGCGATGTCGGCTTTGCCTTCCGTCTCACCTTCCTCAACAAGTGCGATGAGCTGGAACGTGCCAGCGTGGCGGAGTTCTATCAGCGCTGCTTTGGCGAGGAACTGCCGGAAAGCGCGGCGAAGGTGCTGGTTGCGTAACACGGCATGTCATGGCCGACCTCCGGGCCGGCCGTCCATGTTTCTACCGGCGCGGGATTAAAAATGGATGGCCGGGTCAAGCCCGGCCATGACAAGCATAGCGATGGCGAAACCCGAATCCCCTGCCGAACCCTTCAAGCGCGCCGTCTCTGTCGCGGTGCGTTCGCTGGCGGCTGAGCCGGAGCTGGAAGTCAACTTCAGCAGCGAGCCGCCATCGCTGAAAGGCCTGAAGGCGCGCCTGCCCTCGCCGCATCGCAATCTCTCGGCCCAGGACATCGCCCTGGTGCGCGGCACCGGCGACGCCTATGCCCTGCGCAAGGCCTATCACGACGAGAAGATCAACAGCCAGTTCCGGCCCGCCTCGCCCCAAGGCGCGGCCGTATTCGAAGCCGCCGAACAGGCGCGGGTGGAAGCCATCGGCGCGCTGGCCATGAAAGGCGTGGCCGCCAATCTCACCGCGGAGCTGGAACACCGGCTGCTGGGCCGCGGCATGGCCAAGGCGCGGGTGAAGGATGACGTACCGCTGGCCGATGCGCTGGGCCTGATGGTGCGCGAAAAACTGACGGGCGAAAAGCCGCCGGCCTCGTTGGCCGGCGCCGTCGATCTGTGGCGGCCCACCATCGAGGCCAAGGCGGGCGCGGATCTCGACAGGCTGGCCGATGCCTTGCGCGACCAGAAAGCCTTTGCGCGGCTGACCCGCACGCTTCTGAACCATCTGTCGCTGGGCGATCAGACCGATCAGAACGATACATCGGACGAGAGCGCCGAGGGTGAAAATCCAGAAGGCGAGAATGACGATGGCGAGGATGAAGATGTCCAGCAGGAGGGTGAAAGCGCTGCCACCGAATCCGCCGCTGATGCGGAGGACGGCGAAGAGGTGGAAAGCGATTCCGTCTCCGAACCGTCCGAGGAACTGAGCGACACGATCGAGCCGGAAGACGGTGCCAAGCCCAATCGGCATGAAGCGCCTTTCTCCCATCAGGATGAATGGGGCTACAAGGTCTTCACCACCGAGTTCGACGAGGAGATCGCCGCGGGCGACCTCTGCGAGGCCGAGGAACTGGCGCGGCTGCGCAGCTTCCTGGACCAGCAGTTGTCGTCCATGCAGGGCGTGGTCTCGCGCCTGGCCAACAAGCTGCAACGCCTTTTGATGGCGCAGCAGAACCGGCATTGGGAATATGACCTGGAGGAAGGCATGCTGGATGCCTCGCGCCTTCCCCGCATCGTCATCGATCCGATGTATCCCCTGTCCTTCAAGCGCGAGAAGGACACAAGCTTCCGTGATACCTGCGTCACGCTGCTGCTGGACAATTCCGGCTCCATGCGCGGGCGCCCCATCATGGTGGCGGCGATGTGCGCCGACATTCTGGGCCGTACCCTGGAGCGCGTGGGCGTGAAGACGGAAATCCTAGGTTTCACCACCCGCGCCTGGAAGGGCGGGCTCTCCCGCGAGAAATGGCTGGCCGCCGGCAAACCGCCGCAACCGGGCCGCCTGAACGACCTGCGCCATATCGTCTATAAGGCGGCCGATGAGCCCTGGCGCCGCGCCAAGCGCAATCTGGGTCTGATGATGCGTGAGGGGTTGCTTAAGGAAAATATCGACGGCGAGGCCCTGACCTGGGCGCACAACCGCCTGATCGCCCGCCATGAGCAGCGCAAGATCCTGATGGTGATTTCCGACGGCGCGCCGGTGGACGATTCAACCCTGTCGGTGAATGCCGGCAATTATCTGGAGCAGCATCTGCGCCGGGTGATCGAGGAGATCGAGACCCGCTCCAGCGTGGAGCTGACCGCCATCGGCATCGGCCATGACGTGACCCGCTATTACAGAAAGGCCGTGACCATCGTGGATGCCGAACAGCTGGGCGGCGCGATGACCGAACAGCTGACCGCGCTGTTCGCGGAAGATGCGCCCCAGCCTGGCCGCCGTCGGCGCGCGGCATAAGAAAACACCGGACGCTGGCGCGCCCGGTGCTGTCAATTCGTCGAAAGATGCTGCTTAGGCAGCCGCCTTTTCGGCGGCCTTCTTGGCAATCGCGCGCTTCAGGCGCAGCGCCTTGGGCGACAGCACGCTGTCCTTGCACTTCAGGATGAAGGGGTCCAGGCCACCATTGCGGTCTACCGAACGCAGGGCGTTCATGGAAATCTTCAGCTTGTAGCTGTTGCCCAGGAGTTCGCTGGCCAGCGCGATCACCTGCAGGTTCGGGCGATAGATCTTCTTGGTCTTGTTGTTGGCATGGCTGACATTATGGCCAACCAGAAGGCCTTTACCGGTCAATTCGCAGCGGCGGGACATGGACAGTTCTCACGATTCGCAAGGATTTCGCAGGGTTTCCCCTGCAAAAGAGCGGGGTTCATAAGCAAGTCAGGGGCTTGGGTCAAGGCGGAACCGCCTGCCGCGTAAACAAAGCGCAACTTGGCGGACACAGGAAACTGCCAATATATACGGTGCCATGGCTGCCATACCCCCCAAATCCGCGTCCCTTGCCTTTTCCCTGCTCTTTCTGAGCCTTGTGCCTGCCTGGGGCGCGGGCGGCGCCGGCGGGGAAGAACCCAGCCTCCCCTCATCGCGGCTGGAAGTCGCCATGACGCTGTATGCCGGCGGCATCACCATGGGCCATATGGACCTGGATGCCACCCTGCGCGGCAGCGATTATCACGCCGTTTCCACCATGCAGACTTCGGGCGTGGTCAACGCCTTCTGGCAGTCGGAAATCCAGGCCACGGCTTCCGGCAAGCTGGGCGCCAAAAGCTTTACGCCGTCGCTCTATGACAGCTTCGATACCGGCCATTCGGGCAGGAAGCAGCAGGTCTCGCTGACCTTCGACGGCTCAGGCCCGCCCAAGCTGTTCGCCGATCCGGCCTATTCCACCACCGGCTTTGAAGTGAAGCCGGAGGATACGAAAAACACGCTGGACCCGCTCAGCGCGGTGACATTCATCTTCAGCGGCATCGGCGTTTCGGGTGGCAATCCCTGCAGCGTCAGCGCGCCGGTATTTGATGGCCGGCGCCGTTACGACATCGAGATGAGCAAGATCCGCGACATCGACATCAAGATGGACAACGGCCTCTATGCCGGCAAAGGCGTGGAATGCGAAGTGCGTTATCACCAGCTCGCGGGCTTTCGCCCCCGGGTGTTGAAAGCCAATGAAAGCTTTCCCCTGATCCATGCCTGGTTCGCCACCTTCCCCAGCCAGGTCGGTGGACACAGCTATACGGTTCCCGTGCGGGTGTGGGCGGACACCAAATATGGGGTACTGGCGATGATCGCCAATTCCTTGAAGGTGGACGGGGTATCCCCCAAGGGGGTGCGCTAGCGCACCGTGTCTGGCGGTCCATCGCCGCCAGATCGTAACAAAAGCGAAGCAATCTTGCCGGCGGTTACTCCGGGTACGGAATAGTGCCCCGCGAGCCAGACAAAGCCCGAATCCTCGAATCAGGCACAACATATGGTGGTTTTGGATGGGTCCATATCCGCCTAAATGTATGAGAACAAAGGCAGATATTGAATTGGTTGGTGATTCGGGCGCTGTTCGTTCCAGTTTCGTATCTATTCTTAACACGGCATCCACAGCAGGCCCGGAGGAATCTCATGATCCCCTGTTGCAGGAGACGCCGCCACCCACGATTTTCCCGTCATGCACACACATTCGATGATCCCTGGCCCGGCCCCCAAAGTGACGGCGGTGCTGGGGCCCACCAACACCGGCAAGACCTTTTTCGCCATCGAGCGCATGCTGGCCCACAAGTCCGGCATGATCGGCCTGCCGCTCAGGCTTCTGGCGCGGGAGGTCTATGACCGCATCGTCAAGCTGCGCGGGGAAAACGAAGTCGCCCTGATCACGGGTGAGGAAAAAATCGTCCCGAAAAATCCCCGCTTCTATGTCTGCACCGTGGAGGCGATGCCGCTGGACATTCCGGTCGCCTGTCTGGTGATCGACGAAATCCAGCTTTGCGCCGATCCCGAGCGTGGCCATGTCTTCACCGATCGCCTGCTGAACGCCCGCGGCGAGGAAGAGACCATGCTCTTGGGCAGCGACACCATGCGCGGCATCATCCAGCGCTTCGTCCCGAAAGCCTGGTTCATCACCCGGGCGCGTTTTTCCGACCTGGCCTATACGGGCGCGAAAAAGCTCACCCGCCTGCCCCGGCGCTCCGCCGTGGTCGGTTTTTCCGCCGATGACGTTTATGGCATCGCTGAGGTGATCCGGCGCCAGCGTGGCGGCGCCGCGGTCGTGCTGGGCGCGCTCAGCCCCCGCACCCGCAATGCCCAGGTGGAGCTCTATCAGTCAGGCGATGTGGATTTCCTGGTGGCGACCGATGCCATCGGCATGGGACTGAACATGGATGTCGACCATGTCGCCTTCGCCGCGCGTGACAAGTTCGATGGCGCGCGCATGCGCGCCCTTCGGCCCGATGAGATCGGCCAGATCGCCGGCCGCGCCGGCCGCTATATGAATGACGGCACCTTCGGCGTGACCTCGGACTGCGAGCCGTTCGAGGACGAACTGGTACAGCGGGTCGAGACCCATCGCTACGATCCGGTGCGGGTGCTGCAATGGCGCAATGCGGCGCTCGATTTTCGCAGTCTGGCGGCATTGAACGAGAGCCTGGACGCGCCGCCGCCGGAACGCGGTCTGGCCCGGGCGCGCCCCGCCAGCGATGCCGTGGCGCTGCGCATCCTGTCCGAAGACGATGAGGTCGCGCCACTCGCCGGCGCGCGCGATCAGGTGATGCGGCTATGGGATGTCTGCCAGCTGCCCGACTTCCGCAAGCTTTCCACCGACGAGCATGTGCGGCTGGTCAAGAACATCTTCCTGTTCTTGTCCAAGGAAGGCGCCATCCCGGATGATTGGTTGCAACGCCAGATCGCCCGCGCCGATGTGACCGAAGGCGATGTCGCCACCCTGTCGGGACGCCTGGCCCAGATCCGCACCTACACCTATGCCGCCCATCGCCAGGGCTGGACGCGTGACGGCAGCCATTGGCAGGGCGTCACGCGCGCGGTGGAAGACCGGCTGTCGGACGCGCTGCATGAACGGTTGACCCAGCGGTTCATCGACCGTCGCACTTCGGTGCTGATGAAGCATCTGCGCGACGACGAATTCGCCTCGCTTGCATTGGATGAAGCGGGCGGCGTCTCGATCGGCGGCGAGGCTATCGGCAAGCTGGAAGGCTTCCGTTTTGTCCCCGATCCTCGCGCCCATGGTGTCCATGGCCGCACATTGCGCGCCGCGGCCCTGAAAGGACTGGAAAGCGAGATCGCCGCCCGCGAGCAGGCGCTGGCCGGCGCCGAGGACAGCGCCATCACACTCAGCGAACACGGCAAGCTGTGGTGGGACGGGGCCATCGTAGCCAAACTGGCTGCGGGCCCTTCGCCGCTGGCGCCCGCGGTTCAGATGCTGGCCGATCCGCATGTGAAGACCGATGCCCTGCAGGCGCGGCTGCAGGCCTGGGTCACCGCGCGCATCGCCGCGCGTCTGGCGCCGCTGCTCGCCCTGCGTGACGCCGCCGACGCCAGGACCGGCACGCAGGGCGCGCTGCCCGGTGAAGCGCGCGGCATCGCCCATCAGCTGGCGGAGAATTTCGGCGCCCTGGACCGCGCCACCCTTCGGCACGCGCTGCCCGAGAAACTGGGTCCGCAGATCCGTGCGCTTCGGCCCTTCGGTGTCTGGTTTGGCCGGCGTACCGTCTATCTGCCCAAGCTGCTCAGGCCGGATGCGGCGGCGCTGCTGACCTTGCTCTGGGGCGTGTGGACGAAGAAAGACGCGCCGCCGGCTCCGCCCGCGCCAGGCCTGACATCCTTCGCCGTCGACTCTTCGGATGGAAGTGGGGGCGCAGACAGCGCCTCGCTGCACGCAGCCGGCTTTGCCGTCTTCGCGCATCGCGCCATCCGCTTCGACATGCTGGAGCGGCTGGAAGACGAACTGGAACAGGCGCTGGCCACCGGCACCGACGCGGAAACGCTGCTGACCAGGTTGGTATCGCTCCTGGGCAGCGGCAAGGATGAGGCGCGCGCGGTCCTGGCCGCATTGGGCTGGCGCATGGTCGAGGTCGCGGACGCCAAGCCCGTCTGGCGGCGCGCCAAGGAAAAGCGCGAGCCGCGCCGCCATGACAGGCCGAAAAAACCAGAACCGCCGCCCGATCCCCATTCGCCTTTCGCGGGCCTTGCCGTATTGCGCGCGCGATGACTGCGGCCCGGCTGGACAAATGGCTGTTCCATGCCCGCTTCTATCGCACGCGGCCGCTGGCCCAGGCCGCGGCCAGCGCCGGCAAGGTGCGGCTGAACGGAGCGCGGGTGGACAAGCCCGGCCATGCCATCAAGCCCGGCGATGTCCTGACGCTGACATGCCGTCTTGCGGGACGCGGCCCGGAAATCACGGCTGTCCGGGTGCTGGCGCTGGCCGAGCGGCGCGGTCCCGCCAGTGAGGCGCGCAACCTCTATGAGGTCCTGGATAGTTGAGAGTTGTTCTCAAATACTGCGGCCTCATTGCCCTTGCCATGACCGAGCTCGCGCCGTAAGCACAGGCCCGTTTTTCGCCGCCGGAGTTGCCTCTTATGACCTATGTCGTCACCGAAGCCTGCATCAAGTGCAAGTTCATGGACTGCGTCGAGGTCTGCCCGGTCGACTGTTTCTATGAAGGCGAGAATATGCTGGTCATTAACCCCGATGAATGCATCGACTGCGGGGTTTGCGAGCCGGAATGCCCGCCGGAAGCCATCAAGGCCGACACCGAGTCCGGGCTGGAAAAGTGGCTGTCGGTGAACGCCGAATATGCCAAGTCCTGGCCCAATATCAGTCAGAAGGGCGAACCGCCCTCGGACGCCAAGGAAATGCAGGGCGTGCCGGACAAGTTTGAGAAGTTCTTCTCTCCCAATCCCGGTTCCGGCTCCTAAGGCGTCCTCAGTTATTTTTGGTCGCGCGGCCGACGCCTTCGCTGGCGCTCGGCTGGCCGCCGCTCCGCGACGCCAAGGAAATGCAGGGCGTGCCGGACAAGTTCGAGACGTTCTCCCCCCAACCCCGGCTCGGGTTCCTGACGGGGCGTCACCCGCATGGCAGGTTCCTGCATACAGCAAGGCTGCCACAAAGGGTTGAATTTGAACCGGTTTCCGGGAAATTAAATAAACTCCGCCAAATCAATGGGATGGCATGGTTTTTCCTTCCCTTTCGGCGGAACTTGTGATAGGGTCTCTCTTGTCCAAACCCGTGACGAATGCGTGCCTGCCGGCGCCCCACCGGTAGACCACCCCATGCTTTGTCCCACAGGAAAAGAAAAATGACCGCCGCCAAGACGCCCGTCGCCAAGCCTGTGGCCGCCGCCATCGCAAAGAAGGTACCGGCCAATTCCAACAAGAAGCACGAATTCAAGACCAACGATCACGTTGTCTATCCCACCCATGGCGTCGGCAAGGTTGCCGGCATCGAGGAGAAGGAAGTCGCCGGCGTGAAGCTGGAGCTGTTCATCATCGAGTTCGAGAAGGACAAGATGACGCTCCGTGTCCCCACCACCAAGGCCAAGACCGTGGGCATGCGCAAGCTGTCGTCTCCGGAAGTCGTGGCCGGCGCGCTCAATACGCTGAAGGGCCGCGCCCGCATCAAGCGCACCATGTGGTCGCGCCGCGCCCAGGAATATGAAGCCAAGATCGACTCGGGCGATCTGGTCTCCATCGCCGAGGTGGTGCGCGACCTGCACCGCGCCGGCGGCCAGCCGGAACAGTCCTATTCCGAGCGTCAGCTCTATGAAAAGGCCCTGGCCCGCATGGCGCGCGAAGTCGCCGCCGTGGAGCGCACCGATGAAGCGGCCGCGGTCAAGCGCGTCGAAGGCATGCTGACCAAGAAGGCGGCCTGACCAAACGGAACTGCGATCCTCTATCGCAAAGGAAGAGCCCGGCAGCGATGCCGGGCTTTTTCTTTTCTAATTCAGCACTTCGATCTGCGAGGGGGTCGACAATTCGATCTGGGGCCGGCCGCGATACTCCTGCACAATGCCGCGGATGCGGATGTGATGCGCCTCCAGCCCTGCCAGGTCGAAATCGCGAAAGGCGCGGTGATCCTCCGCCTGAACCACGGCCGAGAACATCCGCCGCCCGTCGCTGCCGAAATCGATGAAGGTCTTGCCGTCGGCGCGGCCCACATGGGTGACCCAGCCATCCACGATCTGGAAGCTGCCGGTGCTGGCGCTCTTCATGGCTTCGGGCGCGCGCGGCGCATTGCCGGGCACGGCCCACAGGCCGACCTTTTCGGCGCGGCCGCGCTGTTCGGCCTCATAAAGGTCTGGCGCGCACTCATTGCGGTCGGGTGTGATCGCCACCCGCGCCAGCCCCTGTTCCAGCAACGCGGTCTGGAACCACTTGTCCCCAAATGCCTGGGCGCGTATCCGGTCATAGCGGTCTTCTTTCGGCGCCACTGCCGTGAACGTCACCGGTCCCGCCAGTGCCATCGCATGCAGCGCCGCCAGCGCGCGCTCTGAAAGCCCATCAGGCCCCTCCTCAAGCCGGATGCCTTCCAGCACTACCGCGCGGCCATCCTCCAGCACCAGGGCGCCGTTCCTTTCCACCCGCACCACATGGGCATGGGCGATCTCCACCGGTCCGGCGCAGTCGGGAATGAACCGCGGCGCCGCCATGGCGGGAGGCGGCAACCATATTGCCGCCAAAATCGCCCAATAGGTCAGATTGCGCATGAGACCATAGGTTCCAAAACCCTTGCCGGGGTCAAGCTTGTCCGCAAAAACTTGCCCCGCGAAAAGCCGGCTTGAAGGTTAACGATGGCAGCTGCTGTTCCGCTTGGTCTTCCCAAGACGCTTCCCTCGGTCGAGGCCCTGCCCGCCGACCTGGGCACGATGTTCGTGCATGGCGGGGTCAATATCCTGATCGCCATCGTCATCCTGGTCGCGGGCTGGGTGGTGTCGCGCTGGCTGGCGCGCTGGCTGCGCGCCCTGTTCCAGCACAGCCATCATATCGACGAAACACTCAAGCCGCTGATGATCAACTTCGCCCGCTATGGCGTGATCGCCATCACGCTGGTGGCGGTGTTGGGCCAGTTCGGGGTGCAGACCACCTCTCTGATCGCGCTGTTGGGCGCCGCGGGCCTGGCCATCGGTCTGGCGCTGCAAGGCACGCTGGCCAATGTCGCCTCGGGCGTGATGCTGCTTCTGCTGCGGCCCTATCGGGTGGGTGAGAAGATCACCTCAGGTGCCATCAGCGGCACGGTGCAGGAGATCGGCCTGTTTCATACCGAGGTCATCACCTATGACGGGCTGTTCGTGGCCATGCCCAATTCGGCGATCTTCTCCGGCACCATCGTCAATCTGACGCGCGAGCCGATCAGACGCACCAATTTCCAGGTCGATATCGACCGCGACGCCGATATCGCCGCCGCCCAGGCCGCGATCATCGAGGCGATGTCGCGCGATGCCCGCGTGCTGAAACAGCCGCCGCCGCAGGTCTGGATCGAGACGCTAATCGGGCCGCAGGTGCTGATGAATGTCCATGTCTGGGTGGACAATCGCGAATTCATGCAGACCCAGTCCGATCTCAAGGTGCTGGTGCGGCGGACCTTGAACGAGCATGGCTTTGGCCCGCCCATTCCGGTGGCCGCGCCCGCGGTTGCGCCCTGGACCCCGCCGGCCGAGACCAAGCAGGACGATCAGGCCAAGAAACCCAACTAGAGTTTCGCCTTCATACTCACGCCGGGCGGGGGCGGCATGTCCTCCGGCACAAAGAAGTCGGGCAACAGATCCCGGGTCGGATCGACGCGATAGCGGTCGAAATCGCGCACGCCATTCTGGTAGAGGAAACTGTCGTCGATCAGGAAATTGCCGCTGAAATCTTTCGGTTTGTTGAGCACATGCCAGGCGGCGTCGGCCATGATCTCGGGCGTGCGGCAATGGGCAAGTCCCGCCTCGCCCGTCAGCACATTGCGCATGGCGGCGGTGGCGATGGCCGCGCGCGGCCATAGCGCATTGAAGGCGATCTGACCCTTAAACTCCTCCGCCATGGCCAGCACGGCGAGGCTCATCCCGAACTTGGCCATGGTGTAGGCGGGATGGGGCGCGAACCATTTCGCCTCGAACCGCAAGGGCGGCGACAGCATCAGCACATGCGGGTTGGCGCTGCGCTTGAGATGCGGCGCTGGCATTGTTGACGCAAATGTCGATCCCGCCGAATGTCGTCGCACAGGCGTCCACGGCCTGCCGCACCTGATCCTCGAAGCGGATGTCACAGGCAACAGCCAGCGCCTTGCCGCCGGCGCGTTCGATCTCTTCCGCCGCGCTATGAATGGTGCCTGGCAGGCGCGGGTCCGGCGCAACCGTCTTGGCGGCAATGGCGATGCTGGCGCCATCACGCGCCGCCCGCAGTGCAATGGCCAGACCGATGCCCCGGCTGGCGCCGGTGATGAAAAGCGTCTTTCCGGCCAAGGACATGGCGGTTTCCCTTTCCCCGATATGGCATCAAACCCCGCCCTCGACATAAAGTCAGCAGTCGCTAAATTGCCTTCGCCATGATCGACCTCCTGACCAAGACTGTTCCCGCTGACGCCAAGGGCATTGCCGAAGCCGCCCGCCTGCTGCGCGAGGGCGGGCTTGTCGCCTTCCCGACCGAGACGGTTTATGGCCTGGGCGCCGATGCCACCAATGGTCAGGCGGTTGCCGCCATCTTCGCCGCCAAGGGCCGGCCGCTGTTCAATCCCCTGATCGTGCATGTGGAGGGCATCGAGGAAGCGCGCCGGCATGTGGAACTTTCGCCTCGCGCCCAGGCGCTGGCGGAAAAGTTCTGGCCCGGTCCCCTGACCCTGGTCCTGCCCCGGCGCAAGGATTCGCCGCTGTCCCTTCTGGTCAGCGCCGGACTGGACAGCGTGGCGCTGCGCGCGCCGTCGCATCCGGCGGCCATCGCGCTGTTGAAGGAAGCGGGCCGCCCCGTGGCCGGGCCTTCCGCCAATCTCTCCGGTCAGGTCACCGCGACCACCGCCCAACATGTCGCCGACAGCCTGGGCGGCAAGGTCGATCTGATCCTGGATGCCGGCAGCGCCATTCTGGGCATCGAATCCACCGTGATCGGTTTTGACGGCGACCGCCCACTGCTGCTGCGCCCAGGTGCGATCCCGCGCGAGGAGATTCAGGATCTGGTGGGTCCGCTGGGTCCGCCCGGAAATCTGATCCAGTCGCCGGGCCAGCTGGCCAGCCATTACGCGCCGCGCGCGGGCCTGCGGCTGAATGCCGGCGAGATCGAATCCGGCGAGGTGCTGCTGGGTTTTGGCGATGTGCCAGGCGCCAAGCTGAACCTGTCGCCCAAAGGCGATCTGCGCGAGGCCGCCGCCAATCTCTTTGCCATGCTGCGCGCGCTGGACAAGGTGGCAAGCCAGATCGCGGTCTCGCCCATTCCCGACACCGGCATCGGCGAGGCGATCAACGACCGCCTGCGCCGCGCGGCCGCGCCCAGATGAGTGTTTTCGACCGGCTGAAGGATGCGGTCGGCGCCAAAGGCTTTTGCGAAGATCCCGCCGAAATCGCGCCGCATCTGGAAGAATGGCGCAGCAAGTACAAGGGCCACACCCCGCTTCTGCTGAAGCCCGCCACCACGGCGGAGGTTTCGGCGGTGCTGCGCATCTGCCAGGAGACAGATACAAAGCTGGTCACCCAGGGCGGCAATACCGGCCTGGTGGGTGGACAGATTCCACTCCACGACGAAGTGCTGCTGTCGACCAAAAGGCTGAACCGCATCCGCCATCTGGATGAAAGCGGCATGACCCTGACGGTCGAGGCTGGCGTGACCTTGGCCGAGGTGCAGCAGGCGGCCGATAACGCGAACCTGCTCTTTCCCCTGAGCCTGGCGTCTGAAGGCAGCTGCACCATCGGCGGCAATATCGCCACCAATGCCGGCGGCACGCATGTCTTGCGCTATGGCATGACCCGGGCGCTGGTGCTGGGGTTGGAAGTGGTGTTGCCGGGCGGCACGGTGTTGCCGATGCTGCGGCCGCTGATGAAGGACAATTCCGGCTATGACCTGAAGCAGGCTTTCATCGGCAGCGAAGGCACGCTGGGCGTGGTCACCGCCGCCAGCCTGAAGCTGTTCCCCAGACCGGAAGTGGCCGTCACGGCCTTCGCCGCGGTGCCTTCGCCCGCCGCTGCGCTGAAGCTGCTGGGCGCGATGCAGCATGCGACCTCGGGCATGTTGTCGGCCTTTGAACTGATCCCGCGTGTGGCGCTGGAATTCGTCACCCGCCATATCGACGGCACCCGCGATCCGCTGGCCGCGCCCTCGCCCTGGTATGTGCTGATGGAAGCTACCGGCGGCAAGCATGCCAATCTGACCGCCAGCTTCGAGGACGGCATGGCAGCCGCGATCGAAGCTGGTCTGGTATCAGATGCCGTGATCGCGTCCAGTCAGGCACAGGCCGTAGCCTTGTGGAAGTTGCGTGAAAGCATTTCCGAAAGCCAGAAACGCGAAGGCGCTTCGATCAAGCACGACATTTCCGTGCCGGTGGCGGCGATCCCGGATTTCCTGGCCAAGGCGACGCCGGCGGTGCTGGCGATCCTGCCGGGCGCGCGCGCCGTCAGCTTCGGCCATCTGGGCGACGGCAATCTGCATTTCAACTTCAATTCGCCCGGACCGGGCGATGATCCGGCCTTTCTCGGCCAATGGGACGAGGTGCAGCAGGTGGTGCACGATATCGTGAAGGAATTCGGCGGCTCGATCAGCGCCGAGCATGGCATCGGGGCGATGAAGGTCATGGCCCTGCCCCGTTACAAGAGCCACGAAGAACTGGATGCGATGCGCGCGCTGAAGGATGCGTTCGATCCCAAGCACATCCTCAATCCGGGCAAGACGGTGCCGCCGGTCTTGCGGCTTTAACGGACTACCCGCCCGTTCTCGATCACGATGACCTGCTGCGCCGGACTGGCGGCAAGCGCCCACATCAGCGCCAGGAACCAGCCTACGCCCGTCCAGCCCAGGAAGAAATTCAACGCGGCCACCCCCAGCGCCGAAGGGGTGTGCCGCGCGATGGCGATGATGGTCGGCAGCCAGTAAAGAACGAACAGGGCAAAGAAGAAGGTCATCACGGCGCAAGTCTCCCGGAACCGACTCCCAATATAGGACCGAACCGGGGTCTTTTTAAGCTGCTGCCTGCAGCGTGGCGGTCTGGGGCTTGGCCATCATCCCCGGGGTGCGGTTGGACCGGGCGGAAATGCGGGCCGTCACCATGGTGGCCAGGTATGGCAGGCTCTGCACCCCCAGCATCACCATCCACAGCGTGACGGCGGGGTCCTGGAAGCCGCGGTCGAAGCCCATGGAGATCATGGCGAGCAACAGCAGGACCAGCAGGGCCACCTCCTGCCACACCACCCGCAGCACCTGGGTGAAATTGGCCGGATCGGCGCATTTGGGGGTGCGCAGGAAGGGCTTGCCCGAGGTCCACAGCCCCGCCCATACCGCCTTGCCCACCGTATGGGTCAGCGCCAGGCCCGCCACCGAGGCGACAAAGGCGCCCTTGAGGCCCGAGCCCACCTTGGGCGGATACAGAACAAGGGTCTTGAACAGCTTGGTGGCGAACAGCGCCATGGCGGCCGCGGTCAGCGCCGGCATCGGCACATCGATATACATGGGCGCCACCCACATCAGGATGGTCCAGACGATCGCCATGAGCGTGACCAGCATGCCCAACCCATCCGAGATCCAGGGCAGCCAGCCCGACAGGAACTGATAGCGCTGTGGCCAGCTGAGCGCGGAGCCGCCGACAAAGATCGCCCTGGCATGGCGCTTGAGCATCTGCATGGCGCCATAGACCCAGCGATAGCGCTGGGTCATGAAGGCCTCCAGCGTGTCGGGCATCAGGCCCGAACCCATGCTTTGCGGCACATAAGCCGCTTCATAGCCGGCCTCGAACAGCTTCAGGCCCAGCTCGGTATCCTCGGTGATGCACCATTCGCTCCAGCCATCGACTTCCTCCAGCGCGTCCTTGCGCACGATGGTCATGGTGCCGTGCTGGATGATGGCATTGTGTTCGTTGCGCTCCACCATGCCGATATGGAAGAAGCCGCGATACTCCTCATAGGCCATGGCCTTGAAGCGGCTCTGATGGGCGTCGCGATAATCCTGCGGCCCCTGCACCAGGGCGATGCCGGGCGAGGCGAAATAGGGAATGACACGGCGCAGCCAGAAAGGCTGAACCTGATAGTCGCTGTCGATCACCGCGACATAGGCGGCATCGGGATCGGTCAGCGCCAATGCGCGGTTCAGCGCCCCGCCCTTATAGCCCTTCACGCCATCGAGATGGAAAAACCGGAACTGTGGGCCAAGCTGCTGGCAGTGCGCCTGTACCGGCAGCCAGGCTTGCGGATCGGGCGTGTTGTTGTCCAGCACGATGACTTCAAAATTGTCGTAATCGAGCCGGGCCAGCGCGTTCAGCGTCTCGATCACCATCGGCGCCGGCTCGTTATAGGTGGGCAGATGGATGGAGACGCGGGGGCTGCGCTCGGGAATGCCGACCTTGATCACCCGCCGCTCCACCCGCCACAGGCTGGCCGCCATCTCGATGCCCTCGGTGAGGATGACGGCGCAGGCGAGCACCACCAGCGGCGACATGGCGATCATCGCCATCACGTCGGTGGGATCGATATATTCCAGCGCCGTGGCGTCGATCAGCGCCAGAAGCCCGGTGGAGACCAAGACGATCATGCCGCCCATCATCAGATAGCCGGTCTGGCGCACCCGCGGCATCCGTCCCAAGACCAGAAGACCCAGGAGCAGGCTCAGCGCCGCCGCCACCAGCGCATAGGCGCGCCACTGCGGGAAGGTGCGGATCAGGCCGGTAAAGGCGAATTTGGGCCGGCCGCTAGCATCGAACAGGCCCCAATAGGCGCCCACTGCCCCTTCTTCCGAGGCGCGCTTGGTGGGCTGGTCATAGGCTTCCAGCAGATAATAGTCCCAGCCCTTTTCCTGGGCGTATTGCACAAAGGCGCGCATGAAGCGCGCTTCATTGGCGACGGACGCCTCGGCGGCGCCACGGGTGCGCCCGTCCGACGGCCAGCCCGCCTCGCCCACCACGATCTGCTTGTCGGGAAATTCCGCCTGGATGTGGTTGTAGAAGCCGGTCTCGGTCTTGAGCGCGCCGCGTATGTCCACATTCTCCCAATAGGGTAGAAGATGGACGAAGATCACATCCACATACTGGCCGGCCTCGGGCGTGAGCATCCAGGTCGCCCAAGGCTCGGCCGTGGTGATCTTGATGCGGGCGGGAAGTGCTGCGCGGGCGCGGCGGATATAGGCGTTGAGCTGGTCGGGCGTGACGTCGCCGCGCAGCTGGGTTTCGTTGCCCACGATCACCCGGTCGATGACGCTGCGGTTGGCCAGCGCCGTCTTGATGCCGAGTTCAAATTCCTTCTCGCTGCGCTCCTGATCGGCGTCGATCCAGATGCCCAGCGACACCGTCATGCCATAGCGGCGCGCGATTTCCGGCACCTTGTCCATGCCGCCGTCCACCGTATAGGTGCGGATATGACCGGTGATCTTGGAAAGCTGGGCGAGATCGCGGTCGATCCGCTCCGGCGAAATATGCCTGGCCTGGCGGTTGGTGAAGAGATGGCTGGGCGTATAGGCGATGCCGCGCACCTGCCCGTCCCATTCCGGCGCCGTGACGGTATAGTCGCGGCTGGTCCAGAACAGGGCGCTGGCGCCCACCACCATGATCAGCGCCACGGCGATGCGCAGCCGCCCGCCTCCCAGATGGCGGGCGCTCCACAGCCGGGCGAAAAAGGCGCGAAGGCTACTGATCTTGATCGTCCTTGTCGCCGGGATCGGGGACATAGCCCTTTTCGCCACGCTTGGGCGCGGGCGTGGTCGTAATCAGCTTGATATCGAAGATCAGATCCTGGTTGGGCGGGATCAACCCGTCACCCGCGCTGCGCGCGCCATAGCCCAGGTTGGGTGGGATCACCAGCTGCCAGTGATCGCCCTCGCGCATCAGCTGAAGTGCCTCGACCCAGCCGGGGACCACGTTGCCGACTTTCGTGGTGAAGGGCAGTCCCGGCGAGGTACCGTCGAAGACGACGCCGTTGATCAGCTTGCCGGTGTAATAGACCGTTACCGAGTCGGTGCTCTGGGGCCGCTTGCCATAGCCGTTCTGGATGATGCGGAACATCAGCCCGCTGGGGCGGACGATGACGCCCTTCTGCTTGGCATAGTCCGCCAGGAATTTCTGGTTGTTGGCGATGCTCAGGGCATCGCTCACGGGGGCCGGGGCCTCTGCCGGCGCGGCTGCCGCCTGCGCCAGGGCGCGGGTCGCAAGTCCGGGCAGGGTCGTCGCGGCCAGCCCAAAAATCGCCGTTCTGCGCTTCATCTTACTCTCCGAACGCCCCTGCCCAAATCATAGCAAAAGGCCTGCCGCGTCCCCAAGCCCAAAGCACGGAACCAGCGCGATAACTGGCCCTGATGACCAAAAAGTCAGGCGAATTTCAGGGCCAGATGGATCAGCACCGCCGAGCCGCAGCCCACCACCAGCACACCACAGGTGCGGTTGATCATCCGCATGGCTCTTTCGTCGATCCGGGCGTGGAACAGGCCGATCACGGTGGTCAGCGCCAGCCACCAGCCGGCCGAGCCGCCGACCACGCCGGCAACCACGAAACCGGCATCGTGATAGCTGCCGGCGCCCCCGGCCAGACCACCCAGGCCGGCGAACATCACGCCGAAAGACAGCAATGTCACGGGATTGGTGATGGTGAGGGCGAAGGTCGAGATCATCGCCCGGATCAGGTTGGTGCCCACATTGTCGGGTTTGTCGTCGGGGGCGCGCTGCATCGGCGGGGAGACAAAGGTCTTGTAGCCCATCCACACCATCAGCGCGCCGCCGATCAGTTCGATGATGGTGGCATAGCCTTCGATCAGCTGGGCGATCCAGGTCAGGCCAAAGCCCATGATGGCGGCGAAGATGCCGTCGCCCAAGGCCGCGCCCAGACCCGAGACGAAACCGTTCAACGGTCCGAAAGCAAAAGTGCGCCGGATACAGATCAGATTCACCGGGCCGATCGGCACGGCCGCAATCAGGCCCATCACCACCCCGGAGAGGACGAGGTAGATATAGGTCATGCCGGTTCCAGGGTTTCCACAAAGCGCACCGGCCTGCCCTGCGCCGGGCCCGTGGCGGCGAAATCGCGCATCACGATGTTGCCGCGCAGGATGGTGGCGACCGGCCAGCCCTTGGTGGTCATGCCGTCAAACGGCGTCCAGCCGCAACGCGAGGCAATCCATTTGTTCTCGATGGTGCGCGAAAGGCCCATGTCGACGATGGTGAAATCGGCGTCATAGCCGCGGGCGATGCGGCCCTTGCCGGCGATGCCGAAAATGCGCTGCGGCCCCGCCGAGGTCAGGTCGATGAAACGCTCGAGCGTCAGGTTGCCCTTGTTGACATGGTCCAGAAGGATGGTGGCCAGGGTCTGCACGCCGGGCATGCCCGAGGGCGTATCGGGATAGACCTTGTCCTTTTCCTCGCGGGTATGGGGCGCATGATCGGAACCGATCACATCGATCACGCCTTCCCGCACCGCGGCCCACAGCGCCTGGCGATGGCCTTCATCACGGATGGGCGGGTTCATCTGGGCGTAGGTGCCCAGCCGCTCGTAACAGTCTGGCGCCGACAGGGTCAGATGCTGGGGCGTGGTCTCGGCGGTGCAGAAATCCTTGCCCGCCGCCAGCAGCGGAATCTCGTCGCCGGTGGTGATGTGCAACACATGCAGGCGGCGGCCGGCCTGCCGGGCCAGGCGCATCACCCGCTCGGTGGACATGCGGGCGGCTTCGGCGTCGCGCCACACCGGATGGGTTTCGGGCCTGCCGCGCGCGGCGAACTGTTTGCGCGCGATCATCCGGTCTTCGTCCTCGGAATGGACCGCGACGCGGCGCCCGCCGGCCTTCAGCATCGCCAGTATGTCTTCTTCCTTGTTCAGCAGCAGCGTGCCGGTGGACGAACCCAGGAACGCCTTGATGCCGCAGACCCCGGGCAGCCGTTCCAGCTCCGCCAGCGCGCCGATATTCTGCGGCGTGGCCCCGACATAGAAAGCATGATCGCATTGCATCCGGCCGGCCGCGCGGGCCAGCTTGTCCTCGATCGCGGCGCGGCTTGTGGTGGGCGGCGCCGTGTTGGGCATCTCGAACACGGTGGTGACGCCGCCCAGGATGGCGGCCAGGCCGCCGGTGGCCAGGTCTTCCTTATGTTCGTTGCCGGGCTCGCGGAAATGGACCTGGGTGTCCATCACACCGGGCAGCACATGCAGGCCCCTGGCCTCGAAGATCTCCGCGGCGCTGGCGCCGGCGAGTGAACCGATGGCGGCGATACGCCCGCCTATGACCCCAACATCGGCAGGGGCAATACCATTGGGTGTGGCGACAACCCCGCCACGAATGAGCAAATCGAAACTTTCCCTCATGGGACAAGGCAGTTAGCCCAGCGACCCGCCCTTGGCAACCGCTGGCCACCGCCCTAATTGAGGGGGATGGACCCTGCTTTTCTCGATGACCGCGCCATAATCGCCATTTCCGGGCCACAGGCGCGGGATTTTCTCCAGGGCCTGGTCACAAACGATATCATCAGCGGCCTGGCGCCCGGCGCCGGATTGTATACAGCCCTGCTCTCGCCCCAGGGCAAGATCCTGTTCGATTTTCTGGTGACCGAGGGTGAAGGCGCGCTGCTGCTGGATGTGGCGCGGGATGCCGGCGAAGCCCTGCTCAAGAAGCTCAAAATGTACCGCTTGCGCGCCAGGATCGAGATCGAGCTTCGGCCGCAGCTGGGCGTTTATGTCGGCCTGCAGGGCCATCCCGACAACCGGCCTGCGTCTTATATCGATCGCGCCGTCAGTTTTCCCGATCCCAGGCTGGCGGCGTTGGGCGTGCGCAGCATCGGCGCCAAGGCTGAAATGCCGGCCAATCTGGCCGGCCCGCACCAGTATCACGAGACGCGGCTTGCCCTGGGCGTGCCGGAAGCTGGCGACTTTGGATTTGAAAAGATCTTCGCCCTGGATGCGGGACTGGAGGAGCTGCACGGCGTCTCCTTCACCAAGGGCTGCTATATCGGCCAGGAATTGACGGCGCGGATGAAGCATCGTGCCACGGCGCGGAAGCGCATTTTGACCGTGACGGCGGATGCGGCCCTGCCCGCGCCCGGCACCGCGGTCGTGCGCGGTGACACCGAAATCGGTGAACTTGTCTCAAATTATGGCGCGCAAGGATTTGCGCTGGTACGCCTGGACCGGTTGGGCGAGGCGCAGGGCCCTGTCCGCGTTGGCGAAATTGTTGTTGCGTTGAAGCGCCCGGCATGGCTCGCTTCCGCCGATGGGGCTTGAGAAAACACGCTGTCACTGGCCGGGCGAAGACCCGCTTTATGTCGCCTATCACGACAGCGAATGGGGTGTGCCGGAATATGATTCCCGCGCCCTGTATGAAAAGCTGGTGCTGGACGGTTTTCAGGCCGGCCTGAGCTGGATCACCATCCTGCGCAAGCGGGAGAATTTCCGCAAAGCCTTCCACAATTTCGATCCCAACCGAATCGCGCGCTATGGCGCCCGCGATGTCGAACGGCTTTTGAAGAATGACGGCATCATCCGGAGCCGCGCCAAGATCGAGGCCGCCATCAAGGGCGCCAGGCTGTGGCTGGAGATCGAGGAGAAGGAAGCGGGCGGCTTTCGCGAGCTGATCTGGAAGCATGTCGGCGGCCAGCCGCAGGTCAATCACTTCAAGAGCCGCGACAAGGTTCCCGCCCAGACCGAGATGAGCGAAGACTTGGCGAAGGAATTGAAACAGCGCGGCTTCAATTTCTGCGGGCCGGTGATTGTATATGCCTTTGCCCAGGCCATCGGCCTGGTCAATGACCATCTGGTGACCTGTTTCCGCCATGAGGAATGCGCCAAGCTGGCGCGCAGATGAATCCCGTTATCGTCTGGTTCCGGCAGGACTTGCGTCTGGGCGACCATCCGGCGCTGCGCGCGGCAGTGGCCATGAATGCGCCACTGATCCCGATCTTTGTGCTGGATGACGATACGCCGGGCGACTGGGCGCCGGGTGGCGCCTCGCGCTGGTGGCTGCATCATTCCCTCACCAGTCTGGATAAGTCGCTCGATGGTCATCTGGTGCTGCGGCGTGGCAAGGCCGCGTCTGTCGTCAAGGCGCTGGTGAAAGAAACCGGCGCCGACACGGTGACGTGGAACCGCGCTTACGAACCTTTTGCGGTCGAACGCGATATGGCCCTGAAGGACGAGCTGGCAAAGCACGGTGTGACCGTGCGGAGCTTCAATGGTGCGCTATTGCATGAACCCTGGGAGCTGAAGACCGGTGGCGGCACGCCTTTTCGGGTCTTCACGCCCTTCTGGAAGACGATGCGCGGGCGTGATGTGGCAAAGCCCCATCCCGCGCCACGCAAGCTGCATTTCCGCAAAGTCGAAAGCGACGCCCTGAAAGATTGGCGTTTGCTGCCCACCAGGCCCGATTGGGCGAAAGGCTTCGACTGGACGCCGGGTGAGAAAGCGGCGCAGGACGCGCTTTACAATTTCCTCGATGCGATCAAGGACTATGCCCAGGCGCGCGACCTGCCCGACTGTGACGGCACTTCGCGCCTGTCCCCGCATCTGCATTGGGGCGAGATTTCGCCGCGCCAGGTCTGGCACGCGGTACACACCCATGGTCATGGCGCCGGCCATGAGACCTTTCTCAAGGAACTGGGCTGGCGGGAATTCTGCGCCCAGCTTCTGTTCCACAATCCCGAACTGCCGACAAAACCGCTGGACGGCCGCTTCGCCAGCTTCAAATGGCGGCGCAGCGAGAAAGACTTCGCGGCCTGGTCCAAGGGCCAGACCGGCATTCCCATCGTCGATGCCGGCATGCGTCAGCTTTGGCAGACGGGCTGGATGCACAATCGTGTGCGCATGATCGCGGCCAGCCTGTTGATCAAGCATCTGGGCATTCACTGGCGCGACGGTGAACGATGGTTCTGGGATACGCTGGTGGACGCCGATCTTTCCAACAATGCCGCCAACTGGCAGTGGGTGGCCGGCTGCGGGGCCGATGCCGCGCCCTTCTTCCGCATTTTCAATCCCGTGCTGCAGGGCGAGAGGTTCGATCCCAGGGGCGCTTATGTGCGCAAGTTCGTACCGGAACTGGAGGCGGTGCCGGAAAAATATGTCCACAAGCCATGGGAGGCGCCCGAACCGCCAGTCAATTACCCCGCCCCCATCGTGGATTTGGCGGCCGGCCGAGAGCGCGCTTTGGCGGCGTTTCGAGCCTTGAAGGGTTAAGGCCCGGCGTCTAGTTTCGGGCCATGCAGATCAAGAAAAATGTCATCGCCGCCATCGGCGACACGCCGCTGATCCGGCTGCGCCATGCGTCAGAGGCCACGGGTTGCGAAATCCTGGGCAAGGCGGAATTCCTCAACCCCGGCCAGTCGGTCAAGGACCGCGCCGCGCTCTTCATCATCCAGGATGCGATCCGGCGCGGCACGCTGCGCCCCGGCGGCACGATCGTGGAAGGCACCGCCGGCAATACCGGCATCGGTCTGGCGACGGTCGCCAATGCGATGGGCTTCAAGACCGTGATCGTGATCCCCGACACCCAGAGCCAGGAAAAGAAGGACGCGCTGCGCCTGTTGGGGGCGGAGCTGATCGAGGTTCCGGCCGTGCCCTACAAGAATCCGAACAATTACGTGAAGCTGTCGGGCCGGCTGGCGCAAGAGCTGGCCAAGACCGAAAAGGCCGGCGCCATCTGGGCCAACCAGTTCGACAATGTCGCCAACCGCCAGGCCCATATCGACGGCACCGGCCCCGAAATCTGGGAACAGACCGGCGGCAAGGTCGACGGTTTCACCTGCGCGGTGGGATCGGGCGGCACGCTTGGCGGCGTCGCCATCGCGTTGAAAGAGCGCAACAAGAACATCCGCATCGCCGCTGCCGATCCGATGGGGGCTGCGATCTACAGCTGGATCAAGCATGGCACGCTTGAGATGCATGGCAGCTCGATCACCGAAGGCATCGGCCAGGGCCGCGTCACCGCCAATCTGGAAGGCGCGCCTTTCGATGACGCCTATCAGATCCCGGATGACGAGGCGCTGCCCATCATCTTCGATCTTCTGGAGCATGAAGGCCTGTGCATGGGCGGCTCGACCGGCATCAATGTCGCCGGCGCGATCCGCATGGCGAAAGATCTGGGGCCGGGCCACACCATCGTCACCATCCTGGCCGATTACGGCAATCGCTATCAGTCCAAGCTGTTCAATCCGGACTTCCTGCGCGAGAAGGGCCTGCCGGTGCCGCCCTGGCTGGTTGCCCCTCGCGAAGCCATCAAGGTGCCGTTTGAATGAGCAATCTGGTTTCGACCGACTGGCTGGCCGACCAACTGAACGACGTGAAGGTGGTCGATGCCTCCTGGTACATGCCCGAGGACAGGCGCGAACCGGCCAGGGAATTCGAGGCCGCGCATATTCCCGGCGCGGTGTTCTTCGACATTGACGGCATCGCCGATCATGCCACCGACCTGCCCCACATGATGCCGGCGCCGGGGGAATTCTCCAAGGCCGTGGGCGCGCTGGGCATCGGCGATGGCCAGACGGTTGTCGTTTATGACGGCACCGGCCTGTTTTCGGCTCCACGCGCCTGGTGGATGCTCAAGGCCATGGGCCATAGGGACGTGAAGGTGCTGGACGGGGGCTTTCCCAAATGGAAGCGCGAGGGCCGCGCGGTCGAAACCGGTCCTGCCCATCCCGCCCCCAGATTCTTCACCGCGATCCGCAAGCCCGCCATCATGCGCGACTTCGATGCGGTGATGAATATTGTCAAAGACAGGTCCGCGCAGATGGTGGATGCGCGCAGCGCCAGCCGTTTCCATGCTCAGGAACCGGAACCCCGCGCCGGCGTGCGCAGCGGCCATATGCCCGGCGCGCTGAACGTGCCCTGGCGCGGCGTGGTCGCCGCCGACGGCACCCTGAAGCCGAAAGACGAATTGCGCGCCGCCTTCGCCAAGGTCGATATCGGCCGGCCGGTCGTCACCACCTGCGGCTCCGGCATTTCCGCCGCCATCCTAATGCTGGCGCTGGACGAGATCGGCGCGCGCGACGTGGCGCTCTATGATGGCTCCTGGACGGAATGGGGTGGCCGTCCGGAAGCGCCGGTGGTGACAGATTGAGGATGATGGGCTGATGGCTTCGGCTTCCAAGCGTCGCATCCCGATGACGGTGACGTTCCTGGAAATGAACGCGAAGCCCACGGCGCTGCCTCCGCCCCAGCCGCGCGGCAAGGTTGCCCTGCTGCGCGCCGAGAAACCGCCGACCCATTTCTATCGCTATCTCTACGACACCATCGGCAACGATTATTACTGGGTCGACCGGCGCAAGCTCGGCCCCGAGGCGCTGACCCAGTTGATTCATGACCCCCTGAACCAGCTTTTTGTTCTGTACGCGGATGGGAACCCGGCCGGGATGGCCGAACTCGACTTCCGCAAGAGCGGAAGCTGCAACATCTCCTATTTCGGGCTGATGCCGGAGGCGATCGGCAGGCGGCTGGGCTTCTTCTTCCTTTATCACACCTGCATCAACGCCTGGCTGCAGCCAATCGCGCGGCTGACCATCAACACCTGCACCCTGGACCATCCCCGGGCCCTGCCGCTCTATCAGCGGATGGGATTTCGCCCTTACGACCGGCAGGAACGCTTCGTGGAATTGCCTTGAGCTGAATTGCCCTGGCCGGCATTTGAAGGCAAAGTCGCGGGCGTTTGGTTCCCCAAGGCGGTGCATGACTCAAGGCAAAGAACTCACCTGGCGCGGCATCGCCCTGGGCATGTCGCTCACCTTCATTTTCACCGCCGCCAACATGTATCTGGGATTGAAGGTCGGGCTCACCATCGCCACCTCTATTCCCGCCGCGGTGATTTCGATGGCCTTTCTGGGCCTTTTGCCCGGCTCCAACATTCGCGAAAACAATATCGTGCAGACCGTCTGTTCGGCGGCCGGCGCGCTTGCGTCCGTCATCTTCATCCTGCCCAGCCTGGTGATCATCGGCTGGTGGACGGGTTTTCCCTTCTGGACTTCCTTTCTCGTCTGCGCGGCGGGCGGCGTGCTGGGCGTGCTGTTCACCATTCCGCTGCGCCGCGCCCTTGTCACGCAATCCGACCTTCCCTATCCCGAAGGCGTGGCCGCCGCCGAGGTGCTCAAGGTGGGCGCCGACATGCGGGCCGAAAATCCGCAAGCGCGTGAGGGGCTGCTGGCGGTGGTGTATGGCGCGGTTGCGTCGGCGGGGCTGGCAATCGCGGTCGCGTTGCGATTGGCCGTCGATGGCGTGCAAGGCGTCTTCAGGACGGGCGCTTTGGCGGCGAGCGGCTACACATTCTCTTTCTCGCTGGCGCTGGCGGGCGCGGGCCATCTGGTCGGCATCTCTGTTGGCCTTGCCATGTTCGCTGGCATCCTGATCGCCTGGGCGGGCGCGGTGCCCATCATCACCGCGATGACGCCGATGCACGGCGATCTCGCAAGCTTCGTGAACGGCATCTGGCGCAATGACGTGCGCTTCATCGGCGCCGGCGCCATGGCGGTGGCCGCCGTCTGGTCCTTGCTGCGCACCATGGGCCCCATTGTCGGCGGCCTCAAAGCCACGATGCAGGCGCGGGGCGGCGCGGCGGGTCTGCTCAACCAGACCGACCGCGACATGTCTTTCCGTTCCATCCTGGCGATCGGCCTGGCATCGACCGCGGTCAGCACCTGGCTGGTGTGGCGCTTCAGCGCCGAGGCGGGATTGACCGGCGCGGCACTTTGGATCGCGCTGCTCTCGATCCCCCTGGTTCTGGCCGGCGGCTTCTTCGTCTCCGCCATCTGCGGTTACATGGCGGGCCTGATCGGCTCCTCCAACAGTCCCATTTCGGGCGTGGGCATTCTGGCGGTGGTGGGCACGGCGCTATGCCTGGTGCTGATTTTTACCGGCCATGCGGCAAAGCCCATGGTGGCGATCACGCTCTTCATCACGGCGATCCTGTTCGCGGTGGCCTGCAGCTCCAACAACAATCTTCAGGATCTGAAGACCGGCCAGCTGGTGGGCGCGGCGCCCTGGCGCCAGCAGGTCGCATTGCTGGCCGGCGTGGCGGCCGCGACCGTCACTGTGCCGGTCGTTCTCAATCTTCTGGCCGAAGCATACGGCTTTTCCGGCGCGCCCAATCTGCACAGCATT
>DASZVQ010000067.1:0-3606 GCA_035547275.1 Rhizomicrobium sp.
TCACGCCCGACGATCACAAGCACATGCTGATGCAGTACTGCACGGCCTGCCACAACGACAAGCTGAAGACGGCGGGCATGTCGGTGGTGCCGCTGGATGCGAACAATCTTCCAGCCAATCAGGCGACCTGGGAGAAGATCCTGCGCCGCTTGAGCCTGGGAGAGATGCCGCCCAAGGGCATGCCGCGTCCGCCCAAGGAACAGATCGCCCAATTCACCAGCTGGCTGTCCAAGTCGCTGGATGACGAGGCCGCAGCCCATCCCAATCCGGGCCATGCCACGGTCAGGCGCATGAACCGCGTGGAGTATGCCAATGCGGTGCGCGATCTTCTGGCGATGGACGTGGACTTCTCGAAAGAACTGCCGGTGGACGATACCGGCTATGGCTTTGACAATATCGCCGATGTGCTGACGGTGTCGCCGACCCTGATGGATCGCTACATCAATGTGGCGGGCAAGATCGCGCGCCTGGCGACGGGCGAGGCGTCGCAGAAGCCCGTCACCACCGATTACAAGGTCCCCAAGGATCTTTTCGAAAATGCTTTTGGCGTGGCGTCCTACAACGAACGCGCCAGCGATGACCTGCCAATCAACTCACGTGGCGGCGGCGCCTTCAAATTCTATGCGCCATATGACGCGACCTATACGATCCAGGTCTATCTCAATTCCGGCACCGCGACCGAAGCCGAGATCGACTCCAACAATCGTTATGAGGTGAAAGTCCCGCTCAAGGCAGGCTTGCGCACCATTGGCGTGTCTTTTCCGCGCAGCCTGAGCCTGGACGAGAGCCTGACGCCAAAGACCACCAGCGGTCCACGTCCCACCAAGCCCGCGACCGTCACCCAGCTGCCCATGGATGTGCAGGTGGACGGCGCCCGCGTCCAGGAATTGATGGTGCCCTCCGTCGCCAATGGTTCGGGCGTGGTTCAGGCTTTCTACCTTCGTGATGTGATGCAGATATCGGTTGTTGGACCGTATGATGTGAAGGGGCCAGGGGACACGGCGAGCCGCAGGAAGATCTTTATCTGTCATCCGGGCAAGGGGCTTGGCGAGGGGGCCTGCGCCAGGAAGATCCTGACCAGCCTGGCCCATCATGCCTATCGCCGTCCGGTGACGGCGGCGGATGTGACGCCCTTGATGAAGATGTATGCCCAGGGACGCAAGGGCGCGGACTTCGAGCATGGCATTGAGGCGGCGGTGGAAGCGATTTTGGTGTCGCCGGATTTCCTGTTCATGCGCGAAAGCGATCCGCCGAAGTCCGCCGCCGGTGACGTGCACAAGATCAGCGATGTGGAACTGGCGACGCGGCTGTCCTTCTTCCTGTGGAGCAGCATCCCCGATGACGAGCTTCTGTCGCTGGCGGAGAAGAAACAGCTTTCCAAGCCCGATGTGCTCAAGGCCCAGGTGGCGCGGATGCTGGCCGATCCCAAGGCCGAGGCGCTGACCGACAACTTCGCCGGCCAGTGGCTATATCTGCGCCGGCTGGAGTATCAGAAGCCCGATCGCCGCGCCTATCCGGACTTCGATGTGCGGCTGCGCGATGCGATGCTGACCGAGACCCAGATGTTCTTTGACGGGGTGGTCAAGGACAATCGCAGCGCGCTGGACTTCCTGGACGCCAACTACACCTATCTGAACCAGCGGCTGGCCGAGCATTACGGCATCCCCGGGGTTTATGGCACCAGCTTCCGCAAGGTGATGCTGAAGCCGGACGAGCACCGCGGCGGCCTGTTGGGGCAGGGCTCGATCCTGACGGTGACCTCCTACAACAACCGCACCTCGGTGGTTTTGCGCGGCAAGTGGATATTGGAGAACCTGCTGGCGGCGGCGCCGCCGCCGCCCCCGCCGCTGGTGCCATCCTTGGATGACGCCAAGAACGGCAAGACCATGACAGTGCGCGAGCAGATGGAGATGCACAGGAAGAACCCGGTCTGCGCCTCCTGCCACACCAAGATGGACCCGTTGGGCTTTTCGCTGGAGAATTATGACGCGGTGGGGGCCTGGCGCACCGGCTATGCCGGCCAGAAGGTGGATGCCTCCGCGGTTCTGCCGGACGGCACCAAGTTCGATGGCCCCACCGGTCCCAACGGCTTGCAGGGCATTCTCCTGAGCCGCAAGGACCAGTTCATCGAGGCGATGACGGAGCGGCTGATGACCTATGCGCTGGGGCGCGGCCTTGAATCCTATGACATGCCGGCGGTGCGCGCGGTGCGCTATCAGGCGGCCAAGGACAATTACCGGATGCAGACGATTATTTTGGGCATTGTCGAAAGTGTGCCTTTCACCATGAGAAGGACTCCCACCACATGATGATCACCAGAAAGCCGCTTCACCGGCGCACCCTGCTCAAGGGCGCCGGCACCCTGATGGCGCTGCCTCTGATGGAGGCGATGACGGCAAGCGCGAAAGCCGCCGAAGAAGCCGCCGCGACCAGGAAGCGCCTGCAGGTGATCTACACCCCCAACGGCATGATGATGCAGAACTGGACGCCGGCCTCCAGCGAGGCGGGCTTTGCCTATTCCCCCATCCTCAAGCCGCTGGAAGCCTATCGCGCCAAGATCACGGTGTTCACCGGCCTTTCCCAGGTCCAGGCGGAAGCCTTGGGCGATGGGGCGGGCGATCATGGCCGCTGCTGCGGCGGCTATCTGACCGGGGTGCATGTGAAGAAGACCGAAGGCGCCGACATCACCTCGGGCGTCTCGATGGACCAGATGGTGGCCAAGCAGATCGGCGAGCAGACCCAGATCCCCTCGCTGGAGATCGGGCTTGAGCCGCCCAGCCTGGTGGGCAGCTGCGACAGCGGCTATTCCTGCGCCTATACCAACACGCTGTCCTGGTCGAGCCCGTCCACGCCCTTGCCGGTGACGATCAATCCGCGCGAGGTGTTCGAGCGGATGTTTGGCGATGGCGACAGTCTGGATGCCAAGAGCCGGCTGGCCCAGCTCAGGCGCCAGGCCTCGATCCTGGACTTTGTGGCGGCGGACGCCAAAAGGATGTCGGGCCGGCTTGGGGCCAGCGACAAGCAGAAGCTGGACGAATATCTCGAGGCGGTGCGCGATATCGAAAAGCGCATCCAGAAGGTGGAGCAGGGGGGCAGCGAGGCGGTCAGGCTGCCAGCCTATTCCAAGCCGTCGGGGGTGCCGGATTCGTTTGAAGACTATGCCCATATGATGATCGACCTGCAGGTTCTGGCCATGCAGGCGGACATGACCAGGGTTGCCACCTTCATGATCGGGCGCGAAGTGTCGGGCCGTTCCTATCCCGAGATCGGGGTGCCGGACGCCCATCACCCGCTCAGCCATCATGGCAACGATCCGGAGAAGATCGCCAAGCTGACCAAGATCAACACCCTGCATATGGAGCAGGTGGCCTATTGGCTGAAGCGGATGAGCGAGACCAAGGAGGGCGACAAGCCGCTTCTGGATTCCACCATCCTGTTGGCGGGCGCGAGCCTGGCCGACCCCAACCGTCACGACCACCGCGCCTTGCCGGTGATCGTGGCCTCCGGCCTGATCAAGGGCGACCGCCATGTCACGGTGGAAAAGGACACCCCCATGACCAACCTGATGCTGTCGATGATGGATACCCTTGGCGTCCATGCCGACAA
>DASZVQ010000068.1:0-12528 GCA_035547275.1 Rhizomicrobium sp.
CGCTCCGCTAACCCAATGATTTTTCTTCCTCCACGGGGCGTGCTTGGCTGCACGCCCGTCCTTCGGACCCCGCAAGGGGAGAGGAAAGTTCGGGCTAAAGCAATTCCTCGATCACGCGATTGAGCAGCAGCCGGCCGCCGCCTTGACCCGCTGCCAAGCGAATGCCAGCCTGTGACGCCTCCCATCGCGGCGGCGACCCAGCGCGTTCAGTTCCTTGCCACACAGGAGAGTGAAGGATGCGTTATGGCATTATCGTCGCTGCCTTGCTTGTCGCCTGCAGCCTGAATTGGCCGGCACGGGCCCAGGAACCGCCAGATGCCATTTCAGGCGGGAGCCGCGCGGACCGGCAATCGCTGGAGCGCACCACCCAGGCGATACGCGACGGCTTCGCGCGCGGGGACGTGGCGACGATCGTTGCCCTGCATCGCCCGGACGTGGTGAAATATTTCGGCGGGGCCAATGTCGTGACTGGCCGGCAAGACCTTCAGCGCGGCCTGTTTGAGACCTTCCGCAAGGTGAAAATGGAGTTCGTGGAGCACCGGCTGGAAAGCATGGTCTTTCTTGGCGATACCGCGGTCGAAACCAGCATTTTCACGATAAAGACCACGCCCAGAACGGGCGGCGGCCCGACCTTTGCCCGCGGCCGCGCCATGGTGGTCTATGTGAAGACAAAGGAAAGTCCGACGGGCTGGCAATCCGTCCGCGAGATGGCCCAGGCCGCGCCGTAACACCAGCGCCGCCAAACACCCATGAGGCCAAGCGTGCCGTGACGGACGCGCCACGATGCCCTCTCCCCTTGTGGGAGAGGACGCAAAATCTTGCGCTTAGCGAAGCGTATGCGAAGCTAAGTGCTTAGATTTTGCTGGTGAGGGGGTGAGCTTGCGGTGCCGTAGGCATGAGCATGTCCTGTGGACATGCGAAAGCAAGTGAACGCCGCGAGCTTTGGCGAGCGGCTGGGTATCTCCTCCAACTCACCCCTCACCTGAAATCAGTGGGTTGAGCGTCGCTACCGCTCCGCTAACCCAATGATTTTTCTTCCTCCACGGGGCGTGCTTGGCTGCACGCCCGTCCTTCGGACCCCGCAAGGGGAGAGGAAAGTTCCGTCTAAACCAATTCCTCGATCACGCGATTGAGCAGCAACCGGCCGGCCGGGGTGGCCGTCAGGCGGTCACCGGTGTGTGACAGGAAGCCCTGCGCCACCAGCGCCGCGACTTTCGCCGCGTCCAGCCGCGTGTTCCAGCGCCGCGCATAACCGGCAAGGTCGAGCCCTTCCGCCAGGCGCAGGTTCATCAGCAGATGTTCGCGCGCGGCTTCTTCGTCGCTGACCGGCGTCATCTCGGCAAAGCCATGGCCGGTCTTGGCGACCGTATCGCGCCAGCGCTCCGGCAGCCGGATCGCGGCGGTGGCGGTGCGCGCGCCCTTCAGGCTGAGGCGGCCATGCGCGCCCGGACCCACCCCGGCATAATCGCCATAGCGCCAATAGATCAGATTGTGCCGGCTTTCCTGACCGGGCCGGGCGTGATTGGAAATCTCATAGGCGGGAAGTCCCGCGGCTTCGGTCAGCTCCTGTGTGGTTTCGAACAATTCCGCCGCCAGGTCCTCGCCCGGAATCTGCAACTGGCCGTTTCTGTGCAGCAGGGCATAAGGCGTCTCCGGCTCGATGGTGAGCTGGTAGAGCGACAGATGATCGGTGCCGAAGGACAGCGCCTCTTTCAATTCGCTGCGCCAGGCCGCATCGCTCTGATCGGGGCGGGCATAGATCAGGTCCAGCGAGACGCGATCGAACTTCTCCATCGCCAGCTTCAGCGCGCGCCTGGCTTCTGCCACGTCATGCAGACGGCCCAGTCTTTTCAGATCGGCGTCGTTCAGCGCCTGCACCCCCAGCGAGACGCGATTGATCCCCGCGGCGCGGTAATCGGCAAAACGCCCCGCATCGGCGCTGGCCGGATTGGCTTCCAGCGTGATCTCGGCATCCTTCGCCATCGGCCAGAGGCTCGCAATCTTATCCAGGATGCGGCCGGTGGAGCGGCCCTGCATCAGCGACGGCGTGCCGCCCCCAAAGAAAATGGTTTCGACAACAGGCCGCGACTTTTCTTTGGTCGCTCCGGCTCTCGCCGACTTTTCTTTGGTCGCTCCGGCTCTCGCCGACGCTCCTTGATTTGCGGCGACCCAGTCCAGTTCGGCCAGGATGGCGTCCACCCAGCCGTCTTCGTCAATCGCGGTGCGGACATGGGAATTGAAATCGCAATAGGGGCACTTGGCGGCGCAGAAGGGCCAGTGGACGTAGATGCCGAAGGCGTTTCCACTTTTCACTGTCATGGCCGCCCTAGAGGCGGCCATCCAGCACGGCGCATCGGCGCGGCCGACGAAATGGATGGCCGGGTCAAGCCCGGCCATGACAGGCAAGGGTTAAAACGATTCAACAAAAATCCCCGAATGCAGCAGCTTCTCGAACGCCCTGGCCCGATGGCTCATGGCATGCTTCTGCGCCGGATCGATCTCGGCAAAGGTCTGATCCATGCCATTGGCGACGAAGATCGGATCGTAACCGAAGCCGCGCGCGCCCCGCGGCGGGAAGCTCAGATGGCCGCGCACCTCGCCCTCGAACACGCGCGACTCGCCTGACGGCAGCGCGATGCAGAGCGCGCAGACGAATTTCGCCGGGCTGGTGGCAAGACCCTTCTGGCGCAGTTCGTCATGAATGCGATTCATGGCGATGCGGAAGTCCTTGGTCGGGCCCGCCCAACGCGCCGAATAGATGCCGGGCGCGCCATCCAGCGCATCGACACAAAGCCCGGAATCATCCGACAGCGCGGCATGACCGCTGCCTTTGGCCGAGGCATGGGCCTTGATCTCGGCGTTGGCGGCAAAGCTTGTGCCCGTTTCTTCCGGCTCCGGCAGGCCCAGCGAGCCGGCGCTGACGGCCACGATGCCATGCGGCCCCAACAGCGCACGGATCTCGCGCACCTTGCCTTCATTGTGGGAGGCGACAACCAGCTGGCTGCCGCGCGGCAGCATCATGGGCTTTTCCGATTCAAGAACCTAAGGCCTGTTTCTGCAATTCCACCAGTTCGCCGATGCCCTTGCGCGCCAGCTTGAGCAGCGCCACCAGCTGGTCCTCGCTGAAAGGCGCGCCTTCCGCCGTGCCCTGGATTTCCACCAGCCCGCCCGAACCGGTCAGCACGAAATTGGCATCGGTCTCGGCGGTGGAGTCTTCGTCATAGTCCAGATCCAGGACAGGCTGGCCCTTGACGATGCCGCAACTGACGGCGGCGACATGATCCTTGATCACCGGCAGGGTGACCAGGCCGGTCTTCTTCATGAAAGACAGGCACTGGCTGAGCGCGACAAAACCGCCGGTGATGGCGGCGGTGCGGGTTCCGCCATCGGCCTGCAGCACGTCGCAGTCGATGGTGATCTGGCGTTCGCCCAGCGCGGGCAGATCGCAGATGGCGCGCAGGGACCGGCCCACCAGCCGCTGGATCTCTTGCGTCCTGCCCGACTGCTTGCCGGCCGCCGCCTCGCGCCGCATGCGGTCATGGGTGGAACGGGGCAACATGCCATATTCCGCCGTGACCCAGCCCTTGCCCGATCCCTTCAGGAAGGGGGGCGCCTTTTCCTCCAGGCTGGCTGTCACCAGCACATGGGTGTCGCCGAACTTGACCAGACAGGAGCCTTCGGCATGGCGGGAGAAGCCGGGGGTGAGCGAAACGGCGCGCATCTGGTCGGGGGCGCGAGTTGAAGGGCGCATGGAGCCTCATATATCGGTCTGCTAGATTGGGGCGTTACCTAGCGTCACCGCCCCGCCGGACGCAACCGTAAAGCGAAAAACACAAGGTTTTCAGCAGCTTGAGTTTTGAATCCCGCACCCCCTTCCTGATGCCCCAGGGCCTGACCGAGCGCCCGCGCGAAGTCTTCCGCCATCTGGTGGAGGCCTTTCTGGCGTCCGGCGAGCCGGTGGGGTCGCGCACCCTGAGCCAGCGCCTGCCCTTGACCCTGTCCCCGGCCTCGATCCGCAATGTGATGAGCGACCTGGAGGCCATGGGCCTGCTGTATGCCCCGCATACCAGCGCCGGCCGGGTGCCCACCGAAAAGGGCCTGCGCCTGTTCGTGGACGGGCTCCTGGAGATCGGAGAATTGGCCCCCGATGAGCGCGTCGCCATCGAGGCCCGCATGTCGGGCAGCGGCCGGCAGATCGAGGACGTGCTGACCCAGGCCACCCAGTCGCTGGCCGGCCTATCGCGCTGTGCCGGGCTGATGGTGACGGCCAAGCAGGATTCCGCCCTGAAGCATGTGGAGTTCGTGGGGGTCGCGCCGGGCAAGGCGCTGGTGATCATGGTCAGCGAGGACGGCCAGGTGGAAAACCGCGTCATCGAAACCCCGCCGGGCCTTCCGGTTTCGGCGCTGTCGGAAGCCAGCAACTATCTGGGGGCGCGGCTGCGCGGCCGCACGCTTGATACGGCGCGCAGCGAGATCCTGGCGGAACTGGACAGCGAAAGGAGCGAACTGGACGCGCTGACCGCCAAACTGGTGGCCGAAGGGCTGGCGACCTTGGCGGGTCCCGAAAAGGTCCTGATCGTGCGTGGCGCCTCGCATCTTCTGGACAGTGTCGCCGTCCAGGCCGATATCGAGCGCATCCGCACCCTGTTCGACGATATCGAGCGCAAGGCCGATCTGATCCGGCTTCTGGAACTGGCCAAGGATGGCGACGGGGTGCGCATTTTCATCGGGTCGGAGAACCGGCTGTTCTCGCTCTCCGGTTCCTCCATCGTGGCCGCGCCCTATGCCAATGCCCAGGGCAAGATCGTGGGGGTGATCGGGGTGCTGGGCCCGACCCGCCTCAATTATGGCCGCATCATCCCCATGGTCGACCATACCGCGAAAGTCATTGGACGATTGCTTGCTTAAGGTTTAAGGACGCCCGCATGAACGACGAACCGACCCAACTGCCCGATTCCGAAAATCCCCACGCCGCCGAATTCGCGGTGCTGGAAGCCCTGAAGAACGAAGTCGAGTCCCTGAAGGACCAGCGTCTGCGCGCCCTGGCCGAGGCCGAGAATATCCGCCGCCGCGCCGAGCGCGAGAAGACGGAAGCCAGCCAGTATGCGGTGACCAAATTCGCCCGCGACATGGTGGGCATCGCCGACAATTTCGCCCGCGCCCTGGCCGCGGTGCCCGCCCCCGTGCGCGAAGCCGCCGATCCCCAGGTCAAGGCGGTGCTGGACGGGGTGGAAGCCACCGACCGCCAGCTGATGCAGACCCTGGAACGCTATGGCGTGAAGCCCGTGGCGACCGACGGCAAGTTCGACCCCAACCTGCACCAGGCCATCGCCGAAGTGCCCGGTAACGGCAAGCCGGCCGGCGACATCGTCGATGTGGTGCAGACGGGCTATATGATCGGGGAGCGGTTGCTGCGCCCCGCCATGGTCACGGTTGCGAAAAAAGAAGCCCCCGCCGAAGCCCCCGGCGTGGATACCAAAGTCTAAGATCAAAGAGGCGCCTCATGTCCGACCTGAAGATCGTCGTCACCGGCGCGTCCGGGCGCATGGGGCGTACCCTGATCCGCGAAATCGCCCAGGGTTCGGGCATCACCCTTTGCGGCGCGCTGGAGATGGAAGGCCATCCCAATCTGGGGCTGGATTCGGGGACGCTGGCGGGCATGCAGCCCAATGGCATCATGCTGACCGCCGATCCGCTGCCGCTTCTGGCCCATGCCCAGGCCATCGTGGATTTCACCACGCCGATGGTCTCCACCATGCTGGCCGATCTCGCCGCCCAGGCACGCATCGTCCATGTCATCGGCACCACCGGCTTTGATCAGAAGGGCGAAGAGCGCATCAAGGCCGCCGCCCGCCATGCCATCATCGTCAAATCCGGCAATATGAGCATGGGCGTGAACCTTCTGGCCGCGCTGGCCGAGCGCGCCGCCAAGGCTCTGCCCGATTACGACGTCGAGGTGCTGGAAATGCACCATCGCAACAAGGTGGATGCGCCGTCGGGCACCGCGCTGCTCCTGGGTCAGGCCGCGGCGCGCGGCCATGGCGTGCAGCTGGACAAGCATTGGGTCAAGTCGCGCGACGGCCACAATCTGGGGCCGCGCGCCGATGGCAGCATCGGCTTCGCCAGCCTGCGCGGCGGCAGCGTGGTGGGCGAGCATTCGATCATCTTCGCCGGCATCGGCGAGCGCATCACCCTGTCGCATTCCGCCGAGGACCGCTCCATCTTCGCCCATGGCGCGCTGACGGCGGCCCGCTGGGGTCACGGCAAGAAGCCGGGACTCTATGCAATGACGGACGTGCTGGGCCTGAATGGCTAAGCCTTTTTCCAAAGCCGAAGTCGAAGAGTTTTTCGCGCGGCTGAAGAAGCATACGCCCGAGCCCAAAACCGAGCTTCAGTATGTCAATCCCTACACCCTGCTGGTGGCGGTGGTGCTGTCGGCCCAGGCCACCGACAAGGGCGTGAACAAGGCGACCGCGCCTTTGTTCAAGACGGTGAAGACGCCGGAGCAGATGGTGGCGCTGGGAGAGGAAGGCCTGACCCAATATATCAAGACCATCGGGCTTTATCGCGGCAAGGCCAAGAATGTCATCGCCTTGTCGAAGCTTCTGATCGAACAGCATGGCGGCAAGGTGCCCCGGGACCGCGAGGCGCTGCAGGCCTTGCCCGGCGTGGGCCGCAAGACCGCCAATGTGGTTTTGAATGTGGCCTTTGGCGAACCCACCATCGCGGTGGACACCCATATCTTCCGCGTCTCCAACCGCACCAATCTGGCGCCCGGCAAAAATGTCGAAGCGGTGGAAGAGAAGCTCGAAAAGGTGGTGCCCGCGCAATACAGGCTGCACGCCCATCACTGGCTGATCCTGCACGGCCGTTATACCTGCGTGGCGCGAAAGCCCTTGTGCCCGACCTGTGTGGTGCGCGACCTGTGCCGCTTCAAGGACAAGACAAAAGAGCTACCGCTGGAAAAGCCTAAGACGTCTTCGCCGGCGAAGACGCCAAAGCGGTAAGGCAGGCCAGATCCCAGGCGCTTTGCGGTCCATGCGGCAGGGTCTCGACATGGCGCACGGCCAGCGGATTGCCATAGAGGAAGAAAAAAGCGCGGCAGGCGGCGGCGTCATAGCGCCACATTTCCGTGACCCCATCCTTCCTCACAAAGGCTGGCTTGCCGAACGCCGCCCGCAGGCTGGTGGCCGGCATGTTCATATATTGGCCAGGTTCGCCGCGCGGCGGCGCGGGCGGAATGCTGGCGGTGGGCCGGGGTGGCGCCGATGGCGCTTTTGCGGCGCAGCCTGCCAGCAACAGCGTCAATGACACGATAACAACGCGGCGGATCATGGGTCGCGTTCTGCACCAGCGCCGGCGGGACTTGCAAGGGGCCTGATCCGGCGTGTAAGCGGGATTGTCTCAAGTCCAAGGGGTTTCATGTCTCAGCCGCAATACGACGTCGCCAGCCTGGGCAACGCCATCGTGGACATTATCGCCTCGGTAGACGACCGCTTCCTGCTCACCCACCGCATCGCCAAGGGCGCCATGACCCTGATCGATGAATTCCGCGCCAAGGAATTGCTGAAAGCGCTGGGCGACAATCACCAGACCATGTCGAGCCTGCATGAAGTGGCTGGCGGATCGGCCGCCAATACCATGGCGGGCCTGGCGTCGCTGGGCGGCAAGGGCCTGTTCCTGGGCAAGGTCTCGGACGACCGGCTGGGCAAGGCTTTCGCGATGTCCATGGCGGCAACCGGCATCACCTTTCACAATGGCAGCAGCGCGTCCAATGCCTCGACCGCAAACTGTCTGATCGCGGTGACGCCGGATGGCCAGCGCAGCATGAACACCTTTCTGGGCGCCTGCCGCGAAGTGACGCCCGAGGATGTGGCCGAAGAACATATCGCCGCCGCGCGCATCCTTTATATCGAAGGCTATCTGTGGGACGAGGACAAGGCCAAGCAGGCCTCGCGCAAAGCCATCGCCGCGGCGAAGGGCGCCGGCAATCGCATCGCGCTGACATTGTCGGATACGTTCTGCGTCGGCCGTTTCCGCGACGAATTCCTGCATCTGCTGGACCGGGACGTGAACATCCTGTTCGCCAATGAGGACGAGGCCAAGGCGCTGTTCGAAGTCGAGGATTTCGACGGCGTGATCGCCGGCGCCAAGAAGTGGGGCGGCATCGCCGCGCTGACCCGCTCGGCCAAGGGCTGCGTCATTGTCGAAGAGAATATGACCTATGAGATTCCCGCCGCGCCCGTCAGCCGCGTCATCGACACCACCGGCGCGGGCGACCAGTTCGCCGCCGGATTCCTCTATGGCCTGACGCGCGGCAAGGGCCTGGCCGATTGCGGCCGGCTGGGCGCGCTGGCCGCGGCGGAAGTGATTTCGCATTACGGCGCGCGGCCGGAAGTCTCGCTGAAGGACCTGGCGGCGAAGGCCGGGCTGCTGTGAAATTTACTTCCTCTCCCCTTGAGGGATAGGAAAGCCACCAAGCCTGTCTATTCCCCTGTGACATGCAGCATCACCTCGCGCCGGTGCGGCGCGTCGCGATGCTCGAACACATAGATCCCCTGCCAGGTGCCCAGCGCCAGACGGCCCCTATGCAGGGGAATGCCGATGGAAGTCTGGGTCAGCGCCGAACGGATGTGCGAGGGCATGTCGTCAGGGCCTTCGGTGGTGTGGCGAAACTTCGGCCCGCTGGTCGCCAGCCAGGCAAAGAAATCGCGCAGGTCCTTCTGCACGTCGGGATCGGCATTTTCCTGAATCACCAGCGAGGCCGAGGTGTGGCGGATGAAACAGGTCAGGAGCCCGTCTTCGATTCCGGCGCCGCGCACAAAATCCGCCGCCTGGTCGGTGAATTCATAGAGTCCGGCCCCATGGGTTGGAACCGCGATGGTATGGAACGCCTGTTTCAAGACCGCTTCCGCAGATAGACATACAAAGCGCCGTCGCCGCCATGTTTGAGATGGGCGGGGCGGGTATAGGCAATCAACGCCGCCAGCTCCGGTTCGTTCAGCCAGCGTGGCACCATCTGTTTCAGCACGCCATGCTCCGACAGCATCCAGGGCGCGTTTTCATCATTTTTCGGATTGCCCTTGCCGGTAACCACCAGCACCAGCCGATGACCCCTGGCATGCGCGGTGGTCAGCCAGGCGAACAGGGCGCGGTGGGCCACCCCTTGCGTCATGCCATGCAGGTCGATGCGGGCTTCGGGCTCGATCAAGCCGCGCCGCAAGCGGTCTTCGGTGGCGCCATTGACGCCGGCCGGACCATGGCTCGCGCCTTTCTTGCGCGGCGCGGCCGTCGACATGGTGACTTTCAGGGGATGAGCCTGTCTGAAGTCCTGTTCAAACAGCCTGCGTTCTTCGTCGGTGGTCGTGCGCCGTTTGGCCATCACGGGAAATCCGCAGCTTCGCCCAGTCTTGCCGCCAGACTGTCGGGCAGCAGCACATAAAGCCGGCCTGGCGCCTTCATCGCGCCGGCGCGCGTTTCCGCCTGCGGTCCGAAGCCGAAGAAGATGTCGCCCCGCGCCGCGCCACGGATCGCCCCACCCGTATCCTGCGCCACCATCACGCCATGCACCGGATCGGGCCCGTCGGCGGCCACGAACATCGGCGCGCCCAGCGCATGAAGGCGCGGGTCCACCGCCAGGCTGCCCAGGGGCGTGAGATTTGCGCCCAGCGTGCCGGTCGCACCCAGGGCGGTATCGCCCAGCGGTTTCTCCTGAAAGAAGACATAGCTTTTGTCGGTCTGCATCACCGCGCGCGCCCGGTCGGGATGGGCGAGCAGCCAGGCCCGGATGGTCTGCAGCGAGACCTCTTCGCGCGAAAGCGAACCGTCGGCGATCAGGGTGCGGCCGATGGCGGTATAGGGCTGGCCGTTCTCGCCGGCATAGGCGATGCGCTCGGACCCGCCATCGTCGAACACCACCCGGCCCGAACCCTGAATCTGCAGGAAGAAAAATGCGATCCGATCGTCGGTGTAGAACAGCACCGATGCGGTTTTCACGCCGTCCTTCTCGATTCGGGCGCGGTCTGGATAGGGCACCAGCGCATGGCCAAAGACGCGACCGGAAATATGTTCGCCTTTCAGCTTGGGATCGAACAGGCCCAGATCGGCGCGCACCAGATCGGATGGCAGGCCATAGACGGGGGTCTGGAAGGCGCCGCCGCGCCCGCGGCGTCCCCGGATCTGCGGCTCATAATAGCCGGTGAACAGGGCTTCGCCGCTCACCGCATAGGGTGTGAAGTTCTGGGCGAAGAAGGCCCTGGCATCGCCGCCCGCCTGGGCGCAGGCGCCGCGCCAGTCACCCACCGCGCCGGCATAGCCCGCCCCGCCCATGGGGGTGGCATCGGGCTTTTGCATCAGCACGGCGCAGCCGCGCTGAAACGCGGCCAGGCCCTGGCGCGCATCGGCGTCCCGCCAGCCGGGAAGCTGATCGAAAGTCGTGCGCGACAGATGCAGGCCGGTGGGAACGGCGGGCGGCGGCTTTTCGACGGTGCAGGCAAAAAGCAGGAATGCCGTGGCCAGAACAGCCAGTCTGGTGGACTGGCCGCGCGCCCATGAAGCGAATGTCAAATCCAAAGCGCCACCAGCACTTGATATTTGCTAGTCCGGCAGATCACCCGATGTCGCAATCAGAGTCCAGTTGGGATCGGTGGAATCCAGATTGCGCTCGAACGTCCAGACATCCGTCACCGCGCCGGTGGCGAATTCCGCGGTGAAGGCCACGGTGATCTCGGCATTGCGGCCATGCAGCGCCGATCCGACAATGCGCGCATCCTGCAGCTTCACAAAGGCGGGCGCCGGTTCGGTCCGCGCCGTGATGCCGGCATCGAAGGCGCCATAGACCTCCGGCGACAGCAGCGGACGCAGAGCGCCACGGTCGCCGGCCGCGAAAGCCGTGACGATCTGGCTGTAGGCCTGGCGCGCGCCTTCCAGGAATTTGGGGGTGTCGAAATCGCGGTCGGCAAGCTGGATATCCAGAAGTCCGTTCGTGGACGGCGCGGACTCGGCGGTGACTTGGGGCGCGGGGCGCGGCTCCAGCGGCGCCGGCGCGGGGCGGGCCTGCGGCTCCTGGCCAGTGCGGCGGCCCAGAACGGTATAAAGGCGGAAACAGATGACGCCCGCGACCATCGCGGCAACGACAAGACCCAGTGTCTGCGAATCCGGCATGACAAACCCTAAAAACGGCCCCGCCTTTCGCCCCACGTGCCGACCCTAGCCTTCGCGGGCGAGCCTGAAAAGCGCCTTTTACCGGCGTCGCTTGTCAGGCCCAAGCGTTATGTGGTAGCGCCAGCCGAAATTTCCCTGGCCCAAAACCCGCGAAAGACGTGACGCATGAGCAGTGAAGGAACCCCCGCGCCCGCCGGCACACCGGCCATCCCCAACCTGCAGGTGGCGGCGCAGTATATCAAGGACCTGTCCTTCGAGAATCCCGGCGCCACGGCCAATATCACCGACCGGCCGCAGATCGAGCTGGCGGTGGATCTGAACGCCGCGCGCCTGGCGGAAAAGGACATGTTCGAGGTGGAACTGAAGATCCGCGTCGACGCCAAGAATGAAAGCAAGCCCCTGTTCCTGCTGGAAGTCGCCTATGCGGGCATCTTCCGCCTGACCAACGTTCCGGACGTGGGCACCCAGCAGATGATCCTGTTGATCCAGGCTCCGCACATGCTGTTCCCCTTTGTGCGGCGGATCGTGTCGGATGTGGTGCGCGACGGCGGCATGCCGCCCCTGATGATCGAGCCGATCGACTTCATGGCGCTGTATCAGGCGCGCGCGGCCCAGGCCCAGGGCCAGCCGCAGGGCACGGCGTAAAGCCATCTGTTGATCAAAAATATTATCCTCTCCCCTTGTGGGAAAGGAAAAGCTCAGACATTCCAAAGCGGCTTGTCGCCCAGCTCTTTCGCCACGAACGCGGCATGGGCGGCAAGCTCGGCCTCGGTGATGCGGGACGCGAGCCTTTCGGGGCGCTGGCGCGCGGGTCTTGGTCCGCTTTCCCCCGACTGGGCGGCCGCGATCTCGACCGGCGCCAGCATCAGCCCGCGCTGACGCCCGCCGATCAGCTCCAGATAGATTTCCGCGGTGAGCTGGGCGTCAAGCAGCGCGCCATGCTTGGTGCGCGCCGACAGGTCGACCGCGAAACGCTTGCACAGCTCGTCCAGCGAATAGCGCGCGCCCGGAAACTTGCGCTTGGCGATCTCGATCGTGTCGACGGCGCGGGCCAGCGGTATCGGCTTGTGGCCGGTGCGCTTCAATTCCGCATTGATGAATTTTATGTCGAAGCTGGCATTGTGGATGACCAGCGGCGCGTCGCCCAGAAATTCCAGGAAATCTTCCACCACATGGGCGAAGAGCGGCTTGTCGGCCAGGAATTCGGCGCTGAGGCCGTGCACCCGCTGGGATTCGATGGGAACGTCGCGTTCGGGGTTCAGGTAGAATTGCAGGGTGTTGCCGGTGGGGAAATGGTCCACCAGTTCGACCAGGCCGATCTCCACCACCCGGTGGCCGTCGCCGGGGTCCAGGCCTGTGGTCTCG
>DASZVQ010000069.1:0-29337 GCA_035547275.1 Rhizomicrobium sp.
CCATTTCGTTCGCCTTCGGCGAACCGCGCCTCACCTACTCGACATGGTCGTTATCTTCATCGTCCTCAGGCACGGCGACCACGATATAGCCGGCCGCGATATTGAGCACCGGCACCGTCTCCTTGCTGAAGGCGAGCAGCACATGATCGCCATCGGGACGCGACAGTTCGATCACATCGCTGGCGCCATAATTGTGGATGGCGCTGATCTTGCCCAGCACCCGGCCTTCGGCGTCGCGCGCCTCAAGCCCGATCAGATCGGCATGATAGAATTCGTCTTCATCGGGATCGGGCAGCGCGGCGCGGTCGACGAACAGCTCCACGCCCTTGAGCGCCTCCGCGGCATTGCGGTCGCGCACCCCTTCAAACGCAATCACCGCCTCGCCCGCTTTGGCGGGTCGAAAGGCGGTGATCTTGAAAGTGCGGCCGTCGCGCGCGTGCAGGACGCCATAACGCGGCAAGGCATCGGGCGTGGCGGTGAAGAGCTTGGCTTTCACCTCGCCCTTCAAGCCTTGCGCGCCGGTCACGGCGGCAAGAAGAACGTCGCGGCCCAACAGTCAGGCCCTTAAGAGGCGGCTTCGCCCGAGGCGGCTGCAGCCGCGGCAGCGGCGGCGCGTTCCTGCGCCTTTTTCTTGGGCTGGGCCTTCTGCGGATTGTTGTGCACGCGCGCCTTCACCACGCCGGCATTGGCCAGCATCTTGTGCACGCGATCGGACGCCACCGCGCCCTTGACAATCCACTCCTTGGCCACGTCCAAATCCAGCTTGACGCGGTCAGCGTGATCGGACGGCAGCAGCGGATTGTAGAAGCCGATCTTCTGGATGAAGCGGCCGTCGCGGGGCGAGCGCGAATCCGAGACGACAATATTGTAGTGCGGACGCTTTTTGGTGCCGCCGCGGGCAAGACGAATGCGAAGAGCCATTTTACTTCCTTTCTTGATTGTCAGTCCCGCGCAAGCGAGAATCCAACGTCTGTTGCTGATACAAACTACCGCCGCCCGAAGCCGGGCGGCATGCCACCGGGGAAACCGCCCATGCCAGGCGGCATCATGGGCATCTTGCCCTTCCCCACTTTCTTCATCATGTCCGCCATCTGGCGGTGCATTTTCAGAAGCTTGTTGACCTCGCTGACCTCGACGCCGGCGCCGGCGGCGATGCGCTTGCGCCGCGAGCCGTTGATCATGTCGGGATCGCCGCGCTCGGCCTTGGTCATGGACTGGATGATGGCCTCCTGGCGGGTGAGGATCTTGTCGTCCAGGCCGGCGGCCTCCAGCTGGTCCTTGATCTTGCCCACGCCCGGCAACATGCCCAGCACGCCTTTCATGCCGCCCAGCTTCTTCATCTGGTTCAACTGGGCCTTCAGGTCGTTCATATCGAACTGACCCTTTTTCATCTTGGCGGCGAGCTTTTCCGCTTCTTCCTTGTCGATCGTCTCGCTCGCCTTCTCGACCAGGCTGACCACATCGCCCATATCGAGGATGCGCGAGGCCACGCGCGCGGGATGGAACGGCTCCAGCGCGTCCAGCTTTTCGCCGGCGCCCAGGAACTTGATCGGCGCGCCGGTGACGGTGCGCATGGAAAGGGCGGCGCCGCCGCGGCCATCGCCGTCGACGCGGGTGAGGATGATGCCGGACACCTTGACGCGGTCGTTGAACGACTTGGCGATATTGACCGCGTCCTGGCCGGTCAGGCTGTCGGCGACCAGCAGGGTCTCATGCGGGTTGACCAGCTGTTTCACGCTGGCGACCTCGGCCATCAGCTGCTCATCGACATGCTGGCGGCCGGCGGTGTCGAGGATGACGGCGTCATAGCCGCCGACCTTGGCTGAGGCGATGGCGCGGCGCGCGATGTCCAGCGGACCCTGACCGGCAATGATGGGAAGCGTGGCGATGCCCGCCTGCTCGCCCAGCACGCGCAGCTGCTCCATGGCGGCGGGACGGGTGGTGTCCAGCGAGGCCATCAGCACCCGCTTTTTTTCTTTCGTCTGCAGCAAGAGGCCGAGCTTGGCGGATGTGGTGGTCTTGCCCGAGCCCTGCAGACCCACCATGAGGATGGGGGCGGGCGGCGAGCCGATGGAAAGCTTTTCATTCTCCTGGCCGAGCGTCTCGACCAGCACGTCATGGACGATCTTGATCACCTGCTGGCCGGGGGTGACCGAACGGATCACGTTTTCGCCAATGGCGCGCGGGCGCACCTTGTCGATGAAATCCTTCACCACCGGCAGCGCCACGTCCGCCTCGATCAAAGCGGTGCGGACCTCGCCCAGGGCGGCATCGACATCGGCCTCGGTCAGGGCGCCACGGCCCCGAAGCTTGTCGAAGACGCCGCTCAGGCGGGATTGCAGGCTTTCAAACAAACCATTCACTCCAAGCACTTACGCCCATTTCGTTGGGCAAAATTCCAAGCAATTTCGCCCCAGGGGGCGCACCTGCGCTGCCTGGGGGCGATCCCCCGCGCCGGGCGGGGGACCGGAAAGTCATAGAGGCTTTCCGGAAGGAGCCGAGTTTTAGGCTCCGGGCGCCCCAAAAGTCAAATTCCGGCGCGTTTGACGGATGCCCCCAACAGCCGCTGCTATGGGCAGGAAAGCGCCAGGAGACAGAACGATGTACATCGCCGGATTCGTCATTCCTGTGCCCGCCGACCGGATGGAGGCCTATCGCAAATGGGCTGAAATGAGCGCGGCCTTCTTCCAGGAATATGGCTGTCTGGAAATCGTCGAATCCTGGGAGGACAAGGTCCCCAACGGTCAGCAGACCGATTTCCGCCGCGCCGTCGCCGCAAGGGAGGACGAGAAGATCGTCTTCTCCTGGCAGGTCTGGCCCAGCAAGGAGGCGCTGGATGCGGCGGAAGAGAAAATGCACCGGGACCCGCGCATGGAAATCACCGGCGAGATCCCCTTCGATGCCAGGCGCATGATCCTGGGCTGCTTCAAGCCTGTCTATGTCATGGGCCGTACCTGATTGACAGGCCGTGAGCTGGCTTTGATGCTCGGCCACAAAAGAAAGAATATGGGGAGGATATCCGTGACCGAACTCAATCGCCGGCTGATGCTGGCGGGCGCCGCCGCCGTCGCGCCCACACTTGCATATGCCGCCGATGCCAAGGCGACATTGGGAACTCCCCGTTCGGTCATCACCGATCCGCCACGCGACTTCTCGCCGGGCGCCCCGCCGGCCTTTTCGCCCGATCCCGACATCATCAAGGTCGAGCCGGTTTTTGGCGGCCTTCTGATCGGCCAGGAAGTGATCCGCCGGGTTCACACCGGCCTGCATCTGGCGGAAGGTCCGGCTTGGTCCAGCCTTGGCCAATACGCCATCTTCAGCGACGTCAAGAACGATACGCTCTATCGCTATATCTGGGAGACCGGCGAAGTCACCGTCTTCCGCCGTCCCTCCTTCTCCACCAACGGCAACAGTTTCGATTTCCAGGGCCGCCAGCTGTCGACCCAGGATTTCTTCCGCCGCGTGATCCGCTGGGAAGCCGATGGCTCCATGACCGTGCTGGCCGACAATTACAACGGCGTGGCCCTCAATTCGCCCAACGATCTGGCCCCGCACAAGGATGGCAGCGTCTGGTTCACCGATCCGCAGTTCGGCGGCAATCTGGCGGAAGGCCATCCCGATGATGGCGACGGGCCGATGAATGGCAGCGGCGTGCGCGATCCCAATATCGGTAACACTGGCGTGGGCATCGCCAAGGCCGGCGGCATGCACCAGACGTTGCCGATGAATGTCTATCGCATCGATGCAAACGGCAAGATCGAGATCGCAGTGCCTTATGAAAAGGGCCTGCCGCCCAACGGCATCTGCTTCTCGCCCGATTATACCAAGGTCTATGTCATCCGCGGCGGCGGCATTTCGGTCGGCGATATTCAGGGCACGCGCGTCGCAAATCTGAGGCCCTTCACCGATTGCATGGTGGACGGCGTCCATTGCGGCCCCGACGGCATGCGGCCGGACCGCGCCGGCAATATCTGGTGCAGCTCGGCGGCGCCGCTGGGCTATGCGGGTGTGACGGTCTGGAATCCCGCCGGCAAGCTGATCGGCCGCATTCGCCTGCCAGAGCCTTGCGCCAATCTCTGCTTTGCCGGCCCCAAGCGCGATCAGCTGTTCATGGCCGCGACCCAGTCGATTTATATGCTCAGGGTCAACATCCAGGGGGCTTCTCCCGGTTGACAGTCCGGGCCGCCCGGGCTCCCCTTCCTTCCAGAAAACACGCTGGGGAGGGATTTTTATGACAGTCGATTTGACACGCCGCTTGATGCTGGCGGGGGCGGCCGCATCCGTGCCGGGTCTGGCGTTCGCGGACAGCAAGCCGCAATTCGCGCCGGCTTCTTCCATTCTCAATGGCCGCGTCTATGGCCCCGATGCGCCGCCAAACACCTATCCCGATCCCGACATCCTGATCCTTGATCCCAGCGCCAACGATATCTTCATCGGCCATTCCTCGATCAAGCGCGTCAAGACCGGCTTTCTGTGGGCGGAAGGCCCGGCCTGGAGCAGCGAAGGCCAGTATGTCGTGTTCAGCGACGTCTCCGCCGACATCCAGTACCGCTATATTTGGGAAACGGGCGAGGTCACCGAATTCCGCCGCCAGTCCTTCAATTCCAACGGCAATACCTTCGACTTCCAGGGCCGCCAGGTTTCCGCCCAGCATTTCCTGCGCCGTGTGGTGCGCTGGGAGCTTGACGGTTCGATGACGGTCCTGGCCGACAATTACAACGGCCAGCCGCTGAACTCACCCAACGACCTCGCGCCCCACAAGGACGGCTCGATCTGGTTCACCGATCCTTATTACGGATCGCTGCTGCAGGAAGGCCATCCCGATGACGGGCCCGGCCCGCTCGATCCCAAGGGGCTCGCCAACAACAGGATCGGCAACGGCAGCGCGGGGATCATCGGCTCGCGTCATCAGGTACGCCCGCCCAGCATCTATCGCTACGACCCTTCGGGGCGGCTGGACGTCATCCTGGAAGGCAAGCCCGGTCTGGTGCCCAATGGCATCGCCTTCTCGCCCGATTACGCGAAAGTCTATTTCGTCTGGGGCGCCAACATGGATGTGGCCGATGTGGTGGGCAACAAGATCGCCAATCAGCGCCGCTTCAGCGACGGCATGGTGGATGGCGTGAAATGCGGCTTTGATGGTCAACGCGTCGACGTGGCGGGCAATGTCTGGGCCGGTTCGACCTCGGTTCCCGGCTATATGGGGGTGACCGTGTGGAACCCGGCCGGCAAGCTGATCGGACGCATCCGGCTGCCGGAAACCTGCGCCAATCTGTGCTTCTGCGGCCCCAAGCGCGACTGGTTGTGGATGTGCGCCTCCCAATCCGTTTATCTGGTGCGGACGGGGATACAAGGGGCTGCGCCAGGCTGAGTTCCCACCGCTAGGATTTGCGGCGGACAGGTGTGCAGAATCATCCGTTTACGGACAGGCAGGAGGGCCTTACGGTGGGGACAGAAGTTCCCTCCCGAAAGTATCCCATGCCCAAATTGCCAGACATGTCCGCCGCCTCCGTCAAGAGCCGCGAGGCCCTGACCAAGATCTACAAGGCCTCCAAGCCCAAGGAAGTGCCGCCTGCCCCGCCCAAGCCGCGGGTGGCCAAGGGCCGCTGAAACAAAAGCCCGTCAGACATGACGGGCTTTTTTATTGGGCTAGTTCTTCAAGCCCAGTTTCTCGGCCAGATAGACGAAAGACAGACCCCACATCTCCGCCGCCTGGCGATGATCGGCCGCCGCGGCATGACCGCCATCGGTATTCTCGTAGAACATCACATCGGCGCCCAGCGCTTCCATCTTCGCCGCCATCTTGCGCGCATGCACGGGCGAGACGCGGTCGTCGCTGGTGGCGGTGACAAAGAAGACCGGCGGATAGCGCACGCCCGCCTTCACATTCTGGTATGGCGAATAGGTGAGGATGTAATCGCGCTCCGCCGCAATGTTCGGATCGCCATATTCGCCGATCCAGGACGCGCCGGCGCCGATATGGGTGTAGGCGATCATGTCGATCAACGGCACCTGGCAGACCACCGCGCCGAACAGCGCCGGCTTCTGCACCATGACGGTCGAGACCAGGAGCCCGCCATTGGAGCCGCCCATGATGCCAAGCTGTTTGGGCGTTGTCAGCCCGCGCTTGATCAGATCGGCCGCCACCGCCTCGAAATCGTCATAAGCGCGCTGGCGTTTGGTCTTCACCGCCGCCTCGTGCCAGCCGGGCCCGAACTCGCCGCCGCCACGGATATTGGCCACCACATAGATGCCGCCGTGGGAAAGCCACAGCCGCCCGAAATTGGCGCCATAGGATGGCGTCAGCGACACTTCAAAGCCGCCATAGCCATAAAGAATGGTCGGCGCCGGGCCGGAGAGATTTTTCGGCCGTGTGACGAAATAGGGGATTTTCGTTCCGTCCTTGCTGATGGCCTCGAACTGTTCGCTCACCATCCCCGATGCATCGAAGCGCGCCGGCAGGGACTTGATCATCTTGGCGTGAGCGTCGCCGCCATCGAAAAAGACGCTGGGCGGGGTCAGATAATTCTCGAAACTGTACATCGCTTCCGGCCCGTAATCGTTGGTCGAGACGATGTCGGCGGTGCCCTGCCCCGGCAGATCGAGCCTGGCGTCCGACCAGCGGCCATCCGCGAAGCCAAACACGTGCACGCTGCCGATGACATTGTCGGAAATGGTGACATAGGTCTTGTCGCGGCCCGTGCTCACGCTTTCGATCGCCTGGCGCGGGCCGGGCGCGAACAGCACGGCGATCTGGCCCAGATGATCTGCGGTGGTGCCGTCCAGCGCCAGCGCGACCAGGGCGCCATGCGGCAGTTCGCGTCCGTCCGGCAGGGTCCAATCCTCGCGCAGGGTGAACAGCAGCTGCCCGGCCTGCAGGCCCTGGAGTTGCACCGAACGCGGCACCGGCAGCTTCCACCAGCCCTTGGCGCCGGAAAGGAAATAGTCGCTTTCGAAAAAGCTGACAGCCCGCACGATGACGGCGAAATTGCTTTCCTTGACATGGAAGGCGGTTGGCGAGACCAGCACATCGCCGGCTTCGCCTTCAAATTGTTTGCTCACGGCACCGCGCTGCCAGCGCTGTACGATGCGGGCATAGCCGCTGGACGTCTCCCCGTCCCTGGCCGTGGCATAGAGAATGGTGTCGTCATCCAGCCAGGTCGCGTCCGATTTGGCCTCGGCCAGCTGGAAGCCGTCCTTGACGAAGCTGCGGTTGGCCAAATCGAACTCGCGCACCACCACGGCATCGCCGCCGCCGCGTGACAGTTTGATCAGGCAGCGCCGGCCGCCGGGTGCGCAAGCCGTGCCCTTGAAGACCCAGTTCTCGCCTTCGCTTTTGGCCAGGGCGTCGATGTCCAGCAGCACGTCCCAGCGCGGCGTGGGCTTCTGATAGTCGGCGATGGTGGCGCGCCGCCACAGGCCCTTGGGATTTTGGGCGTCCTGCCAGAAATTGTAGACATAGCCATGACGCAGGCTGCCCATGGGGATGCGATCGGTGGCATCCATGACCTGCAGAATGGAATCATAATTCTGCTGGTAGCGCGGATCGGCCTTCAGGATCGCAAGCGCGCGGGCATTCTGTTCCGCCACCCATTGAAGCGGCTTTGCCCCATGGACATCTTCCAGCCAGGCATAGGGATCATCGGTGGCGGTCATGGCAAAAGCTCCTGAGGCGAGGAAGGAACCAAGCACAAGCACACCGAGGCTTAATTTCGCGCGCATGGTCTGTTTCCGGATTTCAGGGTGAAAGATGGAAATTTTCCTGTTCCGCGGCAATGGAAAATACCGATCTGGCCTTCTATAACGGCCTCATGACCGCTTTCCTGAAAATGCACGGCCTGGGCAATGATTTCGTGGTGTTCGATGCCCGCGACAGCGCCTTGTCATTGACCCCGGCGCAGATCAAATTCCTGTCCGACCGGCATTTCGGCGTCGGCTGTGACACGGTGGTGGTGATCCGACCGGGCGGCGCCCAGGCCGATGCCAGTGTGCTGTTCTACAATGCCGATGGCACGGAAGCGGAAGCCTGTTTCAACGCCAGCCGCTGCGTGGCGCGACTGTTGCTGGACGAGCGCGGTCTGGCCCGGGTCAAGCTCTCCACCAAGGGGGGCATGCTGGTCTGCAGCGACGCCGGCAAGGGCCTGGTGACGGTCGATATGGGCGAACCCCGGCTGGACTGGAGCCAGGTGCCCGTGGCGTCTCAGGTGGATACGGTCAATTTCCCGCTCGATATTGGCGGTACCTCCGTGCCCGTCAGCGCCGTGTCGATGGGCAATCCCCATTGTGTGCTGTTCGTGCCCGACGCCGAAAAGGCGCCGCTTGCCACGCTCGGCCCGAAGATCGAGACCATGGCCTTCTTTCCCAACCGCACCAATGTGGAGTTCGCCCAGGTGCTGGATCAGGGACGAATCCGCATGCGGGTGTGGGAGCGTGGCGTGGGCGTGACGCTCGCCTGCGGCACCGGGGCCTGCGCCACCGCCGTGGCCGCCATCCGCCGCGGCCTGGCCGGCCGCAAGGTGGACCTGATCCTGGACGGCGGCACGCTGCAGATCGAATGGCGCGAGGAAGACGGCCATGTGCTGATGACCGGCCCCACCGCCATGCCGTTCCGGGGCCGGGTGGATCTGGACCGGCTATGACGGTCGAAGTCCTGACCTTCGGTTGCCGCCTCAATACCTATGAGAGCGAAGCGATCAGAAACAGCGCCGGCCAGGCGCAACTGCGCGATTGCGTGGTGATCAACACCTGCGCGGTGACAGCCGAGGCGGTGCGCCAATCGCGCCAGGCCATCCGCCGGCTGCGCCGCGAAAATCCCGATCGCCGCATCATTGTCACGGGCTGCGCCGCCCAGACCCAGCCGGAAACCTATGCCGCCATGGCCGAGGTTGATGCGGTTCTGGGCAATCAGGAAAAGCTCTCGCCTCAGGCCTATGCCGATTTCGGAACCGGCAGTGCCATGCGCGTCCGGGTCAATGACATCATGAGCGTACGCGAGACCGCGCCCCAGATGGTCGATCATTTCGACAGCAAGACCCGCGCCTTCCTGCAGGTGCAGAATGGCTGCGATCATCGCTGCACTTTCTGCGTGATCCCGTACGGGCGGGGCAACAGCCGCAGCGTGCCGATGGGCGCGGTGATCGGCGAAGCCCGCCGGCTGACCGAAAAGGGCTTTGCCGAGATCGTGCTGACTGGCGTCGACCTGACATCCTATGGCGCCGACCTGCCGGCCCGGCCCGGACTGGGCGCGTTGGTGGAAAAGCTGCTGAAACTGGTCCCGGAAATAAAGCGCCTGCGACTGTCTTCCATCGATTCCGTCGAGGCCGATAGGGTGCTGATGCGCGCCATCGCGGAAGAAGAACGGCTGATGCCGCATTTCCATCTCTCCGCCCAATCGGGCGACGACATGATCCTGAAACGGATGAAGCGCCGTCACACGCGCAGCCAGACCGTCGATTTTTGCGAGACCGTGCGCCGCCATCGTCCCGACGCCGCCTTCGGCGCCGATCTGATCGCCGGCTTTCCCACCGAAACCGACGCCATGTTCGAAAACAGCCTGGCGCTGGTGGACGATGCCGGGCTGTCGCAGCTGCATGTCTTTCCCTATTCGCCCCGCCCCGGAACACCGGCGGCGAAAATGCCGCAAATCCCGCGCGCCCTGGTCAAGGAACGCGCGGCCCGGCTGCGCGCCAAAGGCGAGGCGGCGCGCGACCGCCATCTGGACGCGCTGAAAGGTTCGCGCCAGATAGTTCTCATGGAGAGAGGCGGCATCGGCCACACGCCTTGCTTTGCCAGCGTCGCATTTGATGGCGCCATTCCGGGAACCTTTGTGCCGCTTACCATCACGGGGCGCGCGGGTCCGCATTTGACAGGCACGCCGATATGAGAATTCCAGCATGAGAACCTTCGGCGAAGCGCCGCCACCGCCCACTTTTTTCGACCGGCTGAAATCGGGCCTGGCCAAAACAGGCCTGGGCGAGATCCTGACTAAGAAGAAGCTGGATGCCGAAACCCTGGCCGAATTGGAAGAAGCGCTGATCCGCGCCGACATGGGCGCGGCCCAGGCCAGGAAGCTCGCGGCGGCTGTGGGCAAGGGCCGTTATGACGCGGAGATTTCCGGCGCGGAACTGAAATCGGTGCTGGCCGCGGAAATCGCCGGCCTGCTTGCGCCCGTCCAGAAGCCGCTCACGGTCGCCGACGACAAGCGGCCCTTCGTCATCCTGGTGGCCGGCGTCAACGGCACGGGCAAGACCACCACCATCGGCAAGCTGGCCAAGCGGTTGGGTGAGGAAGGCGCCAAGGTGACGCTGGCTGCCGGCGACACCTTCCGGGCCGCGGCGATCGAGCAGCTCAAGGTCTGGGCCGGACGCGCCAGGGCGGAGTTTATCGCCACCAAGGCTGGCGGCGACGCGGCGGGCCTGGCCTTTGAAGCGCTTGAAAAGGCCCGCGCCAATGGCAGCGATATCCTGCTGATCGACACCGCCGGCCGGCTGCAGAACAAGGCGGGGCTGATGGCGGAACTGGAAAAGATCGCCCGGGTGATCAAGAAACTGGACCCCGGCGCGCCCCATGCCGTGTTGCTGGTGCTGGACGCCACCACCGGCCAGAACGCGCTGTCACAGGTCGAAGCCTTCTCGGCATCGGTGCCGGTCACCGGGCTGGTGATGACCAAGCTGGATGGCACCGCCCGGGGCGGCATCCTGGTGGCGCTGGCGGGACGTTTCGGCCTGCCGGTACATTATATCGGGGTGGGGGAAGGCGAGGACGATCTGCAGCCTTTCGTCGCCCAGGACTTTGCCAGGGCGCTGGTGGGCGCCGAAACCTCAGGGAGGGCGGCGTGAACCCGCAACTGCGGCGATTGGCCCTTGATCTTGGGCCCCTGCTGATTTTTTTTGCAGCCTTCAAATATCTGGGAATTTTCGGGGCCACGGCCGCCTTTATCGCCGCGGTGCTGATCGCCCTGGCCCTGAGTTATTTCCTCGAGCGCCGGCTGTCGCCCATGCCACTGGTCACCGCGGTGCTGGTGGTGATCTTTGGCGGGTTGACGCTTTATCTCAGGAATGACGTTTTTATAAAAATGAAACCAACCGTGCTTTACGGCTTTTTCAGCGCGGTGCTGCTGGGCGGCCTCGCCTTCAACCGCTTGTTCATCAAATATGTTTTCGCCCAGGCGTTCGAACTTGATGAACAGGGCTGGAGGAAACTCACCGTTCGCTGGGGTCTGTTTTTCCTCTGCCTGGCGGCGGTCAACGAAACCGTGTGGCGCGCGACCTCTACCGCGACCTGGGTCTCGTTCAAGGTATGGGGCATCATCCCCTTGATCTTCCTGTTCGCGCTCGCACAGACACCGCTAGTGATAAAACATCAGGCCCCCGAGTCCGGCGGCAACGCGCAACAATGATGCGCGAATGCATCAATACCGCATGCGGATGATCGCCCCTTACCTGTATGGTGCGCCTTGGCGTGCCCCATACCATTCATTGTGCCCGCGCGCATGAGTCATACAGAAAACGGCAGAATACGGACGATAGCGGGCGTGGATCACATCGCACACGCTTTGCAAAGATGAGATCGACAAAATTTGCGCATGGACTTCCGCGCGCAAAACCGTTTTAACTGCCCATCCGGAGCGCGCGCCACTTTCCTGTAACCCGAATACGGGACATGATCGGAGCTGTGTGCGATCCGCGAAGTGCGGAAGATCAAAAAGGGGTTCACGGATGATGAAGGGGCAGCGCAAGCCGGGGAATGGCTTTGACCTTTCCGAAGCGCCCTCTCACCTGATCCGCCGTTGCCAGCAATTCTATGGCGACCTGTATGCGCGCGAAGCCGGTGGCAAGGAGCTGACGAAGCAGCAGTTCACCCTGCTGTGCGCGCTGGAGCAGAATGACGGCGTCAGCCAGACCGCGCTGGTGGAAATCACCGGCATCGATCGCTCGACCCTGGCGGAGATGGTCCGACGCATGTTGGAAAAAGGCCTTCTGTCGCGCGAACGCACCGAGGAAGACCAGCGCGCCAATGCCGTTGCCATCAGCCCGGCGGGCCGCAAGGCGCTGCGTGGCGCGCGCAACGCCGCCGATCGCGCCGAACGCGCGTTGCTGGAGGCCCTACCCCTCCCCGATCGTCAGAAATTCGTCAAGGCGCTCAGCCAGATCGCCCAGGCGGCCGAACAGCTCAATGGCGACAGCGCCCGCCCCATCCGCCGCAATGTCCGGCGCAGAAAAATTGGTGGGTGAGGAGCGACGCGCGTAGCGCGTGAGCAGGTCCAGTGGACCTGCGAAAGCGACGAACGCCCTGAGCGCAAGCGAAGGGCCGGAGAGTGGGTCGCACCCAGCGTCGATATTCCGCTAGACTCCGCGCCGCCCTCGTTACACTTGAAAATGGCGAGCTTAAGCGAGCCGCCAGAAGACAACCTTACATCTGGGCCAGCTACTGGGAACCTAAAGTCAGCAATTGAGTGTGTTGCGTTTCGGTGCCTGGAAGCAATCATGGAATTGAAGACGGCGAACGAGTTGAAATTTCCTTGGCAGCCGCATTCCTTCATCACTGGCAATCTGGCGATCGGGAATCTAGGCCATAAACTGCGCGCGCGTCTGACCGTCCAAGGCCGCATACATGCCGAAACGCTCCTAGTCGGGATCGGGGCAATTGCCGGCTTCGCAAGCCAGAATGCGGCACTCATTCGTGGGGCAGAAGCTACCAGACAAGCCGGCGCCGTACCGCCAAATAGCGTCGTCCTGGCGACCACCAGGGAGGGAAGCCGGATACTGCTGGGCGACTGGATCAATGGCTACATTGCCCCGCAAAAAGAAAGCCAATTCTCGCTTCACAATTTTGCCGGAGCTGCCGCCATATCCGCTGGCGTAAAAGCTCAAGACCTTCCCGATTTTCGAGAGATGTTCCAACATGTTGTCAAGGCCGCAGGCACCAGCGCTTTCGGGAAAGTGCGCGCGCCCGCCTGCCATGACCCTCAGTTCCAACCAGTGAATTTTCTGAAGCTTGGCGGCTGGGGTTTAATGGTAGGCATAATGGCGCTGAAGCCGCCGGTGGGGGTAACCGAGCCGCCATTGGAAGAGGCTCACTGGCCGATCATCGCTTCCATAGTTGCCGGTAGATTGATCAACCAAGCGAAGGACGTGCTTGCCCCCGGTATCGCCTATGCGATGGTCATGGAAGCGGCGATTATTGCTTCTAAGGCTTTTCCTGACACGATTGAGACAGGAAAGTGGGCACTTGATGCCCGTGCAGGAAAACTCGCCGTACATAGGCTGTAAGAACCGCCACAGCGCAGCGTTGAAATAGCGCGCCGGGTCCTCGATCCCACCAGATTTATGCAGCAGCGATTTAAACAGTAATATCGAGATGCTGGCCCATGCGCGCGGGCGCTGCTGCCTGTAGGGGCTGTGCGGCGGCCGCTGGCTGAGCCGCCGTGACTTGCTTGAGCGGCAGGGCCGAGAAGCCTTGCGTCTTTTCCAGCGTCGCCGCGAACTGAGGCTGTTGGGTCTGTTGCGGCATGGCCAGCCGGGCCCGCGCCTCGCGGGCGGCCTGTTGGGCGGCAATCAGGGTGGCGCTGACCTGCATGACGTCAACCTGACAAAACACGGTTAGGAAAGTCCTAATGCCGCTTCAGGGATTGGCTTCTGCGGCCTGGATGGCCGGCATTATCTCGCTGCTCAGCACCTGATCGGTCAGCGGCCCCACATATTTCAGGCGGATGATTCCCTTGCCGTCGACCACAAAGGTCTCGGGCACGCCATAGACGCCCCATTCGATGGAGGCGCGGCCGTCATCGTCGCGGGCAATGCGCGAAAAGGGATTGCCCACCTCGTTCAGGAAGGCGCGGGTGGCGTCGGGCTTGTCCTTCTGGGTCATGCCATAAAGCGCGATGCCCGGCACATGGCTGAGCGCGGCAAGCTGGCCGGTCTCGGTGCGGCAGGGCGCGCACCAGGAGGCAAAGACATTGATCACGCTGACATGGCCGCTGGCCAGGTCGGCCGGCGTGAAGGCGGGGCTCTGGGCATCCAGGCCCGGCAGGTTCAGCCGTGGCGCAGGCTTGTTGAGCAGGGCCGAAGGAATGTCGCTGGGCGCCGGCGCCCACAGGCTGCGGAACAGAAAGAAGGCCAGGAGCGCGAAGCCCGCGACCGGCGCAAGATAGATCCAGCGACGCATCATTTCTTTTCCAGGGCGGCCAGCCTGGCCTTGGCCCGGCGCCAGGCCGCCACCGTCCAGACGATGGCGCCGATGATGGCCAGCGCCGAGATCCCATAAGCCGGCCAGATATAGACGCCATAGACTCCCATGTCGAAATTCATGGTCCCACCTGTTGCATCAGGTTGCGGGCGCGCCGTTCCAGGATCGCGGTGCGGATGCGCACCGTCCAGAGCGTGAAGAACAGAAGCGAATATCCCAGCATCATGATCAGAAGCGGCGCCAGATACACGGTCGCGATCTTGCCGCTCATGATGCTTTCGCCCTGGTGCAGGGTGCTCCACCAGTCGACCGAAAATTTGATGATGGGAATGTCCACCAGGCCGACCAGAGCCAGGATGGCGCAGGCCCGGGCCGCGCGGGTTTCGTCTTCAATCGCGTTCCACAGCGCCATATAGCCGAGATAGAGGAAGAACAGCAGCAGAAAGCTGGTCAGCCGCGCATCCCATACCCAATAGGTGCCCCACATCGGCTTGCCCCACAGCGCGCCGGTGAGAATGGCCAGCGCCGTGAACAGCGCGCCAAAGGGTGCCGCGGCGCGCGCCGCGGTGTCGGACAAGGGATGCCGCCAGACCAGCGACAACAGCGAACAGACCGCGATGGCGCCATAGGCCAGTTCCGCCACCACATCGGCGGGCACATGAATGAACATCAGGGTGATGGTGGTGCCCTGCTGATAATCGGGCGGCACCGAAAAACCCAGATAGAGGCCGATGGCGAAACACAAGGCCGTGGCGACGACGAGACCGGGAAGTATCTTTCCCGACAGGCGCATGAATTCATGCGGGTTGGCATAGCGGAACAAGATATTCATCTAGCCTCCCAAATTAAGACGCACACAGGCGGCGGCGGCGAAAGGACTTAGCAGCACCGCGCCAATGGCAAAAGCGGCCAGAAGTCCCAGGGCGTTGCCGGCGGCCAGGCCGTCCAATGCCGCCGCCACGGCGCCCGCGCCAAAAATGACCACCGGCGCCAGCAAGGGCAGGATGATCAAGGGCAGGATCAACCCGCCGCGCTTCAGGGACAGGGTCAGGCTGGCGCCAATGGCGCCGATGGCGCTGACCGCGGGGGTGCCGATCAGAAGCGAGACAAAGAGGATGGCGGTGACTGGCCCCGGCAGGTTGAACAACAACGCCAGGACCGGCGACAGCAGGGTCAGCGGCAGGCCCGTGGAGAGCCAATGGGCGGCGATCTTGGCCAGGGAGGTCAATTCCAATGGCAGTGGCGCCAGCGCGATCAGATCCAGGCTGCCGTCCTCGAAATCGCCCTGGAACAGCCGGTCCAATGACAATAAGGCCGCGAGCACCGCGGCCACCCACAGCACGCCGCCCGCCACCCGCGTCAGCAGACGCAGGTCCGCGCCTACGCCCAAGGGCACCAGGGTCGCGACCAGGGCGAAGAATGACAGCGCCAGCGCGGCGCCGCCACCGCTGCGGGCGGCGAGCCTGATATCGCGCAGAAGCAGCGTGGCGAAGACGCTCACAGCTTCAGGCTTTCATTGCCCAGCCCCAGCGGATCGTGCGTGGCGGCGATAATGATGCCACCCTGGCCGCAATGGCGGGCCATCAACTGCGCCACCAGCGCCTGGCCGCTTACGTCCAGCGCCGCGAAAGGCTCGTCCAGCAGCCAGAGCGGACGTCCTGACACCAGCAGCCGCGCCAGCGACAGTCGGCGCCGCTGCCCGGCGCTGAGATAGCGGCAGGGAAACTCCGCGCGGGCGCTCAATCCCACCTGTGCCAGCACGGAAGCCAGATCGACCTGGCGCACGGCATGGAGCCGCGCATAAAAGCCCAGCTGCTCCTTGACCGTCATCTGGGGCTTGAGGCCATCCAGATGCCCCAGCCAGCCCACCAGCAGGCCGCGCGCCTCGGCATCGTCGCTTTCGCCATTGGCGGTCTTGATCAGGACGCGGCCCGACACAGGCGCCAGGAAGCCCGCCAGCAGCCGCAGCAACGAGGTCTTGCCCGCGCCATTGACCCCTTCCACCGCCAGCGCCTGCCCCGCCTGAACACGGAAAGACAGGCCGTCGAACAGCCGTCTGTCGCCGCGCGCGCAGGCGAGCCTTTCCGCGGTAAGGGACGAGATCATGACGCTGTGTACAGCGGTCGTATGGTTGACGCGAGGGATTTTGCGGCCTGAGCAGGAGCGAGGAGCGATGTGGGCGAAAAGCCCATGATCGATCTCGCGACGAACTGAGGACGCAAAAGACCCACGTCAATACATGTGCTGACCGCCATTGATGGAGAGTGTGCTTCCCGTGATGAAGCCACCTTCGTCGGCCACCAGGAACAGCACGCCGCGGGCAATTTCCTCGGCCTTGCCCAGACGGCCGACGGGAATGCGGGCGACGATCTTGGCCAGAACCTCCGCCGGCACCGCCGCCACCATGTCGGTGTCGATATAGCCGGGCGCGATGGCGTTGACCGTGATGCCCTTGGAGGCGCCTTCCTGGCCCAGCGCCTTGGTGAAGCCATGGATGCCGGACTTGGCGGCGGCATAATTCACCTGGCCATACTGGCCGGCCTGGCCGTTGATCGAGCCGATATTGACGATGCGGCCGAAGCCGCGCGAGAGCATGCCGTCCCACGCCGCCTTGCACATGTTGTAGCAGCCGCCGAGATTGGTATCGAGCACCTCGTCCCAGGCGCTGCGGCTCATCTTCTTCATGGTGGCGTCGCGGGTGATGCCGGCATTGTTGACGATCACATCCACGGGGCCAAGCTCGGCCTCGATCTGTTTCACGCCGGCGACACAGGCGTCGAAATCGGCCACGTTCCATTTGTAGGCCTTGATGCCGGTGCGATCCGTGAAGGCCTTGGCGCGTTCCTCATTGCCCGCGTAATTGGCCGCCACCGTGTAACCGGCTTTCTTCAACGCCACCGAAATCGCTTCGCCGATGCCGCGTGTTCCGCCGGTCACCACCGCTACCCGTGCCATATGCTGTCCTTCTGCTGTCCCGCTTGAGAAAGCACTTCAACCGCATTTGACGGGCGTTTCAACCAAAAGAACGATGCTGCAACGCAATGATCGAAAGTCAGCGCTCGACCGTCAGCGCGATACCCATGCCGCCGCCAATGCACAGCGTGGCAAGGCCCTTCCTGGCGTTGCGCCTGCCCATCTCGAACAGCAGGGTGGTGAGGATGCGCGCGCCCGACGCGCCGATGGGATGGCCGATAGCGATGGCGCCGCCATTGACGTTCACTTTGGCCGGGTCCCAGCCCATGTCCTTGTTGACGGCGCAGGCCTGGGCGGCAAAGGCTTCATTGGCTTCGACCAGATCGAGATCGGCGGCTTTCCAGCCGGCTTTCTCCAGCGCGGCGCGCGAGGCAGGAATGGGACCGGAGCCCATCACCTTGGGATCGACGCCGGCCTGGGCCCAGCTGGCGATGCGCGCCAGCGGCGTGAGGCCGCGCGCGGCCGCGTCTTTGGCGCTCATCAGCACCAGGGCGGCGGCGCCGTCATTGATGCCGGAGGCATTGCCCGCGGTGACGCTGCCGTCCTTGGTGAAGGCGGGACGCAGACCGGCCACCGCCTCATAGGTCGCGCCGTCGCGGATATATTCGTCGGTGTCCACCACCGTGTCGCCTTTCTTGCCTTTTACGGTAACGGGCGCGATCTCGTCCTTGAACCGGCCGGCCTTCTTGGCGGCTTCCGCCTTGTTCTGGGAGGCGACGGCGAAACGATCCTGCTCCTCGCGGGTGATCTGCCATTCCTTGGCGACGTTCTCCGCCGTCATGCCCATGTGATAGCCATTGAAGGCGTCCCACAACCCATCGCGGATCATGGTGTCGATGAAATTGAAGTCGCCCATCTTCTGGCCGGCGCGCAGATAGGCGGCATGGGTGGACTGGCTCATGGATTCCTGGCCGCCCGCCACCACGATTCTGCTGTCGCCTTCGCGGATGGCCTGGGCGCCCAGCGCCACCGTGCGCAGGCCCGAGCCACAGACCATGTTGATGCCCCAGGCCGGGGTGGCGATGGGAAGACCCGCGGCGATCGACGCCTGGCGGGCGGGGTTCTGGCCCTGAGCCGCCGTCAACACCTGCCCCAGAATGACTTCGGAAACTTCCTCGCCGCTGATCTTGGCCCGTTCCAGCGCGGCCTTGATGGCCACTTCGCCAAGTTTGTGGGCGGCAACCGTGGCAAAAGCGCCATTGAACGCGCCCACCGGCGTGCGCGCGGCTGAAACGATGACGACCTCTTCCATGACAATATCCTTCCGCAAACGGACGTTTGTTTTTGCCTTGCGCAAAATGCCGCGAACGCGAGCAATGGTAAACTGTGGCGAAAATACCGGCCCCTTTCAACAACTTAACGACAATCTGATACCTTATTCCGTATTGCGGTTGCTAAAATGAAGCTGGACAGCGCGGCTGCACGGTGGTGTCCTAGCCGCGTTAACGCCTTCGCGGGGAAAGGCGTGTGTGACAGAGTTGGGGATGCCAAGTGTCAGAAGACAAAGCCAAAGCCGAGGGCCCGGTAGTCATAAAAAAGTACGCCAACCGGCGCCTGTATAATACCCAGACATCCTCCTATGTGACGCTGGACCATCTGGCGGCCATGGTGAAGGACGGCACCGAATTTGAGGTGCAGGACGCGCGCACCGGCGAGGATATCACCCGCAGCGTGCTGACCCAGATCATCTTCGAGGAGGAAGCCAAGGGCCAGTCGCTTCTGCCCATCAAGTTCCTGCGCCAGTTGATCCGCTTTTACGGTGACAGCCTGCAGACCTTCGTGCCCGGCTATCTGGACATGAGCATGGAAAGCTTCACCAAGAACCAGGGCGCCATGCGCGACCGCATCGCCGAGGCGCTGGGCGGCGGCAACCAGATGATCGAGAATATGACGCGCCAGAACCTGCAGCTGTTCGAGAATGCCATGGCCATGTTCACGCCCTTTGGCAGCGCCGCCAAAAGCGAGTCCGGCAAGGCCAAGCCGGCGCCCCAGTCCGATGAAGTCGCCGATCTCAAGGAAGAGATGGAAGCGATGCGCAAGCAGCTGGCCGAGTTGAGCCAGCGCAAGTGATCGCTCCGCTTCGGGGGCTTTTCATTCTTGTCGCCGCCCTGCTCGCGGGCTGCATCGCGCCCATGAGCGCGCGCGAGGCCCGCGACATCGCCCATGCGCGGCTGGACAAATATTGCGGGGGCCATTGCGGAACCCTGGCCTGGAGCAATACCCAGAAGATCAAGGATCGCTGGCTGGTGGATTTTGACGGCCAGCGCCAGAAGTTCACGGTGACCGTGGAAAATGACGGCAATTCCAAGGTGACGGTGTGGGACAAGGGCGTTCCCGCGCCTTGAAAAGTTAGATTCTCTCTTGCGCGGGAATGACAATTTGGCTCGAGCCGCGCATATCGCGCGGCGACAATCCGCACCCGACAACTTCCTTCCCCCTACGGCGCGAAGCGCCAATAAGGGGGAAGGTGTCACAGCGAAGTGTCGCCGGAGGCGACCTGAGCTGTGACGGATGGAGGAAATCAAAAACGGTTATCGATCCCATTTGGGATCGATAACCGGCTCGCCGAAATGGAAACCCTGGAAATAGTCGACGCCGAAACTCTGCAACAGGGCGGCATCGTCGTCCGAGCCTACCCATTCCGCCACCGTCTTGATGTCGAAGCTCTTGGCAAGGCTCACCAGTGTGCGCACGAACACCTGATTTTCCGGCGACTGGCTGAGATCGCTCACATAGGAACCGTCGATCTTGACGGTATCGACATGCAGCATCTGCAGATTGCGGAATGAGGTATAGCCGGCGCCGAAATCGTCGATCGCCACACGCACGCCGACCTCCCGCAGCTGGGAGATGAAATGGGCATTCTCCTCGAAATGATGCAGGGCGGCGGTTTCGGTCAGTTCCACGATCAGGCGCGGCGCCACATACTTTTCGGCGCGGACATAGTCGACAAAACTCTGCAGCCAGACCGGATCGGTCGCCGCGGTGCCCGAGACATTGACCGCGAGAGTGATGTTCCGGTGGGCCTTCAGCTGGCCCACGGTGGCCTCCAGCGCGAAGCGGTCCACCAGATGGACAATGCCCATCTGCTCGGCGGCAGGCACGAAATGGCCGGCGGTCAGCACGCTGCCATCCGGCTTGACCATGCGCAGCAGGCATTCGTAGTGCGAGACCTGGCGCGAACGGGCCTGAACGATGGGCTGGTAGGCGAGCTTGAGCCGATTTTCCCTCAAGGCGCCCATCACCTCGTCGGAGATCTGCATCATGCGCAGACGCGCCGTCTCGCGCGAGGGTGAGGGCTGATAGGCGGCGAAACCGTCGCGACCATTGGCGCGGGCGCGGTCCAGCGCCTGTTCAGCGCGCAGCATGGCTTCCTGGCTGGTGGAGGCGGCCTGGGGCAGCCATACCGCACCCACCGAACAGGTGGCGGCGACCATGCCGGAGCGGGTGTCGATGCCATTGGCGCGCACGCTGGAGCGCAGGCGGGCGGCGACAACGGCGATCTCGCGCTCGCGGCAGTTCTTGAGGATGACGCCGAACTTGTTTCCGGCGATGCGGCCGATGATGTCGCTGCCGCGCAGGGTGCGGGCGAGCCTTTCACCCACCCCCATGATCACTTCCTCGCCGGCGTCGAAGCCGAAACCGTCATTGATCATGGCAAGACGGTCGATCGAAGCCACCAGAAAGGCGCAGTTGCGGCCCTCATCCTTGGCGCTTTCGATTGTCTGCGCCAGTTCTTCACGCAGCGCATTGCGGTTGAGATGGCCGGTCAGCTCGTCGCGGGTGGCCAGGTAGGACAGGCGGCGGACTTCACGCACCCGCTCGGTGGTGTCGCGCATCAGCCCGACCAGGCGCGCGGTGCTGCCGCCCTCGCCCGCGATGCGGGTGCCGACCAGGGTGAAAGTGACCGCGCCCATGGCGCTGGCAACTTCGACATCGGTAAGAAACTGGGTGGAGCTGATATCGCGCATCTCCAGAATGTTCAGAAGACTGGTGCGGCCTTCCAGCGCGATGCTCTCCAGGAAGCTCGCCGCGTTGGTGGCATCCAGATGCAGCGGCAGAATTTCGGTGGCGCCGTCCCAGCGGATCGTTCCCGCGGCGACGTCCCAGTCGAAAGCGACAGCGGCCGCCGCCTGCGCGGCAAGACGCAGACGCAGATCGCCATCCAGCTGATCCAGCCGGGCGACCTCACCTCGCTTCTGCAATACGGCATTCAACACGACCACCATCCTCGGTCCGGTTTCTCCGGCCCTTTATGCGCTGGAGTATGGCGGCGCGGACTTAAGAAAGCGGAAATCCCATATGGTGAACAAGCGCTTACGGCCGCTGGCCTCGCGCTTGCGTTGCCGGGAAACATGCGCGCGATTGTTCCCTTCGAGATGAGCTCGAACGGCGGCTTGAAAGCCCCGGCAACATTGCGCCGAGCCATCGAAAAAACCAGCGCTTCCAGCGCTTTGGGCCGCGATCAGGCCGAACCGGACCCCGGCAGGCGCAATCATGCAAAGCCGCTTCAGGTGGAACTTGTGTCTCGCGACGAGACGCGAAGCTTCGACCCATTTTGGGACGCGCCGCGCCTGGCTCCCGCCTTTGTCGCCCAGCTGCTGGGGCAGGTGATGCCGGAACGACGGACAAATGTCGCGATTGAGACTGCCTATGGCCGCGCGGCTTCGCCGCGCATGGCGCTGCTGCTGGACCGCAAAAGCTGAGCCTTGGCCAGCCCGATCAGGGCCGCGGCACAGAGCAACAAAAGGCCGGCGCGCGTCCCCTGCTCCACGAATGCCAGGCCTGACGCGAGCAGGCTGCCCCCCGCCAGGACCGGCATGAGCGCAACGCCATTGAGCGCCGCCGCGATGATGCCCAGGCTCGCAAATATCACCGGCACCAGCGCCAGCATGGCATGGCCCGAGACCAGCGCGCCCAGACCACCGGCAAGGCCCAGGACCAGCACCAGACTGGCGGGAAAGATGGGCAGTGGTTTGGCGAAACGCGCCAGTGCCGCGACCAGCAGCGCCGAAGACGCCAGCGGCAGGAGCAGAAGAGCCGCGATATCGGCCATGCCGAGCGCCACTGACACCGCCAGGGCGGAAAAAAGCACAGTGGCAAAGCGCAGATAGATGCGCGCGCGCGCTGGCAACGGCGCCGCCAGGCCCCAGGCGCCGATGGCGGCGGCAAACAGTGCGCCGGCGGCGCAGATATCGAGAGACGAATCAAAGGCCATCAAGCCATCATGTCATGGCCGGGCTTGACCCGGCCATGACATGATGCAGCGTCGAGATGGATGGCCGGCGCGAATGCCGGCCATGACAAATGGAATTACGCCGCCAAAAGGTTGCGCAGCACGTAAGGCAGAATGCCGCCATTCTTGAAGTAGGCAACCTCATCCGCTGTCATGATCATCAGATAGAGCGGCAGCTTGAAGGTCGAGCCATCGGGACGATGCACGATGGCTTCCATCCGCTGGCGGGGTTTCAGATCACCCGCCAGGCCCGGAATATCGATCACCTCGCGGCCGGTAAAGCCGTAATCCTTGCGCGTCTTGCCCGCCTCGAAACAGAAGGGCGCCACACCCATGCCGATCAGGTTGGAGCGATGGATACGCTCGAAGCTTTCGGTGATCACCGCGCGCACGCCCTGCAGCGCCGGACCCTTGGCCGCCCAGTCGCGGGAGGAACCGGTGCCATATTCCTTGCCGCCGATGACCACCGTGGGATGACCTTCCTCCTTATAGCGCTGGGCCGCGTCGAAGATGGACATGGCTTCGCCCTCCGCCTGCGGGTCCTTGTAGTAAAGCGTGTTGCCGCCCTCGGCCCCGCCCATCATCTCGTTGCGGATGCGGATGTTGGCGAAGGTGCCCCGCTCCATCAGCTCGAAATTGCCGCGGCGCGAGCCATAGGAGTTGAAATCCTTCTGCGCCACCTGATGCTCCGACAGATAGACGCCGCCCGGCGCGGTCGCCTTGATGTTGCCCGCGGGCGAGATATGGTCGGTGGTGATGCTGTCGCCGAACAGTGCCAGCACGCGCGCGCCTCTCACCTCTTCCACCGGCTTGGGCTTGACCGTCATGCCTTCAAAGAAGGGCGGATTCTTCACATAGGTCGAGGCCGGGTCCCACTGATAAGTCTGGCCCTTGACCAGCTTGACCTTCTTCCAGTTGGCATCGCCCTTGAAGACGTCGCCATAGCGCTTCTTGAAGCTGGCCGGCTTCACCGACTTGGCCATGGCCGCCGCGATCTCCTTCGGTGTCGGCCAGATATCCTTCAGATAGACCGGCTCGTTCTTCTTGTCATAGCCGACCGGCTCTTTGGTCAGGTCCATATTGACGGAGCCCGCCAGCGCATAGGCCACCACCAGCATGGGGGAGGCCAGATAGTTGGCGCGCACCTGCGGATGGACGCGCCCCTCGAAGTTGCGGTTGCCGGAGATCACCGCCGCCGCAACCAGATCGGCCTCGGTCACCGCCTTGGCCACCGGCTCAGGCAGCGGACCGGAATTGCCGATGCAGGTGGTGCAGCCATAGCCCGCCAGGGTGAAGCCCAGCTTGTCCAGCGCCTTGTCCAGGCCCGCCTTGGCGAGATAATCGGTGACGACCTGCGATCCCGGCGCCAGCGAGGTCTTGACCCAGGGACGCACCTTCAACCCGCGTTCCACCGCCTTCTTGGCCACCAGGCCGGCGCCGATCATCACGGAAGGATTGGAGGTGTTGGTGCAGGAGGTGATGGCGGCGATCACCACATCGCCATGGCCGATGGTGGTCTTGCTGCCTTCCAGCGTGGCGCGCTTGTTGGCGCTGTCTTCTTTTTTCCAGGTCTTGATCAGATGCTCGGCGAAATTGCCGGCGATTCCGGACAGCGGCACGCGGTCCTGAGGCCGCATCGGACCGGCCATCGACGGCTCGACCGTGCTCATATCCAGTTCCAGCGTGTCGGTGAAGACTGGATCTTCAGATTTGGCGCTGCGCCACAGCCCTTGCGCCTTGGCATATTTCTCAACCAGCGACACGCGCGCGGGCTTGCGAGCGGTGCTCTTCAGGAAGCGCACGGTCTCCGCATCGATGGGGAAGAAGCCGCAGGTCGCGCCATATTCCGGCGCCATATTGGCTATCGTCGCGCGGTCTTCCAGCGACAGCTCGTCCAGGCCCGCGCCGTAATATTCCACGAACTTGCCCACCACGCCCTTTTTGCGCAGCATCTGGGTCACCGTCAGCACCAGATCGGTGGCGGTGACGCCTTCCTTGAGCTTGCCGGTCAGCTTGAAGCCGACGATCTCGGGAATCAGCATGGAAATGGGCTGGCCCAGCATGGCGGCTTCCGCCTCGATGCCGCCCACGCCCCAGCCCAGCACCGCCAGGCCGTTGATCATGGTGGTGTGGCTGTCGGTGCCCACCACGCTGTCGGGAAAGGCATATTCCACGGTCTTTTTTGTCTTGGCGTCCTTGCCTTTCCTGGTCCACACCGTTTCGGCCAGATATTCCAGATTGACCTGATGGCAGATGCCGGTGCCAGGCGGCACCACGCGGAAATTGGCGAAGGCCTGCTGGCCCCAGCGCAGGAAGGTGTAACGCTCCTTGTTGCGCTCATATTCGACGGCCACGTTCTTCTTGAACGAATCCTTATGGCCGAAATTGTCGATCATCACGCTATGGTCGATGACCAGGTCCACTTCCGCCAGCGGATTGATCTTTTCCGGATCGCCGCCCAGATTTTTCATGGCGTCGCGCATCGCCGCCAGATCGACCACGGCCGGCACGCCGGTCAGGTCCTGCATCAGCACGCGGGCCGGACGGAATGCGATCTCGCGGTCCGAGGTGCGGTTGCCAAGCCAGGCGACCACCGCCCTGATATCGTCCTTGGTGACGGTCTGGCCATCTTCATGGCGCAGCAGATTTTCCAGCAGCACCCGCATCGAATAGGGAAGCTTGGAGGCGCCTTTCAGGCCATTCTTTTCGGCCGCCGTGAGACTGAAATAGACATAGCTCTTGTTGCCGACCTTGAGCGTCTTGCGGCATTTGAAACTGTCCAGGCTCTGCGTCACGGGGGGCCTCTTTTCAAGAAAGTTAATGCGGGACTCGTAGTCATAATCCGGTCCAAAAGGAAGCGGCGCGGGCGTCGCGGGACCAAAAACGGCTTAAAATTGCCCAAAAGAGGTGCCATTCTGTTGGGCAAAATGAGGGGGTTGGTGATGTCCGCCAGCCAAGGCGGAGCAACCGCCGAGAGAAGCGCCGCGTGAGACATCTGATTTCTGTTCTGGTCCTGATGCTGGTGACCGCACCGGCTGCTCTGGCGCAGCCCGATGGCGGCCCCGGCACGCCGCCCGGCATGGCGTCGCGATTGGCGGCCGAACGGGTCAGCGCCGTGCAGCCGGGCCTTTATACCGCCGGCGACCATGACAGCTTCACGCTGGAGCCTTACGGCGCCAACAAATACCTGCTGCGCTTTTCCGATAACCCCGAGATCTTCGTGCTGACCATGGAGCGCGGCTCCCTGGGCGTGAAAGTGCTCAAATATGACACCGGCACGACGGCGATCCGGGTATCGGTGTGGGGTGGCATGACGCTTTATACCCAGGACGCGCCGCAGGGCCTGCCCGCCACCTTCCAGAATGACGTGCCGGCGCCAGCCCCACTGTCGATCTCGGCCAATGAGCTGAACACCGCCTTTGGCGATGAATCCAGCCATATCGGCTATGTCGAGAATATCCCGCTCAAATTCTCCGCCGATCCGGCGGTGCTGGCGGCCGATCCGGAGACGCGGGGCCGGGCCTTTGACGCCATGATTACGGCCGCCACCGGGATCGAGCGCTTCATCGCCGCCCAGCCCTCGGCGCGCCAGATTTTGACCCATCGCATCAACAGCGTGAAAGTGGCCGAGGGCGGCAAGCCCACCATCACCATTTCCGGCCAGACCCTGCTGGTCAGCTTTGTGCCCGGCGAAGGCCATGAGGGCCACGCCTCTTCACTGGCGATCCAGCTGGAGCTGAGCCGGCTGCTTGCGGCATCGCCCCGCGACATGGCGATCAAGTAGCAAACGTCCAGAATGTCATGGCCGCCCTTGAGGCGGCCATCCATCATGGAGCTTGGTCATGGATGGCCGGGCCACACGCTCGCTGACGCTCGCATAGGGCAAGCTTTTCCAATTCGCTGACGCTCATAAGAAAAGCTAAGCCAGCCCGGCCATGACATGACGTACTTTTACTTGCTCATCACCGTGACGCGGCCCACGCTGGTGTCGCCGGCGATCAGATTGTCATGCGGATCGAACGACCAGTAGCTGGCCTCGGTGAACTGCCCCTTGCCGATGCCCATGCCATTGCCGACCGCGCCCAGCACCTTGCCGTCATGATTGAGCTTGAGGAACTGGCCATCCTGGCCCGAAGCCATCCAGGGATTGCCTTCACGGTCGAAGTTGAGCGCGCAGACCAGGTTCTTCATCTGCAGCGTCTTCACGAAGCGGCCATCACCGGTATAGACAACGATGCGATACTGCTCGCGATCGCCGATCCACACATCTCCGGACTTGGGATCGACCGCCAGACCATGGGCGGAATCGAACTTGCCCTGCCCGACCTCGTCACCGAACCACTGGCCGACGAACTTGCCGTCGGCGGTCAGGTGAATGATGCGCGCGGCGCCGATATTGTTAGTGGGATCGTCACTGTCCACGTCATTGGGGCTCTCATTGGCATGACCCTCGGCGATGTAGACATCGCCGGTGGGGCCGAACGCCACCATCACCGGCTGCCACAACAGACGCTGACCCTTGGCCTCGTCCCAGTCGCCACGATGGCCCTTGATGCCAATGGTCATCAACAGCTTGCCCTCGGGCGACAGCTTCATCACCGTCGCCTGGCCATTGTCGGTGATCCAGACATTGTCATTCCTGTCCACCGCCATGCCATGAGCCTTGTCCTGATGACCGATCACGCTTTCAGGAACCTGCAGCACCAGCCTGTGGCTGGGATCGAACTTCATCAGCTGAACCACGCCGGCGGGGGAGCGCTTGAACACCCACAGATAGCCTTTCGAATCCAGCGCCACCGAGGGGATGCCGCCGATGCCCTTGGGCACCGCATAGGGATAGGAGAATTTGTAGCCCATGGTCTGATCCCACTCGACACGGGCGAGCGCGCTGCGCGCAAAGCCGCCCTTCCTGCCGCAGATGATGGAGTGGCTGCAAGGAGGCCCGGCATCGCCGCCAGGCACGCGCGGCGCCCCGCCCATCATGGCGCGGCGCTCCTCGCGCGGGATCACATGCACGGTGCCGTCGGAATCGACCAGGGTAAAGCCGGTGGGATCGGGATAGGACGGCCCCAGATGCCAGGCCGGACTGCCGTCATGAGCGGGCTGTGACTGGATGGCGAGGCGGTCGGCCTGGCTGAAGGCGGCCGTGGTCATCAGACCAAGCACAAGCGTGGCGAGCGCGAAATACCGTTTTTTCATGCGAGATCCCTGGCAGCTGTTATTGGACGCGACCATGCGCGGCGAGGCCGCGCGGCGTCAATCGACAATGCGCCACACTTTGCCAGTGTGCGCCGCAAAAAATCCGTGGCGGATTGGCGGATGTCCTTCGTCCCGCCGGACTATGGCTCGAAGTCGTCCGGCGCCATTTCGAAATGCGCGAATTCAAAGCCGGGCGCGACCGTGCAGCCTACCAGCGTGTATTCGCCCAGGGATCGCGCCGATTGCCAGGCGCCCGCCGGCACCACGATCTGTGGCGCCTGCGCCTCGTCTATCTCGGGACCCAGGACATAGGCCTGTTTGCCGATGCACAATTCCAGCGGCGCGCCGCGATAAAAATGCCAGACTTCGGCCGCGTCGACGCGATGCCAGCGCGACATCTCGCCAGCCTTGAGCAGGAAATAGATGGCGGTGGAATGGGCGCGGCCAACATTGCCGTCGCGAAAGGTTTCCCTGAAGTGGCCGCCTTCGGGATGCGGCTTCAGATCCAGCAGCGCGATCAGCCGCTCGGCTTCAAAGGTCATGGCGCGTCAGGCCGCCGGCTTGAGAGCGCCGCGCGCGGCGATCGCTTCCATGCCGGCGGCGAGGCTTCTGGCATCGTCCAGCGCGTTGTGGCTGCGTCCGACAAAAGGCACACCCAGGGCCGGCGCGATCTCGCAGGAATGACGCCCGCGCGGATCAAGCCCCTGCACCGCAAACCAGCCCCGCAGGTCATAAAACAGCGGCAGCGGCTTTGCGTCATGAATGCCATAAAGGCGCAGATTTTCTTCCAGCACCCGCTCGTCACGGCCGAAAGCGGCGATGGGACAATCCCCGGCGAAGGCGAGGAAACGGTCATAGGCGGTGCGGAAATCCACGCCCGCATCCGCAATCTGGGGGTTGGTGATGCCGGTAAGTTTCTCGAAATAGGGCGAGAGCAGCGGATTGAAGCGCGGGCGGACCAGCACCTCGAACTCGGCCTGAAGGACAAAGCTGTTGGCGTCCAGCCGGACCGCCCCGATCTGCACCACTTCGCGGAATTCGCCGGGCGAAAGCCAGGACCTGGCCATCGAACACTCCCAGGCCGTGTATTCCAGATCGAAGATGGTGATCGACGGCATGGCAATGCCCATATGGCCCGATGCTGGACGAATCATGTCCCGGTTCCCATTAATACATTGTTAAGCATGTGAGTCTTAACGCTGACCGGCATTGATTATTGGTGAAACGCGGTATTTCGCGAGAACAGAGGCGTCAAAATGGCCCTCACCGAGTTGAACTCTTCCCGCCCGGCTTTCGATCCTGCGCGCCTTGCAAAAAGTTTCCGTGACGCCGCCCCGCCGTTCGAGGCGCTGGAGCGCCTGTCCGGGCTTCATCGGGAAGCCGGCCGCGATCTTGAACTGTCGCATTTCCTGGGGCGCTCGCCGGTTGTCTGCCTCGCGCTCATGTTGACCGGCGCGTTGGCGCTTGTTTGGGCAGGCGCAAGTGGTGGCGGCACGTTGAAAGCCGATTTCGCCTGGGCGGCGCTTGTACTGCTGGGGATCATCGCCATGACCCGCAATTTCATCCGCGGCTATGCCCGCGCGCCGCGGCGCATGCCGCTGGAGGAGGCAGCGGCCGATTTGCGCATGCTCCTCTTTTATACCGGCACGGCATGGGGCGGCGGCGCGCTGCTGGTGATGCCCGGCCTGCCAGCCCCGGCGCTGGTCTTTTGTTTCGCGGTTGCACCCGGCCTGGCCGTGACA
>DASZVQ010000070.1:0-3753 GCA_035547275.1 Rhizomicrobium sp.
CGGCTGGACATAGACGCCGTGATCCTTCAGCAGCGCGTCCGAAACCTGCTTGCACAGGGCGGGATCGCCCACCATCAGCGGCACGATATGGCTGTGGCTTTCCATTACCGGCAGGCCGGCAGCGGCGAATTTCTGCTTCAGCGAGGCAGCGCGGTCGGCCAGGGCGGTGCGTTCGGCATCGCTGGACTTGAGGTGCCGGATCGAGGCCAGCGCGCCGGCGGCGATGGCCGGGGCGATGGAGGTGGTGAAGATGAAGCCGGGCGCGAAGCTGCGGATGCAATCGACCAGTTCGGCCGACGCCGCGATATAGCCACCCATCACGCCGAACGCCTTGGCCAGGGTGCCCTCGACAATATCGATGCGGTGCATGGTGCCATCGCGCGCCGCCACGCCGGCGCCGCGCGGGCCGTACATGCCCACGCTGTGAACCTCGTCGATATAGGTGAGCGCGCCATACTTGTCGGCCAGGTCGCAGATCGCCGCGGTGGGCGAGAACTCGCCTTCCATGGAATAGACGCTCTCGAAAGCGATCAGCTTGGGCGCCGCGGGATTGGCCGCCTTCAGCAGTTCCTCCAGATGCTCCACATCGTTGTGGCGGAAGACATATTTGGCGGTGCCGCCATGGCGGATGCCCTCGATCATCGAGGCGTGGTTCAGCTCATCCGAGAAGATGATCAGGCCCGGCAGGATCTTGGCCAGGGTCGCCAGGGTGGCGTCGTTGGAAACAAAGCCCGAGGTGAACAGCAGCGCGGCTTCCTTGCCATGCAGGTCGGCCAGCTCGCGTTCCAGCTCGACATGGTAATGGGTGGTGCCGGAAATGTTGCGGGTGCCGCCCGAACCGGCGCCCACCGCATCGACCGCCTCATGCATCGCCGCCAGCACCTTGGGATGCTGGCCCATGTTGAGATAGTCGTTGGAACACCAGACGGTGATCGGCCGGCCCTTGTTGTCGGTATAAGTGGAGTCGGGATCGTGCAGCCCTGCCTTGGGAAAGGCGCCCCGCTCGCGCAAAATGTCGGCGAATACCCGGTAGCGGCCCTCGCGCTTGAGGGCCGAGAGCGCATCGCGGAAACTGGACTGGTAGGAAAAAGCCATGGAACTTCTCGTGCCGACCACCACAGGAAGAATGTACCCTAGCCCGAAAGAAGTGTTTGATTCCACGCAATTTGTCACATGACAGCACCGCTTTGGGGCCTGGTCTTTTCGCTCGCTTGCACCGCCCTTCTGTGGCTAGTGTCGCTGAAGGGCCGCGACGTTTCCATCATCGACATCTTCTGGGGACCGGGCATCGCCGGCGTCACCGATATCGCCGCCTGGCTGGGCCATCCGGGCGGGGACCGCGCCGCTACCGTTATTTTCCTGGTGAATCTGTGGGGCCTGCGGCTTGCGGCCCATATCTGGTCCCGCCACCAGGGCGAGGATCACCGCTACGCCGCGATGCGGCGGCAGGCCGGTCGCAACTGGTGGTGGGTCAGCCTGATTCAGGTGTTCTTGTTGCAAGCGATTCTCATCTGGTTCATCGCGGCTCCCACCGTGGCGGCGGTTGTGTCCAGCCGGGCGCCCATGGGCTGGCTGGACTATGTGGGCGCCGCCCTGGCCGCAGCCGGGCTGCTGTTCGAGGCTGTGGCCGACTTCCAGCTGGCCAGCTTCCGCAACGATCCGGCGAACCGGGGCAAGGTGCTGGATCGGGGACTGTGGGCCTGGTCGCGCCATCCCAACTATTTCGGCGAGAGCCTGATGTGGTGGGGCTTCTTCCTGCTGGGCTTTGCCGCGGCACATCGCTGGTGGCTGGTGCTGTCACCGATCGCGGTGACGGTGCTGCTGCTGCAGGTTTCGGGCATCAGCCTGATGGAAGACACGATCGACGCGCGCCGGCCCGGTTATGCCGAATACAAAAAGCGCGTGAGCGCGTTGATACCGTGGCGATTTTCCAAATAACCCTGGTGCTTTCGTTCAGCTTGCCAATGCCACGCCGGCGTTCACGGCCATGGCGATGAAGACGGTGTTGAAAAAGAACGACACCACGCCATGAAACAGGGTGAGCTTGCGCATCGACGTGGTCAGCACCTGCACATCGCTGACCTGGCAGGTCATCCCGACCACGAAGGAATAGTAGAGGAAATCCCACGACCCCGGATCGCCTTCGCCGGGGAATTGCAGGTCACCCTCATCGCCCGCGACGTCGGGATCGTCGAAATAGTGCACATCGGCATAATGGAAGGCCATCACCACCTGCAGCGCCAGCCAGCCCAGCGGCGCGCCAATGCCGGCCAGGATCAGCGGCAACGGGTCGATCCCGCCATGCTTCTTGTTCAGCGCGGCAAACACCGCGAAACAGAAATAACCCATGGTCGCCAGGACGATCAGCATGACGACGGCGATGCCCTCGTCTTCGCTCTTGGCGCGCGTCTTGAGGTCGGCGGAGGATTGCCGGGCGACCAGCACCAGGCACAGCAGCAGGAAGATCAGATAGAAGACATCGCCCGCGGCCAGCAGCGGCGCGGGCAGTTTCAGCGCCCGGGCAACGCCGAACGCGACCGCGCCACAGGCCAGCGCGGTGTAGAAACGCACATGACGGGAAATCAGCCCTCTCATGGACTGACGATAGCTTGAGTCGGATCAGAGCCTGAAGCGGACCTGATCGATCCAGAAGCGCTCCAGGCGCTTGAGGGTGACATTCAGGCTTTCCAGATGCTCGGCCCCGACATTGCCCACCGCTTCCAGCGAACCCAGATGGCGGTCAAACAGCTCGCGCAGCATGTCGCGCACCGCCTCGCCCTTGCGGGTCAGCCGCACCAGCACCGAGCGGCGATCAGCTTCCGAACGCTCGTGATGGATATAACCGCCTTCCACCAGCTTCTTGAGATTGTAGCTGACATTGGAGCCCAGATAGTGGCCGCGGGTGCGAAGTTCGCCGGCGGTCAGTTCCTGGTCGCCGACATTGAACAGAAGCAGCGCCTGGACCGAATTGATCTCGCGCTCGTCGCGGCGGTCCAGTTCATCCTTGATCACGTCCAGCAACTGACGATGCAGCCGCTCCACGAGATTGAGAGTCTCGAGATAATGTTTGCGGACCGACGGCGCATTACCCAGCGCCACCGCGGTCTGCGGCTTGGCCATTGCTGTCATCTTCATTCCCCGCTTTTTGCAGGGCCCACCTGTTGTTATGGCCAGACTAAGGGTGAGGTCTTAAGGACGCGTAAAACGCGCGGTTGCAATGGCAACACTTCTCCAGACGGGACAAGTGTGTCGGAACATGGCAAACAAGTCGTAAATGCTTTTATGAAAATAGTTCGCGTGTTCCCAGCGGCGCGAAGAACGGCGTCACGTCGCCAACGCCCGCCAGCGAAGCCGGTTGCCATTTGGGCGCGCGATCCTTGTCCACCAGCGCGGCGCGCACGCCTTCGCGGAAATCGTGGCCGGCCAGCAGGCGGAGCGCCAGGCGGTATTCCATGGCCAGGCACCGTCTCAGGTCCAGCTGCGCCGCTTCGTGAATCTGGCGAAACACAAGCTTGACGCTGGTGGGTGACATGGCCCGGATGGTCTGGGCGGCGTCGCGCGCGAATTCGCTGCCATCACGGTCCAGCCGTTCCAGCACCCCTTCCACGGTGGCGGCGGAAAAGATGGTGGCGATGCGCCGGCGATGGTCCATCAGCGAGCCGGGCGCGGTCTTCTTCACATGGGGCCTGATGGCGGCCGCGACACTTTCGCCCTTGGCCAAGGCTTCGATCACGGCGTCGAAATCGGCTTGCG
>DASZVQ010000071.1:0-1554 GCA_035547275.1 Rhizomicrobium sp.
CACCCGGCGCATCCGCGACATCGCCGGGGCGGTGGGCGCGCCCGTCGATGCCGATCCCGCCTGCCACCCCAATATCGAGATCGTCTTCACCACTCGGCCCCAGGCGCTGATCGACAATCTGCGCCGGAGCGATCCCATCTATCTGGGCTATCACCAGACCAGGGCCGAGGGCGACGCGCTGGCCAGGGTCAGCCATCCCATCCAGGCCTGGTACACGACCCTGGTCGAAAGCAGCAACCGGCACATGGCGCTGGGTTATGACGGCGGCGGCACCATCGATGTCGGCAAATGCCCGGTGACGGGGGCCATCGCGATCCGGTCCAGGGACGGGCACGAGATCAGCGTCCGTTGTTCCGCGCCCGGTGGCGCCAAAAGCGCCCGCGCTCGCGACGGCCAGAACAGCAGCTTCTTCAATGTGCTGATCCTGGCCGAGCCCGGCAAGCTGTACGACTATGAAGTGGGGGCGCTGGCCGATTACATCGCCCTGATCGCGCTGACCCAGCCGGATTCGCTGGACCGCTGCGCCGGGCTGCTGAGCATCTCCAACCTTCTGGCCAGGGATTGCGGCGCCAGCGCGGCCCACATCACCGACACCGACCTCGCCTATCTGCGCGCGCTCTACAGCCTGCCGGGCGGCGATTTCCTGGTCACCCAGCGCGAATATATCAAGCGCCAGATGAGCAAGGCGTTAGACAGAGGCGGCTGACCGAACACCGACCCTAAACCGCGGCGAAGGCCTTGCCCTTGTTGTTCGCCACGATGCCGGCGAACACCTGGTTGACCTCGTCCCAATGTTTGAGCTTCTTCAGATTGTTCAGCCAGCGCTGGACATTGGGCCAGGGGCTGAAATCGCAGCCGATGAATTCGCCGATGCTGACCAGCCCGGCGCCGAAATAATCGGCAATCGTCAACTCGTTGCCGACCAGCCAATCCCTGTCCGGCCCCAGCCAGTGATCGTTCAGAAGCTGCAGCCACTTGCGCGACTTTTCCTGGCCCCAGGCGATGGTGCCTTCATGGCATTCGTCGCTGCGCCGCTTGTGGTGCGGGAAAAGCTGCGGATAGACCAGATTGTAACCGAAGTCGCGATAGAAGCCGGTGTTCAGCCAGTCCATCGCCTCGTTGATCTTGGCGCGTTTCTTGATGTCGGCCGGATAGGCGGAAAGACCGTGCTTTTCGGCGATATATTTCAGGATCGCCGAACCTTCCGTCATGGCCAGATCGCCATCGACCAGAAGCGGCACCTGCCGGTTGGGATTGAGCGCGGCATAGGGCCCTTGCATATGCGCGCCGGTCATCAGATCGACCAGCTCTTCTTCCAGCGGGACATTGTTTTCCGCGGCCAACAGACGGATCGGCCTGCAGACGGTGGAGACCGGATGCATGTAAAGCTTCATGATGCCCCTCTAATTCCGCGATCGCACGATCAGCTCTTGGAGTCGCGCGTGACCGAGGCCACCGTCTCCTTGCCGCGCAGCAGGTCCAGCGCATAGGCCAGTTGGAAATCGTCATAGCTCTTGCCCGGCGCGGCATAGATCACCGGCGCGTTGGCATCGG
>DASZVQ010000072.1:0-42647 GCA_035547275.1 Rhizomicrobium sp.
TAGCCAGGGTCCGAACGCGGCGCGGTTTTGAGGGCCTTGGCCGCCGCGACCATGGTGGCTGGCGGATCGTCCAGCTCCCGCAGGGCCTCCAGCGCCTTGTCAGCCTCGCCGGCTTTCAGCCAGGCGCTGGCGATCAGCGCGCGGGCGCGCGACAGACCTGGATCGAGCCGCAGCGCCCGCTGCAATTCGGCGATCGCGGCGGGCAAAAGATCGGCGGCCAGCAACGCCTCGCCCAGCGCCAGAACGGCGGGCGCGATATTGGGATTGAGCGAGACCGCCTCGCGCGCCTCCGCCAGGGCGCCGGCGGTGTCCTCCGCCGCCAGCAACGCCTTCACCAGGGTGATCCGCGCCAGCAGGCCACCCCGCCCAGCGTTGAGCCGCGCCCGCAAGTCGCGCGCCGCCTCGCTGGCCCTGCCATCCGCGATCAGCGCCTCGGCGGTTTGAATGGGATCTTCAAGCAAGCTGGCACGTCATGACAGAAGACATTGGCCATTGTTCAGCACGACGGTGCCGGGCCGTTCCTTGACACTGGCGCGGTAGGAAATCGTGCCGCCGTCCTGCCACAGCTCCACCACCAGCGTTTCGCCGGGAAAAACCGGCTTGGAGAAGCGCACATCGAACTGCTTGATGCGCTCGGGCTGATATTCGCCAACCGTCGACAGCACCGCGCGACAGGCGGTGCCGTAAGAGCAAAGCCCATGCAGGATCGGCCGGGGAAAGCCCACCATTCTGGCAAAGGCCGGATCGCGATGCAGCGGGTTGCGGTCGCCCGACAACGCATAGAGAAAAGCCTGGTCGGGACGGGTGTCGCATTCCGTCACCAGATCGGGGGCGCGTTCGGGAATCGCGTGCAGCTCGGGCCCGCCATGGGGCTTGCCGCCAAAGCCGCCATCGCCGCGCGCAAAGATGGACGAGACGATGGTGAAGAGCCTGTCGTTGCTGGCGGCCTCGCGCACCACCCGTTCCTGGATCAGGACGGCGCCCTTGCCTTCGCCCTTGTCCAGAATGTCCAGATAGCGTTCCTCGGCCACCACTTCGCATCTGGGGGGCAGCGGCTTGTGGATGGTAATGCGCCGCTCGCCATCCACGACAAGCGCGAAATTGATTTCGGATTTCTGCGGCATGCGCTGGCGCTCGGGCGGCGCCTCGCCGCGATTGATCACGCTGGCGAAGGTGGGAACCACCTTGAGGCCATTATTTTCATAGACGAATGGCAGCTCCCGCTCGTCCAGCGGATTGCGGCCCATGCCCACGCCCAGGGCATAGAGCATGACATCCTTTTCGTCATAGGACGCACGCAGGCCGCTTGAGCCGGACTGCATCATGTCGTCGTAATCAATTGCCATGGAATTCTCTTATCCTGCCGCCCTGGCTCCCGCCAGCGTGGCGACCTCTAGCCGCAATCTAAAGCCTGTGCTGGTATGACGCCATGACCCTCGCCTCCTCCACGCCGCCGCAATATCTCCCGCCACGCCGCAACGGCTGCCTCACCGGCTGCCTGATCCTGCTCTTGATTGTGACGGTTCCTCCCATTCTGGCCGCGGCCTATGGCGCCTGGTATCTGTGGGAAGGCTATCGCCACAATCCGGCATACCGGTTGGCAGTCGATCTGGTGCGCCATGACGGCATGGCCCAGCAGGTGCTGGGCGAAGACCCGGTGATCACCGGCGTGGAAGGCAATGTCTTTTCCTGGATGCCGGGCCTGGCCCGCGACAGCTATGACGTGACCTTGCAAGGCCCCAAGGGCGAAGGCCATCTGGCGATCACGGAACATCACGCCGAATTTGGCGCGCCGCAGCTGGACGGCGCCATCCTGACCGGACCGGACGGACGCCGCTATGACCTTCTCAAGCATCAGGAGCTGCCATCCGACAACACGAACAGCCCGCCCGACAACTCGATCTAAGTCGCCATCATCAGATGCGGCAGCGGCATCCCGGGTCCATCGCCCATGACATGGGTCAGCGGAATCCCGTTCTTCTCGATGCAGGCGCGGGCGGTGTCATAACCTTCCTGGATCGCCTGGTCGAACCGCTTCCAGTCGCGCAATCCGATGTCGGGCATGGGCGGCTCGATCAGATAGTCGCATTGCTCGCGCACGATGCGGCGCTGGGCTTCCGAACCCACCGTGCCCGAGCGCATCAGGATGGACACGATGGAGGGATTGCCGCGCATGCGCTGGCCGATCAGCCACCACCAGGGCCGCTCGCCATAACGGCTGTCCTGGGCCTGGAGATCGATTTCGCCGGTGATGTCGCAGGCGATGATCGGCCCCGCCCCGCCCGCCTGTTCGCGCATCACATCCACCGGCAGGTTGTTCATTACCCCGCCATCGACCAGAAGGTGACCGTGATGGGTCACCGGCGGCAAAATGCCGGGCAACGCCACGCTGGCGCGCAGCGCTCGCCATAATGCGCCATCGCGATGGATATGGATGCGGCCGGTGGTGAGGTCGGACGACACCGCGAAATAGGGCAACGGCAATTCCTCGATTGCCACTTCATCGAAATGTTCACGCAGCCTCTTGCTGACCTTCTTGCCCCGGACCAGCGCGATCAGCGGCAAGGTGAAATCCGATAGCGGATTGTCATCGACAAAGACCGCGCGCATGCGCTCGCGCATCTCCTCAAGCCCCCATTCCCGCGCGATCCCCGCGGCGATGATGGCGCCCATCGAGGTGCCGCCCAGCTGATCGAAGGGAACACCGGCCTCCTTCAGCGCCTTGATGATGCCGATATGAGCGAAGCCCCGCGCCCCGCCGCCAGCCAGCACCAGCCCCACGGCGCGTCCGGCGATGAAGCGCGCCACCCGCGCCACATCGGCCTGATGGCCGGCGCGCAGATGATGGTGGGCGCGGAACAACCCGCTCCGCACCGAAAAATGGTCCGGCAGCACGGCGCTGGCGCCATCGGGATGCAGCAACAGCAGCTGCGGCAGGCCCGAGGCGCGCGCCTTGAACGCCGGCAGGTCGAGCGGCGCCAGCGGCAGCGGCTGATTGGCCCGTGCCAGAAGGAAGATGCGGTCGGCCTGGCGCAGGCACAGATGCGTCCAGGGACTGTCGGGCGCGTCGCCGCGATAAAAGACGATGTCGTGCGCGGCCTCGAAGCTGTTGAACCATTCCGCGGTCTGGTCGGAGGCATTGGCGTCCAGCACCGCGGCGCGGCAGCCCATGCCGGCCAGCGCATTGGCCAGGCGCTGGGCGACGGGCACTTCGCCGAGGCCATCCTGCAGGGGCACGATGGCGAACGTCTTTGCCCGCGACGCGGCGGAGCGGCCGCGATTGGCGTCCTTCAGCCGCTTCACCAGCATCTGCATCAGGTTCATCATCACCCGGGGATGGCGGGCGATCAGCGCCTCGAAACCATCGGGTGAGATGCGCAGCAATTCGGTATCGCGCAGCGCCACCAGCTGGGCGGCATGATTGCTGGAGCCGGCGATCAGCGACATCTCGCCCACCGTCTCACCGGCGGGGACATGGGCCACCATCTGACGCTGGCCCTGTTCGCCCTCGACAAAGACGCCCAGGCTTCCCGTCACCACCAGAAACAGCGCGGCATTGTTTTCACCGCCGCGTTCCAGGAGCATGCCCCCCGGCAGCGCAAACCAATTGGCTTCCGACAGGAGATTGCGCAGCGCCGCGTCACCTACATTTTCCAGCAGGGTGAAACTCTTGAGCCGCTCATGCAGCTCTTCGGGATAGATCGTCTGCTGGCCGATACGGAACGAGGACAGAAACGCCATTCGCTTCCTTTATCTGAAGCCGGACGGACTCACCATGCAGTCCAGCCGCCGTCAACAACCAGGCTGGCGCCCGTCACATAGGTGGAAGCCGGCGAGGCCAGGAACAGCAGCGGACCGGCGATTTCGTGGGGCTCGCCGATGCGGCCCAGCATAGTGCGTTCGGCCAGCCGGACTTCGAGGCCGGGCGGCATCTTGCCGGCTTTCGGGAACGCGCCCGGCACCAGGGCATTGACGCGAATCCCTTCCGGCCCCAGCTCAGCAGCGAGATGGCGGGTCAACTGCTCAAGCCCCGCCTTGGCCGGACCATAATGAAATGGGCTTTGCTGCTGACGCCGGTCGTAAAGCCGTCCATCCGGAGAGACCCGGCCGTACATGGAGGAAACGGTGACGACGCTGGCATCGCCACCCGCCGCCACGGCGGCGTTCAGCGCCGGGCGTGCCGCGCGCACGGTCTCGAACGCCGTGATCACGGTCGCGCCATAGGTGGCGGCGAAATCCTCGGGCGCCAGATCCTCAAAGGCACGGCCCTCCATGAAACCGATATTGGCGACCAGCACATCCAGGCGCTTGCGTTGCCCAAAAAAGTCGCGAATTGTCGCGACATCATGCGCGTCGAAAGCAGCCGCCTCGACCGAGAAACCTTCACCGGCAAGACCAGCGGCAAATTGCTGCAAGGCGCCGGCGTCGCGCCCATTGACGATCACATGGGCGCCGGCCTCGCACAGCGCCCGCGCCATCGCCGTCCCCAGATGGCCGCGACTGCCTGAAACAAAAGCGGTTTTGCCGTCCAGCCGGAAAAGATCTTGCGCCATGCCTGCACTCTGGGAAACCCGGTCCACGTTGCCAGCGTTCCCCGAAAAAGTCCTCACCCCATCGCGCGCCCGTCGCGTCAAAAGCTTGTTGCAGTGCAACATCCCGCATCGGGAGAGCCTTATTGGAAACAGCGCTTCGCCACAGTAAAGTTGCAAATCCGCTCACAATAGGACACCCAACAGGGGCTTCTTCGCCGGCCACGGCTGGCCGCATCAAAAAGGGACGACTTTCATGAAAAGCAAATTCCTCCTCGCCGCCCTGACGGCAGGCCTCATGCTTGGCGCAATGTCAGGCTCGGCCTTTGCCGCGGACGCCAAGGCCCCGAAAATCAGCTCGTCCGTGCTCAAGAGCCTGTCCGCTGCCCAGACCGCGAACAACAAGAAGGATTATCCGGCCGCCCTCGCCGCGCTGGCCGATGCCAAGAAGGTCTCCGACCGCACCCCCTATGACGATCTGATGATCGACCGCTTCTCCATGAGCGTGCATGTCGGGATGGGCGACCTGGATGCGGCGGATGTGGACGCCGAAGCCGCCGCCGACACCGATCCCTCCGTGATTCCCGACGCCGACAAGAGCCCGGTCTACCGCGCCGCCCTGCAGCTGGCGCTGCGCGCCAAGCACAATGACAAGGCCGCCAAATACGCCAAGCTGTATGAAGCCACCACGCCGCCGCCGCCAGCCTCCGACATGGCACTGATCGCCCAGGCCCTTTATCTGGGCGGCGACTATGCCGGCGCCGCCGCGCTGGCGCAGAAGAATATCGATGCCGCCACCGCGGCCGGCAAGACGCCGGAGCGCAATGATCTCGATGTCGTGCTGGCCGCGCAGGTCAAGCAGAAGGACGAAGCGGGCGCCGAGAAGACGCTGGAAACGCTGGTCGCCGATTATGGCCAGCCGGAAGACTGGAACCAGATCGATGGCGTGGCGCTGACCACCAAGGGCATGCGCGACATCGACTATGTCTATATGGGCCGCCTGATGTTCCTGCAGGCCGGAAAAATTAGCCCGTCCGACGCCTCGCTGATCGGCTCGACCGCCAGCCGCCTGGCCTTCTATGGCGACAGCGTTCAGGCCCAGAAGCTGGGCGGCACGGGCTTCCCCGACAACACCGCCAAGGCGGACGCCGACAAAAAGACCATGCCCGCCCAGATCGCGGCCGGCAGCAAGCAGAACGGCCAGTACAATGTGAAGCTGGCGGAAGCGCTTTATGGCTATGGCATGTATCCGGAAGCCATCGCCGCGGCCCAGCTGGCCAAGTCCAAGGGCGGCGCCACCGATCCGACGGAAGCCGACATGGTGATCGGCATGGCGCAGACCGCGTCCGGCCAGTATCAGGCGGCCGTCACGACCTTCGCCGGCATCAACCAGCCCAATCCCGCTAGCGCGCGCGTGGTGCGGCTGTGGGGCTATTTCGCCAAGGCCAAGGCCAATCCCACCACGGCCGCCGCCGCGCCGGCGCCCGCGCAGTAACGGTTTTGCCGAAATGGCGGGGCGCGGAGCAATCCGCGCCCCGTTTCTTTGGGCGCAAAAGCGCGTGTTGAGGGGCGCATGAATCTGGTCATCGGCTTTGCGCCATTTCTTCTCTTTGCGGTCCTCTCGCGCCTGTCCGCCGATCTGGCGCTGTGGATGGCCTTCGCCGCCGCCTTTGTCGTCACCATCCGCGATTTTGTCGAAAGCCCCTCGCTCAGGCTGCTGGACGCCGGCAGCTTCCTGCTGTTCGCCGTCCTGGCGCTGGGCCGCGGATTTCTGGACCCCAACCTGCCGCTGGCGACCGTGCGCTTCCTTGCGGCGACCTTCATGTTCCTGCTTTTAGGTGTACCGCTGCTGCTGAAACGTCCTTTCTCCATGGCGTATGCGCGGCTTGATCCGCGCGAGGCGGGATGGCCGCCGGCTCTGTTCATCAAAGTCAATTATCTTGTCTCAGCCGTATGGACAGCGGCCTTCCTGGCCATGACGCTGGCGGATGGCGCGGTGGCCTTCGATCCGCGCCTGCCCCTTTATGGAAGTGTCGCAGTCAGTGTGATCGCACTGGCACTGGCCATCACCTTCACCCTGCGCTACCCCGCACTGGCAGCCAAACGCCTGAACGGCTAGTGTCCCATGCCTTCCTTCGGGAACTTCCGCATGAGACAGACGAGATGAGACGGGCCGTCATTGTTTCCACCGCAAGAACCGGCCTCGCCAAATCCGTGCGCGGCGGCTTCAACCAGACCCATGGCGCGGTGATGGGCGGCCATGCCGTCAAGCACGCGATCGCACGCGCCGGTATCGCGCCGGATGAGATTGAGGATGTCTATATGGGCTGCGGCTTTCCCGAAGGCGCCACCGGCAACAATATCGCCCGTGAGAGCGCGATCTGGGCGGGCTGCCCGGTTTCCACCGCGGGCGTCACCATCAACCGCTATTGTTCCAGCGGACTCAACGCCATCGCCATGGCCGCCCAGCAGATCATGACCGACGGGACCGATATCGCCGTGGGCGCGGGCGTGGAGTCGATCTCACTGGTGCAGATGGGCGGCATCAATCTCAGGAATTTCACCGAAGAACATCTGCTTGCCGTCAAGCCGGCGCTGTGGATGACCATGATCGAGACCGCCGAGATTGTCGCCGAGCGCTATGGCATCAGCCGCGAACGCCAGGACGCTTATGCGCTTCAGAGCCAGCAGCGCACCGCCGCCGCGCAAGAGGCCGGCAAGTACAAGGACGAGATCGTGGCGCTGGCCACCAAAATGAAGAAGGTGGACAAGACCAGCGGCGCCGAGAGCATGGTCGATGTCACCGTCGATCGTGACGAGTGCAACCGTCCCGACACCACGCTGGAAGGACTGGCGGCGCTGAAGCCGGTGCATGCCGGCGGCCAGCAGGTTGCGCAAGGCAAATATGTCACCGCCGGCAATGCCTCGCAGTTCGCCGATGGCGCCTCGGCATGTGTGCTGATGAGCGAAGAGACGGCGGCGAAAAAGAACCTGAAGCCGATGGGCGTCTTCAGGGGCTTTGCGGTGGCCGGCGTCGAGCCCGATGAAATGGGCATCGGCCCCATCAAGGCGGTGCCGCGCCTGCTGGATCGCCACGGTCTGAAGGTGGACGATATCGATCTGTGGGAGCTGAACGAAGCCTTTGCCAGCCAGACCGTCTATTGCATGGATGTGCTGGGGCTGGACCCCGCCAAGACCAATGTGAATGGCGGCGCCATTTCCATCGGCCATCCTTACGGCATGACCGGCGCGCGGCTGACCGGCCACATCCTGATCGAGGGACGGCGGCGCGGCGCCAAATGGGGCGTGGTCACCATGTGCATTGGCGGCGGCATGGGCGCGGCCGGTCTGTTCGAGATACTTCCCGCCTGATCATGAAGAGCCCGGCATTTCTCCTTTTGGCTGCGCTGGCGCTTTCGGCTTGCGCCCATGTCCCGCCGGCGCCCCCGCCGCCGCCTGATCCCAGGACCCAGATGGTGGCGCTTGAGCATCGGATCGCCGACCTGGTGGAGGAAGAACGTCTGAAGCTCGACCCGAAGGCCCGGCCCCTGGCCGTCGATGCGGAACTTGCCAAGGTGGCGCGGGCGCGGGCCAATGACATGGCCGCCAAGAATTACCTGGCCCATCAGGGACCGGATGGCGCCACCAGCGCCACGCTGCTGATGCAGGAAGACGCCAAATGGCAGGGGCTGCTGGGGGAAAATCTCGCGGCCCAGCATTACACCAAACAGAGCGGCGTGGCGGTTGAGGACTTTGCCCGCCGCTTCCTGGACGAATGGCTCAAGAGCCCGCCCCATCGGGACAACATGGCCTTTGCCGATTATGACCATGCCGGGGTGGGCGCGGCGGTGAACGGTGACACGGTCTATGTCGCCGTGCTGTTTTCCACCGATATGGGGCTGCCCCCGCCCCGGCCCCAAGGCCCCGCCAATGCGGTCACAAGCTGGGCCAGTCCGGCTGCCGCCCAGGCCGCCCCGGTCGTACCGGCTGGTCCGCCGCTGCGCCTGCGAGGGACGGAAGGCGGACAATAATTAGGGGCATTTACCCGGCATTAAGCAAAACATCACAACAATCTGTGCATGAGTAAGCACAGGTTGGCCGGGACAGCCGCTCGTTTGGTCAACATTCCTTTACACTATATGTGGCCCCCGGTACTTTCTGTAGCGGGTGTGCGGTGCCAGTGAGTCGAAATGCGCGCGGAGCTTCCCTGGAATGTGGCCGGCATCCCGCCAGAGGCGCGGGAAGCAGCCCGTGCGGCCGCCCGGCGCGAGGGCCTGTCGGTCGGCGAATGGCTTACACGCCGGATTCTGCGCAGTTTTTCCGGCATGGAGGAAGAGGTTTCCGCCATGCCGTATGACCATCGCGCGCCCGGCGCGCCGCTGGACGCCTGGGGGCTGCCCCAGTCTCCCGCCAGCCGCCGCGACACCGAAGAAATGATGGCCCGGGTCGGGCGCAGCGAAAACGAATCGAACGAAGCCTGGCGCCGCATCGAAGAGCAGCTGCGCGGCCTGGGCCGCCGGCTGGATTCCAGCGAACGCAGCCATGGCGAATCCAATCGCGTCATCTCGCGCACCGCCCAGGAAATGAATATCGCCGCCCGGGAGCAGGCCCAGGCCTTTGACCAGTTGGGCGAGACCGTGATGGCCTTGAGCAGCCGGCTGGAACGGCTGGAGCGGTCCAACGCGCATGACGGCATCAAGGATGCGGTCAAGGCGCTGCACCAGGGCCTGTCCCGCCTGGCCGACCAGATCACGGCAACCGCCAACAATTCCGCCAGTCAGGTGGTGACGCTGACCTCCAATCTGGAGCAGCTGGCTGCCCGCGTCGGCCAGGCCCGCATCGAAGCCGAAGACGCCGACCGGGCGCTGGAAGGCCGCATTGTGGCGCTTCAGCATTCCATTGATTCCTCCGAACGCGCGATCGACATGCGCGTCGATGCGTCCGAGCGCGCGCTGGACACCCGCCTGGATGCGATCAGCCATACGCTGGACGGGCGCCTGACCGCGGTCGAGAAGACCGCCCAGTTCAATACCAATGCGCTGGACCATGCGCTGGAAAAGATCGAGGCCAGCAGCAATCAGCGCGCCACCGATCTGGTCGAGGGCCAGAAGCGCGCCGTCCAGCATGAAGAATCGCTGAACCGGCTGGAAGACTCCATCGCCCGGCTGGAAATGCGCCTGCCCGATGCGGATTTCGAACGCCGTCTGGATGGTATCGAACGCTCGGTTGCCGGCATGGCCGACCGGCTGGAGCAATACGATCCTGCCGAGAAATTCGACGCCAGCCTGCAGGCCATGTCCCACCGTCTGGATGCGCTGGAACGGGATCACAACGAGCTTCTGTCGGAGCTGCGCGCCAAGGTGCTGCGCCCTGTCGAGCCGCCGCCTTACGAAGCGCCAAAGGCCCAGGCAGCGCCCCAATCTTTCGAGCTCCCGCCCCATGCCGACGCGCCGCCGCCCATTCAAGCGGCGACGCCTGGACCGGCGGCCTTCCATGATCATGCCGGTGAAGCGACCGATGCCTTCGCACAAGCCGCCACGCCGCACGGCTTTACTTTCGAAATTCCGCCGGAAACGTCTCCCGAAAGCTTCGCGCCCGCGCCCGATTTCGAGGATGTCTTTGTCGATGCGCCCGAACCGGAGAATTTCCTGGCCCAGGCCCGCCGTTCGGCGCGCGCGGCTTCCGAAAAAGCCGAAAGCGAGCGCCGCGGCCGTCTTTCGGCGTTCCGCTGGGGCAAGGACGACGCCGCCACTGATAACGAGGAAAAAACCCGGCCGCGCTATCTGCTTCCGGCGCTGGTGGCGATGCTGGTCGCCTCGGCCGCCGGCGCGGCGCTGGTGCTGAGCCAGCACGCCAGGCAGCCCGCGGCCGTCCCTGTGCCCTTGCCGCATCCCGCCAAGGCTACTGGCCCCGCATTCAAGGTGCCCAGTCCGTCCGACAGCAACGCCACCCAGTTCGTGGTCGCGCCGCAAGGTGAGAAGCCGCAAGGTGAGAAGAAGATTCAGGATATCGCACAGCCGAACGCCGCGAATCCGGAGACACTGTCGCGCATGACCGCGCCGCTTGCGGCGCGCGATGTTCACAACGCCCCCGTCAAGCCGCTGCCTGAAACCGCCACGCCTCAGACCGCATCCAAGACCAATATCGCGGCCAAGGCGAATGCGACGCCCGCCGCCAGGCCGAACACAAACGCTCCCACCAAGGCCGCCAGCGCGACCGTTCCCGCCAAGCCCAATGCCCCCGCGCCGGGCGCCGACAAGGTTATTCAGCTCGCCAACACCGGCAATCCGATCGCGCTCACCATCCTTGGCCTGGGCGCGCTTGATGGCGCGAATGGCGCGCCGGTCAACTTGCCGGAAGCCGTGAAATTCCTCAGCCAGGCAGCCGAGAAAGGCCAGGCCGTCGCGCAATACCGTCTGGGCACGCTCTATGAGCGCGGCCAGGGCGTCACCGCCGATCCTGCCAAGGCCGCGCACTGGTATGAAATGGCCGCCAATCAAGGCAATCGCAAGGCGATGCATAATCTGGCCGTGGCCTATGCCTCCAGGAAGGACATGGCGAATGCGGCGCGCTGGTTCGCCAAGGCGGCCGCCTTGGGATTGTCGGATTCCCAGTTCAATCTGGCGGTTCTCTATGAACGCGGAGACGGCGTGCCGCAGAGCCTGACGGATGCCTATAAATGGTATTCCATCGCCGCGGCCGCAGGCGATTCCGAATCCAAGCAGCGCATGAGCGTGCTGCAGACCCAGTTGAATGACGCCGACAAAGCTGCTGCCAACAAGGCCGCCGCCGGCTTTCATGCCGCGCCGCTGAATCGCGCCGCGAACGTGCCGCCCGAAGCGGCCGATCTGGGCACCTGATTTTCCATAAAGCAACAATCTGTAACGGGTTGACCCGTCGCGCGCCCGCGCGCATGGTCCCTTGCAACCTCGCGCGCCGCGTTCGCGCGGCTTTCAGAGTTGCACCATGGAGATCTACCTTCCCGTCGCAGAGATGTCAGTCAACTGGCTGATCATCATCGCGCTGGGGCTTGGCGTCGGTTTCCTCTCCGGCATGTTCGGCGTTGGCGGCGGCTTCCTGATGACGCCGCTGCTGGTCTTTACCGGCATCCCCTCGACCGTGGCCGTGGCCACCACGCTGAGCCACATCACCGCGTCCTCCATGTCCGGCGCCCTGGCGCAGTGGCGCAAACGCGCCATCGACTTTTCCATGGCGGGCGTGATGTTCGCGGGCGGCATTGTGGGCACGGTATGCGGGGTGTGGCTGGTCGCGCTGATGCGCCGCCAGGGCCAGATGGACCTGATCGTGGCGCTGACCTATGTGCTGATGCTGGGCACCATCGGCACCCTGATGCTGCGCGAGAGCCTCAACACGCTCAGGGCCTATCGTAGCGGCGTCACCATCACCCGCCGCCTGGTCCATCGCGGCTGGATTCAGGCCCTGCCCTTCAAGATGCGCTTCCGTCAGTCGCGGCTTTATATCAGCGTGATCCCGCCGGTGGCGATCGGCTTCGCCGTGGGCGCGCTCAGCGCCGTGATGGGCATCGGCGGCGGCTTCATCATCGTGCCGGCCATGATCTATATCCTGCGCATGCCCACCAATGTGGTGATGGGCACCTCGCTGGTGCAGATCATCGCGGTGACTGCCATCACCACTTTGCTGCAGGCCACCAGCAACTATGCGGTGGACATCATTCTGGCCGGGCTTCTGGTGCTGGGCGGGGTGGTGGGGGCGCAGTTGGGCGTGCGCGCTGGCGCAAGGCTGCGCGGGGAACAATTGCGCCTTCTTTTGGCGCTGATCGTGCTGGCGGTGGGCGCGGGACTCGCCTGGCAGCTGGTGGCCCGTCCCGCCGACGTCTATTCCCTGTCGCTGGGGGCGCCATGAAAAAGGCGCTGCTGGTTTTGCTATTCCTGTTTTCGCCGCCTGCGCAGGCGGAAGACCTGGTATCGGGCATAAGCCAGGACATCATCCAGATCACATCCAACTATACCGGCACCCAGATCGTGGTGTTCGGCGCCATCGAGCGGGCGCAGAATGCGCAGGGGCGCGATATTGTGGTGGTGGTGCGCGGCCCCGATCAGGCCATGACGGTGCGCCGCCGCGATCGGGTGGCCGGCGTGTGGGTCAACCGCGATGCGGCGCATTTCGAGGGCCTGCCCGCTTATTATTATCTGGCCTCGACCCAGCCAGTGTCGCGCATCGCTTCGCGCGATACCCTGGCGCGCTACGAGATCGGCGTGCAGCAGCTCAAGCCGTCGGCCATCGGCAGCCATCACGATCCCGAGCCCTTTCGCCAGGCGGTGATCCGCCATCTGGAAAAATCGGGTCTTTACGCCGAGAGCCCCGGCAGCATCGACTTCTATAGCGAGACCCTGTTCTCCACCCGGGTGCCGGTGCCCGCCGGCGTCACCCGCGGCCAGTACAATGTCGAGGTCTATCTGTTTCGCGGCGGTCAGATGATCAGCGCCCAGTCCACGCCGCTGTTCGTGGATGCCAGCGGTCTGGAACGGCGCCTGTTCAACGCGGCGCATGATGCGCCTTTCAGCTATGGCCTGGCCTGCGTGCTGATGGCGATGCTGCTGGGCTGGATTTCATCGGTGCTGTTCCAGCGCCAAGCTTAGACCGCAACCCGCCGCGGGATCGCATAGACCCTGGCCTGCCCCAGCATATAGGCGTGGAAGGGCCCCGCGAACAGCGTGGCAATGGCCGTCTCGCCGACATCCAGACCGCCGGTATAGGCGCCAAAGGATGGCAGGATCATCCGCAGCCCGTCGGAGACGAAACAGCGCCGGCGTACGCTGCGGCCCCATTTGGAGACACTGGCGCAAGGATGCAGATGCCCCGCCACCTCGCCGGGCTCGAAGGAAGAAAGCGGTGCATGGCGGAAGGTCAGGCCGCCGACCCGGATGCTGACGGCTATCTCTCCATCCAGCCAGGCCGGCGGATCGGGATCGTGGTTGCCCGCGATCCAGGCGAATTGCGCCTGCGCCGTCAACGATTCGAGTAAGGCACGCGCGTCCGGCCCCAGCCGTTCGCCAGCGCCGCCATCATGAAAAGAATCGCCCAGCGCGATCACGCGTGCCGGCCGGTGCCGCGCCATGGCGAGCGCCATGCGCTTGAGCGTGTCGGCGGTGTCATACGGCGGCAGGAACTGGCGGGTGCGGGCATAGGCGCTGCCCTTTTCCAGATGCAGATCGGCAAATATCAGGGTGGAGTGAGCGGGGCTGAAGGCCGCGCCGCAGGCATCCAGCAGCAAGGTCTCGCCATTCACACTGATCAGGGCATCGCCTGTGTGGGCGCCAGGAGAGGAATCAGTCAACACGCATCGCATCCCGTATCAGCGCGTCTTCATTCTCGCGCAGAATAGCCTCGTCCACCGCGCCCGCAACCATTTCGCGCGAAATCTCCAGCAGCGCCGGAACCGCCAGCGGCGAAACCCGGTCCAGGCGCCGCGTCACGATCCGTTTCCTGACTCGTGCCAACATGTCGCCCAGCCGAGCGATATCCAGCAAGCCCGTGCCAGCGTCCTGATAGGTGGCACGCAGGAGTATGTGGTCGGGCTCATGGGACCGTAAAACATCGTATATAAGATCCGAGGAAAAGGTCACTTGCCGCCCACTCTTCTCTTTGCCAGGGAAGCGACGCTGGATCAGCCCGGCAATGATGGCGCAGTTGCGAAAGGTGCGCTTGTAGAGATTGGAATCGGCAAGCCAGCTGTCGAGATCGTCGCCCAGCATGTCCTGATCGAACAGCGCATCCATATCGACGACACCCCCATTCTTCTTATCGGACAAGTCCCTGGCGCCCCAGATGGCCAGCGCATATTCATTGGCGATGAAACCGATGGGATGCAGGCGCGCCCGTTCCAGCCGGCGGGTGAGGAGCATGCCCAGCGTCTGATGCGCCAATCGCCCCTCGAAGGGATAACAGACCAGATAATGCCGGCCCCCGCGCGGAAAGCTTTCAACCAGAAGCTGACCGGGCTTGGGGATCACGCTGCGCCATTCCTGGATCTTCAGCCATTCTTGCACCGGCTCGGGCAGCTTGTGCCAATCGCCAGGCGCCGAAACCATTTCCCGCACACGCTGGGCCAGGAATGTCGAAAGCGGAAACTTGCCGCCATTGTAGCTGGGGATTTCCGCTTCCGGATCTTTCGCCCTGGTGACAAAGGCGCCGGTCTCGCGCAGGCCCTCGAAGCGCAGCACATCGCCAGCAAAGACAAAAGTGTCGCCCGGCGAAAGCTGTTCGACAAAATACTCCTCCAGCTCGCCCAGTTTGCGGCCGCCCGCCCCCGCCGGCCTGCCTTTGCTTTGCAGCCTTATTTCCACCATCGGGTCTTCGACAATCACCCCGGCATTGAGGCGGTATTCCTGCGCCAGACGCGGATGCGCCAGGCGGAAACGCCCGTCCTCGGTCTTGCGCAGCCGCGCATAGCGGTCATAGGCGCGTAGCGCATAGCCACCGGTGGCGACGAAATCCACCACCGCATGGAAATCTGCGGCGGTGATATGGGCATAGGAGGATGCGGCGCGCACTTCCGCGAACAGGGCGTCCGCCTCGAAGGGGGCGGCGCAGGCCGTACCCAATACATGCTGGGCCAACACGTCCAGCGATCCGGCCTTCAGGCGTTCGCCATCGAGCTCGCCCGCCAGCACCGCATCGCGCGCCGCGGTGCATTCCAGCACCTCGAAGCGGTTGGCCGGCACCAGCAGCGCGGCGCTGGGCTCGTCCAGCCGGTGGTTGGCGCGGCCGATCCGCTGCACCAGCCGGGCGGCCCCCTTGGGCGCGCCGATGCAGATCACCTTGTCGACCGCGCCCCAATCGATGCCCAGATCCAGCGTCGAGGTGCAAACCACGGCGCGCAACGCGCCCCTGGCCATGGCGGCCTCAACCTTGCGGCGCTGCTCCAGCGCCAGGCTGCCATGATGCAGCGCGATGGGCAGATTGGCGTCGTTGATCGCCCATAATTCCTGGAAGGTGCGCTCGGCCTGGCTGCGGGTGTTGACGAAAACCAGCGCGGTTTTCGACGCCTGGATCGCCGCCATCACATCGGCCATGGCATGACGCGCCAGATGGCCCGACCAGGGAACGTGAGAATCAGAGGCGCTGATCTCGATCTGGGGCCTGGCACCGCCCTGGGCGATGACAAGCTGTGAGAGAGCCTCGCCGGCCGGTGGTTGCGGCATCAGGAAACGCTGCAAGGGCGCGGGGTCCTTCACCGTGGCCGACAGGCCGACGCGGCGATGGCCAGGCGCCAAGGTGGCGAGCCGCGACAGCCCCAGCGCCAGAAGATCGCCGCGCTTGGAATTGTAGAGCGCATGCAGTTCGTCCAGCACAACGGTGCGCAAATTCTCGAACATCTGGCGGCTGCGCGGATGAGCCAGCAGCAGCGACAATTGTTCGGGCGTGGTGAGCAGGATATCGGGTGGACTGTAGCGCTGACGCTGGCGCCGCGCCGCCGAAGTGTCGCCGGTGCGGGTTTCCACCGTCACCGCCAGATCCATCTCGCGGATCGGCGCATCCAGATTGCGCGCCACATCCACCGCCAGCGCTTTCAGCGGCGAAATATAGAGCGTGTGCAGGCCGCGCTTGCGGGACTTTTTGGGTCCCGGCCGCGCAGCGGCCAAATCGGAGACACCCGCCAGGTCAATCAGGGTCGGCAGAAAGCCGGCCAGGGTCTTGCCGCCGCCGGTCGGCGCCACCAGCAGCACGCTTTCGCCCCTCTGTGCATGCGCTACCAGGGCCAGCTGATGGGTGCGCGGCTGCCAGCCGCGGGACGCGAACCAGTCGGCAAACTTTTTTGGAAGTCGCGCGGCCGGCGCCTTCGCTTCGCTCAACTGGCCGTCGCTCCGGAGGGGCAGCATGGCCGGAACAAACCATGACCATGCCGGAAAAAGCGAGTCTTATTTGTCGCCCAAAAGACGCTTCAGCTCGGCTTCCGGCGTGCCATAGAAGCTGCCCGCGATCTGTTCAATGCCCGCCCGATTGACCAGGGTCAGCTGGCCGCGGCGGGTGGTTACCAGCCCGCGACGCTCAAAGCCATGGATTGCCACGGTGACGCCGGCACGGCGCACCCCCAGCATGACCGCCAGGAATTCATGGGTCAGCGGCACCGCGTCACTGGTCAGACGGTCATGCGCCATCAGGAGCCAGCGCGCCAGACGCTGTTCCAGCTTGGCGCGGCCATTGGCCAGCGCGGTATGCGCGGTCTGGATCATGAAGCCCTGGGCCCATTTCAGCATCAGGCTGCGCAGGGTCTCGCTCGCGCCGATCGCCGCGGCCAGCGCCTCGGCGCCAATGCGATGACCGCTGCCGCCAATCTGCATGTAGGTGGAATGCTGGGCGCGATTGTCGCCCATGATCAACGGCACACCGGTGACGCCTTCATAACCTATGACGCCGACCTCGATGCGATGATCTTCCGCATCCACCGCCACGACCGAGGCGACGCCGATCTCCAGGAAATAGGCGTGCGTGATCGGCTTGGTGGGAACTTCGATGACCTGACGATCCTTCAGCGTCACGGTTTCCAGATGAGGACCGATCAGATCCCAGTCTTCCAGATTGATCTTGTGCAATAGCCGGTTGCGGATTCCGGCGCGTGCGTGCGCTTCTAACATCTTGCCAGTCCGAAAATGCGCAGCGGCGCCCCCCAGGTCCTTTTGCCGTCCACGGATGAATCGGACGGAAGAACGAAATCGAAAATAGCGACAAGTCGCGGAAATCCTACGACTTTTTCAGTACCAAAACGTACCGGCCCTTGATATTCGCGCATTGGATGCTCCTTCCAATGCCCCTTCAAGAAGAAATAATCAGTACACGGACAACTATTGAACCACGGCGAAAATGCGACACCGCTCCATGCGGATCGCGCATAGGGGAAACGAATGTACGAAGAGGTCAGTTCCGCGGTGTTTCGATACTAACGGAAGAAGTCGATCACGGCCTGGCGCGTGCGCCTGTCGCCCACCGCTGACATATGATCACGTCCAGGAACCGTGACGGCATGGCCATCCAAAAATGTTTGCGCCAAGGGCTCGGGGGCGCCGGCGGTTTCGTCATCACCACCATCCACCACCAGGATCGGCCGCGCCAGGCGCGACAGGATTTCAAGCGGCAGATGCGGCGACATCGCGCGCATGCAGGCCGCCAGCGCGAGACGATCCTTGCCGGGCTGATCGGCGAAGGCGCGAAACATCCTGGCCCGCGGATCGGTGATGGTGCTTTTGTCCTCCACCAGCAGCGCATCGGCCAGCGCCGCGCGCGCGCTGGGCGAGGTGATGCCGTCCTTCAGATAGTTCGCGCCCACCCCCGCGATAGCCAGCTTGACGATCCGGTCCGGATGCGCCGCCAAGAGGCGCAGACCGATGAAGCCGCCCATGGAATAGCCCAGCACCAGCGAACGGCTCAGCCCGCAGGCATCCATCACCACCGTCACATCATCGGCCATGCGGTCATGGTCATAGGCGGCCGGCTCATGCGGCTTGCCGCTGTCGCCATGGCCGCGGCAATCCATCGCCACAATGGCGAAGCCCGCTTCGGTCAGCCCGCCATACCAGCCGGTCGATTTCCAGTTCTGCATCCGGCTGGAGCCGAAGCCATGCACCAGCATGATGGCGGGGCCTTCGCCATGGCGCTCATAGGCCAAGGCGACGCCATCTGGCGCGGTGACGAATTTGATCATGGCATCTTTTCTCCCGGAGGCGCTTGGACGCGCTTGTCCTTGGTCCAAGGACTTCGGACCCTCGCAAAGCAAAGGCGGCCTGTCTATAAAAGGCGCCATGAAAACATGGCTCTTCATTGCCGCAGTCAATGGTGCCCTGGCCGTGATCGCCAGCGCGCTGGCCGCGCACGCCGCCAATCTGGGGCCCAGCGCCGCGACCGACATCCGGCTGGGCGCGAGCTATCAGCTGTCGCACGCCCTGGCCATGGGCCTTGCCGCCCTCGCCGCCCGGGGCCGCCGGCTGATTTGCGCCGACATCGCCGCCGGCCTGTTCCTGGCCGGCATCCTGCTGTTCAGCGGCGGGCTTTATCTTCTTTCGCTGACCGGCACGCATGCGTTTGCATTCATGGTGCCGTTTGGCGGCACCGCCTTCATCGCCGGCTGGATCGCATTGGCAGTGACGGCGCTGAAACTGGAGGCTCGATGAAAAAATTCCTGCTGCTGTTTCTATGCCTGGCCACGCCGGCTTTCGCCCATGCCAGGCTGGTCAACTCAGATCCCGCCGCCAATGCCAAGGTCAAATCGCCGGGCCAGATCAAACTGCATTTCTCCGAAAGCCTGGAGCCGGCCTTCAGCACCGCCAGCCTGATCGATGCAAAGGGCAAGACCGTGCCCGTCTCCAAATCGGTGGGCAGCGACACCATTACCTTGTTGCCGCTGACCTTGAAGCCAGGCGCTTACAAAGTGACATGGCGCAGTGTCGGCCAGGACACCCACGCCCTGACCGGCGGCTTTGGCTTCACGGTCATTCCGTGATCCTGGCGCTGTCGCGCGGCGTCTATTTCACCGCGACCATGCTGCTGTTCGGCGACGCGGCCTTCGGCGCGCTGATGCGGGCCAGGCTTCCCGTGATCATGCCGTTGCGTCACTGGCCGCTGCGCTGGGCCGCGCTGCTGATGGCATGGCTGGCTGCCTGCCTGTGGCTGGGTCTGGCGGCGGCGCAGATGGCTGGCGTCCTGAACGGGCCGGTGCTGATGGAGACCCTGACCGGCACGCTGTTCGGACAGCTTTTCCTGGCGCGGCTTGCCGCGCTGCTGGTCATGGCCGCGCTGCTGCTGTTCTGGCGCAGCGCCAGGCTGATGGTGCTGCCCGCCGCGATCGCCCTGGTTCTGCCGGCCGTCACCGGCCATGCCGCCCAGGCCAGCCCGGCCGGCTTCATCGCCATCGGCGCCACGCTGGACGCGGTCCATCTGCTGACCGCCGGTTTCTGGATCGGGGGACTGGTGGTGCTGGCCGCCCTGTTCCGGCGCAAGGAGCCCAACATGGTGCTGGCGCTGTCGCTGTTCTCGGAATGGGCGATGATCGCGGCGCTGTTGCTGGTGATGACCGGCCTGATCGATGCGGCCCAGATCCTGCTGGACGGCAAGGGCACGATGTCGATGCTTTATCTGGCAGTGCTGGGCGCCAAGCTGGCGCTGGTGGCGATCATGCTCTGGCTGGCGGCCGCCAATCGCTTCCGATGGCTGCCGCGCGACCAGGAAGACAAGATCGCGCGCAACACCATCCGCGAGCTGTCGGCCGGCCTCATCGTCGTATTGCTGGCGGGCGCCCTGGGTCAGTTGCCGCCGCTGCTTTGATGGGATCGGTGACAAAGGTGCGCAACACCTCGGGCTTGCGCTCTTGCGGACCCAGCGCCTTGAGGAATTTGTCGCCCCATTTGGAAATATCGTTGCGCAGGAGCGCGGCATAAAGCTCCCGGTGACGCGCCTTGCGCTCCTCCAATGGCATCGCCACTGCCCGCGCCATGGCCGCGGCCACCGCATCGGGATCGTAGGGATTGACCAGCAGCGCCTCGCGGAATTCGTCCGCCGCGCCGGCAAAGCGCGACAGGATCAGCACGCCGGGATCTTCCGGGTTCTGGGCGGCGACATATTCCTTGGCCACCAGATTCATGCCGTCGCGCATGGGCGTGACCAGGCCGACCAGGGCGGCGCGATACATGCCCGCCAGCGCCGTGCGGCTGTACGGGCGGTTGACATAGCGCACGGGCGACCAGTTCGCCTCGCTGTAAGTGCCGTTGATGCGTCCGGCCGCGGTGTTCACCGCCGCCTCCATCTCGGCATATTCCTTGATCTGGCTGCGGCTCTTGGGCGTGATCTGCAGATAGGTGATCCTGCCGCGCCATTCGGAATGGGCCGCCAGGAAGCGTTCATAGGCTTCCAGCCGCAAGGTGATGCCCTTGGAATAATCCAGCCGATCGACCCCGATCATGAGTACGCCGGGGATTGAATCCGCCACCTGCTGGACAAAGGTGGTCTTGACCGCGCGCCGCGCCAGGCGGGTGAAGTCGCGCGTCTCGATCCCCACCGGAAAGGTGCCGATGCGCATGGCGCGGTCGCCAGTACCTAGCCGCAGCGAGATATGCGACGGCGTGCCCAGCTCCTTGGCCAGATAACGCGCGAAGTTTGCGGCATCGCCGTCAGTCTGGAATCCCACAAGATCATAATCGCCCAGGGACGGGATTAGGGTCTCATGATTGGGCATGGCGGTGAGGATTTCCGGCGGCGGCAGGGGAATGTGCAGGAAGAACCCCACACGATTGTGCAGACCCCGCGCGCGCAAGGCCTTGGCCAGCGGGATCAGATGATAATCATGCACCCAGACGATGTCGTCGGGCTTGAGTATCCTGGCGAGTTCGGCGGCGAAATGCTCATTGACCCTCAGATAGCCCGACAGATCGCGGCGGGAAAATTCCGCCAGGTCGAGGCGGTAGTGGAAGATCGGCCACAGCACCCGGTTGGCGAAACCGTTGTAATATTCGTCGAAATCCTCGGGCTTGAGGTCGGTGGTCACATAACTGTTCTTGCCCTGGATGAGGGTATGGGTCTGGGGATGCTCACTGACCTCGCCGCTCCAGCCCAGCCAAACACAGACATGCTTGTGCAGCGTGGCCTTGAGCGCAACCTCAAGCCCGCCGGGATGGGTGCCGGCCCTGGGGATCGCGACGCGGTTGGAGATCAGGAAGAGGCGCGCCAATAGCGGTCCTCCCAGCTTTGACTGAGCCGCATGGCCGACAGGATCACGCCCGCCATGGAATAGGTCTGGGGGAAATTGCCCCACAAGGCCCCGGTCTGGGGATGAATGTCCTCGGCCAGAAGGCCATAATTGTTGCGCAGGGCAAGCGCGTCCTGATAGCGCTCGCGCGCTTCCTCGCGCCGGCCCAGCGCCGCCAGCGCATCGACCAGCCAGAAGCGGCAGACCAGGAATTCGGTTTCGGGCAGGCCGAAATCATCCTCCGCCGCATAGCGCATCACATGGCGCCCGCGCACCAGATCCTTTTCGATCGCGGCCACGCTGGAAGCAAAGCGCGGGTCATGGGCATCGATCAGTCCCAGTTCGGGCAGAAGCAGGACGGATGCATCCATGTCGTCAATGCCTTCGGCGGCGGTAAAGGCCTGCCGTTTCTCGTTCCACACCCGCTTGAGCAGGGTCTCGCCGATCCGGTCCGCCAATCCCTGCCAGTGCGCGGCGCGTTCCGCCAATCCCAGCCGCGCGGCGATGGCCGCGGTGCGGCTGATACCGGCCCAACACATGGCGCCGGAATGGGTGTGGATGCGCTTTCGTCCGCGGAATTCCCAGATGCCGGCATCCGGTTCCAGCGCCAGCTCGACGCATTTCCGCGCCAGTTTCTCCAGCAGGTGGAACAGGCTTTCGTCGCCCGGCTCCGGCAGACGCTTGTCGAAGAACATGGGCGTCGCCGCGAGGATCACACTGCCATAGGCGTCATGTTGCGCCTGGCTCACCGCCGCGTTGCCGATGCGCACGGGACCATGGCCCTCGAAGCCCTTCAGATCAGGCGCGATCCATTCCGTAAGATCGTCGCTGGGCACAATGCCATAACAGGGCGCCAGCGTATCGCTATTGCCCGCAATGGAAAGGATATAGGCGATATAGTCTTCCATGGCGCGGGTGGCGCCGATGGCGTTCAGCGCCTTGACCACGAAATAGGCGTCCCTGAGCCAGCAATAACGATAGTCCCAGTTGCGGCCCGAATGCGGTGCTTCCGGCAGCGAGGTGGTGAGCGCGGCGACAATACCGCCGGTCTCCTCGAAGCTGGTGAGCTTGAGGGTGATGGCGGCGCGGATGCTGGCCTCCTGCCACTCATAGGCGATGGACAGCCGGCGCACCCACTCACGCCAATAGCTGTTGGTGCGTTCCAGGAAATCACGCACCGTGGAAGAGATATCGCCCATGAAAGGCTCATCGGGCCCGAACACCAGATGCAGCGGCCTGGTCAACACAAAAGCCGTTTCCTTCTGGATGTAGGACAATGGCGCATCGCTGGTCAGCCGGACCAGCGGCGGTTCGCCATAGGTGATATGGCTGGAGCCGGCCACCTGGCGCTTGACCGGATTGCCATAGAACTGGGTCGGCCTGACCCGGATGGTGATGCGCGGCAGCCCGGCCACCGGCTCGATGATGCGCATCAGCTGCGGCGGGCGCAGCAGCCGGTCGAAGTTGCGCAGGCGCGGCGCGAAGTCGGTGATGCGGATCTGGGCGCCATCCTCGGAGGTGAGAAGCGTGACCACGCAAGCGGTGTTGCGCTGATATTGCGACTGCGCCTTGACCTGACGATCCAGCAGCACATCGCAAAAGCCTTTCTCCTCATCGCCCGCGACCAGGCGGCAGAACACCGGATCGCCGTCAAAGCGGGGAAAACACCACCACACCAGCCGCCCCTGCTCATCCACCAGCGCGGCGATACGGCCATTGCCGACCACGGCGAGATCAAGCGGGCCCGTCATCGCACACCCGCCTCGGCCGTCCGGGTCAGCCACTGGCGCACGGCGCGCGGCGACTCAAAGACATGTTCGGCGCCGGGAAAATGCCGTCCTACCGAAAAACCATGCCCGCCCAGGCTGGGCAGGACACGGAAGACATCCAGATCGGTGGTGTCGTCACCGCCAAACAGGATGGCGCGGCCGGCAAAAGGCTTCTGCCGGGCCAATGCCACCACCGCCGTGCCCTTGTCCACGCCCAGCGGGCGCGCCTCGATCACCGACTTGCCATGCAGGATGTGAACTTTCTCGGTCTCAAACAGTTTGGCGTGTTTCTCCATCGCCGAGGTGAGGACGGAGCGGGCTTCCGGCGCCAGCCGGTAATGCAGCGCCAAGGCGCATTTCTTGTCCTCCAGCAGCAGGCCGGGAATATTTCCGGCAAGACCCGTGAAAATCTCCCGCACCGAATCCGGCAGCGCCTGGCTGCGCGCCACGGTGCCATCGACACCGCGGATTTCCCCGCCATGGGCGCCGATCGCCGCGGGCCGGAACGGCGAAAACAACTTGTCGATGCTTTCCAGCGAGCGGCCGCTGACAAAGGCAAAGGCGCCCGACAACTCGCGGGACAGCCGTTCCAGCGCCCGCAACAGGTCGCGCGGCACTTTCACCAGATCGGGCGTGCGCGCCAGATCCAGCAAAGTTCCATCGATATCCAGGAAAAGGGCGGTGTTCCCACTCACAGGCGGCATCATCCAAGGCTTTCCGTCGCAAGCGCCCGCATTCCAAAATGGAAAAATCAAATGGGCTTCGATCCAATGGGATCGAAACGCCCAAATGGCTCAACGGGTTCCCGGAAAATCAGCCCCGGACTTTGTGCCGGGACCAGGCAAAGGCCCCGCCTTCCATGCCGGCATCGTTGGAAACGATGGCCACATTGCGGGGCAGTTTGAACTTGACGCAGCGGCTGTTGCCGCCGCCCAGATAGAGACGGTCATAAGCAAACACGGTCTCCAGCACGCCAATCAGTTTCCTGATCCGCCGGTTCCAGTGCGTATTGCCAAGCTTGCGCTTGGTCTTGTCGCCGACATAGATGTCGAAGTCATCCTTCTTGCGTATCACCAGATGCGCAAGGTCCATGTGCGGCATCAACTCGCCGTCGCGGAACCAGGCCGTGCCGAAGCCCGTGCCCAGCGTGCAGACCAGCTCCAGCCCCTTGCCCTGGATCACGGCCAGTCCCTGCACATCGGCGTCATTGAGCAGCTTGACCGGCTTTCCCAGCTTCTTCTGCATCGCCCCTTGCAGATCGAAGCCATGCCAGTCCCTGGTGCCAAAATGCGGCGCGCTGATCACCCGGCCGTGCTTCACCACGCCCGGAAAGCCGATGGTGACACGGTCAAAGCTTCCCATCGGCGCCACCAGATCGGCCAGCGCCTTGACGATATCGCGCGGCTTGCGGCGCTTGGGGGTTTTGATCCGGTGGCGTTTGACCAGATATGTGCCGCGCGGCGAAATCACCGCCGCCTTCAGGCCGGTACCCCCAACATCGATGCAGAGAATGCGTTTAATAGCGGCGGGCACGGGGACGCATCCTTTTCACTTTTTTCTCGCTCATCATCAGACCCAGCGCGGTGTTGATCAAGGCGACATGGGAAAAGGCCTGGGGAAAATTGCCCAGCATGCGCCGGGCATCCGGATCGTATTCTTCCGCGTACAGGCCCACATCGTTGGCAAGACGGCGCAACCGGTTGAACAGCCGGATCGCATCCTTGTGCCGGCCGACCAGGGCGTAATTGTCGGCAAGCCAGAAGCTGCAGGCCAGGAACGCGCCCTCGCCCGGCGGCAGTCCGTCCACGCCAGTGCCGGTTTCGTAGCGTTGCACCAGCCCCTTGAGGATCAGCCGCTTTTCGATCTGGCGCACCGTCTTTCGGATACGCGGATCGGACGGTGGCAGGAAGCCCACCAGCGGCAGCAGCAACAAGCTCGCATCCATGCTTTCGGAGCCGTAATATTGGACAAAGCAATCCCGCTTGGGATGCACGCCCTTCTCGCAGATGTCGGCATGAATGATGCGCGCCATCTTCTTCCAATGCGCCCGCTGCTGGGCCGTGGAATCGGGCGCGCGCGAAGCCCGGTCGAACGCCACCCAGGTCATCACCTTGGAATAGACGAAATGCTGGGGCGCACCGCGGATTTCCCAGATTCCTTCGTCCGGCTCGCGCCAGACCTTTTCCAGATGCGCCATGATCACGGCGCGCAGCTCCCGGCTGCGCGCGGACCCGGCCAGGCCGCCGGCGCGCGCCTGCGCGCCCACGTCCGCCAGCTCGCCATAAATGTCAAGCTGCAGCTGGGTGTGGGCGGCATTGCCGACGCGCACGGGCTGCGAATTTTCATAACCCGGCAGCAGCGGCAGCTCGATCTCGTTCAGCCGTTTCTCGCCCAGTACACTGTACATGGTCTGGATCTGGTCGGGCGCGCCGGCGATCACCCGCATCAGCCAATCCTGCCACACCCGCGCTTCCTCGGTATAACCGGCATTGAGGAAAGCCAGCAGGGTGAAGGTGGCATCGCGGAGCCAGCAATAGCGATAGTCCCAGTTCCTGGTGCTGCCGATCTTTTCCGGCAGCGAGGTCGTCACCGCCGCCACGATGCCGCCAGTGGGCGCGTAGGACAGACCTTTCAGCGTCAAGAGCGAGCGCATGATGGCGTTGCGCCACTTGCCCTTGACCTTGCAGATGGCGGACCAGCGCCGCCAATAGCGCTCGGTCTCGTCCAGCGCGATGAAGGCATCGATGGATTGCGGCAACGCCCCGAAAGACTGGCCATAGGCCAGCACAAAGGCATAGGAGGTGCCTTTGCGCACGCTGAAGTCGGCCACCGAATGCATGTTTTCGCCGCGAACCTCGGCGCGGGTGCGGAAAGCCAGGAGATGGGGACCGGCCACCGCCGTCATGGTGCGGGTGTCGCGCCGCGACACCCAGGGAATGGTCACGCCATAATCGAAGCGGATGGCAAGCTCGGTGCGCATGTTGACATGGCCTTCCATGGCCTCGACGATACGCACGATGCAACTTTCCGGCGTGCCCGGCGGCATGAAGTCGGTCACCCGCGCCTTGCCGGTAGGGGTGGTGAAAATGGTCTCCAGGATCAGGCTGTCGCCGCGATAATGGCGATGGGAGGTGAATTTCTTCGCCGCCGGCTCGATCAGCCAGCGGCCATTGTCCCTGGTCCCCAGAAGGGCGGCGAAGACGGCCTCGGAATCAAAGCGCGGGACACAGAACCAGTCGATCGAGCCGCCCCGGCAGATGATTGCCGCCGTGCGGCAATCCCCGATCATGGCGTAATCCTCGATGCGCGCGGCCATTGATCCTCAGAATCCGTAGCCCTGGTCGTCCTCTCCCGCGGCCGCCCGGTCCACCAGCCACAACACGTCACCCTGCGGTTTGATCCCACCCGCCGGCAATGCCCCGCCCCGGGCCTGGGCCAAGGCGTCGCGCTTGGCGAGGCCCGAAACCAAGAAAAGGATCAGTTCGCTGGAATCCAGAGCGGGATAGGTCACCGTGATCCTGGGTTCTGAGCGGCCCTGCGGCACGGCAGCGACCCAGCGCTGACGCTCTTCCAGCACCGGCTGGCCTGGCAGGAGCGAGGCGGTATGGCCGTCATCGCCCAGTCCCAACAGAGTAAGATGAAAGAGCGGGACACCAGGCTCGAGCTCGCCAGCGCCATATTGCTGGCGCAGGGTCTCGTCGTAACGGGCGGCCGCGCTCTCGGGCGTGCCGTCGGTCGGGATCACCAGAAGCTTGCGCGGATTGACCTTGCCGGTGGCGAGCAGGCTTTCGCGCACCATCCGGTAATTGGAATCGGGATGGTCCGGCGGCACAAAGCGCTCGTCACCGAAGAACAGCTCGGTACAGTCCCAGTCCAGGTCCATCTGCGCCAGAAGCTGATAGGTGGCCCGCGGCGTGGAGCCGCCTGACAGCAACAGGCGAAAAGGATAGCGGGCGACTTTCACACGGCCCGCAATGATCTCGGCGGCGCGCGCCGCCAGCGCCGCGCCATCCTTGACGACTTCGATCTGCCCCGCGATCCCGCTCAATTGATGCGCCTCCAGGAGCGGCCGTCACGCGCCAGAAGATCGTTGGCGGCGCTGGGGCCTTCGCTGCCCGCGGCATAATTGGGAAAATGGCGCGGCGTGGTGCTGGCCCAGCCCTCCAGAACGGGTTCGACCAAACCCCAGGCGGCTTCCACCTGGTCGGCGCGCTGGAACAGGGTGGCGTCGCCGATCAGGCAGTCATAGATCAACGTCTCATAACCGACGGCCGGCGCCTGTTTGAAGTAATCCTTGTATTTGAACTCCATCGCCACGCTTTCCAGCGCCATGGCGGGGCCCGGCCGCTTGGCGTTGAAACGCAGGCGGATGCCTTCCTCCGGCTGTACCCTGAGGATCAGCCAGTCGGCATCCAGCTCGTCCACCGGTGTCTCGCGGAACAGCGCATAGGGCGCGCGCTTGAAGCGGATGGCGATCTCGGTATAGCGCTTGGTCAACCGCTTGCCGGTGCGCAGATAGAAGGGCACCCCGGCCCAGCGCCAATTGTCGATGGCGAGCCGCATGGCGCAATAGGTCTCCACCGTCGATTCCGGGGAGACATTGTCCTCGGCGCGATAGGCCTTGGCCTTCTGGTCGCCAACAATGCCGCTGTCATACTGGCCGCGCACCACATCGCTCAAGGTCAGGGGATGGATGGCCTTGAACATCTCCGCCTTTTTGGCGCGGATGTCCTCGGCATCGAAGGAGACGGGCGGCTCCATCGCCGTCATCGCAACCAGCTGGAACAGATGATTGGGCACCATGTCGCGCAGGGCGCCGGTGGCCTCATAGAATTTGCCGCGCGTCTCCACGCCGATGCTCTCGGCCACCGTGATCTGCACATGGTCGATGCGGTCGCGGTTCCAGATCGGCTCGAACAGACCATTGGCGAAACGCAGCGCCATGATGTTCTGCACCGTCTCCTTTCCCAGAAAATGGTCGATGCGATAGATCTGTTCTTCCTTGAGATATTTGAGCAGGCAGGCATTGAGTGCCTTGGCCGAAGCCAGGTCATGGCCAAAGGGCTTTTCCACGATCAGGCGGCGGAAGCCCTTCCCATCCGCCTTGACCAGCCCGGCCTCACCCAGCTTCCCCGCGATCGTGGCGAAGAAACGATCGGCCACGGCCATGTAAAAGAGCACATTGCCACCCAAAGAATGCTGCTCATCCAGATCCTCCAGCAGATCCTTGAGCTGGCGGTAGGTTTCGTCCTTCTCGAAATCGCCGGTGAAGAAATTCATGCAGCGCGCCACCTGGCCCCACAACGCTTCATCCACTTCTTCATTGTTCTTGGCGAGAGTCTGGGCGAGAAAATCCTTCAGCGCCGCCTGCCATTCCTCGCTGGTCTTCTTGTTGTGATCCACGCCCACCAGCGCCAGGTTCTTGGGCAACAGGTTGGTGCGCGCCAGATTGTAGAGCGCGGGAATGATCAGTCTTTTGGTGAGATCGCCGTTGGCGCCGAAGATGACGATGGCGCAGGGCGGCGGCGGCGCCTTGTGGGAGACCATGCTCACTTGCCGTCTCCCAAGGGGGCGGACGATTTGCCTTCGACATGGCCGCCGAATTCCATGCGCATGGCCGAAAGCAGCTTCTCGCCAAAAGTGTTGTCGCTGCGCGAGCGGAAGCGGGCAAACAGAGCCGCCGTGATCACCGGAGCCGCCACCGCCTCGTCCACCGCGGCTTCCACCGTCCAGCGGCCCTCGCCGCTGTCGTCAACCTTGCCGGTGAATTCCTTCAGATCGCCGGACTTTGCCAGCGCGATCGCCGTCAGGTCCAGCAGCCAGGATGCCACCACGCTGCCCCGCCGCCAGACTTCGGCGACATCGGCGACATTGATGTCGAAACGTTCATCTTCCGGCAGCTTTTCGCTGGCCCGGCCGCGCATGATGTCGAAGCCTTCGGCATAGGCCTGCATCAGGCCGTATTCGATGCCGTTATGGACCATCTTGACGAAATGGCCCGAACCTGCCGGCCCTGTATGCATGTAGCCATTGGTGACGCGGGGATCGGCATTTTCGCGATTGGGGGTCCTCTCAAGGTGGCCCGCGCCCGGCGCCAGCGCCTTGAAGATCGGGTCCAGCCGGTCCACCACCTTCTTGTCGCCGCCGATCATCATGCAATAGCCGCGTTCCAGTCCCCACACGCCGCCAGAGGTCCCGACATCCAGATAGGCGATACCCTTCTTGGCCAGCGCATGGGCGCGGCGGATATCGTCCTTGAAGAAGGTGTTGCCGCCGTCGATGACACAATCATCGTTCGACAGCAGCTCGCCCAGCCTGGCGACGGTCTCTTCGGTGATGTGGCCTGCCGGCAGCATCACCCAGACATGACGGGGCGCGGCAAGCTTGTGGACCATGTCCTCCAGCGAAGTGGCGCCAGTCGCGCCCTCCAGTCCTGCCACCGATGCGGGGTTGGCGTCATAGCCCACCACCTGATGGCCGCATCTCATCAGCCGCCGGGCGATGTTCGCCCCCATGCGGCCCAATCCGATAATTCCGATCTGCATGAAATCTCCTGCGCGCGGACGTTATCTGCGCAATGTAACGCCTTGAATGTGCCCGTAAACCGCCCCCACGGCAGGGTCTTTCCGGGAACGCTGCTCCACTATCGCGGTTCCGGCAAAATGCCCTCTTCGGGGCCGTGCGAAAAGCATTGATTTTACCCCCCTCGCCCTGTCAATTGACCCCGTTTTTCCGGGGCAGGTTGCGCATTCATGGATGAGGATTTTCGCAAAGCGGCGCTGGCGTATCACCTGAGCCCCCGGCCGGGCAAATTGTCGGTGGAAGCCACCAAGCGCATGGCCAACCAGCGAGATCTGGCCCTGGCCTATTCTCCCGGCGTGGCCGCTCCCTGCGAAGCCATCGCGGCCGATCCGGCGCTGGCGCGCGATTATACCGCACGCGGCAATCTGGTCGCGGTGATCTCCAACGGCACCGCGGTCCTGGGCCTGGGCAATATCGGGGCGCTGGCGTCCAAGCCGGTGATGGAGGGCAAGGCCGTCCTGTTCAAGAAATTCGCCGGGATCGATGTGTTCGACCTGGAAGTCAACGAACATGACATCGACCGTTTCGTCGAGGTGGTGGCGGCGCTGGAGCCGACCTTCGGCGGCATCAATCTGGAAGACATCAAGGCGCCGGAATGCTTCATCATCGAGAAGAAGCTGCGCGAGCGCATGAAGATTCCGGTTTTTCATGACGACCAGCATGGCACCGCCATCGTCTGCGCCGCCGCGATCAGGAACGGCCTGGTGCTGCAGGGCAAGACACTTTCGGACGTAAAGCTGGTGACCTCGGGCGCGGGCGCCGCGGCGCTGGCCTGTGTCGATCTGCTGGTGGCCATGGGCCTGCCGGCGGACAATATCACCCTCACCGACATCAAAGGGGTGGTCCACAAGGACCGGGGCGACGAGATGCCGCCCAACATGGCGCGCTATGCCCGGAAAACCGACGCCCGTACCCTGGGCGAGGTGCTGGTGGGCGCCGATGTCTTCCTGGGCCTGTCGGCCCCCAATGTGCTCAAGCCCGAATGGCTGCCGCAGATGGCGAAGAAGCCGTTGATCCTGGCGCTGGCCAATCCCGATCCCGAGATCATGCCGGAAGTGGCCAAGGCGGCGCGGCCCGACGCCATCATCGCCACCGGCCGCTCCGATTATGTCAACCAGGTCAACAATGTCCTGTGCTTTCCCTTTGTCTTCCGGGGCGCGCTGGACGTGGACGCCACCACCATCAACGAACAGATGAAGGTGGCGGCGGTGGAAGCCATCGCGGCGCTGGCCCGGGTGGAAGCCAGCGATGTGGTCGCCAATGCCTATGGCGGACATACGACCGGCTTCGGCCCGGATTCCATCATCCCCAAGCCTTTCGATCCCCGCCTGATTCTGCATATCGCGCCCGCGGTGGCCCGCGCAGCCATGGAATCGGGCGTGGCGCGCCGGCCGATCGCGGATTTCGACGCCTATGAGAGCGAGCTGGAGAAGTTCGTCTACCGCTCCGGCCAGCTGATGCGTCCCGTCTTCGAGGTCGCCCGCCAGTCGCCCCGGCGCGTCGTCTATGCCGAGGGCGAGGAAGAACGGGTGCTGCGCGCGGTGCAGACGGTGGTGGATGAAGGTCTGGCCCATCCCACCCTGATCGGTCGGCGCGACGTGATCCTGGAAAAGACCAAACAGCTTGGCCTCAGGCTCGACTTCAACAAGGAGGCGCGCATCCTTGATCCGCTCAGCGACAAGGAATTCTTCGCCCCCCTGACCGAGCGCTATCAGCGCATCGTGGAACGGCGCGGCGTGCAGCCGGAATCGGCGGCGCGCTGGATCGCCACCCGTCACGGCATCGCCGCCGCCATGCTGCTGGACGCGGGCGAAGTGGATGCGGCCCTGTGCGGCGGGCTGGGCGACTGGACGCGCCAGCTCACCAACATCCTGCCCATCATCCCTCGCCAGGAGGGCGTGCACCGGCTTTATTCGCTGGCGGCCCTGATCCTGCCCAATGGCGCGCTGTTCTTCTGCGACACCCATGTCAATGTCGATCCGACCGCCGAACAGATCGCGGAAATGACCCTGCTGGCGGCCAAAACGGTGCGCCGCTTCGGTCTGGCGCCCAAGGCCGCCCTCCTGTCGCATTCCAGCTTCGGCACCTCCCAGTCGCCCAGCGCCATCAAGATGCGCAAGGCGCTGGCGCTGCTGCACGCCGCCAAGCCCGACTTCGAGCTGGATGGCGAAATGCATGCCGATGCGGCGCTGAGCGAATCCCTGCGTTCGCGCATCGTCTCCAATAGCCCGCTGACCGGCTCGGCCAACCTGCTGGTGATGCCGACCTTGGATGCCGCCAATATCGCGCTGACCCTGCTTTCGGCGGCGACCGAGGGGCTGCTGGTCGGCCCCCTGCTGCTGGGCGTGTCCAAGCCCGTGCATGTGATGGTGCCGTCGGTGACCGCGCGCGGTATCGTCAATATGACGGCGCTGGCCGTGGCCCAGGCGGCGGCGACATCCGCCATCGCCTGACGCCCATAGCAACAACGCGGAAAGACGGGCATGGAAGTTCTGGATCTCAAGGCCATGGCGGATCAGGCGGTCGCCGCCCACCGTCAGGGCGACCTGGCGCGGGCGGAAACCCTTTATCTGCAGATCCTGAGCGCCGATCCGGGCCTGTTCGGGCCGCGTTACTATCTGGGCCTGATGCGCCTGCAGCAGGGCCGCGCCGACGAAGCCTGCGACTATCTCGAACAGGCGGTGCGGATCTCGCCCAACGAGATCGGGGCGCTGATGAATTACGGCATGGCGCTGCGCATCACGGGCAAGCCCGAAGAGGCGATCCTGGCCTTCGAGCGCGTGCTGGCGATCCAGCCCAACCTGGCAGAGGCGCTCTACAATCGCGGCGTGGCCTTGGCCGACCTCAAGCGCTTCGAAACCGCCGTGGATTCCTATGATCGCGCGCTGGTGATCCAGCCGGAAATGGCGGCGGCCCAGGTCAATCGCGCCATGGCGCTGGCGGCCATGGCCCGGCTGGACGATGCGCTGGCCGGGTATGACCGGCTTCTGGCGATGCAGCCCAGCAATGTGGTGGCGCTGAACCAGCGCGGCCTGACGCGGCGCGCCCTTGGACAGCCGGCCGAGGCGCTGGCCGATTACGACCGGGCGCTGGCCCTCAAGCCTGATTTCACGGAAGCGATGTACAATCGCGGCGTGGCGCTGCTCGATCTGGAGCGCGCCGCCGATGCACTGGCCATGTTCGATGCGGTGACGCGCTCCTATCAGAACAATGCCGAGATGTGGAACAATCGCGGCGTGGCGCTGTGGAATCTCAAGCGCCCCGACGAGGCGCTGGCCAGCTATGAACAGGCGCTCAGGCTCGAGCCCGGCTTCGCCGAAGCCTGGGGCAATCGCGGCCTGGCGCTGCGCGACATGGGCCGCCTGGACGAAGCGCGCGCCAGCTTCGAGACGGTGCTGACCCTGGAACCGGGCAATGCCGTGGCCATGAACAGCCATGGCAATGTGCTGCGCGACATGAAACAGTTCGAGGAGGCGGTCAATTCCTACAGCGTCGCGCTCAAGGCGCGGCCCGCCTATGCCGAGGCGCTGATCAACCGCGGCTATACCCGTTGGGCGCTGAAGCAATATGACGCCGGCATGGCCGATGTCGAACAGGCGCTCATGCTTCAGCCCGACTATCCGTACGGCCTGGGCGAAATCCTGCACATGCGCATGTACAATGCCGACTGGCATGATTTCGACGCCCGCAGGAAAGCGCTGGTCGAACGGGTGCGCGCGGGCGCGCGCGCCATCCAGCCGTTCAACTTCCAGGCCATCGCCGAGACGCCCGCCGATGCGCAGGCCTGCTCCCGCATATGGGCCCGCGACAAATATCCGCCGGTGGCGTCGCGTCCGCACGATCGCGCAAGCCGCAGGCCGGGCGAGAGGATTCGCATCGGCTATGTTTCGGGGGAATTCCGCGAACAGGCCACCGCCATCCTGATGGCGGGCCTTTACGAGCGTCACGACCGCGAAAAATTCGAGATCGTCGCCCTGGACAGCGGCGAGAATGACCAGAGCATGCTCAGGGCGCGGCTGGAAAAAGCCTTCGACCGCTGGATCAGCCTCGCCGGCCTGTCCGACGAACAGGCCGCCGATGTGGTGCGCGATGCCGGCATCGACATTCTGGTCAATCTGAACGGCTATTTCGGCCAGGCGCGCATGGGCGTGTTTGCGCGCAGGCCCGCGCCCATTCAGGTAAATTATCTGGGTTTCCCCGCGACCCTGGGCGCGCCCTATATCGACTACATCATCGCCGACAAGGTGGTGATTCCCAAGGCCGAGCAGGCATTTTATGACGAGCAGGTGGTGCATCTGCCTGGCAGCTATCAGGTCAATGACGACAGGGGCCGGCCGGTGGCCGCGGCGCCATCACGCGCCGATGCCGGATTGCCCGACAAGGGCCTGGTGTTCTGCAATTTCAACAACGCTTACAAGCTGACGCCGGAGACCTTCGACAGCTGGATGCGGATTCTGAGCCAGGTTGAAGGCAGCCTGCTGTGGCTGCTGGAAAGCCCTGAACCCTACGCCACAAATCTGCGCCGCGAGGCGCAAGCCCGTGGCGTGGCCGGCGACCGGCTGATCTTCGCGCCGGTGCTGCCAACCGGTCAACATTTCGCGCGGCTGCAACTGGCGGACCTGTTCCTGGACGGCCTGCCCTATAACGCCCATACCACCGCCAGCGATACGCTATGGGCGGGCGTGCCGCTGATCACCCGCAAAGGCACGACGTTCCCCGGCCGCGTCGCGGCGAGCCTGCTGGGCGCCATCGGCCTGACGGAACTGGTGACGGAAAGGGCCGAGGAATTCGAGGCACTGGCGGTGAAGCTGGCGCGCGATCCCAAGGCGCTCAAAAAGCTTCGCGACAAGCTGGCCAGGAATAAAAGCAAGACCGCCCTGTTCGACACCGACCGCTTCCGCAAGAACATCGAAGCCGCCTACATCAAAATGTGGGAAAGCTGGCTGGCCGGCGAAAAGCCCTCAGCCTTTGCCGTCAAGGCACAGGATTGAGCGGTGGACGCCCGGGACATCCATGTCTTGGGGCGCCAGGCCGTGGCCCTGCATCAACAGGGCAGGATGGCGGAGGCCGAAGCGCTTTACCGCCGGGTGCTGGACATCGATCCACGGGTTTTCCCGGCGCTGTATCTGCTCGGGGTGCTGCGGCTGGAGCAGGGCGATGGCGAAGAAGCGATTCGCCTGATCGAGCGGGCGCTGGCGCTCAATCCCGGCGATCCCGCCGCCTGGATGCATTACGGTCTCGCCCTGCAGGGCCAGTCGCGCTTTGACGAGGCGCTGACGGCGCAGGAACGCGCCCTGGCGCTCAAGCCGGATCTGTTGCCCGCGCGCCTGGGCCGCGCCGGAGCGCTGCGTGCGCTGGGGCACAACGAGGCGGCCCTGAGCGACTATGAGGCCGTGCTGGCCGGCGACCCCGGCAATGCCGATGCCTGGAACGGACGCGGCGTGCTGCTGCGCGCGGCCGGGCGCATCGATGAAGCGCTGGACTGTCTCGATCGCGCGGTGCGGCTTGATCCCGGCTTCGCGGAAGCGCTGCAAAACCGCGGCCTGCTGCTGTGGGACGAAAAGAAGGACTACCCGGCCGCGCAAGCCGATTTGGAACAGGCGCTGCGGCTTGACCCGAGCCGTCCGGCACTTAAGAGCAATCTGCTGCACCTGAAGATCATGACGGCGCTGAAGGATTGCGATTGGGCCAGCGCCGATGCAATCGCGGCCACACTGCCCGCCCTGGTGGCGGCGGGCGAAAATGTGCCGCCCATGATGCTGCTGTCGCTCAACGGCGATGAGGCGCTGCAATTGCAGGCCGCGCGCAACATTGCGGCGGAACGCTATCCCGATCTTGCGCCGCTATGGAACGGCGAGGCCTGGCGCCATGACCGTATCCGGTTGGGCTATATCTCGTCTGATCTGTGCGAGCATCCGGTGGGCGCCCAGATCGCCCAGCTGATCGAATGCCATGACCGCAAGCGGTTCGAGGTCATCGGATTTTCCACCGGCCCGGATGACGGCAGCGGCTTGCGCACAAGGCTGAGAGCCGGCTTCGAGCGCTTCCATGACCTGTGGGGCCAATCCGCGCAGCAAATCGCCCAATTCATCCGGGCGCAGGAAATCGACGTGCTGGTGGAGCTGAATGGCCACACCCAGCGCGGCAATATGGACATTCTGCGTCGGCGGCCGGCGCCGGTGCAGGCAAGCTGGCTGGGCTATGCCGGCACCAGCGGCGCGCCGTTCATCGATTATCTCATTGCGGACCGTATCGTCGCCCCCAATGCGGAAGCCTTCAGCGAGAGACTGGAGTATCTTCCCAACAGCTTCTTCGTCACCGATACGACCCGCATGATCGGTTCCGTGCCCACGCGCGCCGAAGCTGGCCTGCCCGAGAATGGCTTTGTCTTTTGCGGCTTCAATCATGTGATGAAGCTGGGTTCGGAAAACTTCAGCCGCTGGATGCGGATTCTGGCTCAGGTGCCGGACAGCGTGCTGTGGCTGCGCGAACCGGAAGAAACCGCGAAAGCCAATCTGTGCCGGGCGGCATCGCGCCACGGCATCGCGCCACAGCGGCTGGTCTTTGCCGGCCGCGCGCCGGCCGATGTGCATCTGGCCCGTCATGCCCTGGCCGATCTGTTTCTCGACATTCTGCCCTACAATGCCCATGCCACCGCGGCGGATGCGCTGTGGGCCGGCCTGCCGGTGCTGACCTGCGCGCAGGGCTGCTTCGCCGGCCGGGTCGCCGCCAGCCTGCTGCACGCAGTCGGCTTGCCCGAACTTATCGCGCCGACGCCCCAAGATTATGAAACCATGGCGGTGGCACTGGCACGCGATCCGGACAGGCTTGCAGCCCTCAAGGCCAAACTCGCCGCCAACCGCGCCAGCGCGCCCCTGTTCGACACGCCGCGCTTCGCCCGCGATATCGAGGCGGTGTATGCCCGCCTAGCCAACCGTTAGCGCATCTTAAAGCCGGCGCGAGGGATTTTGCGGCCTGAGCAGGAGCGTGTGCGGAGCGTACCTGGCGTACGTGAGCACGCGCGACGAACTCAGGACGCAAAAGACCCGCGCCCGTCAGCGGATAAACTGATCCACGTAATCCGCGCCCAGCCCCACCTTTTCGTAATGGGCGCGGCACAGCGCGATCTTGGTGAAGACATCCTCATAGCCCAGAACGCCGCCATCGGGATCGACATAGATCATCACGCCATTGACCTGGAACAGGGTGATCATCTCTTCCACGCCATCATCCACCACCAGGGTATGGGTCTCGCCCGGCGCCTCATAGACATAGCCGCCTTCCTGGGCCACCCAGTCATGCTCCAGATAGCGCCAGCGACCCTTGATGACATAGCCATGCACCGGCTGAGGATGGCGATGACGCGACAGCACGCCCGACTTGCACACGCGCAGCAGGTTCATCCAGTAGCCACGCGAGGCGCACAGGCACAACGGCCGGAACCAGACATTCTCACCCTGCGGCACCCAGACCCGTTCGTCGCTGGGAATAACGGACGGGATCACCAGCTCGGGCGGCGATTCCTTCGGCTGAGGATGGCGATAGGGAATGCGGGAATTGTCCTGGGCCATATTGCTCTCTTATTTGACCGAATAGCCGCCATCGACGGGCAACACCGTGCCGGTGATAAAACCGGCAGCTTCCGAACATAGAAACACCACCGCGCCGCCAATATCGTCCGGCCTGCCCCAGCGGCCAAACGGCGTGCGCGCCACGATCGCCTCGGAGCGCGCCGCATCCGCCTGCGCGGCCTTGGTGAGTTCGGTGTCGATCCAGCCCGGGGCGATGGCGTTGACCCGGATATTGGGCGCCCAGGCCACCGCCAGCGCCTTGGTCAGCTGCGCCACGCCGCCTTTTGACGCCGTATAGGCTGGCACCAGACCGCCGCCGAAAAACGACCAGACCGAGGCGGTGTTGACGATCGCGCCGCCCTGCTTCTCCAGCAGCGGCCTGGCGCCCACGCACAGCCGCATGGTGCCGGTGAGATTGACATCCAGCACCTGCTGGAAGCCTTCGATGGTGAATTCCTTGCCGTCGCGCAGGATGATGCCGGCGCAATTGACCAGAGCATCCAGCCGGTCGAAGGCACCGACGCAGGCGTCCACGCCGGCGTCCTTGGTGACGTCCAGCCGCACGGCCTTGAGATGATCACGCTTTGGAACCGCCGCGACTTCCGCCTCCGTCAGGCCGGTGACGGTGACCGCATAGCCCGCCGCCAACATGGCTTCGGCAATGCCGAAACCGATTCCCCGCGCGCCCCCTGTGATCAGTGCCTGTTTCATGACTCGACCCTAGCGTGCCGGCAGGGCGAAGGCGACATAGGCCGCGCCCTGCGGGGATTTCCTGTCGCGGGCATTGTCGGCCTGGATCAGCACATATTGGCGTCCCCTTGCCATATAAGTGATGGGTGTGGCATTGCCGGCATAAGGCAAGGTCGCCTGCCACAACAGCTTGCCGTCGCGCGGATCAAAGGCGCGGATCTTCTTGTCGTACAAGGTGGCGGCGATGAACAGCACGCCGCCCGCGGTCAGGATCGGGCCGCCATAATTTTCCGATCCCGTGCTTTTGTCGGCCAGGGATGGATATTCGCCCAGCGGAATGCGCCAAAGATACGTGCCGCTGTTGAGGTCGATGGCGCTGAGCGTGCCCCAGGGCGGCGCCACGGCGGGATAGCCGTCGGGGTCCAGGAATTTGCGATAGCCGGTGAACCTGTAGGGCGGCCGCGTCGCATCGCTGAGGGGGCTTGCAGCCAATTCCCTGTCCTCGCCGCTCTTCACATAATCCAGCAGGGCGGAAAGATTGTCGCCCTGGATATTGAAGGACGGCATGCGGCCGCGGCCGGCATGGACCACATCCGCCATCTGCGCGGCGCTGAGAGTGCTGTCCGCCAGGGATGGAAAAGCCGGCGGCGAACCCTTGCGGTCGGGGCCATGACAGGCGGCGCAATTGTCTTGATAAAGCCGCGCCCCCAGGCCGCTGGCTGCGGTGTTGGCCACAAGTCCACCGGTCCAGGCCACATCATTGGCGTTGAGATAAAGAATGCCGCGTTTGGCGTCGGCGGCCTGGCCGCCCCATTCCGCCCCGCCATCGAAACCGGGAAATACCACCGTCTGCTGGCCGACGCGCAATGGCGTGAACGGCCCAGCGTGATTGAAAGTGTGAAACTGCTCCAGCGCCCATCGATGCGCCTGGGCCGTGCGATCGGTGAGCAGGCCCTCGCTCAGCCGCTGGCGGGCATAAGGCGCGGGCGCCGCGGGCACCGGCTGGGTTGGCGAAGTCTTCTCGCCCGGCACATCCGATTGCGGCACGGGCGTTTCGTTGACCGGAAACAGCGGCTTGCCGGTCAGCCGATCCAGCACGAAAACATAGCCCTGCTTGGTCGCCTGGGCCACCGCTTCGACGTCCTTGCCGTCATGGCGAACGGTCAAAAGCACCGGCGGCGAGGGAAAATCGCGGTCCAGCACGTCATGATGCATGCCCTGGAAATGCCATTTCAGCTTTCCGCTATTGGCATCCAGCGCCAGCAAGGTGTTGGCGTAAAGATCGTCGCCGATACGGTCATAGCCGTAGAAATCGCTGACCGCCGAACCGGTGGGCGCGAAGATCAGCTGATGCTTTTCATCCAGCACCATGCCGGGCCAGTTGTTGGCGCCGCCGCCGGTTTTCCAGTAATCGGCCGGCCAGGTCCCATGGCCGGCCTGGCCCGGATGGGGGATGGTGTGGAACACCCAGCGCAGCTTGCCGCTATGCACATCAAAGGCGCGGATATCGCCGGGCGCAGCCGGCGCGCTCTCTGCCGTGCGGAACCCCATCACGATCATGTCGCGCCAGATCAGGCCGGGCCCGGTCAGCGCCACACTGATCTTGTCGGGATCGCGGTCCAGCCCCTCACGCAGGTCGATGCGGCCATCCTCGCCGAAGTCCGTCAGCGGCTTACCGGTGGCGGGATCGAGCGCATAAAGAAAGCTGCCGGCATTGGCGAACAGCCGGCGTTCGCGGCCATGCGCCCACATGGCCAGACCGCGCTGCGGGCCGCCCGCCTTCACCCCGGAATGGAACCGCCATTTGAGCGCTCCGGTCGCGCCGTCCAGCGCAATGGTGTCGAGCGTTGGGGTATAGGCATAAACCACGCCCCCGATCGCCAGCGGATGGGTCTGGGGATCGCCGGCCTCGGCCATGTCGAAGCGCCAAGCCTGTGCGAGCTTGCCGACATTGGCGCGGGTGATCTGGGACAGGCTGGAGAAGCGCCGTCCGCCCTGGCCGCCATACAGCGCCCAGTCGGCATTTTGCGCGGCGGCCGGCGTGACCATCACCAGAAATGCGACGGCGGTCCAGAATTTCCTGTTGTTTTTCAGGAGGTTAATGGTGGGTGATGTAGGGATCGAACCTACGACAAGCTGATTAAGAGTCAGCTGCTCTACCAACTGAGCTAATCACCCAAGCCAACCGAAGGTCTGAATTCGCCCTCGCGGACGCGCCTCATAACAGAGGCATCCCCCCCTGTCTACAAAAGCAAACGGAACCCTGTGGACGTTTTTTTCTCACCCCTCCGGCCTTCGCAGCTTTGCTCGGCGCGGCGGAAAACGCCGCGCCTTCGCGCTGCTACGGCCACCTCCCCTCTGATGCGCTGACGCGCAAGAGGGGAGGCAGGCCTGAACTCGCTGTGAAGTCAGATGATTCCGCCCGAATGCCGGGGAATCTCGACCTGGCGGTGGATGTGCACGCTCATCAACAGGCCGAAACCGAACATCACCGTCAGCATGGCCGAGCCGCCATAAGACAGAAGGGGCATGGGAATGCCCACTACCGGAATCAAGCCCATCACCATCAGCCCGTTCACCATGATGTAGAAGAAGAAGTTCAGGATCACGCCCATGGCCAGCAGGCGACCAAACTGGCTCCTTGCGCTCATCGCGGTCTGGATGCCGTAGAAGATCACCACCGCGAACAGGACCAGCAACGCCAGGGCGCCGACAAAGCCGAATTCCTCGCAATAGCTGGTCCAGATGAAGTCGGTCTGGCTTTCGGGCAGGAAACTCAGCCGGCTCTGGGTTCCCTGCAGAAATCCCTTGCCCGCCACGCCACCGGAGCCGATGGCGATCTTGGCCTGGGTGATGTTCCAGCCCTTGCCCAGAGCGTCGGATTCCGGGTCCAGGAAGGTCTCGACCCGCGCCTTCTGATAGTCATGCAGCACGAAACGCCAGGCCAGGGGTATGGCTGCCGCCACCGCGCCCAAGGTCGGCGCAATCCACCACCAGCTCAGCCCCGCCAGAAACAGCAGCGAGCAGCCGTCCATCACGATGATCAGCGTGGTCCCCAGATTGGGCTGCAGCACCACGAACACCGCCGGGATGGCGATCATCGCCAGGCCGATGGCGAGGGGAACCGGCTTGGAGACTTCCTCGATGCTCTTGCCATGCAGGAAGCGGGACAGGGCCAGCACCAGCGACACTTTCATCAATTCCGAGGGCTGAAGTTCCAGCGGCCCCAGCATGATCCAACGCTGGGCGCCCAAGCCGACATGGCCGGCCACATCCACCGCGATCAAGAGCAGCAGCGCCAGGCCATAGGCCGGATAGGCCAGCGACATCCATACCCGCACGTCGATCATCGACGCGGCCAGAAGGACGAGAAGGCCCAGGGTGAAATGGCCGATCTGCTTCAGCGCCCAGGGATGGAACTGCCCGCCCGCCACCGAATAGAGCATGGCGATGCCGGCACAGCCGATCAGCACGATGAGCAGCACCAGTCCCCAGTTCACTTCCAAGAGCTTGTCGGCCATGGAAAGCGTGCGCTTGGCGGCGGCATAGGCCCTCAGCGCCATCAGTTACCCGCCTTCGCCAATCTTTGGGCGACTTGTAGCGCGGGCGCGGCGCTGGCCTGTTTCTGCGGCACCTCCAGCGCAGCCGAATTCACCGGCGGATAGGCGGTGGGCTTGCCCAACGTGTCGCGCTTCTGGGCGAAGGTAAGGATGTCGCGCGCGAACTGCACCTGTGGCTCGGTGTGCGCGTTGCCACCATGCTCAAGCACGATAGAAGCGGCGTAGCGCGGATTATCGAGCGGCGCGAAGGCAATGAACAAGGCATGCTCGCGCTGCGCCCAGGGCAGCTTGCTTTGGGGTATCAGGCCGCTTTGCCGCTCTTCCTTGGTGATGCGACGCACCTGCGCCGTGCCGGTCTTACCGGCCATTTCGAGGCCCGGCTGCAGGATGCGCGAGCCATAGGCCGTGCCGCCCGGCACATTGACGGCCATGCCCATGCCCTGGCGCACCAGGGCAAAGGCCTTGTCCGAAAAGGGCAGCGGCGCGGGCAGCGGATGGGACTGGAGCGTGGGACCGACCTGATGGATCAGCCGCGGCGAAACCGCCTTGCCGGTCGCGAGCCGCGCGGCCAGCGTGCAGAGCTGGATCGGCGTGGCCAGGACATAGCCCTGACCGATGCCGTTGACGAGCGTCTCGCCCTGCTGCCATGGAACGCCGAACCGCTTCATCTTCCAGGCACGGGTTGGGATGAGGCCGCCCTGTTCGCCGGGCAATTCGATGCCGGTTGGCGATCCCAGTCCCAGCGCATGGGCGGCCTCGGCCATCTTGTCGATGCCCAGCCGCCGCGCCACCTCGTAGAAATAGATGTCGCAGGAAACCTGGATGCCGCGTGTCAGGTTGACATGGCCATGACCGCCGATCCTCCACGCGTCGCAATAGAAAGTGTGGTCGCCCAGCCGCATCGAACCGGTGCAATCGACGACGAGATCGTCCATCCCATTGTCCGCCGCCGCCAGCGCCATGGCGGTCTTGAAGGTGGAGCCGGGCGGATAGGTGCCGGCGATCGCCTTGTTAAGGAGCGGTTTGTATTCGGACGTGGCCAGCGCGTGCCATTGCGGGCCGGTGACGCCGACATTGAACCAGTTGGGATCGAAACCGGGGGTGGAGGAAAGGGCCAGGACATCGCCGGTGCCGGCATCCATCACCACGCAGGCGGCGCTTTCCCCGCTCAGGCGCTGATCGGCGAAACGCTGCAACTCGCCATCGAGGCTGAGCCAGACATCCTGGCC
>DASZVQ010000073.1:0-1653 GCA_035547275.1 Rhizomicrobium sp.
CGGAACATCACCTGGTCGGCATGGGGCAGGTTCCAGCCGCGGAAGGGCGGACTGACGCGCAGATACTCATACGCGTTTTCCAGCATTTCCGGGGTCAGGGTCAGTTTGGGGGCCGATTGGGACATGGGGACACTCGCCAAGTAGGCGATAGAACGCGCCAAACAAGACGGTGGTGAGGCGGTTCTGCAATGCGCCGGAAAGTGGGACATTCTGCCGCCACAGGGAACCGGAGGACTTTCAATATTTCCTTTGAAATCAATATCTTGTGCAAGCCTATGCCCGTGCTACAATTGGCGTTATAAGCGCGCCGCAAATGGCAGGATCCGGCATGGAACTTCAGGAAAAGCTGGCGGCAGTGCGCGTGGTGCCGGTCATCGTCATCAAGGATGTGGCCCATGCCGTGCCGCTGGCCAAGGCACTGGTCGAAGGCGGGCTGACGGTGCTGGAGATCACCCTGCGCAGCACCGCCGCGCTGGAGGCCATTGCCGCCATCGCCGCGGAAGTTCCGGCCGCGCTGGTCGGGGCCGGCACCGTGATCAACGCCGACCAGTTCGTCGATGCCGCCAGTGCCGGCGCCAAATTCGTGGTCAGTCCCGGCCTGACGGAAGAAGTGGTGCGCGCCAGCCGCGATCATCTGGTGCCGATCCTGCCGGGTATCGCCACCGCGTCCGACATCATGCGCGGGCTTGGCCTGGGGCTGAACTTCTTCAAATTCTTCCCTGCTGAAACCAGCGGTGGCACGCCGGCGATCAAGGCCCTGGGCGGTCCGTTCCCGCAGGTGAAATTCTGCCCCACCGGTGGCGTGTCGCCCAAGAACCTCGCCTCCTATCTGTCGCTGCCCAATGTCGTGTGCGCCGGCGGATCGTGGATGGTGCCGTCCGATCTGTCAGCGGAAGGCGCCTTCGCGCAGGCCGCATCGCTGGCGCGCGAAGCCCGCGAACTGACGCGCGCATGACCAGCGCGATCTGCATCGGCGAATGCATGGTGGAGCTGCGCCCCGTCGCTGACGGTCACCTGAAGCGCGGCTTCGCCGGCGACGCCTTCAACACCGCGGTCTATCTGAAGCGCAGCGCGCCGGAAGTTGATGTCGCCTTCCTCACCGCCACCGGCGATGAAAGCCTGTCCGATGCCATGGTGGAAACCTGGCGCGGAGAAGGCCTGAGCGACCGGCTGGTGTTTCGCATTCCTGGCCAGCGCCCGGCGCTCTATCTGATCGAGACCAACGAAAAAGGTGACCGCAAATTCCATTACTGGCGCAGTGAGACGCCGGCCAAGGAATGGCTGCGCCTGCTGATGGCCAGGGGCGGCGGCGCGGTGCTGGACGAGGCCGATCTGGTCTATGTCAGCGGCATTTCGCTGGCGATCCTGAGCTATGCCGACCGCCAGGCGGCGATCCAGCTGCTGGGGTCGCTGAAGACCAGGGTTGCCTTCGATCCCAATATCCGCCCGGCGCTGTGGAAATCGATGGACGAAGCCAAGCACACATTCGAAGCCATGGTGCGCGCCGCCTCCATCGTGCTGCCCTCTCGCCAGGACTATCAGCTGATGTACGGGATGGACGATCCCGACGAGCAGATCCATTTCACCGCCGGGCTGACCGATGGCGAAATCGCCCTGACCTGCGACGAGGATGGCTGCCGCCTCCGGGTCGAT
>DASZVQ010000074.1:0-1704 GCA_035547275.1 Rhizomicrobium sp.
TTGGACCAGACCGGCGAAAGCACCTTCAAGCCCCGCGAGGACGCGCCGCGCCCGCCGCGAGAAAAGCTGACCCATGGCGATGCGCCCGGCGATACCCCGCCGCGCAAGCCGGGGTTCAAGAAGAAGTTCGGTGGGAAAAAATCTGGAAAGCCGGGCAGTGGTTACAGAGGCAAGAATCCCAGGCCGAAAACTTAAACCTCACCATGGCCGGGCCAAGCCCGGCCATGGCGGAGATATTGCCTAGTTGTGCTCGAGCTTCAGCACTTTCGCCAGCACCGTGTCGGCGACATAGATGGTCTTCTGGTCGGGTGACACCGCCATGTAATGGCCTTCGCCGATATCATTGGAATCCTGCACGTCGCCATGCTTGCCGTACCAGCCCTGGACCTTGCCGTCCCAGCCCATTTTCAGCACCAGGCCGTTGCGGCCCGTCGACATCCACAACTGCCCCTTGGCGTCTTCATAGAAGCCGCAGGTCAGGTTCTGCATCTGGATATCGTGATGGGTCCTGAGGTCCTTGTCGAAGATCAGGATCTTCTGGCTGGCGCGGTCGCCCACCCAGACCTCGCCGGTCGGCGACACGATCACGGTATGGATGGTGGGATACTTGCCGTCGGGATGCGCCAGTGACGCGCTGGCCAGGAAATGGCCGTCCTTGTCGAACTTCATCACCCGCGGATCGCTGCCGGGAATGGCCGGCGAATGGGTGACGAAGGTGGCGTGCGGCTTGCCGGCGTGGGTCTGCGGGCTGTCATAGGTGGCGCAGAAGGTGCAATCGGCCGGGGGCGAGGTGCCGCCATGGCTCTGCACCACATAGAAATTGTCATCCTTGTCGAAGGCGATATCCAGCGGCTGGTTGAACATGCCGTTCCATTTGGCATCGTCCCAGGGCGCGTTCTCGCCGCGGGTGCCGAACACCTTCAGCACTTCGCCCTTGCTGTTCATCTTGAAGATGACGTTGAGGAAGCTGTCGATCGCCCAGATATTGCCATGGCGGTCGATGCGCAGGCCGTGCGGGTTCATCGCGATGTTGGGATTGAACACCCGCTTCACGGTGGTGCCGCTGGGATCGTATTCCACCATCATGATGTCGGGGTTGCGATTGAACACCAGCAGGTCGCCGTTGTTCATGATGGTGATGGCCGCGACATTGCCGAACTTCTCGCCCAGCGGCGCCACCGGCCGCGCCCCGAAGTGATAGGGCAGTTGCGGCGCGTCCGGGATATGCACCGGGCCAGGCGGCTCGGGCTGCACCGGGCCGGCGTTATAGGTCTGTGCCAGCGCGCCGCCGCACAGCAGCAGCGAAGCCAGAAGCAATTTTCTCATGATGGATCCTCCCCTTGAAATTCAGTAACGGCTGACGCCTTTGGCGCGCCACACCTCGCGCATGCCGGGTGAAAGCGCGAACTGGATGAAGCGCGCGGCGTCAGCGGCATCGGTGGCGCGCGCGGAGATGCCCGTCGCCATGTCCATGTGCATGCCCAGTTCCGCCGGCAGTTCCCCGATCAGATAGGAATTGTCGGTCGGCGTGTTGGCCGGGGAATGGCGGCCATGGATCAGTCCCAGCCCCATCGCGTGTTCGTCGCCATCGCCGCGCTTCAGCGCCGGTTCCGCATCGCCCTTCACCGGCACGCCATGGATGCCGGCGAAGTCGGGACGCTTGAGCAGCCGGTCGCTCATCCCCGCCTGCATCGAACCCGATAC
>DASZVQ010000075.1:0-3162 GCA_035547275.1 Rhizomicrobium sp.
CTTGATGCCCTTCTGCGCCGTCAGCCGGTCCACCAGCTTCTGCACATCGGCTTCGGGCACCACATTATCCTTGGTGCCATGCACGATCAGGCCCGAGGCCGGGCAGGGCGCCAGGAAGGCAAAGTCATACATGCTGGCGGGCGGGGCGATGGAGACAAATCCGGTGATCTCCGGCCGGCGCATCAAAAGCTGCATGCCGATCCAGGCGCCGAAAGAGATGCCGCAAACCCAGACATTGGACGGATTGGGATAAAGTGTGTTCATCCAATCCAGCACGGCGGCCGCATCCGACAATTCGCCCGAGCCATTGTCGAAGGTGCCTTGGCTGCGCCCCACGCCGCGGAAATTGAAGCGCACGGTGGTGCAGCCCAGCCCGTGGAACATGTGGAAGAGGTCGTAGACCAGCGGATTGTTCATGGTGCCTCCGAACTGGGGGTGCGGGTGCAGCACCAGCGCCATGGGGGCTCCGGGATTTTTCTGCCGCTGGTAGCGCGCCTCGATGCGGCCCGCCGAGCCGGGCAGAATGATATCAGGCATGAACGACCGTATTCCCCACCACTGAGCGAAACACTCGGTTTTTTCCGGGCAGAACGCTCACCAATATTCCAGATATTTCAGACACTTGACGACGAGGCGGCTGCGACCGCGCAAATACTTGACCAGATTAGTCGGGAACTCTATATCCCCGGCTTCAGGGTTGGCCTTGAAGCGTGACCTCTCTACACCGGCAGGGGGGGCGAAAATCAAGGAAAAACGCCTGTTTGGGAAAGGACCTGCGAAATGCGGTTGAGCACCAAGGGACGCTATGCGGTGATGGCGATGGCGGACCTCGCCGGAAATACCGGCACGGAGGCCGAAAACCGCCCGGTGGCGCTGGCCGATATCGCTGCCCGGCAGGACATTTCTCTCTCCTATCTGGAACAGCTGTTCGCCAAGCTGCGCCGTGGCGGGCTGGTGACCAGCGTGCGCGGCCCCGGCGGCGGCTATCGCCTGTCGCGGCCCAGCGGCGACCTGCGCATCGCCGACATCATCCTGGCGGTGGACGAGCCGATCGCCGCCACCCGCTGCAAGACCGGCAGCGCCAAGGGCTGCACCAAGACCGGAGCGCGCTGCGTCACCCATGACCTGTGGGAAGAGCTGGGGCAGCAAATTCATGTTTTCCTGTCGTCGGTCAGCCTGGCCGATGTTGTTGAGCGCCGCGTGCTGGGCCGTTCGCGTCCCTGCAACGACACCGGCGCCATCGCGGACGTGGTCGCCGCCGAGTAACCGTCATGCATTATCTGGATCACAATTCGACATCGCCCATCCGCCCCGAATGCCTTTCGGCGGTGACCCATGCCCTGAACACCGGCGGCAATCCATCCTCCATTCATGCCAAGGGCCGCGCCGCCCGCGCCATTGTGGAAGAGGCGCGGGAGCGCGTCGCCACCCTGGTCAAGGCGCAGGCCGCCCAGGTGATCTTCACCAGCGGCGCGACAGAGGCCAACCACCTGGCGCTGTTCGGCGCCGTGGAAGGCTCGCTGGCGGAAGGCGAGCAGCGCATCACCCGTGTCTTCATCTCGGCGATCGAGCATGCCTCGGTCACCGCCACCGCCCACAAGCTGGCGGAACGGTTTGCCTGGATCCGGGTGGGAATGCTGCCGGTGACACCCGATGGCGTTCTGGATACCGAAGCCCTGCGCGTGGAATTGCGCGAAGGCAAGGGCCGCGCGCTGGTGGCGGTGATGGCGGCCAACAACGAGATCGGCACGGTGCAGCCGATTGCCGAAGTATCGCGCCTGGTGCGCGAGGCGGGCGGGCTGCTGCTGGTCGATGCCGTGCCGGCCGCGGGCAAGATCGAGCTGGATTTCGGGCTTTGCGATTACATGAGCCTGTCGGGCCACAAGATGGGCGGACCCACCGGGGCCGGCGCCCTGGTGCTGCGCGAAGGCGCGCCCTTCGCGGCCCAGCTGGTCGGCGGCAAGCAGCAGAAGGGCCAGCGGGCCGGCACCGAGAACCTGTCGGGGATCGCCGGCTTCGGCGTTGCCGCGCACGTGCTGCTGGACAATCAGGGCGAGTGCACCCGCATCGCCCATCTGCGCGATCATTTCGAAAACGCCTTGAAAGCGGCTGTTCCCGATGTGGTGATCTTTGGCGCCCGTGGCCCGCGGCTGGTTTCGACCAGCGGCTTCGCCATTCCCGGTATCGTCTCCCAGACCGCGCTGATGGCGCTGGACCTGGATGGCGTGTGGATGAGCGGCGGCTCGACCTGCTCCTCGGGCAAGGTATCGGTGTCGCCGGTGCTGCGGGCGATGGGCGTGAGCGATGAGCTTGGCGCCTGTGGCCTGCGCGCCAGCTTCGGCTGGTCATCGACCATGGAAGACGTGAACGCGGCGGTGGCCTCGCTGGTCAAGCTGCGCGAGCGGCGTCAGGTGGCGGCATGAGCAGCGCGGCCCAGAAAGAGACTCGCGAAACCGTCGCCGCCCTGGGCGAGAAGTACAAATACGGCTTCGTCACCGATATCGAGATGGAAAAGGCCCCCAAGGGCCTTTCCGAAGATACGGTGCGCTATATCTCGGCCAAGAAAGGCGAGCCGGAGTGGATGCTGGAATGGCGCCTGGGCGCGTTCAAGCGCTGGCTGTCGATGAAAGAACCGAAGTGGGCGCGGGTACATTATCCCGAGATCGACTATCAGGACGCTTACTATTATGCGGCGCCCAAGAACACGCCCAAGAAGCAGAGTCTGGACGAAGTCGATCCCAAGCTGCTGGAGACCTACAACAAGCTGGGCATTCCGCTGCATGAGCAGATGGCGCTGGCCGGCGTGGCGGTGGACGCGGTGTTCGACAGCGTATCGGTCGCCACCACCTTCAAGGAGAAGCTGAACGAGGCGGGCGTGATCTTCTGCCCCATCAGCGAAGCGATCCGCGATTATCCCGAGCTGGTGCGGAAGTATCTGGGCACGGTGGTGCCGGTAACCGACAACTTCTTCGCCACCCTGAATTCGGCAGTGTTCAGCGACGGCACGTTTGTCTATGTGCCCAAGGGCGTGCGCTGCCCGATGGAACTGTCGACCTATTTCCGCATCAATGCCAGCGAAACTGGCCAGTTCGAACGCACCCTGATCATCGCGGACGAAGGTTCATATGTGTCGTATCTGGAAGGTTGCACCGCCCCCAAGCG
>DASZVQ010000076.1:0-17323 GCA_035547275.1 Rhizomicrobium sp.
GAAAATGATCCTGGCCGACCACGACCTTCTTCACTTCATATAGAAGATGCTCAAGACCCTGGTGCGCGCCACCCATCGCCAACCTCTTCAGAACGGATTTTCTCCCACTGCCTTGGCGGCATTCTCGATCGGCACCGCGAAGGACATGCCGGCATAGACATGCTGTCCGGTGGGATTGTAGATCGCGGTCACGATGCCGACGACCTCGCCATCGCGATTGACCAGCGGTCCGCCGGAATTGCCGGGATTCACCGCTGCGTCGAACTGGATCAGATTGGTGAGATGGCCGCCGTCATCCTTGCGGTCGGGATCGACGAATTCCCGCTTCAGGCCCGCGATCACCCCGGCCGAGACCGAGGGCCCGATGCCAAAGGGAAAGCCCACCGCCACCACCGTGTCGCCAGGATTGAGCCCGCCAGTGGAAGCCAGCGTGGCGGGCTTCAGATCATCGGGCGCGACCTTGGCCCTGATCACTGCCAGGTCGTTTTCCGGCTGGGCATTGACCAGCTCGGCATCCGATTTGCTGCCATCCCAGAAGGTGATCACCCAATGGTCGGTGGTGCGGATCACATGCAGATTGGTCAGGATATCGCCCTTGGCGTCGATTACCACGCCGCTGCCGGTCGCATCCGGCATGTTCTGACGGCCGTCCGGCGTGCGAAGGGGCACGGGTTTGAACGATTTGTCCTTCTTTTCAGCCGCCTGTTCGGCCTTGGCCTGCTCGGCGGCATGTTCGGGCGAGAGGTAGCCTTCCACCCGCACCACCGACGGGCCCACCATCGCGGCGGCAATCGCGGTATCGGCGGGCGGCGCATCGGAATGCGACAGGGTGTATTTCACCGCATTGTCGATATCCCACTGGCTGAGCGCCTGAGGCGTGGGATGCAGGAGATGCCAGCCGCCCAGCAATGCCAGCATCAGCGCCACAGCAAGCGCCGCCGGCAGGCTGCGCTCATGCCGTCTGGAAAATTTTTTTACCCAATCGGAGATTTGCGCGCCAAGCGGCGGCGCGGCGGCTTCGTCCCGCCAGGCTGGCGTTTCGTAAGAGGGAGCAGCCTCTGTCGAATTGCGCCGCCGGCGGCCACGGCTATAAAGCGATTTGCGCTTCACACCGACCTACCCGAAAGTCTCGTTTGCGAAAACCTATTAGACCTTGCAGGCCGGCCGCAAGCGCAACCCTAAGCCCTTGCGTAAGCAGCGGGGATATTGTTCCACGCCGCGAAACTTCGCGAAAAAGCAACGAAACACCGATCTGTCTGGAACGTTTGTCGTATGTAAGGGAAGGCCTTGGTCATATGCGATGTTTCGCGCGCATCGGCTTCATTTTCGTGGTGTTCTGCCTGCCGGCCATGGCGGCCAACTTTCGTCCCGCCATTATTCGACCGGCCGCGTCGGCCAGGACGCAAAGTTCCGCAAGCCGGATGGCGGCTCGGGCCAATGCCCGCGCTGGCTATGCCGCGGGCAATCCTTACGTCAATCCGAATGTCGCTGCCGGCGGACGCACGCCCCAGAGCAATGCGTCCGCCAATGCCAATGCGGCGGAGCTGCGCAGCGCGCATGTCGGCGTTGCCACGCCATAAGAAGGCGGGCCGTTTCGGATCAGGCGCGAATGAGGCCGGTCATGGCGGGCGCGCCGGCGCTGTCGGGGAATACCGTGTTTTCCAGCGCCGCCCTCGACACCGCCATATGCTCGGCCAGCACGCCTTTGAACAGCGAACGCAGATCGGTGCGCGGCGGCTGATCGCGGCCATCCTTGAGCGCATCCGCGCCCAGCCCCGTCCATTCCGCCCGCACCATGCCGCCCGATACCGCGCCGCCCAGAAGGAAGCTAGCGCCGCCGGTGCCATGATCGGTACCGCCATTGCCATTGGGATGGACGGTGCGGCCGAATTCGGTCGCCATCACGATCGCGGTCTTGTTCCAGGCCGGACCCAGGGCCGTCTTGAGACCAAGCAGCGCCCGGTCCAGCGCCGCCAGACGCCGTGCCAGCTGGCCATCGCCCGCGCCTTCATTCACATGCGTGTCCCAGCCGCTGACATCGAGCACCGCGACACGCGGGCCATTGGCGGCGGCGAGCAGACGACCCGCGCCAGAGAAAAGCGGCTCCAGATTGGCGACCGCGCCTGGCCCCATCTTCTTGTCGGAGGGATCGTCCGACGCCACCATCGCGGCGTCCTGCAAAGCCAGGGCATCATCCAGCGACCGTTTCAGCACGGCGTCGCGGGCATAGAGCAATTTGACCCGCGCCAGAAAATCGGAATCCGGCGGCGGCAGCGAAGGCGGCATCCAACTGGTCGCGCGGGCCGGGCCGGTCAGCAGCAGCGGTGGGGTCTGCGCCACCGCCAGCGCGCGCACGCCATTGCCAAGCCCCATGGGCGCCAGCGCCCGGTTCAGCCAGCCATCGCCGACCATATGCGGCCGCGCGGCACCCGTTTCCAGCACATTCTGGCCGTCGAAATGCGAGCGGTCGCGATAGGGCGAGCAGATGTTCTGGAAAACCACCAGCTCCCTGGCGTCATACATGGCCTTCAGATTGGCGAGCGAGGGATGCAATCCGAACATGCCATCCAGATCATGCAAAGGCGCGGCGCCGTCTTTTGACAACGCCAGGACTCCGCGCACCGACTGATAATCCTTGTCGCCATGGGGCGGCACCGCCGCCAACCCATCGACGGCACCGCGCAGGATGACAACCACCAGCCGCCGGTCGCCCGGCATGGCGGCAAAGGCAAAACGCAGCGGCGCATCCCACAGGCAGAAGCCAGCCGTCAGGCCCAGCGCTTTCAATATGTCGCGGCGTGAACCAACCATGGTCATCTCCGTTGAAATTCCGGGCTGGACACCAGAAGCGCCACGGCTTCGGCGCCCGTCGGCGCGGCCGCAACCGCGGAGCGTGTGTCTTTCGACAACCGCTCACCCAGTGCCTGGCCGGCCAGCGCGGCGATCTGGCCGGCGCCGACAGTCTGCGGCAGATGCGAACCCAGGCTTTGCGCCCATTCGATGCGCGACAGGATGGCGTCGGGTCCCGACCAGTCTGCCGACATGTCGGACCAGCCCTTGGGCGAGGGCGCGGCAAGCGGAAAATGCCCCATTATGCGGCAGGCCTGCATGGCGCTTTTGATCTGCTGCTCCGCATTCTCGGTCTTGGGAAGCCCTAGAAGCCGGTAACTGGCGGTGACATATTCCACCGGGTTGCGCATTTTCTCGACTGCCGTATCCCAGGCCGATGGGTCCTGAATCAAGGTAAGGCTCATCGCCTTCAGGTCACCCTGGGTGTCGCGGAAGGTCCGTTCCAGCCGCGCCACCAATTGCCGCGGCGGGATGTCGGAAACAAAGTGACGGGCGAATTTGGTGGCGATGAATTTCGCCGTGGCCGGATCGCGCGCCAAGTCATGAATGGCGGCACGGCCACCGGCAAAGCCGTTCGCATAGGTCTTGCCACGTAGCGTCACCGGACCCGGTTCATGCCGGGCGGGAAAATAGCGAAACCCGCTGGACGCGCCGTCAAAATTTTCCGGCGCGTCGAAATTGGCCTGGAAAAGCCGCGCCATCCGGCCGGCGCCCTTGGGTTGAATGTCGACGCTCCAGCCAGTGAGCAGTTTGGCCAGGGCAATGACATCGGCCTGGCTATAGCCGCCATCCACCCCCAGCGAATAGAGTTCCATCAGTTCGCGGCCGAAATTTTCGTTCAGCCCGCGCTGGACCAGCTGACCCGCCGGTGAATCCGGGCCGATCGATTGAGCATTGTTGAGATAGATCAGCATGGCGGGATGGGTCGCCACCGCCAGCAGCATGTCTTCGAACTTGCCGGCGATATGGGGGCGAATCGCCTCGCGCTCATAGGCGCCCGCAAGACTCGCCACCGCCGGATTCTGAACCGAGATGGTGAAATGATTGCTCCAGAACCAGACCAGGCGTTCCGCGAAAGGACGGCGCGATGTGAAGCCCTGCTGGAAACGGGCGGCCATTTCATTGATCAGCACCTGACGCTGCTGCTTGACGAAGGCGCGCAGGTCCTTGGTGTCGCCATCCTGTTTCATCTCCCGCCGCTGCTGGCGGAATGCTTGCAAATCCTTCACCAGCGTGGCGCCATCCCGGAACGGCTGGCCATCCAGCGGCTGAGGCTGGTCGGCGGGACCGAGCTGGGAGATCAGCCACTGTCTGGGGTCATTGGCACCGGCGATTTCGCCCGGCATGGCGCCCAGGCCAAAACGGTTAACGGCGATTGCGGCTTGCAGGGACATGGCTTTGTCTCGGGCGATGGCCGGCGATGCGGCCGCGTCTGGCAATCAAACGGCGCGGGCCGCCCGCGCCCTACGCCATGACAGGACTTTAACGCCCTGCCCGCTTGGCGGCGGGACACAAAAAAGCGCTAATCCGTGCAGTAGGAACCGTCCGGTTCGACCGTTTGTTATCAAGTTGGCAATGGTAACGGCCTAAAGTGCCCAGAATGTCGGCTGACAGTTACGCCCTGAGAAAGTGTCTGCGCATGATCCGCCATTGCCTGGACATGGAAGAACGGCGCCGTCTTTGTCTGGCGCTGGCCCTGCGTGAGGAACGTGCCGCCCGGATGGCGGAGTTCCGTCATCGCCTCTGGCTCGCCCTCGCCCGTCCCTGGATGAGCTTCACCCGCTGATCGGTGAACACTGTTCTCCAAAACGAACAGGGGCCGGCAGGTCTTCGACCGCCAGCCCCTGCTGTTCTACTGACTTATTATACTATCAGGGCGAGACCTTGAGGGTCTTGGCCCAGGACGCTTCGATCTGCTTGACGACGCTTTCGGGCATCGGCACGTAGTCGAGCTTCTTGGCATCGTCCTGGCCGTTCTTCAGCGCCCAGTCGAGGAACTTCAGCACCGACTTGTTCTTGTCGGCCGGATAGTCCGAACGCATCAGCATGTAGGTCGCGGCCGTGATCGGCCAGCTGTTGGCGCCCGGCTGGTTGGTCAGGATCTCATAAAAATCCTGGACCTTGGCGAAGTCGGCGTTGGAAGCCGCGGACTGGAATGCTTCCATCGACGGCGCCACGCGCTTGCCGGCGGCATTGATCATGTCGGCATAGACCAGCTTGGACTGCATGGCATAGGCATACTCGACATAGCCGATGGAACCCACGGTCTGCTGTACGTCGGCGGCGACGCCGGCATTGCCCTTTCCGCCCACGCCGTTCGGCCAGTCGATGGCCGTGTCGGCGCCGATCTTGCTGGCCCAATCCGGGTTCACCTTGCCCAAATAGTTGGCGAAGTTGAAGGTGGTGCCCGAACCGTCGGCGCGGTGCACCGTCAGGATCGCCGTGGCCGGCAGATTCAGCTTCGGGTTCAGCGCCTTGATCGCCGGGTCATTCCACTTGGTGATTTCGCCCAGGAAGATCTTGGACAGGGTCTTGCCGTCCAGCACCATCTGGCCTGCGGCGATGCCGGGCAGGTTGATGATCGGAACGATGGAGATGACCACCTGCGGGAACTGGACGAGTTGGTTCTTCGCCAGCTCGTCATGCATCAGCGGCTTGTCGGAATTGGCGAAGTCCACAGTCTTGGCTTCGATCTGCTTGATGCCGCCGCCCGAACCGATCGCCTGATAGTTGACCTGATCACCGCCCTGCTGGGCATACTTGGCCGCCCAGACCTGGAGCACCGGATAGATGGCGGTGCCGCCGGCACCGGTCAGCGAGGCCGCGCTCGCGACCAGCGTGGAGCCGATCAAGGCCGCCGCCGCCAGCAAACATGTCTTCGTTTTCATGAAAACCCCTTTCTTGCGCGCAACCATCTGCGCCCGCTGCAGGCGATAAGGCCGGATTGTTGTGGTTGTGTGACATAACATGCTGATATCCATGATCCCTTCGGGAAAACTGCGCGAAAAAAGCAACACTGACAAATTATCAGAATAAAAATGGGGTCAAGCCGCCCCCTTGTTGCAGAACTGTCGTACGCCCGAACTACCCACGCGCTGGGCGGCTGATCTTGGCCGTCAGAGTGGGAACGGGAAATCCAAATGACGATCAGACTTTTGAAGCGCGCAGGCGCAAGCATCGGCGCGCTTGTAGCCGCGCTGTCGGCAACGCCGGCGCTTGCAGACAGTTCCATGGACGCGGGTCCGGTGACTGTGACGCTTGGCGGCTTCCTCGCCTCCGAAGGCGTCTATCGCTCGCGTAGCGAAACGGCGGACATCGGCTCGAGCTATAACGGCGTGCCTTTCGCCAACCAGCCGACCGGTCATATGTCGGAAACGCGCTTCACCGCCCGTCAGAGCCGGTTGACCGTGATGGCGCAGGGTGACGTGAATTCCGATACGCACCTGACGTTCTGGAACGAGATGGACTTCCTGGGCGCCGCCCAGACCGCCAATTCCAACGAGAGCAACTCGTACAACCTGCGTATCCGCAACATGTACACCACCATCGACTGGGACTCGCTGGGCCTGTCGATCCTCGCCGGCCAGAACTGGTCGCTGGCGACCGCCAACACCAAGGGCATCACTCCGCGCAACGAGCTGGTTCCGGCCACCATCGACGCGCAGTATGTCGTCGGTTTCAACTGGGCGCGTCAGCCCCAGCTGCGTGTCACCAAGAACTGGAACAAGGAATTCTGGGCCGCCGTTTCGGTCGAAAACCCCCAGACCACCTTCGCCGGCAACGCCGCGGCGGCGCCGGGCATCACCGTTGTCAACAGCAAAACCGGCGGTTCGCTGTTCAACAGCGCCAACAGCTATTCGCTGAACCATATCCCGGACGTGATCGGCAAGATCGCCTGGGAACCGTGGATCGGCGACTCCCAGCCGCTGCATATGGAAGTCTATGGCATCTATCGCGACTTCTATGACCGCACCCAGATCGCGGCCGGCAATGCCATCGGCTTCCCGGTCGGCAACCAGAATGCCGACCGCTCCGGCGGCGTTGTGGGGGGCACCATCACCTATAGCTTCCCCAAGGTCCTGGACCTGCAGATCACCGGCGCGACCGGCTCGGGCCTTGGCCGCTATGGTTCGGGCAACCTGCCCGACGTGACTTTCCGTCCGGACGGCACGCTGGCCCCGATCCAGGAAACCTCCTTCCTGGCGGGCGCCACCTGGCACACCACGCCGTTCCTGGACCTGTATGTCTATGGCGGCCAGGAAGCACAACAGCGCAAGACCTGGCAGGTCGGCGCGGCGACCCTGGGTCTGGGCAGCCCGACCCTCAACCTCGCCGGATGCCTTGTGGAAAATGGTTCCTGCCCGGCCAATATCGAGGCGGAAAACCAGATCACCACCGGTTTCTGGTGGCGGGCCTATCAGGGCAAGTTCGGCAGCTTCCGCTTCGGCATGCAGTATTCCTACACCCACCTGAAGGCTTTCAGCGGCGTCGGTGGTCTGCAGCCGTCCACGGACGACAGCATGGTGTTCACCAGCATCCGTTATTACCCGTTCTAAGACTTACTTGATTGGAACAGAGATGGCCGCCGCGGTATCCGCGGCGGCCATTTTGTTTTCTCCCGACAGAAGCGGGATCTCGACCTTGAAACAGCTTCCGATCTCAGGCGCGCTGCGCAACGTGACCTGCCCGCCATGGGCATTGCAGATCGATTTCACGATCGCCAGTCCGAGCCCCGCTCCCACATCGCCGCGGTCGGGGGTCACACGATAAAAGCGGTCGAATACCCGGTCATGATGGCTGGGATCGATACCGATGCCGCTATCCTCGACAGTGAGGAAACCCATCTCGCCATCCATGCCGGTCCCGACCGTAACCTGTCCGCCATCGGGTGTGTATTTGATGGCATTGTCGATCAGATTGACCAGGACCTGCTTGAGACGGTCGCGGTCACCCGCCACCACCACCGGCGGACCCGAAGGCCGCTTCAGGCTTATATGCTTTTCCTCGGCCAGCAGCCCCATCTGCTCGATGGTTTCGTCCGCCAGCGCGCTGAGATCGACCGGCCCATGGGCTTTCTTGCCCCACAGGCTTTCCATGCGCGACAGAGTGATCAGGCTGTCCACGATGCCCGACAGGCGCGTCATTTCCTCCAGCGCATTGCTGATGGCATTATCGACATCGGCTGGCAGTTTCTGGCCGGCCGCCACCAGCTCCAGCTCACCGCGAATGATGGTGAGCGGCGTGCGAAGCTCATGGGCCGCATCGGCGGAAAAACGGCTGGCATGGGAGTAGGCGCTGTCCAGCCGGTCCAGCATGCGGTTCAGCGCCAGGCCCAGCGCTTCGATCCGAGGCTCGGTATGCAAGGTTGGCAAGCGCTTGTGCGGATCGTTGAAGGTGTAGGTTTCCGCCGCATTGATCATGACTTCCACCGGCGTCAGCGCCCGGCGCATCAGGACCACCCCGGCCAACGCCGCCAGCACCAGGAGCAGCGGCAGGCCGACGAACAGCGACGTCGCCAAACGCTGTTGCAGGGCGCGCGCCAGCAGATCCGATTGGCCGGCATCCACCGTCACCACACTGCCGTCCGGATCGCGGAAGCGCCGCGACAGGATCAGGAGATTGCCCAGGACATACACGTGCGGCGCGCGGCCTTCATCCGTCGGCGCAATCAGCGGCACGCCGGCGGCGGAGAATTCGCCGCTGGTGGGATCGCCCGAACGATAGAGCTGCACATTGCCGCGGCGGATGCGGATGAAGCGGTCCTGGGATTGTGGCGCGAACCGCCGTTCGATGGTTTCGCGCAGCCGGTCCGGCTGTCCGAGCAGCCCGCTGGTGACGGTGTGCACCTCCCGGGCGCGGATAGAGAGGATGTTGGTGAGGGTCGCGCGTGTATAATGCTGGAAGCTCAGCACCGTGAAAGCGAGAAAGACTCCGCCCAGCACCACCAGCAGCAGGCAATAGGAAAAGATCAGCCGGGAGGTGACCGATCTGAGGATCATGTGGGATGGTCGGTATCGAGCATATAACCCAGCCCCCGCACGGTGCGGATCAGCTTGATCTCATGGCCCTCGTCGATCTTGCGCCGCAGATGGCCGATATAGACATCGACAATGTTGGTCAGCCCCTCGAAGGACTGATCCCATATCTTTTCCACGATCATGCTGCGCGACAGGATGCGTCCGGAATGCAGGAAAAGATATTCCAGCAGGGAATATTCCTTGGGACTGAGTTCGATGCGCTTGCCATCGCGCTTGACCTGACGGGTCAGGCGGTTGATCTCCAGCGGCCCGATCCTGAGCACATTTTCCTGCAGCGCCGGCCCGCGCCTGAGCAGCGCCTGGACGCGGATCGACAATTCCGCCATCGCCACCGGCTTGACGACATAGTCGTCGGCGCCTGCCTGGAAATTCTCCACCTTGCTGTCCAGATCGCTGCGGGCGGTGAGGATCAGGGCCGGCATGGTGTGGCCCAGCTCGCGCAACTGCTTCAGCAGTGTCGTACCGGTTCCGTCGGGCAGCTGCAGGTCGATGATCAGCAAGTCGTAATGATAGGTCTTGACATACTCCAGGCCGTCAGCGGCGGTGTGGACGCCATCGACCATATAGCCTTCGGACTTCAGGCTGCGCTGCAGGATGTCGCTGAGCTTCTTTTCGTCTTCGACGATCAGGATGCGCATATGTTCCGATGCCTTTCCGCGGCCGTGCCTAGAAAACTCTTTTCAGCTGCCGATTTCCTCAAAAATCCGTCGCGCAATGTCAGGCGGGCTTGCCGCCGGAAAGCTGTGCCATATCAGGAACTTGAGCGGCCGACCAGCCGCCGCCCAAAGCCCGGATCATGGCGATGCTGGCCTCCAGCCGCCGGGTCTGGATCTGTAGCGCCTGCTGCTGCGCCGTGAGCGCGGTGGTCTGGGCCACAACCACGTCCAGAAAATTCAGGGCGCCATTGCGGTAGAGCGCCAGCGCCAGGTCCTGGGTATGAGTAGCCGCCTTTACGGATGTCGCTTCCTGATTGGCCGCCTCGGCCAGCCGGTTGAGCAGGACCAGATTGTCTTCCACTTCCTGAAATGCCTTCAACACCGTGCCGCGATAGGCGGCGGCGGCGTCCGTATTGGCCGCCTTGGCGACCGCGAGCTGGCCCTTATGCAGACCATTGTCGAACAGGGTCATGGCCACGCTCGGCCCAAGCGCCCAGAAAGCGTTGGGCGCAACGAACAGCGGGTTGCTGCCGGTGTTCTGGAAGCCCGCCAATGCCGAAAGGGAAATATCGGGATAGAAGGCCGCGCGCGCCACGCCAATTCCGGCATTGGTGGCGGCGACATTGCGTTCCGCAGCAGCGATATCCGGGCGACGCTGCAACAGCGTGGAGGGAAGGCCGGTCGGGACATTGGGAATTTTCAGGTCAAGAACCGCCGGGGCCAGCGCAAAGCTGGAAGCCGGCTCGCCAACCAGGCTGGCGATGGCATGTTCCAGCAAGGCGCGGCGGGCCAGAATATCGGAAAGCTGCGCCTGGGCATCGGAGAATTGGGCCTGAGCCCGGCCGACATCCAGCCCCGAGGCAATCCCCTTGTCATGCCGGTAATTGGTCAGAGCCAGAGCCTTGCCATAAACCGAGACCGTTGTCCGAAGCAGTTGGGCTTGCGCATCCAGCCCCCGCATACGGACATAATCATCCGCCAGTTCGGTCTGCAGGCTGAGGCGGACGCCCGCAAGATCGGCGAAGCTGGCCTGCGCCTCAGCTTTTCCGGCGGCGACTTCATTGCGGATACGGCCCCACAGATCCAGATCCCAGGAAATATCGGCCGCCGCCAGATTGTCGCCGTAATAGGTGGGCTGGTTGGCGCTGCGCAGCGGCCGATTGGCGGACTGCTTGTCGGCATCGGCATGACCGCCGATCGAGAGCGTGGGAAGCAGCGGTGCTCCCGCCTGTTCCAGGTAGCCGCGCGCGGCGTCATAGCGCGCCACAGCTTGGGCCAATGTCGGATTGGCGCCTTCGATGCGCTCTTCCAGTCCACTCAGCGTGGCGTCGTCATAGAGTTTCCACCAGGCCTGGCGCGGCAGCTGTTCGGCGGGCGTGCTTTGGACCCAGGGTCCGGTTTCCTTGAAAGCCGCGGGCTGGACCGTCTCCGGCACCTTATAGTCCGGCGCCAGATTGCAACCCGCCAGCAGCAAACAGCCGGCAAGGACCGCCCTAATCCGCATGGCCGGCGCCTTCCACCCGCACCTCGTCGCCATTGCCCAGCGAATCCGGGGGATTGTCCACCACACGGTCTCTTGCGCTGAGCCCGGAAGCCACGATCACCTGGGTGCCCAGATCGGTCTCGATGCTGATAGGCTTCATGATGATGCGATTGTCCGCGCCAACGGTGGCCACACGCAAACCTTCGGCGCGGAACATCAACGTACTGGCGGGAAGACGCAGATGTCTGCCCTGCCCCGGCAGACCCATGCTTACCTGGGTATAGTCACCGGGCCTCAACTGACCGGCGGCATTGTCGGCCTCGAACTCCACCAGCAAGGTCGAGGATTGGGTGCTGATGGCGTTGGAGGTCGAAACCAGCCTGGCGGGAAAGCTTTTGCCCGGATATTCCGGCACCGTCAGCGTCACAGCCATGCCCGGCACAATCCGAGCCGAATAGGATTGCGGCACATTCACATAGACGCGCAGGGCATGGATGTCGGCCACCGCGAACAGCGGATCGCCATTGGACGCCGGCCCCACGCTGACCAGCGCGCCGACATCGACCGTGCGCTTGGTCACCACCCCGTCAAAAGGCGCGGTGATCCTGGCGAACTGCTTCATCGCCAGCAGGCGGTCGAGATTGGCTTGGGCAGCCTTGGCGGCGCCGGCCTTGCTGGCCAGATCGGTGTTCTTTTCCTCGGCATCCTGCTTGGACACCGCGTCCAGCGGCAAAAGGCTGTTCCACCGCTCAGCCGTGATGGCCGACAATTTCTGCGCCGATTGGGCGGCGCCGAGATCGGCGCGGGCCTGGGCGATCTGCTGGTCCAGTTCCGGCGTGTCGATCAGGGCCAGAACATCGCCTTTCTTCACATGGGCGCCGATATCCTTGTACCAGGCATGCACATAGCCCGGCACGCGCGAATAGAGCTGGGCGTCGTAATAGGCCTGAAGCGTACCCGGCAGGATCAGGACCTGGCCCTTGCCGCCGGCCTGTGGCGCGACCAGCGCAACCGTGGGAATTTCCGCTTCATGGGTCCAGGTTTTGAGCGAACTGGCCTGCACAAAGCGGATGCCGCCGCCGACCACCAGGATCGCGGCCAGCAGGCATGCCCCGACCAGGCCGGCGCGCTTGAGCTGACGCTTCATATCAGCCTCATTCTGCGGGGACATGGAGGGCTCCAACAGGGTGGGATTGCGGGCGGCCACGCAGCATCGCGAACATGGCCGGCACGAAGAAAAGCGTCGCGGCGGTGGCGAACAACAAGCCGCCGATCACGGCACGGCCGAGCGGCGCGTTCTGTTCACCGCCCTCGCCCAGGCCCAGCGCCATCGGCGCCATGCCGATGATCATGGCCAGCGCCGTCATCAGCACCGGACGAAAACGGGTGAAACCGGCTTCGATCGCGGCCTGCACCGCATCACCCGTGGCCTCCAGACGCTCGCGCGCAAAGCTGACCACCAGGATCGAATTGGCGGTCGCCACGCCCATGCACATGATCGCGCCAGTCAGCGCCGGTACCGACAGGGTGGTGTGGGTGGCAAACAGCGTCCACACGATGCCTGCCAGCGCGGCCGGCAGCGCCATCACGATCACAAAGGGATCGGTCCAGGAATGGAAATTCACCACGATGAGCAGATAGATCAGCACGATGGCTTCCGCCAGGCCGAAGAACAGGCCCGAGAAAGCGGTGTTCATGGTGTCGACCTGGCCGCGGATGTTGACGGTCGAGCCGGGCGGCAGGTCCTTGTGGGTGTCATCCAGCACCGACTGGATGGAATCGGCCACCCCGCCCAGATCACGGTCCTGGACCGCGGCATAAACATCGAACACCGGTTGGATGGCATAGTGCGACACCACCGCATCACTTTTTTGGCGCACGATGTCGCTGATGCCGCCCAGGATCTGGTTGCTGCCGGGCCTGGAGCCGGTGATGGACAGGTTTTTCAGATCGCTCAGCGAATCCATCCGGTACTGCGGCGTCTGAATCACGATGGGATAGGACACGCCGTTCTTGGGATTGAGCCAGTAGGTGGGCGCCACCTGCACGCTGCCCGCCAGATTGACCACCATGCTGTTGGTGACATCGCGCTCGGTGATGCCGACTTGGCCGGCGCGGGTGCGGTCAACATTCACCGCGAAGGACGGATAGTGGGACGATTGCTGGAGCCTGACATCGGCGGCGCCGGGAATGGCGGCGATACGCCGGCGCAACTCTGCCGCATAGGCTTCGTCCTTGGCCTTGTCGGGACCGGCCACCTGCACATCGATGGGCGCGGGCGAGCCGAAATTCAGCACCTGGCTGACAATGTCGGCGGGCAGGAAGGCGAAAGCCGAGCCGGGAAAGCTTTGCGGCAGGACCGTGCGCAGCTTCTTGATATAGGCTGCTGTGGGACCGTGATCTTCCTTCAGGGTCACCAGGATATCGCCATCTTCCGGACCGATGGTGCCCGAATTCATATAGGCGGTGCCGGTGACGCTGACCGGCAGACCGATATTGTCGACAATCGAGCTCATCTCGTCGGGCGGGATTATCTGGCGGATGCGGTTCTCGATATGATCGAACAGCGCCGCGGTCTCCTCGATACGGGTGCCGACGGGCGCGCGGACATGCAGCGAAATTTCGCCCGCATCCACGGTCGGAAAGAAATTGCGGCCCAGGAAGGGAAACAGCAGCAGCGACAGGAGCGCGAAGGCCAGAAATCCCGCGGAGAACAGCTTGCGATGCTCGATCGCCAGGGTGAGATAGCCGCGATAGGTCCCGCGAATCTTTTCGAACCGCTGTTCAAACCCATGCTGCAGGCGGGCAAGACGGTTCAGGGGATGGTGCCCTTCGGTGGTGTCATGGCTGCGCGCCACATCCTGGTCATGCACATCGCCATGCGTTACCAGAAGATAGTTGGCGAGAGTGGGTACCAGGGTGCGGGCCAGGATGAAGGACCCGATCAGGGCGAACACCACAGCTTCGGCCATCGGCGCAAAAAGAAAACCCGACACGCCGGGCAGGAAGAACATCGGGACAAAAGCGATGCAGATGCAGAGCAGCGAGACAAAGGCAGGCATCACGATCTGCTGGGCGCCGTCCATGATCGCCTGGGCGACCGGCTTTCGCTGTTCCAGATGCCAGTTGATATTCTCGATAGTGACGGTGGCGTCGTCCACCAGAATGCCCACCGCCAGCGCCAGGCCGCCCAGGGTCATGACGTTTAGGGTCTGGCCCAGGGCCGAAAGCCATGCGATCGAGAACAGGATCGCCAACGGAATGGCGATGATGATGACCAGGGTCGAGCGCCAGGACCCCAGGAACAGCAGGATCATCAGCCCCGTCAGCAGGGCGGCAATCGCACCTTCGCGCACCACGCCGGTGACGGCGGCGCGCACGAAGATGGACTGGTCCGCCAGTGGCGTGACCTTCAGGCTGGAGGGAAGCGTCTGTTTCAGGCGCGGCAGCAGTTCCTTGATGTCATCCACAATGTCGAGCGTGGAGGTTTCACCGCTTTTGAGAATGGTCATCAACACGCCGCGGCGGCCGTTCATGCGCACGATATTCGTCTGGGGCGGCGAGCCATCGCGCACATGCGCCACCTCGCCCATATAGATGGTCGCCCCGCCCACCTGTTTCACCGGCAACCGGTTCAGCTCATCGATGACGCTGGGGCTGTTGTTGAGGCTGATATTATATTCGAACTGTCCCACCTTGAGGGTGCCGGCAGGAATGATCTGGTTCTGCGCCGCCAGCGCATTGCCCACATCCTGGGCCGAGATATTGTAGGACTGCAGCTTCTGTGGATCGAGATCGAGCTGGATCTGGCGTACCCGGCCGCCATAGGGCGAAGTGACCGCGGCACCCTGCACCGAAGCCAGTGCCGGGCGGATGAAGTTTTGGCCCAGATCGAAAATGTCTTTTTCCCCCAGGCTGGTGCTGGACAGGCCCAGCTGCAGGATCGGCACGGTGGAGGCGTCGTAATTCAGGATCAGCGGCGGGGTGATGCCCGGCGGCATCTGCTTCAACACCGTCTGTGAGATCGATGTCACTTGCGCGGTGGCGGTACGGATATCGACATTGGGATGAAAGAAGATCTTGACGATGCCGATGCCGGTCAGCGACTGGCTTTCGATATGGTCGATATCGTTCACCGCCAGCGAAAGCTGGCGCTCGTAATAATAAATGACTCGGCCGGCCATGTCGTCCGGTGACAGGCCGCTATACGACCAGGCCGCCGCGACCACCGGGATTCGGATGGCCGGGAAAATGTCCACAGGCGTGCGCACCACCGCCAGCCCGCCAAAAAGGGCGATCAGGATTGCCATCACGACAAAAGTGTAGGGCCGCTTCAACGCCAGACGAACAATGGCCAACATGGGTCAGACAATCCCCGGCAGGCGCCAGATCGGAACCGCGCGATTGATGAGGAGAGACGTCACGGCGACCTTCCCGTCAATCCGGGCTTGGCAGGAAGGCGCCATCCAACGCGGCGGCACACTGATGAAAGGAGGTGCTGCCAGGGTGCAGACCGATTTGCACGCAAGCCTGCTGTTCGCGGTCCCAGCGAATGCTGGGACTGACCTCATAGAAGCTTTTGCCGGTATCGGCAAAAGCCGCAGCCAGCGGTCGTATGTCACCGCCCTTGGGAAGGGCTTGCGATAAGCTTTCCCGGCAGCGCGCAAAATTCGTCTCGCCAGGTTCCAGCCCCACTACCCGGGCGCAGGTCCGGTCAATCATCGATTGCTGGCCGGCCGAGAGGGAATCGTCCTGCGCCCGCGCAAAAGGCACGCAGACAATCATCAGGACGGCGACGGCGGAAAGCGTGCGAAACAAGAGGGCATTCCCTGGTGGAAACCCCGTTCGTTTATGCCCCGGGCATTGAAAAAGTCTCCGAAGCAGAATGAAAATCCACTCATAAAGCGAGCAAGAGCCGGTAAATCCTTGATAAGGTGGATTTCCGGCGGGTACCGGTCGCCTAGGAATGTGCCGTCCGGTGCGCCTTGCGCATCGGGCGCAGCACGGCGATTGCCATCACCGCCGCCACGATATTGGCGGCGGCGCCCACGCAGAGCACCATGGTCCAGTCGCCGGACCTGGCCACCACATTGGCCAGCGGCACCAGCAGCGCCGCCGTGCCCTTGGCGGTGTAAAGCATACCGGCATTGGTGGTGGCGTAAGCCGGACCGTAAGAGTCCGTGCAGGCGGCGGGGAACAGGCTGTAGATCTCGCCCCAAGTAAAATAGACCAGTCCGCCGCTGATCAGGAACCAGAGCGGATCATGGCCATACAGGCCCAGCGATCCAATTGCCGCAGCCAACAGCATGAAGGCGATGAACATGGTGCGTTCGCGCCCGATCTTATCCGATACCCAGCCGAAGAACGGCCGCGCCAGGCCGTTGAGCACATTGTCGACCACCAGCGCCAGGGTCAGAACGGTACCGGTGATGCCCAGGATGGAGAGCGGCGATTTGGCCACGCCATAGTCGGCGGCCATGGAGGCGAGCCCGGCGGTGACAACAAGGCCACCCGACGCCACCAGCACAAACATCAGATACATCACCCAGAACAGAGGCGTCTTCAACGTCTCCAATGGCTTGAAACTCTTCTGGGTCTGCAGGTTTGGCCCCGTCAGAATCGCGGCGGCATGAATCTTGGGCGCGCGCAGGAATTGCGCAGCGATCAGGATCACCAGGCCCTGACCCAACCCGAACCAGAGAAAGGCGGATTGGTAGCCATGCGCCTCGATCACTTCATGGATCGGCACGACGGTGGCGGCGGCGCCCGCGCCAAAACCGGCCGCGGTCATGCCGGCGGCCAGGCCGCGCCGTCCCACAAACCATTTCAGCGCATTGCCCAGGCAGGTGCCATAAACCGCGCCCGCCCCAATGCCGGAGATCGCTGCCGCGACATAAAGCACCGGCAGTGAAACAGCCATGGAATCGATGACCCAGGCCAGCCCCACCAGAACGCCGCCGATCATCACCACAATGCGCGGTCCGAAGCGGTCGACAAACCAGCCTTCCACCGGCACCAGCCAGGTCTCGGCCAACACGAAAACGCTGAACGCCACCTGGATTTCGGCGCGGCTCCAATGATGGGCCTTGCTGATCGGATTGACGAACAGGTTCCAGCCATATTGCAGATTGGCAATCATCACCATGCAGACGATGCCGACAATAAGCTGGAAGACGCGGCCCTGCTGCTCGCCGCCCTTGGCCGTGTCCGCCATGACTTGCCTCTTTTCCCTGGAACGCTGTCGGCGCGGCCGCTATAGTTTTTCTCTTCCCGCGAGCCTTAAGCCAAAATACCTT
>DASZVQ010000077.1:0-10188 GCA_035547275.1 Rhizomicrobium sp.
GAAGGTGCGCCAGAAGGTGCTGGACCTGTGCAAGCAGCACAATGTCAAGTTCCTGAACGCCGCCAACACCGACAAGAATTCGTCGGACTATATCATCAAGCAGCTCAAGGACGGCGCGATGGTGCTGGAATGCGGCGAGGATGCCGCCATCGAGGGCCGCGAATACACCAAGCGCAAGATGCCGGTTTAAAACGGTGGGGTAGGCAAAGGGGCGGTCCCGGAAGAGGACCGCCCTTTTGCACACGCCAGGCAGATGCGCGTTGCCGCGTTTCGGTGGTAACGTGAAACGGAAAGCAGTTCATCAAAGCGCGACCCAGCGCCGGAATGAAAAGGCCGCCCATCAGGGGGCGCGGGCGGCCCATAAAAATAAAGCCCGTAAAAGTGAAGACGGACCGGCCCTGGCCGGACCGTGACCAGAGGAAAGAAAGCATGAAGCGTATTCTTTTAGCCGCCACCGCGGTGGCGCTGCTGATGCCGCTGTCGGCATCGGCGCAGTTCCTGGGCAAGGAAGACATGGCGGTCACCGGCAACAGCATGCCGGGCGAATATTGGGCGCCCAAGCCCACCGAGCTGACCCCCTATGTCTATCCCAACAAGCCGCATTGGAAGCTGTCGGAAATCCTGGCCGCCCATAAGGGCCAGAGCGACTGGGTGCAGCCCATCGTCCGCAACAAGGACCAGGTCGCCGATTACATCTCCATGGGCGCCGGCCAGAAGACCAAAATGAAGATGTATCCGGACGACCGCGTCGTCTTCATCGTCTGGGACGGTTCGATCAAGGTGTCGATCGACGGCTATGCGCCGTTCACCGCCACCAAGGGCTTCATGGTCAACGTGCCCTTCCGTCACATGTTCACCCTGGAGAATGTCGGCACCACGCCGGCGCTACGCTTTGAAGTGCGCCAGAACGGTTCCGAGCCGATCTATCCGGCCTCGGAAACGCCCGATCCCATCAAGGGCATGACCTATGTGAAGGTCACCGAGCATCCCGGCCCGGCCAAGGAAAAGGACTCCAATCCGATCTATGTGGATTACATGAAGGAGTTCAACGGCACGGATAAGCCCTATGGCGGCAAGTTCGTGTGGGACGACCATTTCACGTCCAACATCCTGCGTGGCAAGGGCGCGCCGGTTCCCGATGACAATGGCAAGAACGGCAAGGGCCATTTCCATGTCGGCTGGACCGAATTCTGGTTCATCATGGAAGGCCATATCGGCATGAAGGTCGAAGGCGAGAAGTATTTCGTCTGCGACCCAGGTGACGTGATGATCGCGGCCCAGGGCCGCTGGCACCGCGCCGGCGATGATCCGAGCGCGCCATGGTCGACGCGCATTCCGTTCAATCCGCGCCCGCCGATCCTGCACAACTTTGAAGCCACCGGTGACTAATGCACGCTCGCGCGTGACATGAACGGGCGGCGGTGTCGAAGGACGCCGCCGCCTTTTTTTTGACTAGAACGGCGAGGGGACAATGGACATCAGGAAGCGCGACTTTCTTTGGCCCGCCATCCTTCCCCATCAATAAGCAGATCGACGAGGGCGTGAACACAGCAGACGCAAGGTGCCGGTTTAGCTCACCTGTCATCCCGGCTGAGTGCCGCAATGCGGCGCGAAGGGAAGGGGACCCAAATAGGCGCCATCGTGATGGTCTCCACGACCTGGGTTCCCTTCCCCTCGCGAAGCTAATGCTTCGCTCGGCCGGGAATGACAGTCGGTACACGCACGCCTATAAGTCAGGCATGAACGAGTTCGACATCATCGCCCGTTTCTTTGCCCCGCTCGCCGGCGAGGGCGCCTTTGGCCTGAAAGACGATGTGGCGCTGCTGCCGCAGCGTGCCGGTCACGACCTGATCGTCACCACAGATGCGATCAGCGAAGGCACCGACTTCTTCGCCTTCGATCCCGCCGGCACGGTAGCGCGGAAGGCGCTGAGGGTGAACCTGTCCGATCTGGCCGCCAAGGGCGCGGAGCCGGCCGGTTATCTTTTGAATCTGTCGCTGCCCCATTCCATCCATGACGAATGGCTCGCCGCCTTTGCCGCTGGGCTGGCCAGCGACCAAAAGGCGTTCGGTTTCTCGCTGCTGGGCGGGGACACCGGCGCCACCGAAGGCCCGCTCACCATCGCGGTCACGGCGTTCGGCTTTGTGCCATCGGGCAGGCTGGTCCGGCGCAGCGGCGCGCGCGTGGGCGATGCGGTCTATGTCACCGGCACGATCGGGGATTCCGGCGGTGGCCTGGCCATCTTCAAGCGCGAAACGCATGTCTTGTCGGACGCCGACCGCGACTATCTCACCGCCCGCTATCGCGTGCCCGAGCCGCCGCTGGCCTTTGCCGCGCAATTGCCCGCCATCGCCCATGCCAGCGTGGATGTTTCCGATGGCCTGATCGCAGACCTTGGCCACATCGCTTCGGCGTCCGGGGTGCGCATTGTGGTGGAAGGCGAGCAGGTGCCGCTGTCGGCGCCGCTCAAAGCGCTATGGGGCGAACAGGTGTTGCGGCGCGCCGTCAGCGCCGGCGACGATTACCAGATCGCCTTTACCGCGCCCGACGGCCTGGCCGGGCCTTTCACCCGCATCGGCCGGGTCATGGCGGGCGAGGGCGTCAGCCTGACCTTCAGGGCTAGGGAAATCGCCCTGCCCAGGCCGGGCTACAGGCATTTTTAATGCGCCTTTCCATATTGTAAGCCGGTCTTGGCCGCGCTATGAGTGGCGGAACAAAGATAGAACCTTGGCTGCGGGGGCGGCAATGATCAGACTGTTGGCTTGTCTTATGTTGGCTTGGCTGGTGGGCGTGGAAGCGGTCATGGCCCAGGAGGCATCGCCCGCATCGGCGAAAGTTTCCGTGAAGCTCACGCATGTCTATGTGGAACTGCCGGCCGGCGCGGTCTACGCCGCGATGAGCACCGGCGGGCTTTGCATCGGCCAGACCCTTTCCGAGACCTGGCCAGGCGGCCGAGCCGAAAGCCGCCTTTTTCCCTTATTTCGCGCGGTCTTCAAGACGGAGATGGAAGCCGCCGGCTACAAGGTCGTCACGCCGGGAGAGGATAATCTGTTCGACGAGGAAACGGGTTCGGCGGATTATGAAATCGCCGGGGTGATTTCCAGCCTGCGCGTTGATGGCTGTTTGGGCGATGGCATCTATACCCAAATCGGAAGTGCCAAAGGCACCGCCTCCATGACGATCGACTGGCAGGTTTATGCGCGGCTCCGGAAGCAGCTGGTCGCCCATATCAGCACCAGCGGCACTTCCAGGCTGGACGAACGGGTGCAGGGTGGACAGCAGAGACTGATGGAAGCCGCCTTTCGCGATGCATTGCACATGATGGCCGGCGCACCGGAGGTCGATGTCGCCCTGAACGGACCCAAACCCATGAAGGCCGGATTCCAGATGCCTGGCCAGCAAAGCCCGATCGCCTTGTCCGGCAATCTCAAGGCCGGGCCGCGCAAGATCGCTGATGCGGCCGGAAGCGTGGTGACGATCATGAATTCAACAGGCTCGGGATCGGGCTTTCTGGTTTCCAGCGACGGTTATGTCTTGACCGACCAGCATGTGGTGGGCGACGACAAGACGGTGCGCGTGCGCTGGCCCGATGGATTGGAAGGACTGGGTCAGGTGGAGCGGATATCCAAGAATCGCGATGTCGCCATCATCAAGACCAATCCGCGCGATCGTGCTCCTCTTACCCTCAAGCGCGGTCCCGTCACGCCAGGCGATCGCGTCTATGTCATCGGTTCGCCCGCCGGCAAAGGCTTTGAGGGCACTGTCAGCAGCGGGGTTATCTCGGCGGACCGCATCATCGACGGCCTGCGCTATATCCAAAGCGACGCCGCCATGTCACCGGGATCGAGCGGCGGCCCATTGCTGGACGAAAAAGGCGAGGTGATCGGCCTCACGGAGATGCACTATTTCAATCAGGGGCAAGTCGCGAGCTTGAACATGTTCACCCCCATCGGTGACGCCATGGATTTCCTGGCGCTGGAACAGAAATAGGGCTGTCTTAACCCTTCGCTAACCACATTTTGCCAGCCTGACCGCATGTGCAAGGCGGCGATCCTGTTCCTGTTGGCGGCCCAGGCTTTATTGGTGTCGGCGCCCGCGCGCGCCGCCGATGACGGCGCCAAGAAGGGCGGAAAGCCCGGCACCAATGTCGATATGCCGTTCCTGATGGCGCCGCTCAACAATGCCGACGGCAAGCTGACGGGCTATGCCTATATCTCCACCCGGCTCACCGCCATGTCCGACACCTATGCGCTGGCGGTGCGCGACAAGCTTCCCTTCATCCAGGACAAGATGGTGCGCGATGTGAACGCCGACGCCGTCACCGCCGCCGACGATCCGGAAAAGGTCGACATCCCCGCCCTGGAAAAACGCCTGCTGGGCGACGCCATCCAGGTGATGGGGGCGGGCAAGGTCAAGCTGATCATGGTCTGCACCGTCCAGATCGCGCCGCTGCATCCGGTCCAGACCCCGGCGCTTAACACCCCGCCAGACAAGGCGGCGCCCCCCGGCAGCCCTCCAGCCAAGAATCCGCTCAAGTCTCGCTGCGACAGCTAACAGCGCGGGAACCGGAGCCCAATTTTTCATCATCTTGTCTTGGTCCCCCGGTTGCCTGGGAAACGGGCTTTTGGCAGTCTTGCCCCGCCCTTGAAGCGGCGAGTCCGGCGCTCTCAGCCGTGACACCGGCCATGGGGATCGGCGAAAGCCCTTCCTCTTCTTCGAGCAAGGGTTTTCCCCGACCCACCAACGTCATCACACGAGGGGATATCATGCAGTTGGAAATCGTTCTGGCCTGCGGCCTGCTTGCGCTGCTGTATGGCCTATGGACCATCAAGTCCGTGCTGGCGCTTCCCGCCGGCAATGCGCGGATGCAGGAGATCGCCGCCGCCATCCAGGAGGGCGCGGCCGCCTATCTCAATCGCCAATATACCACCATCGGCATCGTCGGCGTGGTGATCTTTGTGCTCGCATTCTTCTTCCTGGGCTGGCAGGTGGCCGTGGGCTTCCTGATCGGCGCGGCGCTGTCGGGCGCGGCCGGCTATGTCGGCATGTATGTCAGCGTGCGCGCCAATGTGCGCACCACCGAAGCCTCGCGCTCGGGCCTGGCCAGCGGCCTGTCGGTCGCCTTCCGCTCCGGCGCCGTCACCGGCATGTTGGTGGTGGGCCTGGGCCTGCTGGGGGTGGCCGGTTACTACACCATCCTCACCATGGGCATGCATCTCAGCCTGGATGACACGGCGCAAAGCCGCATCATCGTGGACAGCCTGGTGGGGCTGGGCTTCGGCGCCTCGCTGATCTCGATCTTCGCCCGCCTGGGCGGCGGCATCTTCACCAAGGGCGCCGATGTCGGCGGCGACATGGTGGGCAAGGTCGAAGCCGGAATTCCCGAAGATGACCCGCGCAACCCCGCCACCATCGCCGACAATGTGGGCGACAATGTCGGCGACTGCGCCGGCATGGCGGCCGACCTGTTCGAGACCTTCGCGGTGACCACCGTGGCCACCATGGTGCTGGCCTCGATCTATTTCACCGGCGACCTCAAGGGCCAGCTGATGATCTATCCGCTGGCGATCGCGGGGCTTTCCATCGTCACCTCGATCATCGGCACTTTCTTCGTGCGCCTGGGGGCGTCGAAGAACATCATGGGCGCGCTTTACAAGGGCGTGGTCGCCACCGTGATCCTGTCGCTGATCGGCCTGTGGCCGCTGACCAACGCCTTGATCGGCATGGACACGGCGCTCTCGTCGGGCGGCATCGATTATAGCGGCATGACCCTGTTCTGGTGCGGCGTGGTCGGCCTGGCCGTGACCGCGGCGATCATCGTGATCACCGAATATTATACCGGCACCAACTTCCGCCCGGTCCAGTCCATCGCCAGATCGTCGGTCACCGGCCACGGCACCAATGTGATCCAGGGGCTGGCGGTGTCGATGGAAGCGACCGCGCCGGTGGCGCTGGTGATCTGCGCCGGCATCATCGTCACCTATCTGCTGGCTGGCCTGTTCGGCATCGCCATCGCGGTGTCGACCATGCTGTCGCTGGCGGGCATGGTGGTGGCGCTGGACGCTTTCGGCCCGGTCACCGACAATGCCGGCGGCATTGCCGAAATGTCGGGGCTCGAAGGCGATGTGCGCAAGACCACCGATGCGCTGGACGCGGTCGGCAACACCACCAAGGCGGTGACCAAGGGCTATGCCATCGGCTCGGCCGGGCTTGGCGCGCTGGTGCTGTTTGCCGCCTATACCCAGGACCTGAAGTATTTCTCGGCGCAAGGCACCGGCTTCTTCGCCGGGCTGGAACTGCCGGCCTTCAGCCTGTCCGATCCCTGGGTGGTGGTGGGCCTGTTGTTCGGCGGCCTCTTGCCCTATCTGTTTGGTGGCATGGCCATGACGGCGGTGGGCCGCGCGGCCGGGTCGGTGGTCGAGGAGGTGCGCAAGCAGTTCCGGGAAATGCCGGGCATCATGCAGGGCACCCAGAAGCCCAATTATGCCCGCGCCGTGGACCTGCTGACCAGGTCCGCCATCAAGGAGATGGTGGTGCCGTCGATCCTGCCGGTGTTCTCGCCCATCGTCCTGTTCGTCTTCGTGGACTGGATCGCGGGCAAGACCCAGGCTTTCAACGCCGTCGGCGCCATGCTGATGGGGGTGATCGTGACCGGCATCTTCGTGGCGATCAGCATGACCTCGGGCGGTGGCGCCTGGGACAATGCCAAGAAGTTCATCGAGGACGGCCATCATGGCGGCAAGGGCAGCGACGCCCACAAGGCCGCAGTGACCGGCGACACGGTTGGCGATCCCTACAAGGACACCGCCGGTCCGGCGGTCAATCCGATGATCAAGATCACAAATATTGTGGCGCTGCTGTTGCTGGCAACCCTGGCACATATGGGTTGAGCCGGATAAGCGAAAGGTCCAGTGGACCTTTCGCCCGGCGAAACGCCGCAGCGGCGCGCGGTCAAGCGTGCCACGAGGCGGACCGAGGAGTAGAAGAAAAGGCGCGGGAGAGATTCCGCGCCTTTTACTTTATGGCGCCGACAGCCAGTCGCCGGTTTCCGCCGCAGTCATCAGGGCGGCGCCGATGCCGCGCAGTTCCTGCAGGCCCTTGTCATAAAGGCCGGACAGGGCGTCGGTGGCGATCACCAGTCGGAAATCGCGGCTGCTGGCGTCATAGATGGACGAGCGGGGGCAGTTGGGGAAATTGCAGCCCGCGAACACCAGCGTGTTGATGTTTTGCGCTTTCAGCAACGCCTCAAGCCTGGTGCCGTAAAAGGCGCTCCAGCGCGGCTTGTAGAGCACCCATTCATTTGAATCGAGCTGTTGCGCTTCGCCGGTCAGTAGCGTGTCGGCATCCAGCATCACGGCCGGATCGGGCTTGAGCGCATCGACGATCTCCGCGCCCTTTGTGTCAGGCCTGACGATCGCGCCGCCATTTTCGATCAACGTGCGCCGGCTGAGATCGGCGTTGCTGCCATCGGCCCGGTACAGGCGGACGATGTGGAAGATCGGCCGTTGAAGCTGCCGGAACCGACGCAGCACATGCGCAATGGCCGGAACAACCTCGGCCGTGCCGGCAATGCGGGCAGGGGCGCTCGGCAAGGTAAAGTCGTTCTGGGTGTCGATGATGACCAGCGCGGCGCGCACCGCATCGGGCTTGATGTAATGGTCCATGACTTATGCCCGGTGCCGTTCCAGGCGGAATTCCAGATGGCGTTTCACCCCCGGCCATTCCTGGGACAGGATGGAGTACATCACCGTGTCGCCGATGCTGCCGTCGCGGCGGCGGCGATAGTTGCGGATGACGCCATCCTTTTTCGCGCCCAGCGCCTCGATGGCGCGCTGGGAACGAAAATTGAAATTGTCGGTGCGCAGGCCGACCACCGCGCAACCGACGGTCTCGAAGGCATGAGTCATCAGCATCAGCTTGCACAGCGTGTTGACCTTGCTGCGATGATGGCTGGCGCCGTACCAGGTATACCCGATCTCGACCCGGTCCAGCTCGGGCAGGATGTCGTGATAGCGCGTGCTGCCGATCACCTTGCCGCTATTCAAATCACGCACCGCCCAGGGCAGCATCTGACCCTTGGCCTGGCCCGTCAGCGCGGTTTCGATATAGGCGGATACATTTTGCGGCTCCGGCACCGCGGTGAACCACAGCTTCCACAATTCGCCGTCGGCCACGGCTTCGGCAATTTCGGAGGCGTGCGCCGGCGACAGCGGCTCCAGCCTTATACCGTCCCGCTCCAGCGGGACAGGTCGAAGCGTAATCATGACGGCCTGTTATTGGATCGGGACCTCGAACGGCCCGGCGGGAAGCGCCGAGCCATCGCTCAAGGTACAGATGGGACTGTCGCCCCAGCAATAGCGCACCCGGGTTGCGTTTCCTGCATCCGAAAGCGTGACATGATCGCCGCCGAGCGTGGCGCGCGCCCAACGGCAGCTGCTGGCGTCGCACAGCTCGAAGGCATTGGGCTGACCGCTATAGCCGGTCAGCGCCCCGGTCACGTCACGGAACGAAACCGTGACCGTGTCGCCATCGCGCTTTGCGCCGACCACCCGCGCGCCCGAAGGCGCGATAGCCTCGCCATAAACCAGATGCCGAGCGGCGATGGACAGCCGGCGTCCCACATCCTGCTTGTCGGCGGGATGCAGCAGCTTGGGATCGCCAATGTCGATGGTGACGACCAATGCGGCATGGGCATCGGCCTCGGCGGTACGGCGCTGGGCCTCGCGCACATCCGACCATAGCGATGGGGTGGGCGCGGTCGGCACGGGGCCATAGTCGGGGATCTGCACGATCAGGAAGGGCAGGTCGCGGCCGAATTGCTTGCGCCAGTCCGCCATCATCGCCGTCAATACGGCCTGATAATGCTGGGCAAAGTAGATATTGGATTCGCCCTGATACCAGATCGCCGCTTTCACCCCATAAGGCCCGATCGGCGAAATCATGCCGCCATATTGCAGGCCCACGCCATGCATCGGCCCCCAGGGGATCTGCGGCGCGATCAACGTGTTCACCGGCTGGTAATGCCAGGGCTGATCCAGCGCCACGCGCGAACCATCGGCCAGGCGGATGGCGCGGGTGGAATCCGGACCGGTCAGCCCGCAGTTCCTCCAGCTGCAGAAGATGTTCAGGGTGATCGTGTTGTCGCCTTCATGCAGCAGCCCGCGCGGCAGATCGTGGCGCGCATCGGGCTGTTGCGAACTGCCGCCCACGCCCTGGCCGTTGACCCAGCTCTTTTCTTCTTCATTGGCGCGACCCAGATCCAGGATGGCGGATTGCGCCGCCTGCGCCGCCGTCAGATGCACCTTGGTCGACAGCCACATCTGGCCGACAAAGCCCACGCCCGGTTCGGCCGCGCCCTCCGGCAGCGACAGGCTGGGCCAGTCGTTCCATGGGCCCAATCCGCTCGGCGCCACCGGCCAGGCCGCCGTGTCTTCCTTCCAGGGCTCGCCCTTGCCATGGGCCCGCCACCAGTTCTCCCAGGCCGCGTCCCAGCGGCGCGAGGCGGCGGCGGGATCGCGCTGGTACAGCGCCAGCGTGTCGAGATCGTCGTTGAAGAAGCCCAGGGCGCGCAGGCTCGGCTGGCTCACCCAGCCGCGCACGCGCGTGCCGCCCCAGGCCACGGTGATCAGGCCGACCGGCACTTTCACATGCTTGCGCAGCTCGCGCGCGAAATAGAAACAGCTGGCGGAGAAATCGCCCGCGGTCTGAGGCGACTCCACTTTCCACGCCACTGGCGAGGAGAAGGTGGTCAACGCCACGGGGCTGGGCACGCGGTCCACCGCCAGTTCGCGCACCGCATCGTCCTTTGCCGCGGCGATCTCGAAAGTGGCATTGGCGGCGGCGCGCACGCTGAGCTGCATGTTGGACTGGCCGGTGCACAGGAACACATCGCCCACCAGCACATCATGGATTTCCTGGGCATCGTTGCCGCTGACCGCGCGCAAGGTGTAGGGCCCACCGGCCGGCAAAGCGGGCAGGGTGGTGCGCCATTGTCCGTGTCTGTCGGCATGGGCGGAGGCGGTCTGGCCGCCCATTTCCAGTTGCACATCCGCGCCGGGTTTTGCCGTGCCATAGACCGGAATCGGCGCGCCGCGCTGCAACACCGCATGATCGGCGAACATGGGATGCAGCAGGGTTGCCGCCTGTGCCGGCGCGGCCGCCAGCAGCGCGAAAGTGAGGATCAGCGCC
>DASZVQ010000078.1:0-76743 GCA_035547275.1 Rhizomicrobium sp.
GGTGGCGGGGCGGCAACCGCGGGCCGCATCTCGCTGCGCCAGGCTGGCGGCGGAGCCGGAATATCGGTCTCCTGTTGCGCCCAGGGCCGGGCCTCGCCCTTGCGGGCCAGCAGACTGGACGTAATGGATGCGAATTTGGCGCTGCTCATTTGCTTCCCCAATGTGATCCCGCGGGCGGCAGATCGGTGGCGCGGCGGCCGAAGACGCGGCGCTCCAGAAAGCGCGGCTCGATGATCGCGCGCCGGTCTGTCCCCGAGCGCCGCTCCGGCCCGTCGTAAACCGGCGGCTCGGCGGTGGGTTGCGGCAACACCTCCGCCGGGCTTTCCACGCCGGACGACAAAAGCGCATTGATGGCGAGATGTTCCGCCCGCACTTCAGGCAGCAGCGCCGGATCGCGCACGATGCGCGACAGCTTTTCCTGGATGTAGATCCAAAGTTCGCTGATCTCCTTGGCCGACTGGGAATTGGGCACCACTTCGCCCACGGTGCGGCCGTCGATCATGCTGGCGGCGAAATCGACGCGATGATGGATGGTGACCGGCGCCACCGTGCCGTGCTGGGAAAGCGCCACCGCGCTTTCCCCCGTGATGCGCGCCCGCGCGGTCGCGGCATTGACGACAAAGATCAACGGCTTGCCATGGCGTTCGGCGATATCCACCGTCGCCCCCACCGCACGCAGATCATGCGGACTGGGACGAGTCGGCACCAGCACCAGATCGGCATGGGCCACCACGCGGGAAATGGACTGGGTGATGGCAGGCGGTGTATCGATCACGGCGATGCGCGTGCCCATGCGCTCCAGTCCGGCCAGCGCCTCTTCCAGGTCGGGCAGCCCGGCCTTGACGAAATGCGGCGCGGGCGCGGACCGCGCATTCCACCAATGGGCGAGCGAGCCTTGCGGGTCGGTATCGATCAGCGCGATGTCGCCGGCGCCCTGGCGCACGGCTTCGACCGCCAGGTGACCGGACAAGGTGGTTTTGCCCGATCCGCCTTTCTGGGAAGCTGCAACAATGGTGTACATGGCATCAGCCCTGACAGCGTTGAGGAACCAGCATCCCTGAGGGCCTGTTTCACCCCCGTGAAAGGGGGCCATGCAATTTGTCTCTAATAAGACAGGTATTTCCGGCGACCCGCCCCTGGAAAATCCACGCAAACCGCCTTGGATGGCCACCAGCCAGATCGTATAAGCAAGAGCCTGCGCCGGGACAAAGGAGTGTGTGATGAGAAAGCCGCTCATAGGGATCGCCGCCCTGGCACTTGTGCTGGGCGCGTCCGCAACGCTGAACGCCCAGACCGCCGCGCGCAATGTGTGGGACGGCGTTTACACCGCCGATCAGGCCACCCAGGGCAAGGCGATCTTCGCGGACAAATGCGCCACCTGCCACGGCGCCGATCTGACCGGCGCGGAAATGGCGCCGCCGCTGGTGGGCGCGGCCTTCCTGGGCAACTGGGCCGGGCAATCGGCGGGCGATCTTTTCACCCGCATTCACACCACCATGCCGGCCAACGATCCAGGCAGCCTGAACAACGCGCAGGTGGCGCAGGTGCTGGCCTACATTCTTCAGGTCAATCAATTCCCGGCAGGCTCGACCGCGCTGCCCAGTGACGATGCCGGCTTGAGCCAGATCGCGATCACGGCGGAAAAACCGGCGAAATAGAAACTGTAACGCCGTGCCGGTTCAGGACCGTCAGAGCATGAACCATTCGACGGCGTCAAAGATCAATTCGATGTCCCGGGCCGCGGTCACAAAGGAACGCTTATAGTCCGACGCGCCAATTGCCCCATCTGGTTCACCATCGGTCGCCAGTGGCATGACGATACGCTCGCCGTTTGTGAGTTTGCCATCGGCGCGGAACAGCGGCCCATTGGAACGGCCGCAGGCCGGTTCCGACACCACCCGCATAAGACCGGCCTGTGCATGCTGAAAAACCGCCGGCGAATGGAGGTCTCGCAACGGCGTGCCGCGGAAACTTTTCCCGCAGGCAACCATCATGCGGTTGCCCGCCAGCCGGGCGGTGAATTCGCCTTTGCTCCGGTCGTATCGGAACGCCCAGATCAGCCCCAGATGCGGAGCGATGACGGCCGGGCTCAAATCCGACCAGGATGGCATCTGCTCCTGCTTGCGGGCCTGATTCCAATGTTGGGCGATCGCCCGGAGCGCGGGTGATTTGATCCCCGCGGTAAAGGAGGCAAAATCGCCCACGGCATCCGAAGTCAGCATGGCGGTATCAGAAATTGCAGCCGTTAAAAATTTATCCGCAGAACAGATATAATGCGCATTAAGCATGACGCGGAGCGCGGCCGATTCCGCGCCATCGCGCATGTCACACCCTTATGGGCAGGTCGTTCGCTGGTTCAGACATAGACCTTGCGTCCAACCCGTGGCTTTTTTCTGCACGCGGATTTTCACGAAGTCGCCCCAGCAGCCCAGAAAATCAACATCCTGATCGCCGGACGCATGGGGATCGAGAAACCGGCTGCGGGCATTGTGATCCGTCCAGACCGCCGTGCCGTTCTGCAATCCCTGCGCCCCCAGCATACTGCGGTGCAGATATCCCTTGCCATGAAAGAGAAGCCGCTCGTTGTCGCCGATCTGCCTGGCGCTGTCGATCAGGAACCAGTCGCCCGACTGGCCGAGCACATGCACTTCGATCCAATCGTCGTTCAGGGGCGTCGGAAGCATGGCGACGATCCGCCCGCCCGGCGTCTCGCGTATATTGGTGCCCTTCGGGTCCGTGTCGATCACATCGACCGTTACATTGCAGGCCTGGATCGGGGCGGCCTGAACATCCGCGGTCAAGCAAAGGATCGTCATCGCGCCACAAATCGCTTTCATGAGCCCCCGGTTTGCGTCGATTGCGCCGCCTATTTGAACTCCGCCGCCCATTGCGGCGCGAGATCGCTGCCGAACACCGAGACCGGAATGGAAATTCTGATATCGCCCATCACATGCGGCCAGGCTTCACCAGCGCCCCACAGCAGCACGATGCCGTTCGCCCTGGTTTCGCCCCTCGCATAGGTCAGCGCATATTGGCCGAGCTTTTCGGGATCGGCGGCAATATTGCCCTCGACAGGATCGTAATCGGCGGGCTGACCTTCTTCTCTGGGAAACTTCTTGCGCAACGCCGTCTTGGCATATTCGGCGATGCCGCGCAGGGCGGCAGGCAGCTTTTCCTTCACGAACAATTCAGGCAGTTTCACGGCCCGCTTGGCCGTCTTGTCCCACACGATGGTATCGAAGCTGTCATTGGGATGGGCGCCATTTTCATCCACGAAACTGAGGCCGGAAAGGCTGATGATGCGCGCACTTTCAAAAGTCACGCGCCATTGCGTATCCAGCATGTAAGGGTGAAAATTTTCCGGCGCGGCCTTTTTGTCGTCCAAGGCATCATCCTTGACGGTCTTTGCCTGAAGCTGGAAGCGGCGCAGGATTTCGGCTTGGAGCGGCGGGATCGCGGACGCGGCCGCTGGCACCTTCAAACTGGTTTGGTAGAGCGCGGTCTTTTCGCTTTTGCTGTAGTCTGCGGCCCAGGCCGGAGCCGTCATAAGGCCGGCCAGAAACATCACCGCCACTGTCGCGCGATTCCGCGCCACGAAACGCCTGAATGCCGGCCGGTCCATCAATTCCCCCGCCTTGCCCCACAAGGGTGGGACAATTCCCCGATCGCCGCAGATTATGCGCCGCGATGGCGTGATGCCAGTGGCGAAGGGTCCGCTGAATGCGATCGGGCCGACAGCCCCGGTGTTTCACCAAAGCGCAACACAAGGGTGAACGTGTTGATTTTGAAACTAGATCCTGCGCGGCCTGACATTATCAGGCGTCCCATCCGGGCCGCGCGTATTTTTCTTTTGAAGCAAGGTTTCCTGCCGCTGCGGCCCAAAGACGCTGTCGCCTGGCCGCCTTGGCATTCATATCGGCGCGGATCGCGCCGATATGAATGGTGCCGCCTGCGTGACTCGAACACGCGACCCCATCATTACGAATGATGTGCTCTACCGGCTGAGCTAAGGCGGCTCCCGAAGGAGGCCGGAAACTACTGATCCGGCCCCCGAAGCGCAATCCGATATTTCCCTAACCGCAAAACCGGCCTGAAAGGGCCTATTTTCCGGTTTCGCCGTAGGAAATCCGCCAGATCCGGCCCTTGTTGGAATCCGCGACATAGAGCGCCCCGTCGGGACCCACCGCCACGCCAACCGGACGGTAAGCCGCCGTCTTGACATTCTTGTCGCCCGCATTGGGGCCGGCAAAGCCATCGGCAAAGACCACCGGCTTGCCCGCCTTGTTGCCGGAGAAGGGCACAAAGACCACGTCGTAACCGGCATGGCCGTTCGGCAGAATGGCGCCATCGGCACCGCCGCCATGCATGGCCAGGAACGCGCCGCCCCGGTATTTCTTGGGGAACTGGCTTCCCTCATAGAAGGTCAGGTCCAGCACGGCCGGCCGCATCGGCTGGAACGCCACCACCGGCTTGGCATATTTGGCATCCTTGACCGGTGTCTTGCCGTCGCCGCCATATTCCGGGGCCATCAGGCGGATCTTCCGCTCGCCATCCCAATAGGTATAGGGCCAGCCCATGTCGGTGCTTTTGGTGATATGGAACATCTCGTCGGGAATGGCGTCGTCCTGGGCCGCGGTCACCAGTTCCGGCCAGCCCAGGTGCGTGCCGTCGCGGCCATGCCAGGCGCCATAAAGGCCATCGCCATTGCGCCAGTCCATGGCGCCCTGATTGCGAATGCCGGTGGCGAAATGCTCGCCATCGGCCAGCGTCTGCCCCGGCTTGCTGTCGTCAAAGCGCCAGACGCCACCACGTGTTTCCAGTATCGGACACGGCTTCAGCCCGAGCGGCTTGTCCTTGGGGCCATTGGGGTCGGCACAATTGTTGGTGCCGCCACCGCCATCGATGGAGACATAGAGATTGCCTTTGCCATCGAAGGCAAAGGGATGATTGGTCGCCGCCAGGCCATCGACAATGGTTTCGGGCGCCGCCGTGGGCACCAGCTGGTCATCGAGCGCAAATCGCACCACGCCAGCGCCGTTCGCGGCATAGAGATAGTTCTTGTAGATCTTGATGCCGGTGCCCTGGTCCACGCCCGCGATGTGGGCGGTCTGCAGCGGTCTGTGATCAGGACCGAGCCTGAGCGCCACGATGCCGACCGACGGCGCCTTGGGCGCGTGGCGGGTCGAGACATAGATGTCGTTGCCGCGCAGCGCCATGTGACGCGCGGGGCCCACCCCCTCGGCCACCACCATGGCGTGGAAACCGGGCGGCAGGATCAGGCCATCGGGCTCGGCCGCCAGCGCCGGCGCGGCGGCGAGCATTGCGATAAAGGCAACCGAAAGCGTCCTGACCATGATTTCCCCCGTTTTTTTGGATGGGGGAGCCTAAACCGCGTCCGAAACCGGCGCAATCGCCTCCTGGCGTGACCGCCTACCAGCGCAATCCGAAATTGCCCATGCCTTCCAGGATGGTGGTGCCCGTGCCGAACTGACCTTCGCCCTTCAGGCCCAGAAACAGGCCCGAGCGATATTGCAGCTCGATGTCCAGGCCCAGAAGCGCCGTGTTCCGTGCGGGGCGCACACCCAAAATCTGGAAGCTGGCGGTTGCGAGATTTTCAAAATTGGCCTGGGCAAAAGGCAAGTCGTCCAGCTGATGCGCCCAGGCGGCCTTGATGCCGGCGGTCAGCACGCCATCGCCAAGGTCATAGCTGCGGTCCAGATGCGCCCCCAATTCGCTGCGACCCAGGGTGCTGGCATGAGCGGCATAAGACAGCGCGAAGGTGGAGGCGCCGGCGAGCGCCGTTTCGGCATAGGCAGGACTTTCAAAACTTTCGCCCGCGAACGCGCCATAGGGCGCGACGGTGTAGGTGTCGTCCAGCGCCATGCGCCAGCCGGCTTCGATGCGGCCGCCGAAGTTATCGGCATTCTGCTTGCCTCGCAGCACATCGGTGCCCGACACCGTGACCACGCGCAGGGTGGTGATCTGGTGCCAGCCATAGCCGAAAGCCGCTGTGACATAGGCCGGCCCACGATCGAGACGACCGTAAAGACCGAAAGCATAATCGGTACTGAAGCCGCTGCCATTGCCGGAGCTGAAATTCTGCCGCCCCCAGTCAAGGGTGACACCCGCCAGAATGCCGTCGCCCAGCTGCATGTCGGCACCACCGATCAGGCCGACATTGCTGGTGGAGAGGCCGGCCGCACCGCTGACAGCATCGGCGGAAAGGCCGACATGGCCGCCATAGGCGCCGCCCCAGATCCGCATCTCGCCGGCGTCGAGTTGGGCACGATGGGGTGCCGCCGCCGCATCAAACGCGCTACCCGGCGCATAATTGCCGGCGCCGCCCGCGCCGCCCTCGGCGATCACGGCCAGGAAGGAAAGGAAGCCCTGTCCTACCGCATTGCTGACATTGGGGCCGACCTGACCGGAGATCTGGTCGATGGCGCCATTCAGCGCGGAGCCCGAAAGACCGTAGAGCGCATTGAAGCCACCATTGGGCACCACACCTCCCGTGACCGCCGCATCGATCGCCGCCACCACATTGTGCCGGTTGGCCGTGGCATTGCTGCCCAGAGATGGCGCAAGCGCATTAGGACTGAGCTTCAAATAAACATCGTTTGCATCATAGCTGAGATTGGCGCGCAGGCTGCCCGGAAGTCCTGACGTTGCAAGGGAGGAGAATGTTCCGGTGATACCGCCCGTCGCCGTGATCAGAGTATATTGCTGGTCGGCCGCATAAGTGCCCGATGCGAAACTGGCGAGGGCATTGCCATTGATGCTGGCGCGGCCGGTGACGCTGGCAAGGCCAGCGGCGCTGGGGGTGACGGCTTCGGCAAAATTCGAGCCGGAAGCCAGCGTCAAATTACCCGCAATGGTCAGCGTGCCCGGGATGGCACTGGCACCAAGCATCAAGGTGCCGCCGGAGGCCACATTAGTGGCGCCAACCTTGCCCGTACCAGTCAAGGTCGCACCGCTCGCAACGCTCACGCTGGAACTGGCAATAGAGCCGGTAACGTTGAGGGTGCCAGCGTTTACTAGGGTAATGTTTGTATAGGCGCTGGTGCCGGAAAGTGTAAGCATTCCGCTACCGATCTGGAGCAACTCTCCACGACCAGAGATGACACCCGCGAAGGTATAAGCGTCGGAGCGGTCAAAAATCAGGAGACTCGTTCCGGTGGTCACATTCCCAATGATGGAGCCGGTCGTTCCTCCATTGCCGATTTGAAGAGTTGCCCCGTCCGATAGCGATGTATTGCCCTCATACATATTGGATGCGGTGAGCGTGACAGGGCCAAGCCCTTGATCGATCAGAGAGCCGCTGCCGGAAATCGTTCCGGCGAACACTGCGGGATTGTTGAGATTGAAGGCAACCGTCGAATTGTCGACGACGTTGCCGCCGAGCGTGCTTCCGGAATAAAGCCCAATTTGCAGCGTGCCGGCGGTCACCATGGTTGTTCCCGCAAAAGATCCTGCACCGGCAATCGTCAGTGTGCCTGTGCCTTGTTTAATAAGGGTTCCGGTGCCGGAAATTGTTCCCGCAAATGAGGATGCCGCATTGCTGTCTATGCTCAATGAGCCCGTTCCCAGCAGAATAGTGCCCCCGGCCGTGAGGGTGCCAATGGTCTGGGCATGATCCGTCATGTCGAAGACTGCCGAAGGGCCGTTCATCGTCAGGGCTCCGCCGCTTGGTAGGGAGGCAGCCGGACCTAGCGCCAGCGTTCCGCCATTAATTATTGTTCCCCCCAGATAGGTGCCGGTGCTTAACAGGGTAAGCGTGCCATCTCCCTGCTTTTCGAACGTGCCGGCGCCCGATATCGATTGAGAAATTGTCGTCGAAAAACCGTTCGTATTAATCACGCCAATGCCGGACGACAGAAGTATCGGCCGACTAGCAGAGAGATTGAACGATCCGCCAAGAATTAGTGACCCGCCGAGGCTATTTGACGGTGTATTGAAGACAATGCCTCCCGAGGAAGACCCGAGATTGCTGTCGGAATTTACCAACAGCTCACCATACGCGGTATTGCCATTGCCGATGACTGTCCCACCTGAATAGGTGTTGGTTGCGGTGAAGGTCATGAGCCCACCACCAATCACTGTGACAGAATGAGAACCAACCTCCGAAATCGTGCCTGATTGTGTGGCCGATCCTTGATCGACCAGCAACTGGGTGCCGTTGTCCGTCAATACGATCGGCAACGTATTGTTTGACCCATTCGGATAGCTGATGATAGCCGCTGAAGCTGGCATGGCGGCGGTTAGTATGCTGCTACCCAGACAGAAAGCCGCCAAGCGCGTCAATGCGCGCTCGCGAATCAATATGTGCGACATGAACCCCTTGCCGGTCGTGACGCGACACCGGCTCCCCTACCCGCCGTTTACACGTTAACAGCGTGTTATCCGAGCCGCAAATGACAGCGTTAACCGCCCTTGGCGCGGGGATGGACCTTGGAATAGGTCTCCAGCAGCTGGCGCGTATCCATCGCCGTATAGATCTGGGTGGTGGAAAGCGAGGCATGGCCCAGCAATTCCTGCAGCGATCGGAGATCGCCACCGCCCTGCAGGATATGGGTGGCGAAGGAATGGCGCAGGGCGTGGGGCGTGGCGCGTTCAGCCAGACCCAGCTGGCCACGCAATCGTTGCATCAGGCTTTGTGCCTCACGCGCACTCATGGCCAGGCCCCGCCGCGACAGGAACAAGGGCGATGACGGCGCGCCGGTGAAGGGAATTTTCGCCACATAATCGTTCAGTGCCGCCGCAACCAGCGGCAACACCGGCACACTGCGCTGCTTGCGGCCCTTGCCGATCACGGTCAACGTCTCGCCCAGCGGCACGTCGCCGCGCTTCAGGCCCAAGGCTTCGGAGATGCGCAGGCCCGCGCCATAAAGCAGCGTCAGCAGCGCCGCATCGCGCGCGCCCAGCCATTCGATATTGTGTTCGCCGGCCTGTTCGATGGCGCGCGCCGCATCATCGACCGACAAGGGGCGCGGCAAGGGCCGGCGCACCCTCGGCGTGCGGATCGAACGCGCGGCGGCATTTTCCAGCACGCCTTCCTTGGCGAGGAATTTGTAGAAGCTGCGCACCGCGGCCATGGCCCGCTGCACCCCGCCCGGCCCCAGCCCTTCCTGGCGGCGATGGGTGATGAAGGCGCGAATGTCGGCGGGTGTCAGCTTGGCCAGCGATTTCTCGTTCACCGCGCCGCCGGTATGGCCGGCCTGAAAGCCAATGAACCGTGCCACGTCATCGCCATAGGCGCGCAGGGTGTGTGGCGAAGCGCGGCGCTCATGCGCCAGCGCCGCCAGCCAGTTCTTGCGAAGCGCGTCCGCCCCCGCGCCCATCAGCCCTTGCCCACTTAGCCTTTGATGGTGACATTCGCCTTTTTGGCATCGGCGATGAAGGCGGCCAGGCCCTTGTCGGTCAGGGGATGGCTGATCAGCTTCTTGAAGATCTCCGTCGGCATGGTGCCGACGTCGGCGCCGGCCAGAATCGCTTCGCGCACATGGCTGACGGTGCGGATCGACGCCGCCAGGATCTCGGTCTTGAAATTGTAATTGTCATAGACGGCGCGGATGTCGCGGATCAGGCCCATGCCATCCTCGCCAGCGTCATCGACGCGGCCGATGAAGGGGGAAATGAAGCTCGCGCCCGCCTTGGCCGCCATCCAGGCCTGCACCGGCGAGAAGCATAGCGTGACATTGACCATGTGGCCGTCTTTGGCCAGCGCGGCGCAGGCCTTCAGCCCATCCCAGGTCAACGGCACCTTCACGGCGATGTTCTTGGCGATCTTGGTCAGGACCGCGGCTTCCTTCATCATGCCGTCGAAATCGGTGGCCAATACCTCGCCGCTCACCGCGCCCGGCACGATGGAACAGATTTCCTTCAGCGATTCGACATAATCCTTGCCCGTCTTGGCGGCGAGCGAGGGATTGGTGGTCACGCCGTCCACCAGCCCGCTGGCGGCATATTCGCGGATTTCGGCCACATTGGCGGTGTCGAGGAAGATTTTCATGAGCACTGGACCTTAATTGGTTGACCTGAGGATTGGGCGGGGCGAAGTGTAACCCATACTAGCCTATGATCAGAGCCCGCTTAAACCCCGCCAGCCCACTTGCCGCGAAACCGGTTGTCGGCGTGCTGCTGCCGCTGCCCCTGGCGGGCGCCTATGATTACAAGCTGCCGTCTGGTGATAACGCCGCGCGCGGGGCGCTGGTTGCCGCGCCCCTGGGGAACCGCGAAGTGCTGGGCGTAGTGTGGGGCGCGGCCGAAGGCAGCGTCGGTGACAATCGCTTGAAGCTGGCCGAACCGCTGGAAGGCGCGCCCGCACTGCCCGCCAAGCTGTGCGACTTCATCGACTGGGTGGCTGATTACACGCTGAACCCGCCAGGCGCGATCCTGGCCATGGCGCTGCGCTCGCGCGGCGCTTTCGAGCCGGAAGCCAAACGCACCGCCTATGTGCGGGGCAGCGTGACGCCGCCGCGCCTGTCGGCCGCGCGCGCCCGCACGCTGGAGGTCGCGGGCGATGGACTGGCGCGCAGTGTCAGCGGATTGGCGGAAGATGCCAATGTGTCGCCCGCCGTGGTGCGCGGCCTGATCCAGGCTGGCGCGCTTGTTCCCACCCAACTGCCGGAATTCGCGCCCTTCCCGCAGCCGGAGGCGGCATTTGCATCCACGCAGTTAAATGACGACCAGGCACAGGCCGCGCGGGCACTGCGCGACGCCATCGCGGCCGGAAAATTCTCTGCCCATCTGCTGGACGGCGTCACCGGGTCGGGCAAGACCGAAGTCTATTTCGAAGCCGTGGCCGCGGCGCTGGCGCGCGGCAAGCAGGTGCTGATCCTGTTGCCGGAGATCGCGCTGACGGTGCAATTCCTGGAACGTTTCGCCGCCCGCTTTGGCGCCAAACCGGCGGAATGGCATAGCGACCTGTCGCAGAAGGAACGCCGGCGTACCTATCGCGCGGTGATGAAGGGCGAGGCGCGGGTGGTGGTGGGCGCGCGTTCCTCGCTGTTCCTGCCCTTTGCCGAACTGGGCCTGGTCATTGTCGATGAAGAACACGAACAGGCCTTCAAGCAGCAGGACGGCGCGATCTATCACGCGCGCGACATGGCGGTGGTGCGCGCCCGCATCGAGGATTGTCCCGTGGTGCTGGCCAGCGCCACGCCGTCCCTGGAAAGCTTCGTCAATGCCCGGAACGGCCGCTACACCCATCTGCAGATGAAAGCGCGCCATGGTGTGGCGGAATTGCCGGAAGTGCGGCTGATCGATCTGCGTCATGAACGCGATGCGCCGGATGTGGCGCACAAGGCGCAATGGCTGTCGCCGCCCTTGCGCGCGGCGCTGGAAAAGGCGCTGGACGCCGGCGAACAGGCGATGCTGTTCCTGAACCGGCGCGGCTATGCCCCGCTGACCTTGTGCGAGGCTTGTGGTCACAAAATCACCTGCCCGCATTGCTCGGCCTGGCTGGTGGAACACAAATACAAAAGGCGGCTGGCCTGTCATCAGTGCGGCTATGAACTGCCCATGCCGACCGACTGCCCGGCCTGCAAGGAAAGCGGCACGCTGATCCCTTGCGGCCCAGGCGTGGAGCGGGTGGCCGAAGAGTTTGCCGCCTTCTTTCCAAATGCGCGTTATTCCATCGCCTCGTCCGACATCCTGCATGGCCCCGCCGAAACCCAGGCCGCCATCCGCGCCTTTGCGAGGGCCGAGATCGATGTCTTGATCGGCACCCAGATCGTGGCCAAAGGCCATCACTTTCCGCAGCTGACTCTGGTCGGCGTGGTGGATGCCGATCTGGGCGGCAGCGACGGCGACCTCAGGGCGCGCGAGCGCACCTTCCAGCTGCTGCATCAGGTGTCGGGCCGCGCCGGACGTGCGGAGAGACCCGGGCTGGTCCTGCTGCAGACCCGCAATCCCGAAGACGCGGTGATGCAGGCGTTGGCGAAAGGCGACCGCGACGGTTTCTATGAACAGGAACGCGGTTTCCGCGAAGCGACCCAGGCGCCACCCTTTGGCCGTCTCGCCGCGCTGGTGATCAGCGGTTACGACGGCAACCTGGTGCGTGACATTGCCAGGCAGCTGGGCCGGACCGCGCCCTCGGCGCGCGATGTGAAAGTGTGGGGCCCGACGCCGGCCTTTTATGCCCTGCTGCGCGGCCAGACCCGCGAACGCCTTTTGGTGCAGGCCGCGCGCGGCGTGGATGTGCAGGCCTATCTGAAAGCCTGGCTGCCGCTGGTCAAAGTGCCGGCATCCGTGCGCGTGACCGTGGATGTCGATCCGGTAAGCTTTTTTTAACCCAACTGTCATTCCCGGCCGAGCATTGCGCAGCAATGCGAGGGGAAGGGAACCCAGGCGGAAAGATCGGGTCTGGTCCATCCACCTGGGTCCCCTTCCCTTCGCGATGATGCAAGCATCACCGCTCAGCCGGGGATGACACGCAGTTCTTACAGTGTCCGCACATCCGTCAGATGGCCGGTAACCGCCGCCGCCGCCGCCATCGCGGGCGACACCAGATGCGTACGCCCGCCACGGCCCTGACGGCCCTCGAAATTGCGGTTGGAGGTCGAGGCGCAGCGCTCGCCCTCCTTCAGCTTGTCGGCATTCATGGCCAAGCACATGGAGCAGCCCGGATCGCGCCATTCAAAACCGGCCTCGACAAACACCTTGTCCAGGCCTTCTTCCTCGGCCTGTTCCTTCACCAGGCCGGAGCCCGGCACCACGATGGCGTTGACGCCAGCGGCAACGCGTCTGCCCTTGGCGATGGCGGCCGCCGCGCGCAGGTCTTCGATGCGGCCATTGGTGCATGAGCCGATGAAGACATGATCCACCTTGATATCGGTGATCGGCATGTTGGCCGTGAGGCCCATATAGGCGAGCGCGCGCTCGGCGGCGGCGCGATGATGCTCTTCCTTCATGGCCGCCGGGTCCGGCACCTTTGCAGTGATCGGCAGCGCCTGCTCCGGCGAGGTGCCCCAGGTCACCATCGGCACGATATCGCGCGCATCCAGCACCACTTCGGCATCGAATTTCGCATCCGGATCGGAATGCAGGGTGCGCCAATAGGCTTCCGCCGCTTCCCAGGTCGCCCCCTTGGGCGCGCGCGGCTTGCCCTTCACATAATTCAACGTGGTATCATCCACCGCGATCAGGCCAGCGCGGGCGCCGCCTTCGATGGTCAGGTTGCACAGGGTCATGCGGCCTTCCATGGACAGGCCGCGCACCGCTTCACCCGCATATTCGATGACATAGCCGGTGCCGCCGGCGGTGCCGATCTTGGCGATCACGGCGAGCGCGATATCCTTGGCGGTGACGCCGTCGGGCAGCTTGCCGTTGACGGTGACGCGCATGTTCTTGGAATGCTGGGCGCGCAGGGTCTGGGTCGCCAGCACATGCTCGACTTCCGAGGTGCCGATGCCGAAGGCCAGCGCGCCAAAGGCACCATGGGTGGAGGTATGGCTGTCGCCGCAGACAATGGTGGTTCCCGGCAGGGTCCAACCCTGTTCCGGCCCGATGATGTGCACGATGCCCTGGCGGATATCATTCATCGGAAAATATTCGATGCCGAAATCGCGCGCGTTCTTTTCCAGGGTCTCGACCTGCAGCTTGGATTCCGGCTCGGTGATGCCCTGGTCGCGGTCCTTGGTGGGAACATTGTGATCGGCCACCGCCAGCGCCAGTTCGGGGCGGCGCACCTTGCGGCCCGACAGGCGCAGGCCCTCAAAGGCCTGGGGGCTGGTCACTTCATGCACCAGATGCCGGTCGATATAGAGAACCGGGGTTTCGCCTTCGGGGCTTGCCACCAGATGGGCGTCCCAGATCTTGTCGTATAAGGTCTTCGGCAGCGTCTTGGCCATGGATGTGCTCGCGTGGTCGTGAAGGCGGCTTAGATATAAGGCAGCGCGCGATTGATCAATGCTGCGAAAAATACAGCACGGCCATGATGATAATAATGGCCACGAACTGAGCTAATACCCTGATCCGCATGAGTTTATTGGACCAGGTGGCCGAGGTCGCGCCGCCTTTCCAGAGCGTATAGAGCCCCAGGCACAGAACCATGAAGACGACGCCGACCGCGACGGCGACCAGAAGCTTTCCCATGATGGGGTTATCGACCCGCCCGCCCGGCCGCGCAAGCATCTAGGCCAGGGCGTCAACCTGCTCATTTGTGAAGTTGCCCGGAACAATCGTCACGGGGATCGCCTGCACCGCCGCCCCGAACATGGAAACCAGCGGGCCCGGGCCTTCCTTGCCGGTGCCCGACGCCAGCACCAGAATGGAAATGTCCTTGTCGTCCTTCAGCAGCTGAAACAGGCATTCGGTGGGAAGACCGTAAGGGATCACCAGCTCGGGCAGGATGCCCGACAGCTCGTTCACGATCCTGGCCGCTTCATAAAGCATGCTTTCGGCCTCGGCATGGGCCTCGTCGCGCATGATCTCTTCAACCCCGCGCCATTGCTGGAAGTCGGGCAGCTGGGCGGGACACATCAGGGTGACGCGGCCGCCCGTATGCTGAGCACGGCGGGTGGCGAAGCGCAGCGCCACCTTGTGCTCGGGCGTCTTGTCCACGACCACCAGGAATTTTCTGGGCGCGCGCGATGGGGCGGCAGGGCTGCTCATGGTCGGATGCTGACCTAATGGCTCGGTATGAACAAGGTCACTTAACTGGCTTTGGTAGCGTTATGGAATAAACCCGCATTTCCCCCAATGCCTTTGACGAATCTCCTGTTCCAAAAACACGGACATAATCGTCTTTGTGGGGCAGCCAAACCTCTCCATCATTTGCACTCACATCGAAAAAACCAACGCGATGCTTTTTGGCCAATGCGAACATCGCGGGGCGGGCATTCTCCATTTCCGACCAGGCAAAGGTCGCATAGATCATTGTTTTGCCGATGCTGTAGTCCGTTGTCTTCAAGTTATCGATGTTGGCTTCGGAGGCGAATGGTCCATTCAACGCTGGAAAAGTCTTGATCATCTCCAAGAACCAGCTGTGCAATGCAGGCGTGGTAACGTTTGGATCGTTATACCCATGGCCTTCCTGCCATTTCGTTTGTTCTTCGTACCAAGCCAAGAATCCCGCATGGTTGGGCGGGGGTGCACTGGGCTCGAACACGGCTAGGTCATAGCTCATAGAGCAAGGATAACATTGTACCCCAAAACTCACCATGGCCGGCCTTCGAGCCGGCCATCCAACTTGTTACATGGAAAGTTGGATGGGCGGCTCAGGGCCGCCCATGGAGAACTAGGAAATCAATTTCCGCTTCAGGTCATAGAGCAGTTCCAGCGCCTGTTTGGGCGTCAGGGCATCGGGCTCTATCGTCTTGAGCGCGTCCTCCACCGGGCTGGTCTTGGGGATGCGCGCGCTGACGCCGAACAGCGGCAGGTCGTCGATCCGGGCCAGCGGCTTGTGGCCTTCGCGCCCCTCTTCCAGGGCACGCAGCACTTCCTCGGCGCGGGCCACCACCGCATCGGGCAGGCCCGCCAGCTTGGCGACATGAATGCCGTAAGACCGGTCTGCCACGCCCGGCACCACTTCATGCAGGAAGACGATGCTGTCGTTCCATTCCCGCACCTTCATGGTGTAGCAGGCCATGGATTTCAGCCTTTCGCACAGCGCGACCATCTCATGGTAATGGGTGGCGAACAGCGCCCGGCTCTTGTTGGTTTCATGCAAATGTTCGGCCGCGGCCCAGGCGATGGCCAGGCCGTCATAGGTCGCGGTGCCGCGTCCGATCTCATCCAGGATGACCAGGGAGCGCGGCGTCGCCTGATTGAGGATGGCCGCGGTCTCGACCATTTCCACCATGAAGGTGGAGCGGCCCGCCGCCAGATCGTCGCCCGCGCCCACGCGGCTGAACAGCCGGTCGACAATGCCGATATGGGCGGCCTCCGCCGGCACGAAACTTCCCATCTGCGCCATGATGGCGATCAGCGCATTCTGGCGCAGGAAGGTCGACTTACCCGCCATGTTTGGACCGGTGACCAGCCACAGCCGCCCCTTGGCGTTGGATGACAGATCGCAATCATTGGGCACAAAGGACCCCGCATTGGCGCTCGCCAGGGCGGCTTCCACCACCGGATGGCGGCCGCGCGTGATGGCGAAAGACAGGCCATTGTCCATCCTGGGCCGCACATAGCGGGCGGCGACGGCAAGTTCGCCCAGGCTGGCGGCGACATCGAGCGTGCCCAACGCCTCGGCGATCGCCGACAGCGCCGCGCCATGTTCGATGCTGAGCATGACCATTTCGTCGAACAGTGTGGCTTCCTGCGCCAGGGCGCCGTCGCCAGCTTCGGCGATGCGCGAAGCGAGCGACGCCAGCTCATCGGTGGAAAAGCGCACCGCGCCCGCCATGGTCTGACGATGGCGGAAGGTCTCTTTATCCGCCATCAGCCTGTCGGCATGTTGCTGGGTCACCTCGATGAAATAGCCCAGCACGCCATTGTGCTTGATCTTGAGCTGGCTGACGCCGCTCGACTGGCGGTATTTGCCTTCCAGCCCGGCGATGACGCGGCGGGATTCATCGCGCAGGGCGCGCATCTCATCCAGCGGCGCATGCGCGCCGGTGCGGATGAACCCGCCATCGCGCGACAGATAGGGCGGCTCGTCCACCAGCAAAAATTCCAGCCGTTCGGAGAGACGCGACACCGCGGCAATGTTCTGGGCCAACACCTCGATCGCCTCCAGCGCTTCGCCTGCCAGCGCCTGTTTGCGCAGATTGGCTTGCAGCGCGCGCGCGGCTTTCACGCCATCGCGCAGATTGGCCAGATCGCGCGGACCGCCACGGGCCACCGACAGCCGGCCCAGGGCGCGGGCGATGTCTGGCGCGGCGCGCAAGGCCTCGCGCGCCTGGCGGCGCAATTCGGAGTCCTTGGCGAAGGCTTCCACCGCGTCATGGCGCGCGCCGATCGCCTTCACATCGGTCAATGGCGCGGCCAGCCGCGCCGCCAACAGCCGCGCACCGGATGCGGTGACAGTACGGTCGATCCCGGCCAGCAGCGAACCGCTGCGCTGGCCCGACAGGGTCTGGGTCAGCTCCAGATTGCGGCGGGTGGCGGCATCGATGCCCATGAAATGCGACGGCGAGACGCGGGCGATCCGTTGCAACGCCACCTTGGCGCCTTTTTGCGTCAATTCCAGATAGGCGATCAAGGCACCGGCGGCCGAAAGCTCGGCACGGGAAAACGCGCCCAGCCCATCCAGCGACAGCATGTTGTAGTGGGTCTTCAGCGCGCGTTCGCCGTTGGCGGAATCGAACCGGCTGCCCGGCAGGGGCGACAGTGCGGCGCCCAGCGATTTGAACAGCAACGCGAACGCGTCCTGTGCCAGCAGCGCATCGGGAACAAGCAGCTCGCGTGGCGACAGCCGTGCCAGTTCGGTGGCGATCTCGGTTTGACCAACCGCCGCGACCGAAAACTCGCCTGTCGACATGTCGGCGGAGGCGATGGCGAAATCCGCGCCCGACCGGCCCAGCGCCGCCAGCAGATTGGAAGCGCGCGCTTCCAGCAGCGCATCTTCGGTCAGCGTGCCCGGCGTCACCAGCCGCACCACATCGCGCTTGACCACCGATTTGGAGCCGCGCTTCTTGGCCTCGACAGGATCTTCGATCTGTTCGCACACCGCCACGCGGTAGCCCTTGCGGATCAGCTTTTCGAGATAAGATTCCGCTGCATGAACCGGCACGCCGCACATCGGGATGTCTTCGCCCAGATGCTTGCCGCGCTTGGTCAGCGCGATATCCAGCGCCTCGGCCGCCTTTGCTGCATCAGCGAAGAACAACTCATAGAAATCGCCCATGCGGTAGAACAGCAGATAGTCCGCATGCGCCGCTTTCAGCGCGAGATATTGCGCCATCATGGGGGTGACATCGCCCACAACGGTTGCGGTCTCGACCTGTATACCGAATTCCATCTCGCTCATGCGAGCAACCATAGCAGAGTTGTCGCACTGGCTGGCGTCACACAAGCTTGATGCAGTCGCCGCTTGCGTGCTTATCCTGTGGAAAAATAACTCTGACAGTCCAGCAGGTCCCTGATGAGCCGCCCGTCTTTCACCGACGACGAAGCCCTTGCCTTTCACGCCGGCAGCAAACCAGGAAAACTGGAAGTCGTCCCCACCAAGCCGATGGCGACCCAGCGCGATCTCAGCCTGGCCTATTCGCCCGGCGTCGCGGTGCCGGTGCTGCGCATCGCCGAGAATCCCGAACTGGCCTTCGACTATACCGCCAAGGGCAATATGGTGGCCGTGATCTCCAATGGCACCGCCATTCTGGGCCTGGGCGACCTGGGCCCGCTCGCCTCCAAGCCGGTGATGGAGGGCAAGGCGGTGCTGTTCAAGCGCTTTGCCGACGTCAATTCCATCGATCTGTGCCTGGATACCAAGGATGTGGACGCGTTCGTCAACGCCGTGCGCTATCTGGGGCCATCCTTCGGCGGCATCAACCTGGAAGACATCAAGGCGCCCGACTGTTTCATCATCGAACAGCGGCTGCGCGAGCTGATGGACATTCCGGTCTTTCATGACGACCAGCATGGCACCGCCATCATCTCCGCCGCCGGCATCATCAATGCCGCGCATCTGACCGGGCGCAGGCTGGAAGACCTGAAGGTGGTGGTGAACGGCGCCGGTGCCGCCGGCATCGCCTGTCTGGAACTGATCAAGTCCATGGGCGTGCGGGCGGAGAATGTCATCCTCTGCGACACCAAGGGCGTGGTCTATCGCGGCCGCACCGAAGGCATGAACCAGTGGAAATCCACCCATGCCACCGAAACCAAGGCGCGCACCCTGGCCGATGCCATGAAGGGCGCCGATGTGGTGCTGGGCCTGTCGGCCAAGGGCGCCTTCACCGACGACATGGTGCGCTCGATGGCGCCCTCGCCCATCATCTTCGCCATGGCCAATCCCGATCCCGAGATCACGCCGGAAGCCGCCAAGGCGGTGAGGAGCGACGTGATCGTGGCCACGGGGCGCAGCGACTATCCCAACCAGGTCAACAATGTCCTGGGCTTTCCCTATATCTTCCGCGGCGCGCTGGACGTGCGCGCCACCACCATCAATGAAGAGATGAAGATCGCCGCCGCCGAAGCCATCGCGGCCCTGGCGCGCGAGGATGTGCCCGACGAAGTCGCCGCCGCCTATCGCGGGGCGCGGCCGGTCTATGGCCCGGAATATATCATCCCCTCGCCCTTCGATCCGCGCCTGATCAGCCGCGTGTCGGCGGCCGTGGCGGAGGCCGCCATGAAGTCGGGCGTGGCCAAAAAGAAGATCGAAGACCTGAACGCTTATCAGTTCCAGCTGTCGGCGCGGCTCGATCCTTCCGCCGGGCTGTTCCAGATGGTCACCAACGCGGTCAGGGCCAAGCCCAAGCGGGTGGTGTTCGCGGAAGGCGAGGAGGATTGCGTCATCCGCGCCGCCGCCGCCTTCCAGAATTCCGGCCTGGGCAAGGCGATCCTGGTGGGCCGCACCGATATCGTGAAGGCCGGCATCAAGCGCGCCGGCATCGACGAGCATCTGCTGGAAATCCGCGTGCCCCATTCCGCCGAGGAAGCGGCGCCCTATATCGAAGCGCTCTACAAGCGCATCCAGCGCCGTGGCGTGCTCTATCGCGATGCCGTGCGCATGGTCACCAACGACCGCAATGTCTATGCCGCATCGCTATTGAAAGCCGGCGAGGCCGACGCCATGGTGACCGGCACAACCCGCAACTATGCCAATGCGCTGGCCGATGTGCGGCTGGTGCTGGACCCGCCGGCCGGCCAGCGCCCGATGGGCATGCAGGTGGTGTTCGCCAAGGGCCGGCTGGTGCTGATCGCCGACACTTCGGTCACGGAGATTCCCACCGCCGACCAGCTGGCCGACATCGCCATCCAGTCGGCGGCGGTGGCGCGGCGCTTCGGCCTGACCCCGCGGGTGGCATTGCTCGCCTCCTCCACCTTTGGCTTCCCCCGCAACGAACGCAGCGATCGCATTGTGGAAGCCGTGCAGATCCTGGACAGCCGCCAGGTCGATTTCGAATATGACGGCGAAATGGCGGTGGATGTGGCGCTGAATAAGGACAGGCTGGCGCTCTACCCCTTCGCCCGCATCACCGACACCGCCAATGTGCTGATCATGCCGGCGATCCATTCCGCCTCCATCTCCACCAAGCTGTTGCAGCAGATGGGCAGCGCCAGCGTAATGGGGCCGATGCTGGTGGGTCTGGAGAAATCGGTGCAGATCGCGCCCTTGGGCGCCAAGATGAGCGAGATCTACAACGCCGCGGTGGTCGCGGCGTACGATATCAATCGCTAGACTTCTCGCCCTTCCTCTCCCCTTGAGGGAGAGGAAGAAAAATCATTGGGTTAGCGGAGCGATAGCGACGCTCAACCCACTGATTTTTCAGGTGAGGGGTGAGTTGGTGCAGGAACGCGCCCCTCAGCAAAATCTAGGCACTTGGCTGCGCCAAGTGCAAGATTTTGTATCCTCTCCCACAAGGGGAGAGGACGATAGATTTGATGGCCGGCAGCGCGCGTGCGTTATCGCCGAACCGATAAAGGGTTTCCCATGGATTTCGCCCGCACCACGGCCTTCATGACGCGCATCTGGGACGATGAGATCGTCCCGGCCTTGACCGATTACATCCGCATTCCCAACAAAAGCCCGGCCTTCGATCCGGATTGGGAAAAGCACGGCCATATGGAAAAGGTCGTGGACCTGTTTTCCGGTTGGGCCCGCAACAAATTGGCGCTGCTTCCCGGTTCGTCGCTGGAAGTGGTGCGGTTGGAAGGCCGCACACCGCTGATCTTCATCGAAGTGCCGGGCACGGCGGGAGCGTCGGCGAGAGCCGGAGCGACCATAAAAAACTCCACAATCCTGATGTACGGCCATCTCGACAAGCAGCCGGAGATGCTGGGTTGGGACGCGGGCAAGGGTCCCTGGCAGCCGCGGATCGAGGACAACAAGCTGTATGGCCGCGGTGGCGCCGACGATGGCTATGCCATGTTTGCGAGCCTTGCGGCACTGTTGGCCCTGCAAGAACAGAACATTCCCCATGCTCGCACCGTGATCATGATCGAGGCTTGCGAGGAATCCGGCTCGCCTGATCTGCCCTTTTATATTGAGCATCTGGCTTCGCGCATCGGCACGCCCGACCTGGTCGTGTGCCTGGATTCCGGCTGCGGCAATTACGATCAGCTGTGGCTGACCACATCCCTGCGCGGCAATCTGCTTGGCAATCTGACTGTGCGGGTGCTGACCGAAGGCGTACATTCGGGTGCGGCCAGCGGCATCGTGCCATCGTCTTTCCGCATCCTGCGCACCCTCTTGTCGCGGATCGAGGACGAAGCGACGGGGCGCATAAAGCTGCCCGAACTGTTCGTCGATATTCCGGCGGACCGTCTGAAACAGGCTGAGGAAACCGCCGCGATCCTGGGCAGTGAAGTCTGGTCGGGTCTTCCTTTCGCCGGCAAGACCAAACCGATGGCGCAAGGAAATGCCGAGATCCTTCTGGAAAAGACCTGGCGGCCGCAGCTGGCGGTGACCGGCATGGACGGCTATCCCGCGCCCGCGAACGCCGGCAATGTGCTTTTGCCCTATTCCACCGCCAAACTTTCCTTGCGCCTGCCGCCCACGCTGAATGCGGACGTCGCGCGCGCGGCGGTGAAGACGGCGCTGGAGAAGGACCCGCCCTATGACGCGATGGTGGAGTTCGACACCCCGCGCGGCGATGACGGCTGGAATGCGCCGGCCCTGGCGCCGTGGCTGGAAGCGTCGCTGAACAGGGCCAGCCAGGCCGCTTTCGGCAAGCCTGTGGCCTTTCATGGCGAAGGCGGTTCGATCCCCTTCATGGCCATGCTGGGCCGCAGCTTTCCCCAGACCCAGTTTGTCGTCACCGGCGTGCTGGGCCCCCATTCCAACGCCCATGGTCCCAACGAATTCCTGCACATCCCCTTCGCCAGGAAATTGTCGGCGGCAATCGCCCAGCTTTTGGCCGATCACGCAACAAGCCAATGAGTTTTCTGGATTTCGCGCCCGATCCCAAACAGATCCGTGTCCTCAAATTCTTCCTGATCGCCACGCTTGTGGTGGGCGCGCTGGCCGGCGCGGTCGCCAGGCCGCTGCCGGTCGCGATCCCGTCCTGGACGATTGCGCCGCTGTGGACACTTTCTTACGGGCTAATGGCGGTGGCGGGATGGCTGGCCTGGAAACGGGCTGGTTTGAAGTCGCCAGCATTCGTCTTCTATGTCACCCAGCTTGTCCTCAATCTGGCCTGGCGCGCCTGGCCCATGCCCCTCGCGGGCGCGGCGCTGGATGTGGCGATGCTGGTGACCCTGATCTTGTTCGCGCGACGGAACTGGCTTGCGGCCCTGACGTTTCTGCCTTGCATCGCCTGGATACTCTTCATCAGCGTACCGACAAATGGTCTCTGACAACCGGTTTCTGGTGCGGCGATCGGCACCCCCCGCGCGAAGCGCAGGCGGAATTTCCGCCGGCGGGAGCGCATATTGCGTAAGACGATGAACCCAGCTCTTCCCGCGCTCTGCGCCCTGGCCGCCAGTTTTGCCTTGTGCGGTTGCAGCACACCCAGCCCGGAAGCGCTGGCCCAGCACGATCCCTGGGAGGCCACCAACCGCGATGTCTTCGCCTTTGACGTCTGGGTCGAGCATCATATCGCCGAGCCCGTCGATGACGGCTATCGCGCCGTAATTCCCGCGCCGGCGCGCGAGGGCGTGCACAATCTCACCACCAATCTGCATGAGCCCATCGTGCTGGCCAACGACATGCTGCAGGGCGAAAGCAGCCAGGCGGCCCAAACCCTGGGCCGGATCGTGATCAATTCCACGGTGGGTCTGGCCGGGTTGATCGACGTGGCGGCCAAGATTGGCATTCCCTATCACGACAATGATTTCGGCATCACCCTGGGCAAGGACGGCATCGCCGAAGGCTCCTATCTGGTGCTGCCCCTGATCGGCCCCATGCCGCCCCGCGATCTTCTGGGCAGCGCCGTGGACGGGGCCTTTGACCCCCTGTCCTATGCCCGCTTCCACGGCAAGGACACCTGGATGTTCGTCCGCTCGGGTCTGCGGGTTCTGGACACGGTGGACCGGCGCCGCGACCAGTTCGAGACAATCGAACGAAGCTCGCTGGACTTCTATGCCACCACCCGCAACCTCTACCGCCAGAGCCGGGAAGCCCGCATCCAGGGCCAGAATTCCAGCACCATCCAGCTGCCCGATCTGTGACCGCCCCCGGGCCTGGCCCGGTGACCAAATATCAGAATCGCGTCAAAGGCTTGGCTTTTGTCCCCCCCGTCCCTATATACCCACACGTATAAGCATGGGTTTGGCCCGTTGCTTACTTTGTCAAAGAATTCAATGGGATGGACCGGAGGACGCCCTTTGGGGGTCAGGACTCCATGCCCAATGAGAGGAATAGGAAATGGCTAAAGTAATCGGCATTGATCTTGGCACCACCAACAGCTGCGTGGCGGTCATGGAGGGCTCGGCCCCCAAGGTCATCGAGAATGCGGAAGGTGCGCGCACCACCCCGTCCATCATCGCCTTTGCCCCCGATGGCGAGCGCCTGGCCGGCCAGCCCGCCAAGCGCCAGGGCGTCACCAATCCCGAATACACCTTCTTCGCCATCAAGCGCCTGATCGGGCGCCGCTTCGACGATCCGATGACCCAGAAGGACATCGGCATGGTCCCCTACAAGATCGTCAAGGCCGACAATGGCGACGCCTGGGTTCAGGGCCGTGACGGCAAGAAATACTCCCCCAGCGAAATCTCCGCCTTCATCCTCACCAAGATGAAGGAAACCGCCGAGGCCCATCTCGGCGAGAAGGTCACGCAGGCCGTGATCACCGTTCCCGCCTATTTCAACGACGCCCAGCGCCAGGCAACCAAGGATGCCGGCAAGATCGCGGGCCTGGAAGTCCTGCGCATCATCAACGAACCCACCGCCGCGGCCCTGGCTTATGGCCTGGACAAGAAGTCCAGCGGCACCATCGCGGTCTATGACCTTGGCGGCGGCACCTTCGACGTGTCGGTGCTGGAAATCGGCGATGGCGTGTTCGAGGTGAAGTCGACCAATGGCGACACCTTCCTGGGCGGCGAGGATTTCGACACCCGCGTGGTCAACTTCCTGGCCGACGAATTCAAGAAGGAAAACGGCATCGACCTGCGCAGCGACCGTCTGGCCCTGCAGCGTCTGAAGGACGCCGCCGAAAAGGCCAAGATCGAACTGTCGAGCGCCCAGCAGACCGAAGTGAACCTGCCCTTCATCACCGCGGATGCGTCGGGGCCCAAGCACCTGACCATCAAGATCACCCGCGCCAAGCTGGAAGCCCTGGTCGACGACCTGATCCAGAAGACTGTCGGCCCGGTGAAGCAGGCGCTGAAGGATGCCGGTGTCACCGCCAGCCAGATCGACGAAGTCATCCTGGTCGGTGGCATGACCCGCATGCCCAAGGTGCAGGAAGCGGTGAAGCAGCTGTTCGGCAAGGAGCCGCACAAGGGTGTGAACCCCGACGAAGTGGTCGCCATCGGCGCCGCCATTCAGGGCGGTGTGCTGAAGGGCGAGGTCAAGGACGTGCTGCTGCTCGATGTGACCCCGCTGTCGCTGGGTATCGAAACCCTGGGCGGCGTCTTCACCCGCCTGATCGACCGCAACACCACCATTCCCACGCGCAAGAGCAATATCTTCTCGACCGCGGAGGACAATCAGGGCGCCGTCACCATCAATGTGTTCCAGGGTGAACGCGAAATGGCGGCAGACAATAAGAGCCTGGGCCGCTTCGACCTGACGGGCATTCCGCCGGCGCCGCGCGGCGTGCCGCAGATCGAGGTCACCTTCGACATCGACGCCAACGGCATCGTCAGCGTGACGGCCAAGGACAAGGCCACCGGCAAGGAGCAGCAGATCCGCATCCAGGCCAGCGGCGGCCTGTCGGAAGCCGACATCCAGAAGATGGTCAAGGACGCCGAAGCCCATGCCAGCGAGGACAAGAAGCGCCGCGAGCTGGTGGAGGCCCGCAACCAGTCCGATGCGCTGATCCATTCGACCGAGAAGGCCTTGGGCGAACATGGCGACAAGGTGGGCGCGGATGAAAAGACCGCCATCGAGGCCGCTATTGCCGCCCTGAAGGAAGCCGTGAAGGGCGACGATCTGGAGGACATCAAGGCCAAGACCAACACCCTGGCCCAGGCCTCGATGAAGCTGGGCGAGGCCATGTACAAGGCACAACAGGCCGAAGGCGCGGCCGCCGATGCCGCCGCCGACGGCGCCGGCAACAAGCCCGACGACAATGTGGTTGACGCCGACTTCGAGGAAGTCGACGACAACAAGAAAGGCGCCGCTTAAAGCTCAGGTCCGCCTCCCCCTTGCGTGCGAAGCACGAAAAGGGGGAGGTGGCCGTAGCATCGCGAGCGCGTAAGCGCGTAGCAGAGATGCGAAGGCCGGAGGGGGTTTAGAGGTAAAGTCAGGGGCCATGAGCAAGCGTTGTTATTACGAAACCCTGGGGTGCCAGAAGGGCGCGACGGTCGAGGCACTGAAGAGCTCCTATCGCAAGCTGGCGATGCAGTTTCATCCCGATCGCAATCCCGGCGACCACACCGCCGAAATCCGGTTCAAGGAAATCAATGAAGCCTATGACGTCCTGAAGGACGATCAGAAGCGCGCGGCCTATGACCGCTTTGGCCATGCCGCCTTCGAGAATGGCACCGGCGCGGCCGGACGCGGTTCCAGCCCCTTTGGCGATTTTTCCGGCAGCTTCAGCGATGTGTTCGAGGATATTTTCGGCCAGATGATGGGCGGCATGGCGCGCGGCGGCAAACGCCAGAATCGCGGCCAGGACCTGCGCTACAATCTCGAAATCACGCTGGAAGAAGCCTTCCGGGGCCGCAGTGCCGAAATCAAGGTCCCCACCATGGTGTCGTGCGACGCCTGTTCGGGTTCCGGCGCGGAAGCGGGCACAAGCCCGGAGACCTGCCCCACCTGCGCCGGTCATGGCAAGGTACGCGCCACCCAGGGCTTCTTCACCATCGAGCGGTCCTGTTCGGCTTGCCGCGGCACCGGCAAGATCGTCCGCAACCCCTGCAGGACCTGCCGTGGCGCGGGCCTGGTGCAGAAGGAGCGGGTGCTGAATGTCGATGTGCCGCCGGGCGTGGAGGAAGGCACCCGTATCCGCCTGTCGGGCGAGGGTGCTGCCGGCGCCAATGGCGGACCGGCGGGCGATCTCTACATCTTCCTGTCGGTGAGCGAACATCCAATCTTCCAGCGCGACGGCCATGACCTGCATTGCCGGGCGCCGGTCTCTTTCGTCACCGCCGCGCTGGGCGGCGCGATCGAAGTGCCGACACTGGATGGCGGCCGCGCCAAGGTCGCGATCCCCGAAGGCACCCAGCCGGGGCGGCAGTTCCGCATCCGCGGCAAGGGCATGCCGGTCCTGCGCAGCGCCCAGCGCGGCGATCTCTATGTCGAGCTGGCGGTGGAAACGCCGGTCAAGCTGTCGCGCCGGCAGAAGGAATTGCTGCGCGAGTTCGAGGCCGAGAGCCAGACGGGCTGCCAGCCTGAGGCCGAAGGCTTTATGGCCCGGCTGAAGGAATTCTGGAACGGCTGCGACAAGGCCTGATCTTCGGTTCGGTGAGGGGATGTTTGCGTGACCACGAGCCTGGCCGATAATTTCCGTTTTCTCAAAGCCCTGATCACCAACCCCAAGACCGTGGGCGCGGTCATTCCCTCCAGCCCGTCCTTGGCGCGGGCGATGGCGCGGCAGATCGATCCCGCGGCCGGTCCGGTCCTGGAAGTGGGCCCAGGCACCGGCGTGATCAGCGAGGCGATCCTGGCGCGCGGTGTGGCGCCGTCCCAGCTCACCCTGGTGGAATATGATGAGGAACTGGCGCGCCATCTGGCGGGACGCTTTCCGCAGGTGCAGGTGATCCAGGGCGACGCCTTCGACCTGGATCGCACCCTGCGCAGCCATGGCGGCGTGCCGTTCGGCGCCATCGTCTCCAGCCTGCCTTTGCTCAATCATCCCATGGCGCGGCGCCAAGCCTATATGGAAGGCATCACCCACCGGCTGGCGCCTGGCGCGCCGCTGATCCAGTTCTCCTATGGCGCCCACGCGCCGGTGGTGCCGCCGCCCGGCTTTGTGGTGGTCCGCGCCGCCCAGGTCTGGGCCAACATTCCACCGGCTAGGGTCTGGGTGTATCGGAAGGCGTGACGGCGCCTAGGCGGTAACGCCCTGGCGCGCGATGTAAGCCACCAGATTGTCGAGGGTCTGGGAAGTCCCCGCATCCACGCCCACCTCGAGGAAGTGTGCGAGTTGTTCGGCGCTTCCGCAGGCGATCTCCACTGTCATACTGGTCTTCCCCCCCGTCGTGGCAAGCAGAACGCGGCCTGTGGAATTGAGCGCCTCGAACACCAGCCGATGCGGCGGGTCGATTTCCAGATAGACGCCGGTGAAGGGCATGTGGTCACGGGTGCGGGGGACAAAGCGAAACGCGCCGCCCGGGCGCAGGTCGATTTCGCAGACCGCCAGCGGCTCACCCGCCGCATCCCACCAGCAGCGAAGATGTTCCGGTTTCGTCCAAGCCTCGAAAACCAGAGCCAGGGGCGCATCGAAGCTGCGCACAAAGCGGATGGTGTGGGTGGCATGATCGATCTGAAGGCCCGTGCTGGTTTGGCTATGTGGGGGCATCTACTTCTCCTTTTGCAGTTTGGCGAGATGGTCATCGAGATTGGCGAAGCGCTGTTCCCACTGGCGCCGGAACGGCTCGATCCAATCGGCGGCGTCTTTCAGGGTGGCCGCCACCAGCCGGCGCGGCCGGCGCTGGGCGTCGCGCCCGCCTTCAATCAGACCTGCCTCTTCCAGCACCTTCAGATGCTTGGAAATGGTCGGCTGGCTGAGGCTGAACGGCGCCATCAGTTCGGCGACACTGGCTTCCCCCAGCGCCAGCCGGGCCAGGATGGCGCGGCGGGTGGGATCGCTGAGGGCATGGAAAATTCCGTCTAAGCTTTGCATCGTCATATGGCTATATAGCCAAGTAGCAATTCTTAGGTCAAGACCGATGCTCGCGGAATTTTCGCGGCGGCTTTTGCCGCAGCAAAAAGGGTGCAGCATGATTTCCATGCTGCACCCCATATTGCGCGGTAAGTAATTGATAAACCTGTCATTCCCCGCGCGAGCGGGCGTGACAAAGAGAGAAGGCTGTTACTCCGCTGCTTCCGCCAGTTCGGGCGCGGCCTGCAGGACGTCGGCGGCCACATGAGCCTCGAACTTCTTGAAGTTGTCCCGGAACATCCCGACCAGCTTCCTGGCCTGGGCATCATAGGCCGCCTTGTCGGCCCAGGTGTCGCGGGGATTGAGGATCTTGCTATCCACGCCAGCGACCTGAACCGGCACGCGGAATTTGAAGTGCGGGTCGATGCGCATCTCCACATTGGCCAGGCTGCCATCCAGCGCCGCGTTCAGCAGGGCACGGGTCGCCTTGATCGGCATACGCGAACCGGTGCCGAAGGCGCCGCCGGTCCACCCTGTATTGACCAGCCAGCAGTCGGCCTGATGTTCGGCGATCAGGGCGCGCAGCAGATTGCCATATTCCGACGGATGGCGCGGCATGAAGGGGGCGCCGAAGCAGGTCGAGAAGGTCGGCTGCGGCTCCTTGCCCAGGCCCTTTTCGGTGCCGGCCACCTTGGCGGTGAAGCCCGACAGGAAATGGTACATGGCCTGGCTGGGGGTCAGCCGCGCAATCGGCGGCAGCACGCCAAAGGCATCGGCCGTCAGCATGATCACATTCCTGGGATGCCCGGCGCGGCCGGTGGCCGAGGCATTGGGAATGAAGTGGATCGGATAGGCGGCGCGGGTGTTCTCGGCATATCTGGCGTCATTGAGGTCGAGCGTGCGGGTGGCCTCGTCCATCACCACATTCTCCAGCACGGTGCCGAAGCGCTCGGTGGTGGCATAAATCTCAGGCTCGGCCTCGCGCGACAGCTTGATCACCTTGGCGTAGCAGCCGCCCTCGATGTTGAAGATGCCGTTCTCGCTCCAGCCATGTTCGTCATCGCCCACCAGCACGCGCGAGGCGTCGGCCGACAGCGTGGTCTTGCCGGTGCCGGAAAGGCCGAAAAATATGGCGGATTTGCCATCGCTGCCGACATTGGCGGAGCAGTGCATGCTCATCACCCGCTTGGCCGGGAGCAGATAGTTCAGGATGGTGAAGACCGACTTCTTCATTTCACCGGCATAGGAGGTGCCGCCGATCAGGATCAGCTTCCTGGTGAAGTTGACCGCGATCACCGTCTGCGACACCGAACCGTGGCGCGCCGGATCGGCATTGAAGCTGGGCAAATCTATGATGGTGAACTCCGGATCGAAGCTTTTCAGCTCTTCCGCTGTGGGCCGGATCAGGAGCTGGTTCACGAACAGCGAATGCCAGGCGAATTCGGTGATCACCCGCACGCTGATGCGGTGGGTGAGATCGGCGCCGCCGAACAGGTCCTTGGCGAACAGCTCCTTGCCTTCCGCATGAGCCATCATGTCGGCATAAAGCGCGTCGAAATGCTGGGGCGTCATCGACTTGTTATTGTCCCACCACACTTGGCTTTCGGTGTTCTGGTCGCGCACCACGAATTTGTCGCCCGCCGAACGGCCGGTATGGATGCCGGTCCTGACCACCAACGGGCCATCGATCGCGACATGGCCCTCGCCGCGGCGCACGGCCTCTTCGTACAGCACCGGCGCGCTGAGGTTGTGATGCACGGCCTTGAGGTTGCGGAAGCCGTGACGGCCGAGGCCGAAAGCGCTGTCGGTCATGATCGCTCCAAAAATAAGGTTGACCTCCTATAGCGGGGCGTCAGGCCCGTCACAAATGTATTCAGTTTGCCCGCATCCTCAGAAAGATTAAGCTTAATCAGGCGGTTGCAGCCATTCGGGGAACACAGAGGTGGTGGCGCGTTGTCACGCCCGCCGCTTGGCCCTAAGGAACCTTGATGTCCTTGAGTGATGAAGAGCTCGACCGCTATGCCCGTCATCTGGTGCTGCGCCAGATCGGCGGACCGGGCCAGGCGAAGATCCGCGCCACGCGTGTGCTGGTGGTGGGCGCGGGCGGGCTGGGAAGTCCGGTGGCGTTGTATCTGGCGGCGGCGGGTGTCGGCGCGCTGGGCCTGGTCGATGACGATTCCGTCAGCCTGTCCAACCTGCAGCGTCAGATTCTGTTCCGCACCGGCGATGTCGGCCGCGCCAAGGTGGAAGCCGGCGCGGAGGCGCTGAAAGCCCTTAATCCCGGAGTCAGGATCGAGACTCATGGCGTGCGGCTGACGGCCGACAATGTCATGACGCTGATCGGCGGCTACGACATCGTCGCCGATGGCTCCGACAATTTCGCCACCCGCTTTCTGTTGAACGATGCCTGTTTCTTTGCGCACAAGCCGCTGGTGTCGGCCGCGGTGACGGAGTTCGAGGGCCAGCTTGCCACCTACAAAGGGTATCACGCTGGCCTTCCCTGCTATCGCTGCCTGTTTCCGGCCCCACCGCCGGAAGGGACCGTGCCCAGCTGTTCGGAGACCGGGGTGCTGGGGGCGGCGGCCGGGGTCATGGGGTCCCTGCAGGCCCTGGAAGTGCTGAAGGAAGCAGTCGGGCTGGGGGCCGGGCTGGCCGGAAAAGTCCTTGTATACAAAGCGCTTACAACCGAGTTCCACACCGCCCGGCTGCCGAAGGACCCCGCCTGTCCCCTGTGCGGGCGCGCACCGTCGATTAAGCACTTTTCGCAACAGGGTTAACCACCCTTAAAGCGGCCTGGCCCCACCATGGCGCCATGGGACGCGAGATTCATTTCGAGGTTTTCCGCCGCGTGGGCGCGCGCGGTGGCTGGACGCTGCACGAAGTCGCTTCGTCGCGCGAGCTGGCCATCGCCATGGCCCAGGAGCTGATGGCCAGCGACAAGGCCACTGGCGTGAAAGTGGTCAAGGAAACCTATAACGACGAGACCGGCGACTTCCTCACCCTGAAGATCTTCGAGGAAGGCCATAACCAGATGAAGATGGCGCCGGCGCAGGAAGATGCGCCACATGCGCTGCCCTGCTTCAAGCCGGACGATCTTTATTCCTATCATGCGCGCGCCACCATGAGCCGGCTGCTGACCGACTTCCTGGCGCGCAACAAGATCACCATCACCGAGCTGATCCATCGCGCCGACATGCTGGAAAAGCTGGAAGCGACCGGCACGCTGTATCAGCACGCCATTCAGAAGATCGCGGTTGCCCAGGCCTCCTCCACCACCACGCCGGTGCAGCAGATCGTCAAGAGCCTGAACGAGCTGACCACCCAGGCTTTCCACCGGGTCTATCGCGACCAGCGCAAGGGCCTGTTCCCCGATCCGCATCCGCACCAGTTCTGCGAGCTGGCGGTCCAGCTGGCGCCGCAGGCCGACGCCGCTTATGTGTTCAATGGCGCGCTGGCGCGGCATCTGCGGGATTGCGCGGACTGGGACGACAAGGTGTTGCGGCTGCTGGCCATCATGGAGAGCGCGCCGGCGGCCGAGGCGCCGCGCAAGCTGGTTCTGGCATCGGTGGACGCGATCCTGGCGGAAGTGCTGGGCGGCTCGGCCGCGCTGCATGCGCTGATGGGTCCTGCCGACAATCTGGGCCAGGCGCTGAACAATCTGGTCACGCTGTTCCTGGGCAAGACGCCCGATCAAAACCATGCCCGTCAGGGATTGGCGGCGCTGGCGCAGCATTTCGCCGCCGACACCCTGCCCGAGGCGCGCACCGCCATCGCCAACCGCATCATCGCCGAATTCAAGAGCAATAAGCGGCTGTGCCCCGACTTCATGGTCGATGAACTCAAGACCCTGCGCTCCATCGCCAACCGCATCGTGATGGGCGTGGGCAAATATCTGTCCCATGAAGACCTGATCGCCGCCTTCACCTTGCGTTCCAAGCGGCTGGTGGCACAGGAAGCGCTGGGCGAGTATATCGGCGAGGCCGCGCCCGACGAGAAGATCGAACGCATCCTGTTCGTCGAGGACAATATCATCGGGGCGGAAAACAAGCGTCAGCTTTCCACCTATGTGATGCCGATCCTGAATTCCGCCGCCTTCGAGAATCATTTCCAGAACCCAAAAGTACCCCTGCTGCAACGGCTGCAGCGTCTGGCGCAGCTTCAGGCGCGGGTGCGCCGTTCCGGCTTCATCGAGGTGACCCGCGAAGACATCTGCGGCCGGATGGATCATCTGGCGATGCAGATGGAAGCACGCGGCAAGTTGTTCGACTCGATCGAGGCGCGCAACAGCTCGAATGTGGAAAAGGCCCAGACCCTGATCAAGCTGGCGACCGGCGGCATCCTCACCGAAGGCCAGCTTGCGGCCAGGGCCCGCGAACTGATCCTGGCGCATCTCTCGCGCCCCGGGTTCCTCACCGGCTATATGGCGATCCAGACGAAAGAAGCGCTGGCGCGCGATGGCCGCGCGCCCGACAGCGAAAGGATGATGGCCGAGCTGATGGAAACGCTCAGCAAGGCCGGAATTACGGCTGAAACGGGCCTGAAGAATATCGCGGCCTGAGGCGCGCGTCTTTTGCGTCCTGAGTTCGTCGCGCGTGCTCACGTACGCGGGGTACGCTCCGCCCGCGCTCCTGCTCAGTCCGCAAAATCCATTGCGCCTTGCTTGGCAAATATGGAATCGGCGACCAGCATGATGACGCCCGCCGAGATGAAAATGTCGGGCAGGTTGCAGACGAACAGCGGCATCCGGCCCAGATGTAGCGCCAGGAAGTCGAACACCGCGCCCTCATAGCGGATGCGGTCCAAAAGATTACCCATGGCGCCGCCCGCGATCAGCCCCAACCCCGCCGCTGAAAACCGGCTGGTGGCGCGCCACATCACCACCAGCACGCCGGCGGTCACCAGGGCCAGGAAAGCGATCAACAAATAACGGCCGGTCGCGCTGTCCTGCGTCAGAAGGCTGAAGGAAACGCCATTGTTCCAGGCGGGGCGGAAGTCGGCCAGGCCCGGTATCAAAACCGCCCGCGCCACCCGCGCCTGCATCAGCACATGCTGAAAGGTGATGTTAGCCGCCAGCGAAAGCAGCGCCAGGCTGATGGCGAACAGCCTCAATGGGCCGCATCCCAATTGTCGGCGGCGCGCGCCTCGACCACCAGCGGCACGGAGATCTCCACCGCCGGCAGCGGCGCCGTCTCCATCGCCTGCTTGATCAACCTGGCCGCCTTGTCCACTTCCTTCTCCGGCGCTTCGAAGATCAGTTCGTCATGCACCTGCAGCAGCATGGTGGCCTTGATCTTCTTGTCGGCCAGCGCGCCCGGCAGCTTGACCATGGCGCGGCGGATGATGTCGGCGGCCGAACCCTGGATCGGCGCATTGATGGCGGCACGCTCGGCCCCGCCGCGGAAGCCCGGCACCTTGGAATTGATCTCGCGGATATGGATGCGCCGGCCGAACAGGGTCTCGACAAAGCCATGGGTGCGCGCGAACTGCTTGGTCTCTTCCATATAGTCGCGGATGCCCGGGAAACGGGTGAAGTATTTCTTGATGTAATCCGAGGCTTCGCTTTGCGGGATGCCCAGCTGGTTGGCCAGGCCGAAGCCGGAAATGCCATAGACGATGCCAAAATTGATCGCCTTGGCGCGGCGGCGCACTTCCGCCGGCATACCCTTGATGGGAACGCCAAAGATTTCCGACGCCGTCATGGCGTGAATGTCGAGATTGTCGGCAAACGCCTTCTTCAATTCGGGAATATCGGCGATATGGGCCAGAAGGCGCAGCTCGATCTGGCTGTAATCGGCGCTGATCAGCTTGTTGCCCCTGGCCGCGATAAAGGCCTGGCGGATGCGCCGGCCTTCCTCGGTGCGCACGGGAATGTTCTGCAGATTCGGATCGGTCGAAGCCAGCCGCCCGGTCGAGGTCGAGGCCATTGCATAGGATGTATGCACCCGGCCCGTCTTGGCATTGATATAGCCGGGCAGCGCGTCGGTATAAGTGCCGCGCAGCTTGGCCAGGCCGCGCCAGTCCAGCACCTTTCTGGCGATGGGAATGCCCTGGGCCGCCACATCCTCCAGCACATCGCTGTCGGTGGACCAGGCGCCGGTCTTGGTGCGCCGCCCGCCCTCCAGCTTCATGCGGTCGAACAGGATCTCGCCCAGCTGCTTGGGCGAGCCGATGTTGAATTCCCCACCCGCCAGCTTGTGAATGTCCTTTTCCAGGCTTGCCTGCTGTTTGGCGAAGTCGTTGGACAGCTTGCGCAGCAGATCGGGATCGATGGTGATGCCCGCCCGTTCCATATCGGCCAGCACCATCACCAGCGGCCGTTCCAGGGTCTCGTAAACGCTGCGCTTGCCGCCCTCCGCCAGCCGGGGCTTGAGCAGCACCGCCAGCCGCAAGGTGACATCGGCATCTTCGGCGGAATATTTTGTGGCCTGGGCCACGGGCACGCAGTCGAAGCTGATCCGGTCCTTGCCCTTGCCGGTCACTTCATCAAAGGCGATGGGCGTATGCGACAGATGCAGCTCGCTGAGCTCGTCCATGCCGTGGCCGTGGAGGCCGCCCTCCAGCACATAAGACATCAGCATGGTGTCGTCTATGGGGTCCAGCCGGATGCCGCGCTGCAGGAAGACCAGCGCGTCATATTTCAGGTTCTGGCCCACCTTCAGGACACAATCGTCTTCCAGCAGCGGCTTCAGCCGCGCCAGCACATCGGCTTCGTCCATTTGCGCGATCGCCGCATCGCCATCAAAGGACAGGCCGTCGCCCTTGCGATGGCCGCAAGGGATGTAACAGGCCTGGCCAGGCTGGGTCGCCAGCGACACGCCACAAAGGTTCGCCGTCATGGGATCGAGCGAGGTGGTTTCGGTATCGACGCAGACCAGGCCCGCTTCGCGGGCCCGCGCGACCCAGGCGTCCAGCTCCTTTGCCGTCGTCACCGTGACATAGGCATCGTGATCGATGGGCGCGCGCAAGCGTTCGGTTTCCGCCGGTGTCTCGCCCTTGATCTCGGGCAATTCGGGCTTTGGCGGCAGCACATTGGCAACCGTCGGCGCGGCCGCGATGGCATCCAGGTCCTGCACCTCGAAATGCGCCGCCACGCGCTTGGTGATGGAGGTGAATTCCATCGCCTTGAGGAAAGCCAGCAGCTCCTTGCAATCCGGCTCATGCACGGCAAATTCGTCCGGCTTTTCCTTGACCGGAACCTGTTGGTCCAGCGTCACCAGCCTGAGCGAGATGCGCGCATTCTCGGCATTTTCGATCAAGGTCTCGCGCCGCTTGTTCTGCTTGATCTCGCCGGCACGCTTCAAAAGCGTTTCCAGATCGCCGAATGTATTGATCAGCTCGGCCGCGGTCTTGATGCCGATGCCGCGCACGCCAGGGACATTGTCGGTGGAATCGCCGGCCAGCGCCTGAACCTGCACCACCTTGCCGGGCGCGACGCCGAATTTTTCCATCACCTCGGCCGAAGCCAGGCGTTTGTTCTTCATGGTGTCGAACAGCTCGACCTTGCCGTCCTCCACCAGCTGCATCAGATCCTTGTCGGACGAGATGATGGTGCAACGGGCGCCGGCCTCGCGTGCCATGCGGGCGTAAGTGGCGATCAGATCGTCGGCTTCATAGCCGGCCATCTCGACACAGGCGATGCCGAAAGCGCGGGTGGCGTCGCGCACCAGCGGGAATTGCGGAATCAGGTCTTCTGGCGGCGGCGGACGATGGGCCTTGTATTCCTTGTAGATTTCATTGCGGAAGGTCTTTTCGCCGGCGTCGAAGATCACCGCCAGATGGGTGGGGACGTCGCCGTCCTTCATATCCTCCAGCAGCTTCCACAGCATGTTGCAATAACCCGACACCGCCCCGGTGGGCAGGCCGTCGGACTTGCGGGTCAGCGGCGGAAGCGCGTGATAGGCGCGGAACAGATAGCCCGAGCCGTCAACCAGATAGAGATGGTCCCCCGTCTTGAGGGCGCTCAATGATGACCAGCCCCGGCCTTAAGGACAAAGCGCTTGTCGCAATAGGGGCATTCCACGAAGGTTTCGTCGCCCATTTCCAGATAGACGCGCGGATGACCCAGCGCGCCGCCACCGCCGTCACAGGCGACGCGGGTGCTCTCGGTTTCGACGATTTCGGGGGCCTCGACGGGCATGGGAAAGTTCCAAATAGGCGGGTAGAAAACTGAAGATTGGCGAGATCATACAAGTTAAGGTTGGAGGGGCAAGAGGACAGCAAGGCGCGGTTCTGGCCATGGTCACCCTGTCAAAAATATACACCAAAACCGGCGATTGCGGCGACACCGGCCTGGGCAATGGCAGCCGGATTTCCAAGGCCAGTCCGCGCATCACAGCCATCGGCGCGGTGGACGAAGCCAATGCGGCCATCGGTATCGCGCGCCTGGACGCCGAGGACGAAATGGACGCGATGCTGGCGCGCATCCAGAACGATCTGTTCGATCTGGGTGCCGATCTCAGCGCGCCGGAGGACGGGCGCAAGGCGGAAGAACGCCTTCGTGTTTCCGGGGCGCAGGTCGAGCGGCTGGAACGGGAGATCGATGCCATGAATGAAAAGTTCAAGCCGCTGACCTCCTTCGTCCTGCCGGGAGGCACCGCGCTGGCGGCGCATCTGCATCTGGCCCGCGCCATCACAAGGCGCGCCGAAGCGGCAATCGCGGCCTTGTCAGCCAAGGAAAAGATCAATCCGGACGTGCTGCGTTATGCCAACCGGCTGTCGGATCATCTGTTCGTGATGGCGCGCGCCGCCAACAATCAGGGCATGGGCGACGTGCTGTGGCTGCCCGGAGCTAATCGCGAAAGCTGAGGCACCCCCCCACCCATACCTTGTCGTGATGAAGGACCGTGCATATTTCCCTCTCCCCCAATCGGGAAGAGGGGAGAGCGCACGCGTTAGCGTGCGCGAGGGTGAGGGGATTATTCGATCAATGCCGGCGGCCAAACACAAAAGCGAGAATGACCCCCAGCACTCCCGTCGCCGCCCAGCCCGGCAAGGCCAGCGAGGAATAGACCCCCTGCGCCATGAAGGCGGCGTGGTTCTGCACCCAGCTCTTGAAGCCGCCAAGGCTGCCGGGATGGATCAGGCCCCAGATGGTGCCCAGGCTTCGGACCGTCAGTTCGCCGCCACGCTCCAGCGATGTCACCGCATCGGCGCCCAGAAGCATCAGGGCGGCCACGATCAGGATCAGGCTGACAAGGCGCATCACGACGGCCATGACCGGACATAGCGCGCCCATCCCGCGCCGACAAGCGCTGGGCCGTCAACAGGTTAACTCGGACGATAGCAAAAAGGCCGCCACGCTTTCGCGCGGCGGCCTTTTTTCGGTTTTCTGAAGAACCGTCTTAAGCCTGCGGCGCGTCGGCCGGGGCCTCCGCCTTCTTCTTGGACAGGTCTTCACCGGTGGTCTGGTCCACCTGCTTCATCGACAGGCGCACCTTGCCGCGGTCGTCGAAGCCCAACAGCTTCACCTTCACCGCCTGGCCTTCCTTGACCACATCGCTGGGCTTGGCAACGCGCTGCGCCGCCAACTCGCTGACATGGACCAGGCCGTCCTTGGGCCCGAAGAAGTTCACGAAGGCGCCGAAGTCCATCACCTTGACGATCTTGCCGTCATAGATCTGGCCCACTTCCGGCTCCGCCGTCAGGCCGCGAATCCATTTGATCGCCGCCTTGATCGACTCGCCGTCGGCGGACGCGACCTTCACGGTGCCGTCGTCCTCGACATTGATCTTGGCGCCGGTCTTTTCCACGATCTCGCGGATCACCTTGCCGCCGGTGCCGATCACATCACGGATCTTGTCGGTCGGAATCTTGATCTGCTCGATGCGCGGGGCGTGTTCGCCCAGCTCGGCGCGGGCGCCGGTGAGCGCCTTGTTCATCTCGCCCAGGATGTGCAGGCGCCCGCCCTTGGCCTGCTCCAGCGCGACTTTCATGATTTCCTTGGTGATGCCGGAAATCTTGATATCCATCTGCAGCGAGGTGACGCCATCTTCGGTGCCGGCCACCTTGAAGTCCATGTCGCCCAGGTGATCCTCGTCACCCAGAATGTCCGACAACACCACATAGCGGTCGCCTTCCAGGATCAGGCCCATGGCGATGCCGGCGGTGGGCTTCCTGATCGGGACGCCCGCATCCATCAGCGCCAGCGAGGTGCCGCAGACGGTCGCCATCGAGGACGAACCGTTGGATTCGGTGATCTCCGAGACCACGCGGATGGTGTAGGGGAATTCCTCCTTCTTGGGCAGCATCGGATGAATGGCGCGCCAGGCGAGCTTGCCATGGCCGATTTCGCGGCGGCCCGGCGAACCCATGCGGCCCGTCTCGCCCACCGAATAGGGCGGGAAGTTGTAATGCAGCATGAAGGTTTCCTTGGCCGTGCCCATCAGGCTGTCGATGAACTGCTCGTCCTCGGCAGTGCCCAGCGTGGCGACAACAATCGCCTGGGTTTCGCCACGGGTGAACAAAGCCGAACCATGGGTGCGCGGCAGGATGCCCACTTCCGCCAGGATCGGACGCACCGTGGTCAGGTCGCGGCCATCGACGCGCTTCTTGGTGTCCAGCACCGCGTTGCGCATCACATCGGCTTCCACGTCATGCAGCAGGCTGCCATAGACATTGGCCGGCACCTTGCCTTCGCCCTCACCGACAAACTGTTCGGCATACTTCTTCTTGATGGCCGCCAGCGCATCGCGGCGCTCGAACTTGACGGGAATCTGGAACGCCTTGGCCAGTTCGGCCCCGGCCGCGTCCTTGATTGCCTTGCGGGTGGCGGCATGGGTGTCTTCCGGCACCGCGCGCGGGTCCTTGGCCGCTTTTTCCGCTAGGCGGATGATGGCATCGATGGCGGTCTGCATCTGCTCATGGCCGAACACCACGGCGCCCAGCATGACCTCTTCGGTCAGTTCCTGGGCTTCGGATTCCACCATCATCACCGCGTCGCGGGTGCCCGCCACCACCAGATCGAGCTGGGACTCCGGATAGGTGTCGATCAGCGGATTGAGCACATATTCGCCGTTGATATAACCGACCCGGGCAGCCCCGATCGGGCCCATGAAGGGCAGACCGGAAAGGGTCAGCGCCGCGGACGCCGCCACCATCGCCACGATATCGGGATCATTCTCCTGGTCGTGGCTCAAGACCTGCGCCACCACCAGCACTTCATTCTTGAAGCCCTCGGCGAACAGCGGGCGTACCGGACGGTCGATCAGGCGCGAGATCAGGGTCTCGCGTTCCGTCGGCGCGCGCTCGCGCTTGAAATAGCCGCCCGGAATCTTGCCGGCGGCGTAATAGCGTTCCTGATAGTTGACGGTCAGGGGGAAGAAATCCTGGCCTTCCTTGGCCGACTGCGCGCCCACGGCGGTGGCCAGCACCACGGTCTCACCATAGGTGGCCAGCACCGCGCCGTCAGCCTGACGCGCGATCTTGCCGGTTTCCAGGGTCAGCGTGCGGCCGCCCCATTCAAAGCTCTCTTTGTGGATATTGAACATCTGCTTTTTCTTTCGTCATCACCCGACGGCCATATTGCCGAAGGGCCGTGTGTAGCTCCCCTATGGAGCCTGCTTTATCGGAAAGCTCATCCTTCCGAAAAGCAAAGCGACGGCTGGAGCCTTCTGGCACCAGCCGTCGCCAATTCTGTTCTGGTCCGAACTCAGCGGCGCAGACCCAGCTTGCTGATGATGGATTCATACCGCTTGGCGTCCTTGGCCTTGACATAGTCAAGCAGGCCACGGCGCTGCGACACCATCTTGATCATGCCACGGCGGGAATGATTGTCCTTGGCGTGGGTCTTGAAGTGTTCGGTGAGGTTGGCGATGCGCTCCGACAGGATCGCGATCTGCACTTCCGGCGAACCGGAATCGTTGGCGCCGGTCGCATATTGGGCGATCAGCTCTTTCTTGCGTTCAGGGGTAATCATTCGGTCATCGGCCCTTTCAAGGCTTAAGTGGAAAAGTTGAAGACACGAAACGGCCGGAGTTCTCCCCCGGCGATTTCGGCCAATGCCACGGGCGACCCGTCCTCTTCCTGGAGAAACACGGTCTGCCCGAGAAGCTCGCCGTCACCCAATCCCTGCCTCATGCGGGCGAAGAGATCGCTGCGGATGAGGATGGGGTTTCCGGATCGGATGCGAACCGTATCGGAGCCCGAAACGGCCAACGCCGGGATGCCGTCCAGCGCGGTCGAAAGGGGCCTCAAATACCCAAAAGCGGCGGGACTATGCATAAAAGGGGTCAGGGTATCCAGCCCGACCGCGGAATTTTCATCCCAAGCGCCCAGCCGGGTCCGCCTAAGGGCCGAGACATGGCCCAAAGTTCCCAAGGCCAGGGCGATATCGCGCACCCAGGACCGGACGTAAGTCCCTTTACCACAAAGGATTTCAAAGTCGGCCTGGTCTTTGCGCGCCGCCAGCAGCCGGGCCTCGAAGACCTCCACGGCGCGGGGCTCCAGCCGCACCTCTTCCCCGTCCCGGGCCAGATCATAGGCCCGTTCGCCCCCGACCTTGATGGCGCTATAGGCCGGCGGGGTCTGGTTCAAGGTTCCGGTGAAGCGGGGCAGCATGGCCTCGATCTCGGCCTGGCTGGGGCGGCGATCGCAGGTGCCGGTCACCTTGCCTTCGGCATCGTCGGTATCGCGGGCTTCGCCCCAGGTCGCGGTGAAGCGATAAGTCTTGTCGGCGTCCATCGCATAGGGAACCGTCTTGGTCGCTTCCCCCAGCGCGATGGCCAGGATGCCCGTCGCCAACGGATCGAGCGTTCCGGCATGGCCGGCCTTCCGCGCATTGAAAATCCGGCGCACCGCCGCCACGCCTTGCGTCGAGGTCATGCCCAACGGCTTGTCGAGGATGACCCAGCCATGGACTGGCTGGCCTTTTTTGCGTCTGCTCATCAGGGGGCGGCTTCTGCCAAAAGCCGCTCCGGAAAGCAATTGCGCCGACGGCTACAGATATTCGTTGCCCAGGTCCCAGCGGGCGGCACGTTTGCGGGCCGGCGAGCGGTGGGGATGGTCGTGGATCTGGGCCGCGAACATGCGGTCGATCCATTGGGTATTCTTGAAGATGCGGCGCGAGCGCAGAAAGTTGAAAGGCACGATCTTGCGCATCGCATTCTCGTCGTTGAATTCCTTTACCGCCAGGAGTTCGCCGGTCCATTCGCTGGACCCGAACTCCGCCACATCGTCGAGATAGACCGGCACCACCGGCAGATAATGATCCGCACGGCCTGTCAGGATCGGCAGCGCCGCCTTGGCAGCGGAATAATAATCGACATCGACGGCCACAAAACCCAGCGGGGCCTCGGCCGAAAGGGTTCGGGCGAAGGCCGACGCGGTTTCGGCCACATCCCCGATGATCAGTTCGGCATTGGCCGGCAGCGCGCGCTTGAGGCCGGCAAAGTCCGCCATGGGGAAGTCGCCTTCCTGGAACATTTCGGGCAGGTCGCGATAATCGATGGCCGGCGGCATGCCCTTGCCCCCGTCAAAGCCCACGATGCGGAATTCGACACCGGTGGCCCGGGTGGTGCGCGCGGCGATGCGGCACATGTTCAGCAGGCCGGCGCCGGACGCGACGCCCAGCTCCACGATGGTGAGCTTGTTGTAGCCGTGCTTGCGGGCCTCATCGGCGGCGAACAGGATGGGAAAGGCATATTGCTGGCGCACGATCAGGTCGAAATCGACCTTGGCCCGATAGGAACCGAACGCCGCCACCACCAGCGACAGGGCATTGAGATGAACGGGCTCGGTCAGGCGTTCCACGAAGACCTTGCGCAGCTTCCCGGGTTGGAACAGCCGGCGCAGGACATAGCCGGCCGAACCGGGGATGCGGCGGCGCGGGGCGGATGAAAACGGAACGTTCTGCTCAACAACGGTCATGCCATGGGTCTCCCTGCCCGTTGCTCAGCAAGGAACATGCCGCCAGCATTAACCACGGCCTGAATTGCGATTAATCCTCTTCGTCCCCATCCTCTTCGCCATCATCCGGCGCGGCAAGGTCGCGCTGCACTTCCGGCGATTTGAGGATGGTCTCGATCTTCTCGGCCTCGGCAAAGGACTGGTCTTCGACAAAACGCAGATCGGGGGTGAATTTCATGGCGATGCGGTGGCCCATCTCGCCGCGCAGGAAGCCTTTGTGCCGGTTCAGCGCCGCCACGATCTCTTTCGCATTCTCTCCACCCAGCGGCTCGCAATAAACCGTGGCATAGCGCATGTCGGGCGACGGCTTGACCTGGGTGATGGTCACCGACACGCCATCCAGCTCAGGATCGCGGATGTCGTTCTCGCGCAGAATGTCGGCCAGGGCGTGGCGCAGCATTTCGCCCACGCGCAACTGACGCTGGGAGGGACCTTGCTGGGCACCCTGGCGCGTGACGCGGCCACCACGGCGGGGATGGGAAGGACGCGGCATGTCAGCTCTCCGGATAATTATAGCGCGCCACAAATGGCGCCAGCAGGGGAAGCACGGGTTCCAGTTCGCGGGCATAGCGGCGCCATTGCGCCATGCCGGCATCGCTCAGGCCCCGCGCGACCTGGGCGCTGGAGGGCGTGTCGATATTCTGGCTCCGGGCGCGGCGGGCGAAGCTGCTCATCTCATCGCGATAGGCAAGGCCCAGGAAATCGCACAACCGCCCGGCCTGGCCGGCGAAATCAGCCACCAGGGCTTCGTGGCGCGCCTCGAATATGGGAAGCGCCAGCTTGTCGGCATAAACCTGCATCAGCCGCATCACCGCGCCATAATAAGTCGCCGTCGACTCCAGCAAGGTGAATTCGAACATGCCGGCATTCATGGCGAAGCGGCGGCGGAAGCAGGACAGAACCACATCGCGCGGATCGCGCAAGGCGACGAGGATGCGGGCTTGCGGAAACAATTTGGCGATCAGGGGCAGGAACACCGCATTCAGCGGCATCTTGTCTACAAAGACCGGCTTTGACGGCGTGATGCCGCTTTCGGCCACGCGCTGCCAATACCGCGCCCGCCAGGGCTCCAGCCCGGCATCGGACAATGCCGCCAGCCGGTCGAGATCGGCATCGGACCCAAAAAATTCCGCCGCCGAATCCATCAGGCAAGTGCGTTCCTCCATGGTCTGCACATCGGGATGGCTGGCCAGAATCTGGCCCAGCAGGGTCGTGCCGGACCGGGGAAAGCCCAGCAGGAAAACATGCGTGCGCGTCGCGGGCGCAGCCGCGCCATGCCAGGCCGCGGCATCGGCGCGGCGGAAATATTCGCATAGGCGGATTTCGCGGGACCGCACGCTTTCCATCCCCGCCATGTGGGGCGCATAAGCCTCGCGCAGCACCTGCTTGGACTGGGCATAAGCCACAAAGGCCTCCGCCACGCGATCCTGCGCATCCAGCACATCGCCCGCCAGGCTGAACGCAAAGGCGCGATTGACCGGGCCCAGATCCTGACGCCGCGACAACATTCCCACCGCTTGTTCGGCGGCGGCAATATCCTTCTGCTGCAGGGCGGCCTGGGCAAAGGCGATTGTCCCCGCCGCATCCTGCGGATCGATCGCCAGCGTCCGGCTGGCCAGCTCCCGCGCCGTGATGGCATCGCCCCGCTGCACCGCCAGCAGCGCCAGCCGCGACAGTGCCGCCGAAGAGGCCGGATTCAGCGCCAGAACCTGTTCAAACCCGATGCGCGCCGCATCCAGCTCGCTCAGATCCTCCAGCGCCAGGGCGCGGCCCAGATGCAGCCGCGCATCGCGCGGCGCGGCCGCCAGCCCGGCCTCGAAGGCCTCCAGCGCCTCGCGCGGCCGATTCAGCCGGCTGTGACAGGTGCCCAGCGCATTCAGAAGATCGGCATGATGGGGCGCCAGCGTGCGGGCCCGCAGCAGCAAGGGCAAGGCGCCGTCATCGTCGCCCACCTGCATGCGCTTCAGCGCCGTCAGCGACAATAGGGTGGGATGCACCGCGCCGGCGCCCACCGCTTCCTCGCTGAGCCGCATCGCTTTGGCCATGTCGGAGGCGCGCAGCGCGGCCTCGACCGTCGAAACGGTGCCCGCCAGCGCTTCGCTGCTGGTCAAAGCCATGGCTGACCCTTATGTGGCGTCTAGAGCGCCCGCTGAATGGTCTCGACCTCGAAACATTCGATGACGTCACCCTTCTGCAAGTCCTGATAGCCGATGAAGCCCATGCCGCATTCCTGGCCGGACTGCACCTCGCGCACTTCGTCCTTGAAGCGCTTGAGGGTGGAAAGCTCGCCTTCATGGATCACGACATCGTCGCGGATCAGGCGCACTCGGGCGCCACGGCGCACCACGCCTTCGGTGACCTTGCAGCCGGCGACCTTGCCCACCTTGGAGATGTTGAACACTTCCAGGATTTCGGCATTGCCCAGGAACTTCTCCCGGGTTTCCGGCGTCAAGAGGCCCGACAGCGCCGCCTTCACGTCATCCACCAGATTGTAGATGATGTTGTAGTAGCGGATTTCCACGCCCTCGCGCTTGGCGCGGTCGCGCGCCATGTTGTTGGCGCGGACATTGAAGCCGAACACGCCCGCGCCGCTGGCATGGGCCAGGATCACGTCGCTCTCGGTGATGCCGCCCACGCCGGACTGCAGGATCTGCACGCCCACTTCGTCGGTGCCGAGCTTGGCCAGGGCGCCTTGGATGGCTTCGGCCGAGCCCTGCACATCGGTCTTGAGCACCAGCGGCAGCATACGGCGTTCGCCGGCTTCGCGGGTCTTGAGCAGCTGGTCCAGCGTCTGGCGCGAGGACGAGGCCTGGCGCTGTTCGCGGCGCTTCCTGGCGCGGTATTCCGCCACTTCGCGGGCGCGCGCTTCGGATTCCACCACCACCATTTCATCGCCGGCTTCCGGCGGCGCCGACAGGCCCAGCACCTCGATGGGGGTAGAGGGACCGGCGGATTGCACGGTCTCGCCGCGTTCATTGGCGAGCAGACGTACCCGGCCCCATTCCGCACCGGCCACGACGATGTCGCCGACTTTCAGGGTGCCGCGCTGTACCAGCACGGTGGCAACGGGACCGCGGCCCCTGTCGAGCTTGGCTTCCACCACCGCGCCTTCGGCGGCGCGGTCGGGATTGGCCTTCAGGTCCAGGATTTCGGCCTGCAGCAGGATGGCTTCTTCCAGCTTATCCAGATTGGTGCCCTTGATGGCGGAGACTTCCACCACCTGGACATCGCCGCCCAGGTCTTCGACCTGGATCTCATGCTGCAGCAGTTCGGTCTTCACCCGGGTCGGATTGGCGTCGCCCTTGTCGATCTTGTTGACCGCCACGATCATCGGCACATGCGCCGCCTTGGCATGGGCGATGGCTTCAACCGTCTGGGGCATCACGCCGTCATCGGCCGCCACCACCAGGATCACCAGATCGGTGACCTTGGCGCCGCGGGCGCGCATCTGGGTAAAGGCCGCATGGCCCGGCGTGTCGAGGAAGGTGATCTTCTGGCCCGATTTCAGGCTGATCTGATAGGCGCCGATATGCTGGGTGATGCCGCCGGCTTCGCCCGCCGCCACATCGGTCTTGCGCAGCGCGTCGAGCAGCGATGTCTTGCCATGGTCGACATGGCCCATGACCGTGACCACCGGCGGACGGGGCACCAGCGTGCCCTCTTCGTCCTTTTCGCCGGTCAGGCCTTCCAGCACATCGGATTCCGCCACCCGCTTGACCACATGGCCATATTCAGAGGCCACCAGTTCGGCGGTGTCGGCATCGATCACATCGTTCGGCGTCGCCATCATGCCGTTCTTCATCAGCACCTTGATGACATCCACGGTGCGGCGCGCCATGCGGTTGGCCAGATCGGCCACAGTGATGGTTTCCGGCACGATGATGTCGCGCGGACCGGCAGGGCCGGCCTGCTGGACCTGATGACCCTTGTTCACGCGCTGCAGATGGCGGCGGTAACTCGCCACCGAACGCACGCGCTCGTCATCGTCGGACAGCGCGCGGGTGACGGTCAGCTTGCCGCGGCGGCGTTCGCCCTCGGCCTTCTTGGGGGCGGGCGCCTTGGCGGGAACCAGCTTGCCGCCCACTTTCTTGGCGCTGTTTTCGCCTTCTTCCTCTTCATTCTCCAGGCGGCGGCGCGGCGCTTCCGCCGGCACGGGCGCCTTGGGCGCCGCTTCCAGGCGGCGCGCGGCTTCCTGTTCGGCGCGCTTCTTGGCCAGTTCGTCGGCGGCCTTGCGGGCCTCTTCCTCGAGCTTGCGCTTTTCGGCGGCGACACGCTCGGCGCGCATCAGCTCTTCCTCGCGCGCCTTGCGTTCGGCTTCCTGCTCGGCCAGGCGGCGGGCTTCATTGTCGGAGACGCGTGCATCCGCCAGGGCGGCGGCGCGGCGGGCTTTTTCCTCTTCCGAAAGCTGGCGCAGCACCACGCCGCCACGCGCGGGCGGCGCCTTGGGCGCATCGGCCCGGGCGGCGGGCGCGCTCGGCGCGGGCTGGGCCGGCGCGGCCTTTGTTGGCGCGGCAGGCTTGGCGGCGACCGGCGGCGCGGCGGAACGCTTCTTTTCCACCACCACGGCCTTGGTGCGCCCATGGCTGAAGCTTTGCTTGACGGTGGAGGTTTCCGTCTTCTTCAGCGACAGCGTTTTGCCGGGACGCTTGGTTTCGTCGGTATCGCTCATGACTTACTTTCAGTTTTGCTCGCGTCCGCTCGCGGGCTTTCAATTTTGCTCGCGTCCGTTCGCGGGCTTTCGCTACGGCTGCGGAAACCGGAAAGCCGTTCCGCATCAAACATCAAACGGTCTGCAAGTCCGCCCGGCTGGACGGCGGCATGTATCACATTCTCGCGCCCCAGCGCCAAGCCCAATTCCGCGCTGGTCAGGGTCTCGATCACCACACAATCCAGCGCCAGCCGGTGGGTGGCGGCATATAACTTGCGCTTGCCGTCCGGGGACCCGTCAAAGGCCTCGATCAGCACCTTGGGCGGCCTTGGCCCTTCCAGCTGACGCAGCACATTGTCGAAGCCCAGGACAGCCGCGCCCGAGCGCCGCGCGATCCCCAGATCGCCCAACATGCGGGTCACCAGCGCCTTCTCGGCACGGGCGCCCAGATCGGCATCGGCGCTGACCGGCGCTTTGGCGGCGCGGGAGAAGAGTTTCTTCTCCACCGCCGTCCTGACGGCGGCCCGCGTGGCCGCAACCCACAGCCCGCGCCCCGGCAGCTTGGCCGCGACATCGGGCACGACCTTGCCATCCGGATCGGCGACAAAACGCAACAGACGGTTTTCGGGCATGACTTCGCCCGACACGATGTCACGCCGCTCGCGTGACCCGTGCTCCGTCTCTTCCATCTTGCGCGCTGCTGCTGTCATCAGGCCTCGGCAGGCTCCTCACCTTCGCCGCCGTCTTCGGCGGCTTCTTCTTCAACAGGTTCCTCGATCCAGCCGGCCTTGACGCGCGCCTTCATGATGATGGCGTTGGCATCGTCGCTGGTCAGGTTGAAACCATCCAGGGCGCCGGGAACGCGGGTGCGCTCCCCCTTCCCATTGGAGTCCTTGCCGGTTTCGTAATAGCCGATCAGATCGTCGGTGGCGCAGCCGGCCAGATCTTCCAGGCTCTTGATATCGTGTTCGCCCAGCGCGACGGCAAGGGCCGGGGTCACGCCTTCGACTTCAAGAACATCATCGGCCACACCCAGGGCGAGGCGCTTGTCGTCGAGTTCCTTGTTGCGGGCCTCGATGAACTCGACCGCGCGGCTCTGCAGTTCCTGGGCGGTTTCCTCGTCGAAAGCCTCGATCTGGGCCAGTTCGCCCAGATCGACATAAGCGACATCCTCGATAGTGGCGAAACCTTCCGACGCCAGAAGCTGGGCCACGGTCTCGTCCACATCCAGCGATTCCATGAACAGCTGGGTGCGCTGGGTGAATTCCTTCTGGCGGCGTTCCGATTCCTCGGCCTCGGTCAGGATGTCGATCTGCCAGCCGGTGAGCTGGGAGGCCAGGCGCACATTCTGGCCGCGGCGACCGATGCCCAGGCTGAGCTGTTCGTCGGGCACCACCACTTCGACACGATGGGTGTCTTCGTCCAGCACCACCTTGGTGACTTCGGCCGGGGCCAGGGCGTTGACGATGAAGGTCGCCGCCTCGCCGTTCCACGGAATGATGTCGATGCGCTCGCCCTGCAGCTCCTGCACCACCGCCTGCACGCGCACGCCGCGCATGCCGACGCAGGCGCCGACCGGATCGATGCTGGAATCCTTGCTGATCACCGCGATCTTGGCGCGGCTGCCCGGATCGCGCGCCACGGCGCGGATCTCGATCACGCCGTCATAGATTTCCGGCACTTCCTGGGCGAACAGGCGCACCATGAACTGGGGATGGCTGCGCGACAGGAAGATCTGGGGGCCGCGCGGCTCGCGGCGCACGTCATAGATATAGGCGCGGATGCGGTCGCCGGCGCGGAACGACTCGCGCGGGATCATCTCGTCGCGGCGCACCACGCCTTCGGCTTTGCCCAGATCGACCACCACCGAGCCGAACTCGCTGCGCTTGACCACGCCATGCACCACTTCGCCGATGCGGTCCTTGTATTCGTCATACTGGCGTTCGCGCTCGGCATCGCGCACTTTCTGCACGATCACCTGCTTGGCGTTCTGGGCATTGATGCGGTTGAAATCGACGGGCGGCAGGGTCTCGGCGATGATGTCGCCGATCTGGGCGTCCGGGTTGCGGCGTCGCGCATCGGCCAGAGAAATCTCGGTCTTGTCGTTCTCGACCATCTCCACGACATGGAGATAGCGCGAGACATGGGTCTCGCCGGTCCGGGGATCGATATCGACCTTGATGTCATTCTCGGTGCCGTAATGGGCCTTGGCGGCGCGCTGCATCGCCTCTTCCATCGCGGTCAGGACCACCTGCTTGTCGATCGACTTGTCGCGCGCGACGGCGTCCGCGATCTGCAGAAGTTCCAGCCGGTTGGCGGCCACAGTGCTTGCCATTGTCTTCTCCTGAGTGGGTCAGACGCCTTTTCGCGCCTTCAAATCTTCGTTGATGAGCTTGTCGGTGAGAACGAGTTTCGCATTGGCGATGGCGCGAAACGGAAACCTGATGTCGGTGTTATCGGCCCGGATCATCACATCGGTGCCGTCCAGGCCCAACAGCACGGCCCGGAAGCGCTTTCGCCCCTCGACCGGCGCGTGGAGCTCGATCTTGGCTTCGTGCCCCGACCAGCGGGAAAAATCCATCAGCCTTGTCAGCGGGCGGTCGATGCCGGGGGAGGAGACCTCGATCTCGTAATCGCCTTCGATGGGGTCCTCGGCCTCGATGAAATCGAGCAGCGCATGGGAAAGCGTGGCGCAGCCTTCCACATCCATGCTGCCGTCAGGGCGCTCGGCCATCACCTGCAAGGTCTTGCTGGCGCCGCCCATGATGCGCAGGCGCACCAGTTTGAAGCCCGCTTTTTCGATAACGGGTTCAAAAACCGGTTCCAGATGCAATGCCGATGCGATAGCCAAATTGCAAAGCCTTTTGCCCGCGGCGACCCTTTCGGACCGCCACACAACATGTCTTGTTGTTTGGGATGGCGTGGATATACGCCCGTGGGCGTGTAATTACAAGCTTGAACGCTGTTTTGGAGTCATTTTGGTTTGTCAGAAATCAAAATCCGATGTCATGGCCGCCCTTGAGGCGGCCATCCATCCTTTTAATGGCGCTTCGCGCACTGGATGGCCGGGTCAAGCCCGGCCATGACAACCAAAGCGGGTCTAGTGCTTGGCGGGGGCGATGCCGACGCTGACTTCGCCGCCGGGGATCGGCTTCTGGAGCGCTTCCTGCCGGGCTTTCAGCTCTTCCTGGGCCTTTTCTTTCTGGTATTTGGCGATGGGGGACGGCAGCACCATCATCAGGATGAAGGCCAGGGTGCAGCAGGCCGCGATGATCACCACCCCGATATCGCCATAACTGGTGCGGTAAAGCGGCCTCAGGCCATCGTCATCATCGTCGTTCTTGCTCATGACACTTTTTATCGCGAATGGCGCCCAAAAGCGAACGCCGGGCGAATCCGTGCGGCTATCGCCGCGCAAAACGTAAGAATGTCGGGGGTCCCTTGATCGCCTTGGTTTCATAGCGGGTCGGCGGCCAGTCGGCCGGGCGGAACTTCCAGTCGGCCAGGCCCTGTGCAAGCCAGTCAAAGGCCGGATGGGCCATCAGCCGTTCCAAGGCATAAGGCAGATAGCTTTTGTCGTCGGTGGCAAAGCGCAGTTCCGCCCCAGGCTTCAGCACCCGGGCCAGGCCGTCCAGCATCTCCATCTGCAGGAACCGGCGCTTGTGGTGCCGGGTCTTGGGCCAGGGATCGGGGAACAGCAGGAAAAAACGGCCCAGGCTTTGATCCGGCAGGGCCTCGATGATGTCGCGGCCATCACCCTCGAACAGGCGAACATTGTTCAGGGGAGATTCTTCGAGCTTTGTCAGTACCTTGGCCATGCCCATTTCATAGGGTTCGGCGCCGATCAGACCGATATGGGGATGCGCCCTGGCCTGCCAGACCAGATGCTCGCCGGCGCCGAAACCGACCTCCAGCCATACTTCCCGAACACTGTCCGAAAACTGGGCCAGGGGATCACCCCCCAGCTTCCAGGCCAGCTTGCCCAACAGCGTTTGGCGCAAGCCCGCCTGCCGGCTGGACAGTTTGGGCCCCTTGCGCCGGCCATAGAGCTTGCGGCGGTGGCGATCGGGATGGTCAGACATATTTGTCATCCCCGGCGAGCATCGCGCACCAGCGCGATGCGAGGGAAGGGGACCCAGGTGGACAGACTGGGTCCGGTCATTCCGCCTGGGTTCCCTTCCCCTCGCGATGCGGATCGCATCGCTCGGCCGGGAATGACAGGTTAGCTCAGCGCGGACTTTATCTGGTCCGCCAGGTCCGTCTTCTCCCACGAAAACCCACCCTCGCTGTCGGGCTCGCGGCCGAAATGGCCGTAAGCGGCGGTGCGGGCGAAAATGGGCTTGTTCAGGTCCAGATGCTGGCGGATGCCGCGCGGCTTCAGGTTCATCAGCTGCGGCAGGATCAGTTCCAGTCTGGCTTCATCGACCTTGCCGGTGCCATGGGTATCGACATAGACCGACAGCGGCTCGGCCACGCCGATGGCATAGGCGATCTGGATGGTGCAGCGGTCGGCAACGCCCGACGCCACCACATTCTTGGCCAGATAGCGGGCGGCATAGGCGGCCGAGCGGTCCACCTTGGTGGAGTCCTTGCCGCTGAACGCGCCGCCGCCATGCGGGGCCGCGCCGCCGTAAGTGTCGACAATGATCTTGCGCCCCGTCAGGCCGCAATCGCCATCGGGACCGCCGATCACGAAGGCGCCGGTGGGATTGATGTGCCACACCGTCTTGGCGTTGATCCATTCGCCCGGCAGCGCCTGGCGGATATAGGGCTCGACGATCTTCCTGATGTCGTCGCTGGACTGGTTCTCGTCCATATGCTGGGTGGACAGCACAATCTGGGTGGCTTCGACCGGCTTGCCGTTCTCATAGCGCAGCGTCACCTGGCTCTTGGCGTCCGGGCCCAGGGTCTTTTCCTTGCCGGATTTGCGCGCCTGGGCGAGCAGTTCCAGGATCTTGTGGCTGTAGAACAGCGGCGCCGGCATCAGGGCCGGGGTCTCGCGGCAGGCATAGCCGAACATGATGCCCTGATCGCCCGCGCCTTCATCCTTGTTGCCGCTGGCGTCCACGCCCTGGGCGATATGCGCCGACTGGGCATGCAGCAGCACTTCCACCTGGGCGGTTTTCCAGTGGAAGCCGTCCTGCTCATAGCCGATGTCCTTGATCGCTTGCCGTGCGACCTCCTCGACCTCGGCGGCGCCGACGCCCTTGGGCCCGCGGGTCTCGCCGGCGATGATCACGCGGTTGGTGGTCGCCATGGTCTCGCAGGCGGCGCGGATGTCCCAGGGGCTCATGCCTTCCTTGGGGCCTTCGCGGAAGAACAGATCCACCACCTCATCCGAGATGCGGTCGCACACCTTGTCGGGATGACCTTCGGAAACGCTTTCGGAGGTGAAGAGATAGTTCTGGCGCGCCATGGTGACACCCTTTGCGGTTTCAGTATTCGATGGTCGCGCGGCCAGACGCTGCTCTAGGCGCTTCGCTGGGCCGACGCTCCGGGGGCCCCTCTTTACAGGGTTTGGCCGGGGGGTCAACAAGATATGTCAAATATGACATATCCTTGTCCGGGCCGGGGTTTCACCCGCAACCTCCCTGCTGCTATACACCGAAAACACCGAAAGAATTCCGATGCGCACCGCCACCGTTGAACGTAAGACCCGCGAGACCGAGATCGCCGTCTCCCTCGACCTGGACGGCACGGGCGAAAGCGACATCGATACCGGCATCGGCTTTCTGGACCATATGCTGGAAAGCTTTTCCCGCCATTCCATGATCGACCTGAAGGTGCGCGCGCAAGGCGACTTGCATGTCGACTATCATCACACCACCGAGGACACCGCCATTGTCATCGGCCAGGCGGTGAAGAAGGCGCTGGGCGATTTTGCCGGCATCACCCGCTTCGGCTGGGCGCTGATCCCGATGGACGAGGCGCTGACAAGGGTGGCGCTGGATATCTCCAACCGCCCCTATCTGATCTGGAAGGTCAACATCCCAAAGCCCAAGCTGGGAGAAATGGACACCGAACTGTTCAAGGAATGGTTCCAGGCCTTCGCCCAGAATGCAGGCGTGTGTCTGCACATCGAAAATCTCTATGCCGACAACAGCCACCACATCGTCGAGACCTGCTTCAAGGGTCTGGCGCGGGCGCTCAGGCAGGCGATCGCGCCCGACGAAAGACTGGATGGGGCATCGCCTTCCTCCAAGGGCAGTCTCTAATTAGACTGATCGCATGATCAGTTCTTCCACCGCCGCCGAGGTCGCGCGCGGCGTGAGCCGGCTTCTTTTGGAAGACGGCTATTCGCCCATCCTGGAATTCACCCTGCCCAATGGGCGCAGGCTGGATGTGGCGGCCATCGGCCCGGGCGGCGAGATGCTGGGGGTGGAGATCAAGGTGGCGCTGGCCGATCTGAAGGGCGACAGCAAATGGCCGGACTATCTGGATTACTGCGACCTGTTCTATTTCGCCATTCCGCCGGATTTTCCGCCCGAACATGTGCCGCCGCAAACCGGCCTGATCGTGGCCGACCGCTATGGCGGCGCCATCATCAAGGAAGCGCAGGCGCAGTCGCTTCATGCCAGCCGCCGCAAGGCCGTGACGGTCAGTTTTGCCCGCGCAGCCGCCGAACGGCTGTCACGCACGCTGGATGCCATCGCCTTGTCCGAAACCCCCAATCTGGTGCTGCCCGATGTTGAGCAAGACTGAAGCGCGAAAGATCATGCTGGCGATGAAGGGCGCCTCGGAAGCGCCCTATTTCGGCAAGCCTGCTGTTTTTTATGCCGAAAGTTTTGTCGGCCGCGTGCATGACAAGGAAGAGGCCGTGGCGCTGCGGGTGGGCACCATCGAGATGCGCGATGTGATGCTGGAGGCCGAGCCCAAGCTTTTCTACATCACCGATCACTACAAGCCCTGGCCCATGCTGCTGGCGCGGCTGACGGTTCTGGATCGCGCGACGCTGAAGGCGCTGGTGCTGGCGCGCATGGGCGAAATCGACGCCAAGGCGAAAAAGAAGAAGAAGAAAGCGCCACCCGCGAAAAAGACGGTCAAAAAGAAAACCGTGAAGAAGACGGCAAAGCGCTAGCGCGGTGAGCGTTTCGCCAGGATGCGCTGCAAGGTGCGGCGGTGCATGTTCAGCCGGCGCGCCGTCTCCGACACATTGTGGCCGCACAATTCATAGACGCGCTGGATATGCTCCCAGCGCACCCGGTCGGCCGACATGGGATTTTCCGGCGGCTTGGGCTTGGTGCCCGGCACCGCCATCAGGGCCGCCAGAATGTCGTCGGCATCCGCCGGCTTGGGCAGATAGTCGATGGCGCCATATTTCACCGCGGCGACGGCAGTGGCGATGTTGCCGAACCCGGTCAGCACCACCACCCGGCTTTCGGGGCGGGTGGTGTGCAGGGTCTCGACCACGTCCAGACCGTTGCCATCATCCAGCTTGAGATCGACCACGGCATAGGCGGGCGGGGTTTCCCTGGCGCGGGCCTTGCCCTCGGCCACCGATTCCGCCTGGGTCACGGTGAAGCCACGCGCTTCCATGGCGCGGGCCAGGCGCTCGCGCAACGGCCGGTCGTCTTCGACCAGAAGCAAAGTCTTGTCGTCGGAGGTCATACCGACGCGCGCTTTAGGTCACTTTTGCCGGACCGTCAATTAATTCGCATGCCCGCCCCAGCATGGCACGCATGCTTGGGGGCCTCAGGTCTCGGCCTGGGCCGGCGGCTGGGGTCCGTCGATCACCCCGCGCGGCCAGCGGATGGAAACCTGGGCGCCCCCGTTTTCCGGATTGTCAGCTTTAACCACACCCCCCGTCTGTTCCAGCAGGATCTTGGCGATGAAGAAGCCCAGGCCCATGCCCTCATGCTGGTCGAGCGAGCCCACCGGCCCCAGATCGGTCTCGCCTAAGGCATGATGGCCGGGCCGCGAGGTGATGTAGGGCTCGCCCAGGGCCTCAAAAATCTCCGGCGCGAAGCCCGGGCCGTCATCGGTGACCGAAACATGGAGAAACTGCTCGTCCCAGCTGGCCTGCACCGCGACCAGGGAATGGGCGAAATCCGCGGCATTCTCGATGATGTTGCCCAACCCATGCAGCAGTTCGGGGGCCCGCCACACCTGGGGCACGCTGGTATCACCAGCCTTGGGCGCGGAAACGGTGATGCGGATTTCCAGATCCTCGCCGCGATGGGGCGCGGCGATGTCGTCCAGGAACGCGCCCAGCGGCAGGCGCGCGGTGGCGCCCAGCATGGCTTCTTCCGGATTGGCGAGACGGGCGATGATGGCGCGGCAGCGTTCGGCCTGATCGCGCAACAGACGCACATCTTCCACCTCGGTGGAATGTTCCGGCAGCGCCCGCTCCAGCTCGCGCGCCACCACCGCGATGGTGCCCAGCGGCGTGCCCAGCTCGTGGGCGGCCGCGGTGGCCAGCGCGCCCAACGCCGCCAGCCGGTGCTCGCGCGCCAGGGCCAGCTGGGTCGCCGCCAGGCCCGCCGACATGCGCGCGCTCTCCGAAGCGATGCGCCAGGCATAGACCGAGGTGAAGCCGATGCCGATCACCAGCGCCATCCAGATGCCGGCCTGATAAAGCTCGGGCAGCTGCAGCGCCTCGCCGGCGGGCCAGGGCAGCGGGCGGTGCACGATGCCGATCAGCGAAGCCGAAACAAAGGCCAGGCCCGCCAGGATCAGCACATTGCCCAGATTCAGGGTGGTGGCGGCGATCACCACAGGGCCGACGAACATCAGGGCGAAGGGATTGGTGATGCCGCCGGTCAGATAGAGCAGCGCCGCCAGCTGCAGCACGTCAAAGGCCAGATAGAAAGTGGCCTCGCGATTGGTCAGCCGGTGCGCCGGCGGATAGCGCACCGCCAGAAGAATGTTCAGCGCCGCGCTGACCGCGATGGCAATGGCGCAATAAAGAATAGGCAGGCTGTAGCCCAGGGCGAAATAGACCAGGAACAGCGCCGCCGACTGCCCGGCGACCGCCAGCCAGCGCAGGTTCGACAGGGTGCGCAACCGCACCCGTCCGCCCGCTCCTGCGCCTTGCGCGAAACCCCGCGCCATATCCTTGCGCGCCAATGTCACTTTCCTTTGTGAGGTCCTGGGATTAGAGCATTCGTCATGCTTAGCAACAAGCAAGCCCTGATCCCCTATCTGCTGCTGCTGGCGGCGCTGGCGGGCGGGCTTTTGTGGCACGAAGGCCAGATGGTGCCCGGCCTGGGCAAGACCGTGATCACCGGCGAGGCGACTGTGGGCGGGCCCTTCCGCCTCACCGACCAGACCGGCAAGACGGTGACCGACGCCGATTTCCACGGCCGCTACATGCTGATCTATTTCGGCTACAGTTTCTGTCCCGATGTCTGCCCCACCACCCTGGGCGTGATGGCCCAGGCGCTGGACAAGCTGGGCAGCGATTCACGCCGCGTCGTGCCGGTCTTCATCACCGTCGATCCGGCGCGCGACACGCCCAAGGTGCTGGCCGACTATATGAAAGCCTTCGGGCCCAATTTCGTGGGCCTGACCGGCAGCGAGGCCCAGATCAAGGCGGTGGAAAAGGAATATCGCGTCTATGCCGCCAAGCGCCCGCTGGACAATGGCAATTACGGCATGGACCATTCATCCGTGCTGTATCTGATGGGACCGAACGGCAAGATGGTCAGCTTCTATGATGAAGCCATTTCACCGGACGATCTGGCGAAGGATTTGAAGCAGAAGATTTGACATCACATGTCATGGCCGGCCTTCGAGCCGGCCATCCATCTTTCCACCTGTACAGTGGATGGCCGGGTCAAGCCCGGCCATGACAATTGCTATAGCGCCGTCGGCAGCGGCAACCCGTTCTGCGCACACGCCGCGATCAGCGTGTTGTGCATCAGGCAGACGATGGTCATGGCGCCGACACCGCCCGGCACCGGCGTGATCGCGCCGGCGACCTCTTTTGCCGCGTCGTAATCGACATCCCCGACCAGCTTATGCTTGCCGTCCCCGGCCTCGACGCGATTGATGCCGACATCGATCACCACCGCGCCCGGCTTGATCCAGTCGGCCTTGACGAATTCGGCCCGGCCGATGGCGGCGACCAGAATATCGGCGCGCCGCGCCAGCGCCGGAAGATCTTTCGAGCGGGAATGCGCCATGGTGACGGTGGCATTGGCCGCCAGCAGCAGCTGCGCCGCCGGCTTGCCGAACAGGAGCGAGCGGCCGATCACCAGCGCTTCCTTACCCGAAATGTCGCCGGCATATTCCTTCAAGAGCAGCATCACGCCCGACGGCGTGCAGCTGACCAGATGGGCGCGGCCCGACAGCAGCAAGCCGGCATTCATCGGCGTCAGCGCGTCCACATCCTTGGCCGGGTCCAGCACATCCAGCACGGCATTTTCATTCAGATGCCTGGGCAGCGGCAGCTGCACCAGGATGCCGTGCACCGACGCATCGTCGGACAGCGCCTTCACCCGCGCCAACAGCGCGTCCTGTGTCACATCGGCGGGAAGCTCGACATGCACTGATTTGAAGCCAAGCGCCTCGGCGGTCTTGCGCTTGTTTCGGACATAGACTTCCGAGGCCGGATCGTTGCCCACCAGCACGGTCGCCAGCCCGGGCTGGATGCCATGCCTGGATTTCAGCTCGGCGGTGTAAGCGGCGATTTTCTCGCGCAGCTTTGCGGCGCTGGCCTTGCCGTCAATGACAGTCGCCACCATGGCTCAGAACCCGTAGCGGAACGATGCCCAGCTGATCGTGTATTGCAGGAACCAGATGATCACGAACACGACGATGGGCGAAAGGTCCAGGCCGCCGATCGGCGGGATCACCCGGCGGATCTGACGGAACACCGGATCGGTCAGGGCGATCAGAATGCGCAATACCGTGCGCACGAAATTGTTGTACTGGTTGATCACATTGAAGGCGGTCAGCCAGCTCACGATCACCGCCGCGATCACGATCCATTTGTAGATCTCAAGGACTTCGATCAGCAGGGCGGCGATGGGGTTCAGCATGGCCCCTTGTAACCGGGGGAACCGGGGCGGAAAAGCCCGAAAATCAGGGCCGCTTGACGGCTCCCGCCCCCATCCCTAAAACCGCGCTCCGGTTCGGGGCTGTAGCTCAGTTGGGAGAGCGCCTCGTTCGCAATGAGGAGGCCAGCGGTTCGATTCCGCTCAGCTCCACCATCTTTCGCCCGTTAGGGCGTCGGATGGCAAAGCCATCCGACGTCGCGTAGCGACGAAAGATGCCCGCCGAAGCCGAATGGCGAGGCGGGCCCCCCGGAAACGGGTTGGCTTTCTCCGAACCGGTCACTTTCCAGTATACGTCACCCGCCAGATCACATTGCCGACATCGTCGGCAACCAGCAGGCTGCCGTCCTTGGCCACCGCCAGGCCGACCGGCCGCCCCCAGACCTTGGCCGGCTCGCCATTGCCGCCCATGCCGTTCCAAAAGCCGGTGATGAAATTCTCATAGCCATTCTCGGGTTTGCCGCCCGAAAAATGCACCCGCACCACCTTGTAGCCGGTGGGATTGCCGGCATTCCAGGAGCCGTGCAGCGAGACAAAGGCATCGCCCTTGTATTCGGCCGGGAAATTCGAGCCGGTATAAAAAGCCAGGCCCGTGGGCGCGGAATGGGCGTGGAACAGAACATCGGGCGTGATGGTCGAGGCGATCTTGCCGCCCGGGTCTTTGGCGCCCCAGACCGGATCGGGATTCTTGCCGATATAGGCATAGGGATAGCCATAGAACCCGCCCGGCTTGACGCTGGTGAAATAATCCGGCGGCAGGTCGTCACCCAGCCCGTCCCGCTCATTGGTGGAGACATAGAGCGTATTGGTTCCGGGCGCGAAGGCGATGCCTACCGGATTGCGGATGCCGCTGGCGAATTCGCTCATGCTGCCATCGGCATTGACCTTGAACACCTGGGCGCCCGGCTTGAAGTCGGAAATATTGTCGCGTGAGCCCATCGCCAGATAGAGCGAGCCATCCGGCCCGAAGGCGATGTCGCGGGTGACATGATTGCCCTTGAGTCTGAGGTCCGCGACCTTGGTCGTGACCTTTTCGGGGGTGCCCGCAACCGTCTGCCCGTCCTTATAGGCGAAACGCCAGATGCCGCGCAGATCGCCGACATAGAGATAGCCGTCATGAAAGGCCAGGCCGTGCGGATAGACGAAGCCGGCCGACGACGGCAGGAAGGTGAAGCGTTGATCGGCTTTGCCGTCGCCATTGGCATCGCGCAGGATAGTGATCTTGCCGCCGGAATCCGTCGGCTCGGCCAGGAAGACGTCGCCATTGGGCGCCACCGCCATCCAGCGGGCGTTGCTGAGATGGTCGGCGAAAATCGAGATCTGGAACCCCTTGGGCACTTCCGGCAGCGCGCCGGGAGGACGGGGGATGGCGGTCGATTCATTGCCCACCGCCGGGGTTGCATAGGGTTTGACCAGGCTGGACGGCGAAATCTGGAACTTCTGGCCCGGATGGTCGGCCGCAAGCGCCGCCGAACTTATCAGCGCCGCCGCCAAAATGGCGGAAATCAGCCTGGATCTGGTCATTCGTCCTCCGTGAACCCTTGGCGTTAAAATTCGGTTTACCAATCCGGCGCTTACTGCTCCAGCCGAAAGGTCAACCCGATGCGCCCGACCCGGATTTTTCTTGTTATGGCTGCCGCTCTTGGCGCGAGCCTGGCCGCGCGCGCCGAGGATGCCCCCAAAGCCCAGAAAGCGCCAGAGCACAAGACCACCCAATCTGCGAGCTATATCGAAATCGACCCGATCTACAACACCATCGTGTCGGACAATCGGGCGGCGGGCATGTTGATGGTGGGTATCGGCCTGGATGTGCCGGACGCCAGGCTGAGGGATGATGTCAATCGTTCCCTGCCGGTGCTGCGGGACGCTTATGTCCGCAATCTGATGACATTCACCGCCAATGTGGTGCGCACCGACGCCCAGCCCGATGTCGGCATGATCGCCGACCGGCTGCAGGCGGTGACCGACCGCGCGCTGGGGAAAAAAGGCGCCAAGGTGCTGCTGGCTCAGGTCGCCATCCGCGTCACCACGAAATAGTCAAAGCCCCGCGCGCGTCTCGCACGCAGATGACGGACCGCATTAACGATAATACTGTTGGCGGCGCATGGATTCGTCCAACGCCGCCACGACCTGGACCAGGCCGGTCAGCCTCTGGCTGGCGCCGGTGCTGCTTCTGGCGCTGGGCGCGATTGTCATCCTGTTCGATCCCTTCGGCACGGAAGCCGGATTGAGCAACCGGCTGTTCGACGCCTATCAGCGCCATGCCGCGCGTCCTTTCGACAACAGCCACAAGGTGCGGGTGCTGGAACTGCCCGTGCTGGATGAAGACAGTCTGGTCCGGATCACCCGCGCCCTCATCCAGCAGGGCGCCGGCCTGATCGTCTTCACCGCCCCGATCCAGACAGGCCCTTCGCCGGAAAGCCTGGCGGCGCGGCTACCGCCGGGCAGTGACGCCGCCCGCGCCGCCCTGGAGCGGTTGCCGGAACCGGGCCATGACCTGGCCGAAGCCATCGCCGGGACCAAGGCCATCGTGCCGGTGATGCTGGGCGCGAGCGGCCGCGCGCCGCAGATCAAGGCCCACTTCGTTTATCGCGGCGCCATCAATCCCTTTGGCGAAGCGCCGCTGTTCAATGCCGCCGCCGCCGCGCCCGCCCTGCTGGAAACCAATGCAACCGGCGTCGGCGCCGCCAATCTGATGCCGGACCCCGACGGCGTGGTGCGTCACATGCCCATGGCGCTGCGGCTGGGCGGCGGCCTTGTGCCTGGCATGGCGGCGGAAGTGCTGCGCGTGGCCGATGGTGCCAGCGACATCACCATGACCGGCAACGAGCATGATCCGCTGAGCTTCTTCACCGGCATTGGCCTTTCGGCGCTGGAGACCAAAGCCGGCGGGGTTCCCACCGATGCCGCCGGGCGCATCCGCCTGCGCTACGCCGCCGATATTTCACCGCGCGTCTTGCATCTGGAAACGCTGGCCACCGAACCGCTGAAAGACGCGATCGTGCTGATAGGCGCGGCTGGCCAGGTGGTGAAGACGCCGCTGGGCCCAGCCAGCATTGCCAATGTGATGGCGGAAGGCGTGGAAGACCTTCTCACGGGCCAGGTGCTGCGGCGGCCGGATTGGCTCAGACCGATGGAGGCCCTGCTCTTGTTGTCGCTGGGCGTTGGCCTGGTCGTCCTGCTGCGTTTTGGCCTGGGCTGGGCCGCGGCCGTTGTGATGGCGGGCGCGGCCGGATTGGGTCTGCTGTCCTGGTATCTCTATGCCGCGCACGGGCTGTTGCTGGATGCCGCGACCCCGGCCCTGTTCCTGCTTCTGGCTTTCGTGGCGGGCGCGGCCGCCTGGGTTCGGGACCTGCGGCTTGCCTATGCGGGATTGCGCGCCGCCTTTCTGGAATCGCTGCCCCGCGCCACCATCGAGAAGATCGCCCGCCGCCCCAATCTGCTGAAACTGGACGGCGAAACCCGCACCGTCACCTATCTGGTGTGCGGCGTGCGCGGGCTGGCAAAGCTGGCGGGCGAACACACCGGCGACGCCGCCGGTTTCACCCGCATCATGCAGCGCGTGCTGACGCCCTTGATGGACCAGGCGCTGGCCCATGGCGGCACCATCGACCGGCTGACCGCCGATGGCTTTGCCGCGTTCTGGAACGCGCCGCTGGACGATGCCGATCATGCGCTGCATGCCTGCGAGGCCGCCCATGACATGGCAGCCGCGGCGCAGCGGATCGGCGAGGAACTGGCGCGGGAACACAAAGATGCGCCATCGCTGGAAATCAGCATGGGCATCGCCACGGGTGCGGTGATCGCCGGCGGCTTTGGCGGCGCGGGCCGCATGGGCTATAGCGTCCATGGCGCGGCGGTGAACCTGGCGCAGCGCATTCAGGGCCTGGCGCATCATTATGGTCTGGCGCTGGTGGCGGCGGATGAAACCCGCAAGCTGGCCGAGCGCGGTTTCGCCTTTCTGGAGATCGACACGATCGGAATAGGTGGGGCGTCAGGCGATGCTCCGGTCACGCTCTACGCGGTCCTGGGCAATCCGGCATCGCGCGCCTCGCCCAAATTCCGCGCCTTGACCGTATTCCACGATCATATCTTCCAGGCCATGCGCAAGCAGAACTGGGCAATGGCGCGCGAGCTGATCAACCAGTGCCGGCGGCTGTCGGGCGCCAGCCAGCGGCTTTACGATCTGCATCTGACGCGCATCGCCTATTACGAAAAAAATCCGCCGGGCGCGGAATGGGACGGCGCGTTCAGGCCGGTGCTGGAATAGCCGCCAGCCCATAATGCGCGGCGGGCGCGTCGGTCAGCGCCGCCCACAACTGGTCGCCCCAGCTGAAGTGCCACCATTCATCGGGATGTCCGGCAAAGCCTTCTTCCACCATCAGCCAGTGCAGCAGGCGGCGGTTGGCGCGTGCCTCCTGATCGGAGAAGGAGAAGTTGTCCGCATCCAACTGCTCGAAACGGTCGCGATGCGCCAGCGGCGTCACGTCGTCGAACAGCGAGCCCATCCAGAGCTGCTCGCCGCCCTTCCAGCGCAGGGTGAGATCGGTGGCCGCCGCCGTGGCATGGGGCGCGGGCGAATCCGCATTTTCCGAGGGCGCGGCCCAATAGCGTTCGACCTCCTCGGTCAGCGCCGGGCCGGTCAGCGACGGATCGCGGCGCTGAAGTTCGCGCGGCATCCATATGTCATGAAAATAAGCCTGCACGGCGCGCGGCCGCCAGGCATCGAGCAGGAACAGCTCCAGCCCCGCATGGCCCGCGCGCGCATTCACGCGCAGCAGCTTGTCCGTCACCGTCCGCCGCAGCCACAATTTGTTGGTGGCGCCATCCACCTTGTGCCAATAGGGCGGATTCCGGCTGCCGGCATAGAAATTCTCGCCGGCGAGGCCCACATCGCGGACTTCCACCACGCCTTCGCCAAACAGCGCATTGTCGCGCCGGATGACGATGCGCTGGCGAAATCCCCTGCGGGCTTCGCGCGCGCGCGCCTGATCGCCGATGGGGCGATGGCGCAATTCTTCCAGATCACCGAATGCCGACATTGCGCTAGAGTAAGGGCATGGCCACCGCTTCCGAAAGCCCCCTCGCCCAGGCGCAGGTCTATCGCGCCCGGCGCCGCGCCTTTATCGCCGCTTGCGAAGCGGCGGGCGTGGACACGATCGCGCGCCTGCATCCGGCCAGGCCCGCCGACAGCAAGCCGCTGTTCATGGACAGCGCCGCGCTCGGTCCACGTCTGGCGCAGCGCGCGGTGCTGGCGGTGGCGCGCGATGCCCAAGGCTCGGACATCCTGATCGGACTGCTCAAGGCCGGGTTGAAGCCGCCGCGCGAAGCCCGGCTGGTGCTGGTACATGCTTGCGACCCCGCCTTCTTTGCCGCCGCCGCACCCGAGCCCGAATGGCCGGCCGCGATGCTGGGCGCGGTGGCCACGGAGGATCTGTCGCGCGTGCGCGCGCTGGCGGTGCTGCCGTTGGCGATGCCGGACGATGGGTTGATCGCCGCCCTGGCGGCGCGCCTGCCCGATGCGATCATCACACTGCTGCCGCAAGTCGGCGATGACGCAGCCGCGAAATCGGCCATTGCCGGATTCCTGGCCCAATAATTTCAAGAAGAATTTTTCACGACAGGCGGAAATCCCGCTTGCGGGGGTTTGGCAGCCCACGGAAGATCGCCGCTGTTTCAACCGAGGGAGGTTTTGATGCGTTTCGAATTCCTTTGCGCGGCCGCCTGTGCCGCGGTCCTGGCTGTTGCGCCCGCCGATGCCGCCGATACCGCCCAGCAAAGCGCGATGAAGAGCTGCGCCGCGACCTGGAAGACCATGGCGGCCGCCGACAAGGCCAAGACAAAATACAGTGACTATATGTCCACCTGCATGAAGGCGCCCGCCAAGACCACGACGGCGGCGACCGCGCCGGCCGCGTCCACGGCAATGACCGCCAAGCCGGCCGCCAGCAGCGGGTCCTCCATGGCCATGCAGGCCAGTGGCGGCAAGGCCAAGTGCAAGGACGGCACGGTCGTCAGCTATAAGAGCCGCAGCGGCACCTGCTCAGGTCACAAGGGCGTTGCAACCTGGATGTAATTTCGCCTTCCAATCTTCTTTGAGGAGACGGTCATGGGTTTGTTGGACGATGTGATGGGCGCGGCCAAGGGCGCGATTCTGGAAGGCACCGAAAGCGGTGCGCAAGGTATCCTGAACAATGTGCTGCAGGGCTCGTCCCTGGGCGGGGTGTCGGGCCTGCTGGACCAGATCAATGGCGCGGGCCTGGGCCATCTGGTCGAATCCTGGACCGGCAACGGACAGGGCCAGCCGATCAGCGTCGACCAGCTCAAATCCGCGTTGACGCCGGAGCATGTGCAGGAAATTGCCAATGCCCTGCACATGGACCCCGACAGCGCGCTGGCCCATCTGGCCGAGCATCTGCCGATGCTGGTGGGCAACCAGGCCTGAATTTCCGGCGCCTGGACGAGAAACCGGGCTCGCTTTGCAAGGCGGGCCCGTTTTCTTTATAGCGTAGCCCGTTGGAGCACGCGCACCCGTAGCTCAGCTGGATAGAGTGCTGCCCTCCGAAGGCAGAGGTCATAGGTTCGAATCCTATCGGGTGCGCCATTCGTTCGCTTCGCGAACGAATGGCGCCGCAAGGCCGCCCACGCGTCAGCGTCTTTGGGCGGCCGCAGCCGGCAACCGGGCCAATGCCTGGCCTTTAAACCCATCAAGCGCGAACGAATGGCGCCGCAAGCCGCCCGCGCGACAGCGACTTCGGGCGGGCGAAGCCGGCAACAAAACCAATGCCTGCCTTTTATTTCACTAGGCGTGAAGAATGGCGCAGGCAAGCGTGCCGGTAACAAGCGCATTGCCTGCTTTCCTGCCTGCCTCCACACTCCCGTTATGTTGTTCTCCACTCTTCCCATCGTTTTCGCCCTGATGGCGGTGACCGCCTTTGCCGCCCTGGGCGCGCGGCGCACCCGCATTCCGGAATCCATTTTCCTGGTGCTGGTGGGCCTGGCGATCAGCTTCCTGCCGTGGATGCCGCGCATCGAACTGGAACCGGAACTGGTGCTGAGCCTGTTCCTGCCGCCCCTGCTCTACCGCGCCGGCGTCAATATGAGCTGGCGCGGTTTTCGCGCCAACCTGCGGCCGATCCTGCTTCTGGCGGTGGGGCTGGTGATCTTCACCGCCATCGCAGTGGCGGAAGTGTCGCACTATCTGCTGGGCCTGCCGCTGGCGGTGGGCTTTGTGCTGGGCGCGGTGGTGTCGCCGCCGGACGCAGTAGCGCCCATGGCCATCGCGCGGCGTTTTGTTCTGCCCAGCCGGGTGCTGACCGTACTGGAAGGCGAAGGGCTGGTGAACGACGCCACCGCCCTGATCCTGTTCAGCTTCGCCATCGCCGCCGTCACCGAAGGCAGGCATTTCTCGATCGTCGCGGCGGGCGGTGAATTTCTTGCGGTCGTCCTTTGCGAAATCGTCTGGGGCCTGTTCATCGGCTGGGGCGGGCTGGCGCTGCGCCGCTGGGCCAGCGATCCTCGGGTCGAGATGGTGTTCGCGCTGCTGATGCCGTTTGCCGCTTTCTGGATTCCGGAATCGCTGGGCGGATCGGGCGTGCTGGCCACCGTGGTCTGCGGGCTTTTTGTCAGCTGGAACGGACCGCGCTTCATTTCCCCCGCCACAAGGTTGCAGGGCTATTTCGTCTGGGATCTGGTGGTCTATCTGGTGGAGAGCGTGGTCTTCCTGCTGACCGGCCTGCAGGCGCGGGTGGTTGCCGACACGCTGGACCTGACGCAATGGGAAAATCTGGCCGGAGCCTGCGCCGCCGTCTGTGTCGTCATCATCGCGGTGCGCTTCATCTGGGTCTATCTCGCCACCTATCTGCCGCGCTGGCTCTTTCCCTCCCTGGCGCGCAAGGACCCCCCGCCACCGGGCAAAAGCACCTTCATCGTCGCCTTCACCGGCATTCGCGGCGTGGTATCGCTGGCGGCGGCGCTGTCCATCCCGATGGGCACCGATGGCGCGCTGTTTCCCGATCGCGGCCTGGTATTGCTGGTCACCTTTGCGGTGATCCTGGTCACCCTGGTGGGACAGGGCTTCACCCTGCCCTATGTGATTTCCTGTCTGGGCATCGCCGAATACGGTAAGAAGGAAGCCGACCGCGACAAGCGGCGGGAAATCAACGCCCGCCTGGCCAGCATCGATGCGGCGCTGGCGCGGCTGGACCGGCTGGAAGGCGCGGTCTCGTCGCCCGAGACGGTGAGCGCGCTCAGACGCCGCAACGAGGATCGCCGCGCCTATTATGTCGCGGCCTGCCGCGACGTGGCGCATGGCGATATTTCCAACGCCTCGGCCGCGCTGCAGCTGCAATTCCTGGATGCGGAACGCCAGAGCATCGCCGACCTGTATTATCGCGGCGAGATCAATGATGAAGCCCGCCGCCGCATCGAGCGCGAACTGGATCTGGAGGATTCCCGCATCCGCCATGCTGCCGAAAGCGGCGCGGCGAGGGCGTTGTAATGTCGTTCGGGGATAGTTTTCTCCTCTCCCCTTGAGGGAGAGGACGCAATTGCGGTGCCGAAGGCATGAGCATGTCCGGTGGACATGCGAAAGCAAGCGAACGCCACAAGCTTGAGCGAGCGGCCGGACCGCGCCGCGACATGCGGCGCTCGCGTTTCAAGGCCGCTTCCACACCAGCATCTTGCTGGTCAGCACCTGCACCACTTCGCCCTTCTGATTTTTCGTCTCGCTTTTCAGGGTGATCATGCCGCGCTCGGGACGGGAGCGCGATGGCGTCACCGCCAGAACTTCGCTTTCCACTTGCAGCACATCGCCCGGCCGGGTGGGTCGCGGCCAGGCGATCTCGGCGCCTGCGCCGATCAGTCCGCCGGCAATGGGCATGCCGCTTTTGACCAGCAGCGACATGGTAATGGCGGCTGTGTGCCAGCCGCTGGCGGCCAGGCCGTGAAAGAAGCTGGCCCCGGCCGCCGCCTCGTCGGTGTGAAACGGCTGCGGATCGAATTGGGAGGCAAAAGCCTTGATCTGGTCGGCATCGAGCGCATGGGTCGCGCTCAGAAAGCGCTGACCCACCGCGAAGTCTTCCAGATAAAGTTCGCCCATAGCACTTTATAACGGGCCGTACGCAAACCCACCTCCCCCACGCGCGCATGGCGCGCATGAGGAATGCTGCAAGAGGCTAGGCGATCAGTTTCTTGGCGACCTGCACGACCCGCTTGCCCTGAAAGCGGGCGACGGCGAGTTCGGCCTCGCTCGGGCCCGACGGCGGATTACCTGAGATCACCGAGGCGCCATAGGGCGAACCGGCGCCGGCGAACATCACGCCATCGGCATAGCCGGTCGGCACGATGATGAAGCCCATATGGGCCAGCGGCGCCCACAAGGTCAGCACGGTCGTCTCGTTGCCGCCATGCGGCTGGGCGGACCCGGCGAAGACCGATCCTGCCTTGCCGTTCAGCTTGCCTTGAAACCACAATCCGCCCAGGCCATCGATATAGGCTTTCAGCTCTGACGACACATTGCCGAAGCGGGTGGGGGTGCCGAAGATCACGGCATCGGCCCATTCCGCGTCTTCCGCCGTGGGGGCGGGATAACGTTCATTCATGGCCGTGGCGCTTTCCTTCCAGCCCGGCACGGCGCTCATGATGTCATGGCCGACCAGCTCGCGCGCCCGGCGCAGGCGCACCTCCGCGCCTTCGGCCTCAGCCCCCTCGGCCACGGCTAGGGCCAGCCTCTCGATGGTGCCGGTGCGGGAATAAAAGGGGATGAAGACTTTGGGGGCGGCCATGGGAATCTCCGAGGATGAATCTGGGGCGGAGGATGGAGCCCTGGCCTCATTCTGAAAACCGGGATAATTTCGATCAGATCATTCGATAAAGTTGAATAGTTGGACCCGAAAGCGCCGACCCTGGACCAGATCGCGGTCTTCCTGGCCATTGTGGAGACCGGCAGCTTTGCCGGCGCCGCCAGGAAGCTGGGCCGCGCCAATTCTGTGATCAGCTACGCCATCGCCAATCTGGAAAGCCAGCTGGGCGTGACCCTGTTTGCCCGGTCTGGCACGGCGCGGCCCAGGCTGACCGATGCCGGCCGCGCCATCCTGGCGGACAGCCGGGGGCTCGCCATCGCGCTGGACGGACTGCTGGCCAAGGCGCGAGGGCTGACCTCGGGCCTGGAAGCGGAAGTGTCGCTGGTGGTGGATGTGATGTGGCCGGCCAAGAAGCTGGTGCGGGCACTGGATGAATTCCGCAAACGCTATCCCACTGTCGCCCTGCGTCTGCGGATCGAAGCGCTGGGCGCTGTGACCCAGGCGGTGATGGAAGGCGCGGCCGTGTTCGGCGTCTCGGGTCCCTTGCCGCTGACCAGCGATCTTCTGACCCGGGGGCCGGCGGGATCGGTGAAGCTGTTGCCGGTGGCCGCCCCCGATCATCCGCTGGCGCGGATGCCCGGACCGGTCAGCGCCGCGCAGGCGCGCGACCATGTGCAGCTGGTGCTGACCGATCGTTCGTCCCTGACCGAGGATCGCGACTTCGGCGTGGTGTCGGTGAAGACCTGGCGGCTGGCCGATCTGGGCGCCAAGCATGCCCTGCTGCTGGCGGGCATGGGCTGGGGCAACATGCCCAAGCCCATGGTCAGCGATGATCTGAAACGCGGCAAGCTGATGGAGCTTCAGATCGAGATGCCCGGCGAACTGCTCTATCCCTTTCACACCGTCTATCGCAGCGACACCCCGCCCGGCCCCGCCGCATCCTGGTTGATGGAGCGGCTGGCGCTGGTGAGCCAATAGAGATCGCAGGCGAAAAAATGCGCGAAGGAACGAACGCAGCGCTCGCGCATTGGCGCGAAGACGCGTAGAGTTTTTTATCGACCGCAAAACCATGGAGTGAATGACATGGCAGCAAAGAAAAAGAAGAAAGCGAAGAAGGCGTCCAAGGCCGTGAAGGCCAAGAAGACGCCCGCGAAGAAATCCAAGGCCAAGAGGGCCGCCAAGCGCCCGGCGAAGAAAGCCAAAAAGAGTGTGAAAGCCGCCGCCAGAAAGGCGCCGGCGAAGAAGGCCAAGGCGACCAAGAAGGCGCCGGCAAGGAAGAAGAAGGTCGTGGGTGAGGGCGACTACGCCGCTTCCAAGAGCTTCCTCAAGGACCAGTCCAGTTTTGTCGAGCGCAACAAGGCCAAGATCCCCGCCATGGGGCAGGAGGCTGAAAAGGCCCTGGATGGTCCGGAAGGCGACGCCCTGCGCGAAGCCGAGGCCACCGCGCTGGCCCGTTCACGCGACAGTTTCTGAATGACCTGACATGCGAACGCCGCGGCTTCATCAGCCGCGGCGTTTTTCCTTGTAACAGCGCGCCGGCTTGCCCTTCGCCTCGGGCTTGAAATCCAGGGCGCAGCCAGGAGCGTCCGCGAGAGCGGGAGCGACCCCAAGAATCGAATGGCTGCGCCGGTTTAGCCTTCAGCCTCGGGCTTGAAATCCAACGCGCAGCCAGGAGCGTCCGCGAGAGCGGGAGCGACCCCGAGAATCGAACGGCTGCGCAGGCTTATCCCTTGGCCTGAGGTTTAAAGTCCAACGCGCAGCCATTCGTGCAATAGCGCAGGCCGGTCGGTCCCGGACCATCATTGAAGACATGGCCCAGATGGCCGCCGCATTGGGCGCAATGGAATTCGGTGCGCACCATGCCGTGGCTGGTGTCTGTCGTGGTCTTCACCGCGCCGGGCTTGGTGTCCCAGAAGCTGGGCCAGCCGGTGCCGCTGTCGAACTTGTGCTGGGCGTCGAACAGTTCGGCGCCGCAGCCGGCGCATTGGAACTCGCCGGGGCGCTTTTCGTGATTGAGAGGGCTGGACCCCGGGCGCTCGGTGCCATGCTCGCGCATCACCCGATGCTGTTCGGGGGTGAGGGTGCGTTCGGTCCTGGTATCAGTCATGACGTTTTCCTTTCATCCCCAATACGTTGAAACCGGCGGAAAGTTACGGATTTGAGGCAATCACCATGGCCAGCATCTCACTAAGCCGGCCGGTATTGCCGAAGGCGAAACCCGCGTCATAGACCACATCGTCCACTTTCCAGCCCTGCGGCGTCCTCACCAGCAGGATAGTGTCGTGCCAGCTGGCGGGCTTGGCCTTGGCGCCGGCGGCCGGCGGGGGAACATAGCTGAGCGCCACGCCGCAGCTGGCCGACTTGGACATGGTCTGGCAGGCGCCGATTTTCCAGGCGCTGGCGCCTTCAAACAGGGACGAGAAGATGTCGCCTTCCAGCACCGGCGGCACGGCGTTCTTCACCTTGGCGGTCAGCCGGGCCTGGGCCGCCGCCGCGTCGGCCAGCTGTTTGTTGAGCCGGGGCGTGAGCACCGGTTGGAAGCGCAGCCGCACGGTGGCGTCGGGAATACCTTCGCCTTGGGCATGTTGGGCGGCATAGACGCTGTAAAAGGCATTCACCGCGCTGGCGGGATCGTCCGCGGCCAGCGCTGGTGTCGTCAGCAGCAGAAAGGCAAAAAACAGGCGCCACATCACCGGGATTTGAGACTGTCGCGGATTTCGCGCAGCAGAAGTACCTCTTCCGAAGGCGGCGGCGGCGCGGCTTCAGGGGCGGGCGGGGGGGCCATCAGCTTGTTCAGCTGGCGCAGCAGCAGGAACAGCACAAAGGCCACGATCAGGAAATTGATCACGGCATTGATGAAGAGACCGTAGTTGATGGTGACATCCTTGGCGGCCTTGGCGGCAGCCAGCGTGTCGACGCCGCGATCGCCTTTCAGCACCAGGAAGAAGTTGGAGAAATCCACTCCGCCCAGCGCCAGGCCGATGGGCGGCATCAGCACATCATTGACCAGGGAGGTGACTATGCCGGTGAAGGACGCGCCGATGATCACACCGACCGCCAAATCTATCACATTGCCGCGCATGGCGAATTTCTTGAATTCTGTAATCAGGGACATGGAACCGGCCACCTCTTGAACCCGTGCCATCAGGCTAATGGGACGACACGCGCGCGGCAACAAGGCGGCGCCGGGGGACAAGCAGGTAGAGGAGCGCCATGCCCAACCCCGCCAGGGCGCCCAGGTCATTGGCAAGGAAATCACCCCATTCGGCATCGCGGCCGACAAAGGACTGGATGATCTCCAGCGTCCCGCCCAGCGCCACCACGCCGGCAAACACCCATGCAAGCGAGCGCCTGACACCCCAGGCCAGAGAGGCAAACAAGGTCAGACCAAAATAGGCGATGAAATGTTCCGCCTTGTCCCACAGAAGCGCGGCCATACCCGGCGGATGCGGCGTGAGTTCGCCCCACACCACCACCACAGCCGCAGGCCAGAAGAGCCATGCCCCCGCGCGCCGGACCCAGGGCAGGAAGAGGCCTTGAAAAAAGATCATGGCCGCCAGCTAGCGCGTCCAGCTGGCAGAAATGTGACAGAGCGGGGTGCGGCGCCGGTTCAGGCCAGCTTGGTTCCAGCCATCGCCATCGCCGGCAGCGACAGGCGGAAGCTGAGGCCCAGATGGGTGGACTGAATCTGCAATTCGGCGCCCACTTCCGCCGCCAGCGAACGCATCACCTTGAAGCCCATGCCGCCGGACTGCAGAGGATCGAAGCCTTCGGGCAGGCCCACGCCGTCATCGCTGATGGTGATGACAAGACGCCCGTCGCCGGAGAGCGAGCAATCCACCAGCATGATCAGCGGCACGCCGCTGGGGTGGGCGTACTTGATCGCATTGATGAAGATCTCGCAAAGGATCAGCATGATGGGCTGTACCTGGCGCATCTGCACCATGCAGTCGCCGCCAGTATGCATGACCTTGACGCCCTGTTCCGGAGACGACAGCGCCGCCACCAGCGCATCGGTCACGTCGTGCAGATGCGGCCTTAGACTGATCGAGCCGTCGGTGCCCACATGCGACAGGATACGGTGCAGCTGGCTGATGGTGTTGATGCGGGCGGCGATGCCATCGAGCAGATGGCGCACCTCGGCATTGGAATAGCTTTCGCCGCTTTTTTTCACCGCCACCGACTGCATGCGCACCATGCTGACCAGCACGCTCAGGCTGTTGGCGATCCGGTGATTGGCTTCGGCCACCAGGTCGGTGGAACCATGATTTGCTTCGGGGAAAGACCGGGTACTGAGGATGGCATCCATGGGATCATCCTCCTTTCTGTCTGGGGGCATCATGCACCTGTTAATTCCGGCGCGCAAGCAAAATAATCTTGAAAATTCAATGGCTTAAGTTAGCAATCGCCAGATTTGGTACAGAGTTCGCTTTTGGCGGAAGGAACTAAAGCTTTCCAAAATTGGTTCTGTTAGGGAAAGGCGCCGAATGAGTAAGTGCCTCATTTTGTGAGTTTTATCTAAGCGATTGAAAGTAAAGGTAAAGAGACCAGTCATGAATGATTTGACGCGCGGTGAGCGCCTTCAGATCATGCTCACCAGGGAAGAGTTGGAAGCCTTGGACAATTGGCGCTTTGCCAAGCGCATGCCCAGCCGCGCCGCCGCCATCCGCGAGCTTTTGAAGCGCGGTCTGGCTGCCGAAGGCTTCGCCCAGGTGCAGGATGGCAGCAAATCCCGGGATTTCGGGGTGACCGGAAAGTCCACCCCCACCCCCACCCGTGACCGTCAGATTTCCAAAAGCGACGGCCGCGACCATCAGGCCCTGGAAAGCGACGGCGAATAAGCATTTTCAGGCTTGCGCCCACCTTTCATGGACACTTTCGGCTTGCGCCCGAAGGGCCGCCCTTATAGAAGGCGCCCCTCTTGGGCGGCCCGGCCGGACATGCCGTGGCAGCCCCAAATGTCCATGGCCGGCCTTTGAGCCGGCCACCCAGATCAAAGGAAGGGCAAAATGTCCAAGATGAAGACCAAGTCGGGCGCGAAGAAGCGCTTCAAGATCACAGCCAAGGGCAAGATCAAGACCCACCAGGTCGGCAAGCGCCACCGCCTGATCAACAATTCGCCGGCGCGCACCCGCGACCTGCGCGGCATGGACACATTGTCCGAGTCCGAAACCCGGCGCGTGAAGCGCTGGATGCCCTATGGCGGAGGTATCTGATCCATGAGCCGTTCTCCTCGCGCAGTACCCAGCCACGCCCGCCGCAAGAAGGTCTTCAAGCAGACCAAGGGCATGCGCGGCCGCCGCAAGAACAACATCACCACGGCCAATGCCGCGGCTGATAAATCGCTGCAGCACAACTATATCGGCCGCAAGGAGCGCAAGCGTAACTTCCGCGCCCTGTGGATTCAGCGCATCAACGCCGCCGTGCGCGAGCACGGCCTCACCTACAGCCGATTTATCGCCGGGCTCGCCGGCGCCGGCATCGTGATCGACCGCAAGGTCCTGTCCGATCTGGCGATCCACGAGCCCCAGGCATTCAAGGCTCTGGTGGATCAGGCGTCCAAAGCCTAAGCACACTCCACCGGAGTTTCGGCGGGCCGCGCGCCCGCCGGCCCTTCCCTTCCGGAGTTTGCATGACCGATATCGCCGCTCTTCAGTCCGAGATCCTGGCCGCTATTGCCAGCGCCGCCGATGAGGCCGCGCTGGAAGCCGTGCGCGTGGGTGCGCTGGGCAAGAAGGGCTCGGTCAGCGCCCTGCTTGCCACCATGGGCAGTCTCACGCCCGAGGAGCGCAAGGTTCAGGGCCCCAGGTTCAACGGCCTGAAAGAGGCGGTGACCGAAGCCATCGCCGCGCGCAAGCGCGCGCTGGCCGATGCGGCGCTGGACCGGCGCCTGGCATCCGAAACCCTGGACGTTACCCTGCCCGCGCGGCCGGAAAATACCGGCACGGTGCATCCCATCAGCCAGGTGCTGGAGGAAGTGGTCGCCATCTTCGCCGATCTGGGCTTTGGCGTCGCCGAAGGCCCGGATGTCGAATATGACGATTACAACTTCACCAAGCTGAACATCCCGCCCGACCACCCGGCGCGGCAGATGCAGGATACTTTCTACGTCGCGCCTCAGGCCGACGGCACCAGCCATGTGCTGCGCACCCACACCTCGCCGGTGCAGGTGCGCACCATGCTGAAGCAGAAGCCGCCCATCCGCATCATCTCGCCGGGGCGCACCTATCGCGTCGACAGCGACGCCACCCATTCCCCCATGTTCCACCAGGTCGAGGCGCTGGTGGTGGATGAGGGCATCCATCTGGGCCACCTGAAATGGACGGTGGAGCAGTTCTGCAAGGCCTTCTTCGAGATCGACAGGATCGAGCTGCGCGCCCGCCCCAGCTTCTTTCCCTTCACCGAGCCGTCGCTGGAATGGGACATGCGCTGCGACAGGAGCGTGCCGGGCAAGATCACTTTCGGTACCGGCAATGACTGGCTGGAGCTTGGCGGCTCGGGCATGGTTCATCGCAAGGTGCTGGAGAATTGCGGCATCGACTCCACGAAATATCAGGGCTTTGCCTTCGGCTTCGGCCTGGACCGCATGGCGATGCTGAAATACGGCATGCCCGATATCCGCGGCTTCTTTGAATCCGACCTGCGCTGGCTGAAGCATTATGGCTTTGCCGCGCTGGATATCCCCACGCTGGATGGTGGGCTCAGCCGATGAAGTTCACGCTGAGCTGGCTCAAAGAACATCTGGACACCGGCGCCACGCCGGCGGAGATCGCCGCGCGGCTGACCGCCATCGGCCTGGAAGTCGAAAGCGTCACCGATCCGGGTGCCGGGCTGAAGGATTTCGTCGTCGGCGAAATCGTCACCGCCGAGAAACATCCCAATGCCGACAAGCTGCGGCTGTGCAGCGTCCATGACGGCAAGGACAATCTGCAGATCGTCTGCGGCGCCCCCAATGCGCGCGCCGGCATCAAGGTCGTGCTGGCCCGGCCCGGCACCGTGATCCCGGCCAGCGGCGAAGCCTTGAAGCTGGGCACCATCCGGGGCGTGGAATCGCGCGGCATGATGTGCAGTGCCCGCGAACTGCTGCTGGGCGAAGACCATGATGGCATTATCGAGCTGAAGCCCGGCGCGAAAGCCGGCGAACCGGTGGTGGCGGCGCTGGTGGAGGCCGGCCTTCTGGCCAACGATCCCCTGTTCGATGTTTCCATCACGCCCAATCGCGGCGATGCCGCCAGCGTGCTGGGCATCGCCCGCGATCTGGCGGCGAGTGGCTTGGGCACGCTGAAGACCGAGAAGGTGCAGCCGGTCGCGGGCAAATTCCCCAGCCCCAAGACGATCACGCTCGACTTCGCGCCCGAGAACAAGAATGCCTGCCCGATCTTCGCCGGACGTCTTATTCGTGGCGTCAAGAACGGCCCCGCTCCCAAGTGGGTACAGGACCGGCTGAAATCGGTGGGCATGAAGTCGATCTCCGCCCTGGTCGATGCCACCAATCTGATCAGCCAGGATCGCGGCCGCCCGCTGCATGTGTTCGACGCCGACAAGCTGTCGGGCAATCTGCATGCGCGCATGGCGGGCGATCGCGAGCAGGTCTCTGCCCTGGATGAGAAGACGTATGTTCTGGACAAGGACACCATCGTCATCGCCGATGATGCGCGCGCCGTCAGCATCGCCGGCATCATGGGCGGCATGGACAGCGGCAGTTTCGAGAACACCGTCAACGTCTTCATCGAGTCGGCTTATTTCGACCCGGCGCACATCGCCCGCGCCGGGCGCAAGCAAGGCATCATTTCCGATGCGCGTTACCGCTTCGAGCGCGGCGTCGATCCGCAGCAGGTCCTGCCAGGGCTGGAGCTCTGCACCCGGCTGATTCTGGAATGGTGCGGGGGTGAAGCCTCCGATGTGGTGATCGCCGGCCATCTGCCGCCGCCGCACAAGCCGATCCTGTTCGATACCGCTATGGTGAAAAATCTGGGCGGCATTGCCGTGCCGCGCGAAAAGATCATCTCGATCCTGGAAGGGCTGGGCTTTGTCGTCGAGGACCATGGCGCGCTGCATGTGACGCCGCCCAGTTGGCGCCATGACGTGGATGGCCCGGCCGATCTGGTGGAAGAGGTCGTACGCATTCACGGCCTGACCGACGTGCCGTCGGCGGCGCTGTCGCGCGCCGATGGCGTGGCCGCGGCCGTGCTGTCGAAATCCCAGCGCCGCACCCGCACGGCGCGCCGGGCGCTTGCCGCGCGCGGCTTCAATGAATGCGTAAGCTTTTCCTTCATCGCCCGCGATCAGGCCCGCCTGTTCGGCGGCGGCGATGACGCGCGCCAGCTTTCCAATCCCATCGCCTCGGACCTCGATGCCCTGCGCCCATCGGTGCTGCCGTCGCTGTTGGCGGCGGCATCGCGCAATGCCGCGCGCGGCTTCGCCAATCTGGCGCTGTTCGAGATCGGCGCGGCTTTCGACTCAGGCATGCCGGAAGCGCAAAAGACCGTCGCCGCCGCCATTCGCACCGGCCATCCCGAGCGGCACTGGCAGAAGGGCGGCGAAGAGACCGGCCTGTTCACGGTGAAGGCCGATCTGCTGGCGGCCCTGGAAGCCATCACCGGCGCGCCCATGTCGGCGCCCATCAGCCAAGGGAGCCAAAGCTGGTATCACCCCGGCCGCAGCGGCACCATCGCCATGGGACCGAAAGTGATCGCGCAATTTGGCGAACTGCATCCCAAGGTGCTGGCAGCATTCGACCTGAAGGTGCCCGCCGCCGGTTTCGAGATCTTCCTGGATGCCATCCCCGACGCCAAATCCAAAGGCAAGGCCAAGCCGCTGTTTTCGCCTTCGCCCTTCCAGGCGATCGAGCGCGATTTCGCCTTTGTCGTGGATGCGAAAGTGGCCGCGGGCGAGATCGTCAGAGCGGTGAAGCTGGCCGACCGCGCCCTGATCGAACAGGTCAATGTCTTCGATGTCTATGAAGGCAAGGGCGTGCCGGAGGGGCAGAAATCCATCGCCGTCGCCGTGCGCATCCAGCCCAAGGATGCCACCTTGACCGATGCGGAGATCGAAGCCCTGGCGCAAAAAATCGTCGCCGCCGCGCTGAAGCTGGGCGCGACGTTGCGCGGCTAATCCCACGTGTCATTCCCGGCCGAGCGTGGCGAGCCATGCGAGGGGAAGGGAACCCAGGTGATTGATACCGTCACGGTTGCGCCGACCTGGGTCCCCTTCCCTCGCGCTCACTACCGTTCGCGCTCGCCGGGGATGACAGTTTGGTAAAGCAACCAATATGAACGATCCCTGGTTTTAAGGGCTGAATTGACAGCCTCTTGATGCGAAGAGCCAAACAAAGGCCAACGCCACCAAACAGAACAACCAATTCACAAGAATGGCCGACCAAAATCCAAACTTGTTATCGTCGCGTTCAATAAACCCGA
>DASZVQ010000079.1:0-124072 GCA_035547275.1 Rhizomicrobium sp.
CGTTAATTGCCACGCCGGGTGCGTGGCGCAGAGCCAGACCGGCGGCCTGCAGGCCCGCCAGCACACTCACGCATTCCTCCGGCTTTCCGGCGCCCCACCAGGGACCGCGCATCTCCCCGGCGGCATCGGCCAGCGGGCCGATGACGGCCAGTTTCCCGCCGGCCAGCGGCAGCGCCTTGCGTTCGTTTTTCAACAAGACCAATGAACGCGCCGCCACATCGCGCGCCAATGCCCGCCGCTGTGTCGTGCCTGTCGTATCCGGCGCCGCGCGGCCTCGCCGGTAAGGGTCCTGGAACAGGTCCAGCCGTTCTTTCAGCATCAGCACCCGGCGCACCGATGTATCGATATCGGCCATTGTCACCAGTCCGCGTTCCAACGCGGAAGGAAGACCGCGACGATAGCTGTCCGACATCATGTCGATGTCCACCCCGGCTGTCAGCGCCAGCGCCGCGGCTTCCGTCAGGTCGGCCACCACGCCATGGTTGATCAGTTCGGCGATTGCGTTGTAGTCGCTGATGATCACGCCATCGAAGCCCGTTTCGCCGCGCAGGACATTCTTCAGAAGCGTTTTGTTGGCGGTCATCGGCACGCCGTTCAGATCGGTGAAGGCCGGCATGACGGTGGCGACACCAGATTCGACCGCGGCCCGGAAAGGCGGCAGATAGACCTCCCGCAGCATCATGTCCGACATGTCGGTGGAAGCATATTCCCGTCCCGCCGTCACCGCGCCATAGCCGACATAATGCTTGGCGCAGGCCGCGATGGCGCCCTGGTCCGACAGGCTGCCATTCTGGTAACCGTGTATCTTGGCGCGGGCGAAGGCCGAGGCGAGCGTGGCATCCTCGCCCGGTCCCTCGGCGATGCGGCCCCAGCGCGGATCGCGCGCCACATCCAGCATGGGCGCAAAGGTCAGGTGCAGCCCGTCATTGGCGGCTTCCTGGGCAGCGGCGCGCGCTGTCGCCTGCCAGGCCGCGGGATCGAACAACCCCGCTTCGGCAAGGGGGATGGGAAATATCGTGCGCATGCCATGAATGACATCGAAACCCAGCAGGAGCGGGATGCGCAGCCGCGACTCCTCCACCGCGATGCGCTGGATGCGGCGAACATTGTCAGCGCCGTACAAATTCAGAAGATTGCCGATGGCGCCGGCGCGAATTGAATCCTCGGAAACCGGCGTCAGGACCGGTCCCGTCACGGCATAGTCGGAGGCGGTCATGGTCAGCTGGCCGATTTTCTCGGACAGCGTCATGTCGGCGATCAGGCTGTCGATATGGTTCATGCCCGGAGCTTAGACCGGCCGTGCAATTTTGCCATTCCGTTTTGGCGGGCGGGTGTTAGAACATGTTCACGATGTTCACCGACCGCCCCGGGCAGTTCCGCATCTCAGGCAGCGCCTCCCTGAGGGCGCAATTGGAGATGATGGTCCGCGCGTTGCTGGCTTCCCCCGTCCGCAATCGCTTGATGATCCTGGGCACGGCCGTTTTTATTGTCATTGTCCTGACGACCTACGGCCAGATCCGGCTGAACCAGTGGAATCAGCCTTTCTATGACGCGCTGGCGCGGCGCAACCTGCATGAATTCTGGGTGCAGCTGGGCGTGTTCTGCATCATCGCCGGAGTGTTGCTGGTTCTCAATGTCCTGCAGCGGTTTCTGGCCGAAACGCTGAAGCTGCGGCTGCGCGAAGGTCTGGTCGACGATCTTGTCGGGGAATGGCTGCGGCCCGGCCGCGCCTTGCGGCTTTCACAGGAAGGTTCCATCGGCGTCAATCCGGACCAGCGCATGCATGAGGACGCCCGCCATCTGACCGAATTGTCGGGCGATCTGGGCGTGGAACTTCTGCAGGCCACCATTCTCCTGGCCACTTTTGTCGAAGTGCTGTGGAAGATTTCGGGCAATTTTTCCCTCACCATCGCCGGCCACAGATATCTGATACACGGCTATATGGTGTGGGGCGCGATCTTCTATGCCGGATTTGGCTCGCTGGCGAGTTACTGGGTCGGCGGCAATCTGGTCACACGCAATGCCGAGCGCTATCAGCGCGAATCCGAGCTGCGTTTCGCGCTGATGCAGACCAACGAGCATATTGCCGAGATCGAAAAATCGCCCAAGGCTATCAAGGATGCCGCCGCCCGAATATTGAAGGGGCTTCAGGGTGTGCTGGGCGCCATGTGGCGGCTTGTATTTGGCGTCACCAACCTGACCTGGGTGACGGCCGGCTATGGCTGGCTGACCCTGGTGATACCGATCCTGATCGCGGCGCCGGCCTATTTCAGCGGCTCCCTGACATTCGGCGGCCTGATGATGGCGGTGGGCGCATTCAATCAGGTGCAGCAATCGCTGCGCTGGTTTGTCGACAATTTCAGCATGATCGCCGATTGGCGCGCCACCCTGCTCAGGGTTGCCGAGTTCCGCCGCGCGCTTTTGATTTGTGATGATGTGGCAAAGCAGGCGCCAAGCCATGCATGAACTTTCGCCAGGGGCTTTGGCGAGCCTGCCCGACGAGGCGCTGCTGGAAGCGCTGCAGCGCCGCACATTCCGCTTTTTCTGGGATGGCGCGGAGCCCGAGAGCGGGCTGGCGCGCGACCGCAATCGCGAAAGCGCCGATGCGGACGATCACCTGGTGGCGGTGGGCGGATCGGGCTTCGGGGTCATGGCGATGATCGTGGCGGTATCGCGCGGTTGGATCACGCGCGATGCGGCGGTGGCGCGCCTGGACCGCATGCTTTCGGCCTTGGAAGGGGCCGAGCGACATCATGGCGTCTTCCCGCACTTTCTTGATGGCGCCACCGGCATGACCATTCCGTTCGGGGCGCAGGACGATGGCGGTGATTTGGTCGAGACCTCGTTCCTGATGATGGGATTGCTCGCGGCGCGCTCCTGGCTCGACCGGCCGGCGGATGCGGGCTTGCGGAGCCGTATCACGGCCCTGTGGGAAAGCGTGGAATGGGATTGGCATGTTCAGCCGGGTCAGGCGGTGCTGACCTGGCACTGGAGCCCACGGCACGGCTTTGCCATGAATCATGCCATCCGGGGCTGGAATGAATGTCTGATTACCTATGTTCTCGCGGCGGCTTCCCCGACGCATGGAATCGGGCGCGAGATTTATGAACAGGGATTCTGCGATGGTCCCGATTATCGCAATGGCAACAGCTATTATGGCATCCGCCTGCCGTTGGGGCCCGCTTTGGGCGGGCCGCTGTTCTTCACCCATTATTCCTTCTGTGGCCTGAACCCGCGCGGATTGCGCGATGCCCATGCCGATTATTGGGAACAGAATGTCGCCCAGGCGCGCATCAACCATGCCCATTGCCGCGCCAATCCCGGCGGTTTTGCGGGTTATGGCCCCGCTTGCTGGGGGCTGACCGCCAGCGACGATCCGGATGGCTATGACGCCCATGCCCCGGGCAACGACAATGGCACGATCTCGCCGACCGCGGCCTTGTCGAGTTTTGCCTACACGCCCAACGAGGCATTTGCGGCGCTGCGCGGCTTCCTGCAAACCCAGGGCGCCCGCATCTGGGGGCGTTATGGTTTCACAGATGCCTTCAATATAGGGCGCGACTGGTTCGCCGACACGTTCCTGGCGATCGACCAAGGGCCGATTGTGGTCATGATCGAGAATTACCGGACCGGGCTTTTGTGGAAGTTGTTCATGTCGGTGCCGGATATTCGCGCCGGGCTTGCCCGGCTGGGCTTTGAGACGGTATCGGCATGATGGCGCTCGATGCCTGGATTGAAGGCCGGCGGGGCGACGCCATCGCGGGCCTGCTCCGCTGCATTTCCGCGCAGCAGATGAAGATACGCGCCGGGTTCGGACAGACGATCGTCCCACGGCGCGGATCGGTCGTTGCTTCCGCGGTGATCGCATCCTATGACCCCGATCCCGATTATTTTTTCCATTGGTACCGCGACAGCGCGCTGATCATGGACGCTTTGCGGCTTGTGCGGCATGAGGTCGAGCGGGCACGGCAGTTGCTGGCGGACTTTGTGTCTTTCAGCTTGGATCTGGCCACGCTCGATGGCCGCGACATGCCGGCCGGCTGGCAGGCCCGGGCCGAGCCGGATTTCCAGCGCTTTCTGCGTGTCGATATCGCGCGCGCCCATGGCGACGCGATCCCGGCCGAAACGCGGGTCAATCCGGATGGCACGCTGGATATTTCCGACTGGCCAAGGCCGCAATATGACGGACCGGCCCTGCGCGCGCTGGCTTTGATGCGCTGGGGGATCGAAAGCGAGGCGGAGAAAAGCCTGTTGACCAGCGACCTGCGCTTTCTTCTTGCCCATGCCCGCAAGCCCTGCTTCGACATCTGGGAAGAGGAAATGGGCCATCACTATTATACGATGCGGGTTTGCCAAGCGGCGCTGCGCCTGGGCGGAGATTGGCTGCTGCCGCATGATCCCGATCTCGCAAGCTGTTGTCTTGAGGAGGCGCAAGCGCTGGAATTTGCATTGAAAGAATTCTGGTCGCCGGAACTCGGCTTCATTCGCTCGCGTATGTTGGGGCAAGGCCGATCGGCCAAGGAATTGGACATCGCCGTCATTCTTGCGGCCAACCATGCGGGCGCGCCACCCGATGCGCATTTCACTGCAACCCTGGACCGGCTGGCTGATCTGTTTCGCGGCTCCTACGCCATCAACCGGAACATGGCAGATGGCCCCGCCATGGGGCGTTATGCCGGCGACATCTATTATTCCGGCGGCGCTTACTATTTCGCGACGTTCGGGGCGGCGGAATATTGCTACCGCGCCGGCGACAGAGAGCGTGGCGATGCGTTCCTGGAAACAATCCGAAGATTCGCGCCAGATGATGGTTTTTTGTCCGAGCAGTTTGACCAGAATTCCGGCGCGCCGGCTTCAGCCCGCGATCTGGGCTGGAGCCATGCCGCCTTTTTGACCTGTGTGGCGGCCCGTCGACTGGGGCAAGGCTGAAACAAGCCGGCCATGAAAAATCACCGTGCGACCGCCCGGGTCCCGCAGCACAAGCGGAACTTTCGGTGGCTTCTGCCGCGTTCCTATATGCCCCCCGCCGGCGTCGGCTGACAACATTCCGAGTGTTGTGTTGCAAGATTGCCGCGGCGCCCGCGCATTGATCACAATGATCACGGATAAGTCACATTCGGTGATGAATTGGGAAGCATGACGGCGAGTTCCGCCGGACATGGGGATCGCAAACGCGGCAACGGCGTTAGGTGACCGACCCGCGATATATGCAGCCGAGCGCATCGTCGCATGGAACTTTTTGTGCGACATAAATATTGGCGCGGACGACATGATTGTTGGGAAGCATTGTCGCCATATTTTCGCTGCTATCGGTCCTGACAGTCACGCGACAGTTTCAGGGCTGGCGTGATGTCCATTGATGTGGCGCTGAAGCATCCTTCCCGTCCCGCATACATGACGGTACGGAATGAGACCGCCATTTCTGTCGCTCTGGCGCTGCTGTCATTGCTCTTCTACATGTGCGCCAGAAAGATGTTTCATCTGGCGTCGGTTTCCGCGCCTGTGACTCTGCTTATGACCTGCGCATCCGCGGCAGCCAGCATTCCGTTTGCGCGCGTCCGCTACGCGGATATTCCGAAGTTTCTGAGCCTGTTCATCCGGGTGATCGCCGCGGTGGTCACCGTCCAGGTGTTTTTCGATTCCATCGATGCGACGCCTGGAATTCCGAACCTCATTGATTTTGGTGCCTCCCCGTTATTCGCGTCCAGCCTGGTCATCGCCCTGTTGATCGGCGCTGCGTCGGTATGGCGGCCGGTGTTCGCGATACCCTTGTTTGGCTACTACCTCATGTTCCGCCTGGCGATCGTCAACCACATCGGGATCGAGGTCGTCGAGACTGATTATGTCGGCATGATCGAGACCGGCCTGTTTTCCGCGATTGGCGCGATGGTGGTGGTCGGCGCCTGCGAATGGCCGGCGGTGCGCCGCGTCTTCGCCAGTATCATCGGCGGGAATGGCGACACGCACGGCGCGGCATGGCTGCCCGATATCCGGGAGCAGGCCCTGTCTCTGGTCTGGGCGATCATGGTTGGCGCCCATCTTCGGAACTATCTGTTTTCCGGCCTGGCCAAACTTGAGGCTGGCGGCTCACAGCCTCTCACCTGGCTCTTTCACAACAATACGGCGATCTCGATCCTTATGGGGCTCGAGCGCGGGGACAATCCTTTGTCAAAATTCCCCTGGCTGCTGCAGGGCGTCTGGGACGGGATCACCACCCATATGGTGGCGCTGAACATCCTGGTGCTGGGTGGTCAACTCCTGGCGCCGCTGGGCGCGCTCAATCGGCGCATCCTTGTCGCCCTGACGATATTTTACGACCTGTTCCATGTCGGCGTCTACTTCACGCTTGGCGCGCTGTTTTTCTATTGGATATTGATCAATGCGCTGATTTTCGCGACCTCCAGGCATCTGCCTGGCAGGAAACTCACCTTGCCCATGTCGATCGCGATGCTGCTTACCATGGCGCTGGGCGGCAAGCCCTTCTACACAAACCATTTGGGCTGGTTGGATGGTCCCAAGATCGCCAGCGTGCAGATCAGTGCCGAAACCCGCGACGGACGCAGCGTGAACATTCCCGGCCCGTTTTTCGGCATCTATGCCTACAACATCGCGCAGGATCGCCTTTACCTTCCCCCAGGCTCGTTTCCCCGGCGCACGGGCGGCAACACCCAGAATCTGGAAGACTGGCATGACGCCATGACCTGCGGGCCCATGGTGAACTCGCATGCCGATGACGAATTTTCCCTGGGCGCCGTGCGGCGCATGATCATCGACGCCGACCAGTACGCGCGCGAGCGGCCCTGGTTCAAGAACTGGAACACCTATTATTTCTATCCCCATCACATGGTGCCGAACCCGTTCGAATATCGGGGCTTCAATGCACTGAGGATGAGCGACATCGTCGCTTATGATTATCGTGTCGACAGCGTTTGTCTGTCGTTGAGGGACGGCAGGCTGCAGCGCGACGTGCGCAAGACCTGGTCGGTTCGGGTGCCTGCCGGCTCACAGACCGCCGCGGCGCTGTGACAGGGCTTAGCCGCGAAACGCGCTAGCTGAGGTTGTACGGATAAGGGCGTTGATGAACGGTGGCGCGGGCCAACAGCCGGTGATACTGCGCGGCGAGGCGCGTTTTCAGCCGAAGTCCGAAAAGCCGGGTGGTCAACCGATGCAGCGGCGTGCCCATGGGAACGGTCAAGCCCAGCGCCGCGGCGGCCTTCTGGGCGGCCTTGCCCACAGTGTCATGTCCGTTGGCGTAAGCCAGCCGGGACAGGCTGTAGAAACGCACCGCCAGCCCCTTGTCGATTTCCGCGTCCTGCAGGGCGCTGAGCGCCGGCGCATGTGTGGACAGGACACGCAGCATCGCCTCGACTTTTGCCCGTGTTATCCTGTTGGTGATCCGTGGGGCCCGGTGTTCGCACCACACGGCATAAGCATCGTCCAGAACCGCGACCTCGAATTTGCCGCCGCGCAGGAACATGCGCAGGGCAAGCTCGGCATCCTGAGAGATCGGAAGGTCTTCGTTCCAGCCGCCAGCATCGAGCAGGGATCTCCGCTCCCACAGCAGGGCGGCGCTCTGCATGGGATGGGTTAGATATCGGGCGAGCAAGGCGCGATGCGAATTGGCGCCCTGATAGGTTTGAAACTCCAGCAGCCGATTGTGTTCGGTGTCGATCCAGGCATGGGCACCGACGACGACGGCCGTGCCCGGCGTCGCAAACTTCGCCATCTGCAAAAGATATTTGCCGTGCAGATAGTCGTCGGCGTCCAGGAACAGCACGAAATCACCGGCGGTGGCGGCCAAGCCGCGGTTGCGGGCGGCGCAGGCGCCGCGATTGGGCCCTGACAGCCAGCGGACCCTGTCTGCGAAGGTCTTTACGATCGAAAGGCTGTCGTCGGAAGATCCATCGTCAACGACGATAATCTCAAGTCCCGGATAATCCTGGTCAAGAACAGACTGAAGCGCTTTTCCTATCCATGCGGAGGCGTTGTAGCATGGCACTACGACTGAGATCGTTATGGGTGTCACTGCATCCGCCGACGAAGCTTCCCCGCCAGACATTTATACCTATGCCTTCTCATGACGCCGGTCTGGAGGCCAATAGGAACGCAAAAGTAGCATTCGGGTTCCCCCGAAATCAAGGAAAGCGATGGGAACCATGTGCTGGCTTTTTAGGCATAGCGGCATAATTGACGGGCGCCGGCGACAGGCGGATTATGAAGATCCTGGAGTTTCTGTGATGGAAATGACCGCCGATAACAGCGTGGCCACCGGGAGACCGGATCAGCCAGCCTTGGTTGTCTATGACGGTGACTGCGTTTTCTGTCAGAACTATGTGAAATTCATGAAACTGAGAGAAGCTGTCGGTCCGGTCGAATTGCTCGATGCGCGATCGGCCGACCCGCGCGTGGCCCATTATTGGTCGCAAGGCTATGACCTGAATGAGGGGATGCTTTTCGTCTATCGCGGCCGCGTCTATCATGGTCACGACGCGGTCCATATGCTGGCGCTGTTGTCCAGCGGTTCATCGGCCTTCAACCGGTTGAACCAGGTGCTTCTGTCCAACCGCAAGGTCGCCGCGGCGGTCTATCCGCTGCTGAAGCTCGGCCGGCGTCTGGTTCTGGTTCTTCGCAACAAAACGCTCATCGCCGCGCCCACGGGCGGTTGACGCCTGGCCATTTCCATGCGTGCGCGGTGCCGGACGGAACCTTATTCCGACAACCGGATGGTAAGCGTTCGTGTTTTCTGGTCGGCGCGGATGATCAGGACCGAATGCCCGTTCATCGGAATATGGACTTCAAATCCCTGAAGCGATGCCGCATCCCATCCGTCGGATGTCATCGCATTGCCCGAAAGATCGCACCAGGTCGCGGTTCCAACAAAATCGGCCGCCTGGGCCGCAAGCGATCGCGCGCGCAAAGACGCCAGGCCGGCGGTAAAATCTTCCAGCTCCGTGTCGCGGCCCAGCCAGTCCAGCCAAGTCATCTCATTGTCCTGGGCATAGGCATTGTTGTTGCCCTTTTGTGTGCGGCCGAATTCGTCGCCGGCGCACAGCATGATGGTTCCACGCGACACGAAAAGCGTGGACAGAAGCGCTTTGAGATCGGTTCTGCGGCGGTTCACGATCCCTGCATCGTCGGACGGCCCTTCGACGCCATTATTCCAGGAATAATTCTGGTCCTGACCGTCGCGGTTGGCTTCGCCATTGGCGTCATTGTGCTTGGCGGCATAACTGACAAGATCGGCAAGCGTGAAACCATCATGGGCGGCGATGAAATTGACGCTCCGGCTGGTGACGCCGGAGAATATGTCCGACGAACCCATCATCCGTGTCGCCAGTGCGCCGGCGGTGCGGCTGTCGCCGCGCCAGAAGCGGCGGACATCGTCACGATAGCGGTCGTTCCATTCCAGCCAGCCCGGCGGAAATTTTCCCAGCTGATAGCCGCCAGGACCGATATCCCAGGGCTCCGCGATCAGGATGCGGTCCCGCAGTAACGGGTCCCGTGCGATGGCGTCGAAAATGGGCGCGTGCGGATCAAAGTCCGGGCCTCGGGCCAAAACGGTCGCCAGATCGAAGCGGAAGCCGTCAACGCCACAACCCGCGAAATGCCGCAGACTTTCCACGATCAGCGCATGAACCGCCGGTTCGGCCGCATTCAGCGTGTTTCCGGTTCCGGTGTCGTTGATCAGGCTGCCGTCGGCGGCCTGGGCATAGCAGCGATTGTCCAACCCGCGCAGGCTCAGGATCGGTCCGGCGATGTCGCTTTCGCCGGTATGATTCAGCACCAGATCGAGAATGACGCCAATGCCCGCCTGGCGCAGTGCCGCGACCGTGCTCCGCAACTCTTCGATGCCGCCAGGCGCCAGACGCGGGTCCAGCGCCATGGGCACGACGGGATTATAACCCCAGGCATTGTGGAGCCCCAGCGGCGGCAGATGCCGTTCGTCGATCCAGGCCACCACCGGCATCAGCTCAATGGCGCTGACTTTCAGCTTCTGGAAGTGCGCGACGATGGCCGGATGCGCCAGCGCCGCGATGGTGCCGCGTTGGGCGGGTGGTATGTCGGGGTGCCGAAACGAGAAGCCGCGAACATTCAGCTCGTATATCAACCCACCCCGCTTGAGCAGTGGCGGCGGTGCGGGCGCAACGGGAAGCATGGGGGTGACCACCGCTTTGGGCACCCATAGGGCCGTATCCTGGCCGGGCTCGCGCAAGCCGGGATGATACTGGAAACAGCCATCCAGAAGCTTGGCATAGGGGTCCACCAGCAGCTTGGCGGGGTCGAAGAAGCGGCCTTGCGTCGGGGCCCAGTCGCCATGGGCGCGAAAGCCATAAGGCTGGCCCGCGGCGATGCCCGGCACCGTCGCGGCATGGATCTCACCCTCACGCTCCAGCGGGATACGGGTTTCTTGGCTATTTGCGAAGAGACACAGCTCAACCCTTGCGGCGTCTGGCGCACGCACGGCAAAGTGAACACCGCCTGGGACAAGATGCGATCCCAGCTTCATGCCGCTGCGTCGCCCAGGACTTTCCGATAGAGCTCGGCATAACGGGCGCCGACGCGCTTCCATGAGAAATCGGCCCGCATGCCCTGTTGCTGGACCTGCCGCCAGACGTCTTTTTGTCCAAACAGCGCCACAGCGCGACGCACGCCTTCGATCAGGCTTTCGCCATTGACCTCATCGAACAGGATGCCGGTCGCCACGCCATTGATCAGCGCGGCTTCATTGGCGTCGATGATCGTGTCGGCGAGGCCGCCAGTGCGCGCGGCCACCGGCACGCAGCCATAGGCCAGCCCATAAAGCTGGGTGAGGCCGCAAGGCTCGAAGCGCGACGGGATCAGGATGGCATCCGCGCCGCCCTGCAGGAGATGGGACAGTTTTTCGTCATAGCCGATGGCCACGCCGATGCGGCCGGGATGGCGCGCCGCCGCGGTGCGGAACCTGGCTTCCAGGGTGGCTTCGCCCGTTCCCAGCACCGCCAGCCGCCCGCCCAGCGCCACCAGCGCATCGAGCTGTTCCATCAGGACATCCATGCCCTTCTGCCAGGTCAGCCGGCTGATGACCGTGAACAAGGGACCATCGCCGGGCGCCAGGCCGAAGCCGGTCTCGATCGTCTTCTTGTTGATCTGGCGCTTTTCCAGATCGTCCGGCGCATAGCGGGCGGCCAGCGCGGTGTCGGATCGGGGATTCCAGACCGATACGTCGATGCCATTGAGGATGCCCGACACGGCGGATGCGCGCGCCCGGATCAATCCTTCCAGTCCCATGCCGAAACCGGGATCGCGGATTTCCCTGGCATAGGTGGGACTGACGGTGGTGATGGCATCGGCATTGGCAAGACCCGCTTTCAGGAAGCCAATGCCGCCGTAATATTCCACGCCGTTGATGCCGTTGGCCTGGGCCGGCAGATCTAGGAAATTGAAAATCGAACGGTCGAAGCGGCCCTGAAAGGCGATGTTGTGGATCGTCATGATGCTGGGCGCTCGCGCTCCAGGGCCGGGGGCATAGCGCAGATATGCGGGTGCCATGCCCGCCTGCCAGTCATGGGCATGCAGAAGATCGAAATGCCAGTTCGGTATTGCACCGGAGGCCAGATCGGCCGCCACCCGGCCCAGCGCCGCGAAGCGCCGCCAGTTGTCGTGCCAATCGATGCCGCTGGTGTCGCCATAGATGCCGCCTTCGCGGTCGAACAGGGCCGGCGCGTCCAACACCAGAAGCGGATGTCCGTTCAGCCAGCCGGACAGGATCTGGGCATGCGCCCCCATCAGATCGTCATAGCGATGTACGAGGGGCGCCACGCCGATCGCGGCGCGCACCGCCGGATAACCCGGCAACAGGGTGGTCATGGTGACGCCATGCTCGGCCAGGGCGCCGGGGAGCGAGCCGACGACATCGCCCAGTCCGCCGGTTTTCACCAGCGGGAAGGCTTCAGAGGCGACAGACAGGACTTGTGTCATGTCAGCCGGTCGATCATCGCCTGGGTGATGAGGCAGACGCCATTGGCGGTGCGCCGGAAGCGGCTGGCGTCCAGCGCCGGGTCTTCCCCGACAACCAGATCCGCCGGGATATTGACGCCGTGGTCGATCACCACTTTCCTCAGCCGCGCCCCGCGCCCGATATGGCACCTGGGCATCACCACCGCTTCTTCCAGCGAGGAGTAGCTGTGGGCGCGCACGCCGGTGAAAAGCAGGCTGCGCTTCACCGTGGCGCCGGAGACGATGCAATCGCCCGACACCAGTGAGGATATCGCGCTGCCGCGCCGGCCATCGATGTCATGGACGAACTTGGCCGGCGGCGAAATCTCCGCATAGGTCCAAAGCGGCCAGGTGCGGTCATAAAGATCCAGCTCCGGGACCACATCGGTCAGATCGATATTGGCTTCCCAATAGGCGTCCACTGTCCCGACATCGCGCCAATAGGCGGTTCGTTCGTTGCTGGAGCGCACGCAGGAATCCTTGAAGCGATGCGCCACCGCCTTGGCGTTCTTGACCAGCCAGGGGATGATGTCCTTGCCGAAATCGCGACTGGAGCCTTGGGTGGCGGCGTCGCGGCGCAGCTGATCGACCAGGAACTGGGTGCGGAAGGCATAGACACCCATCGAGGCCAGGGTCATGTCGGGATTGCCGGGAAGACCCGGTGGATCTGCCGGTTTTTCCAGAAAATCGATGACGCGGTCCTTCTCGTCCACCATCATGACGCCAAAGGCGGTCGCGGATGGGCGCGGGACTTCCAGACAGGCCACGGTCACATCGGCGCCCTGATCGACATGCTGGCGCAGCATCAATTCATAGTCCATCTTGTAGATGTGATCGCCCGCCAGGATGACCATATATTCCGGGCCGTGGCTTTCGATGATGTCGATGTTCTGGAAAACGGCATCCGCGGTGCCTTCGTACCACTGGTTTTCGGTGACACGCTGGGAAGCCGGCAGGATGTCGAAACTTTCGTTGCGTTCGGGGCGCAGGAAGTTCCAGCCCTGTTGCAGATGACGGATCAGGGAATGGGCCTTGTATTGAGTGGCGACGCCGATGCGGCGGATGCCGGAATTGATCGCGTTCGACAATGCGAAATCGATGATGCGGGCCTTGCCGCCGAAATAGACGGCGGGCTTGGCCCGCCGTTCGGTCAGCTCGGCCAGGCGCGTGCCGCGCCCACCCGCCAGGACATAGGCCATCGCGTCACGCGCCAGAGGTTGTCCACGCCGGTCGGCCATCTGATCCTCGCTATCGCCAGCCCAACATATTCAACCTGTATGCTCCAGCATGATCGTCGCCAGCGGCGGAAGGGTGAGCATGGCCGCCCCCGAAACACAGGAAACCGCCCCCATATTGCCCACGCCGCTGCCCCCATAGTGTAGGGCATCGCTGTTAACCATCTCTTTCCAGGTTCCGTCGGCCGGCAGGGGTACCCGGTACCCGGAACGGGTAACCGGGGTCATATTGGCGATGACAGCTATCGGCGCCGCGCCGGGCGCCTGGCGGACCCAGGCGAAGACGGAATTGGCCCGGTCGTCGACAATGGCCCAGGCAAAGCCTTCGGCCTCGCAATCGCGGGCGTGCAAAGCCGGCTTCTCGCGATAAAGATTGTTAAGGTCCCGGACCAGCCGGCGCACACCATCATGCGCGGGGGCGTCAAGCAGGTGCCAGTCCAGGGCAGTGCTTTCGCTCCATTCCCGCCGCTGTGCGAATTCCTGACCCATGAACAAGAGCTTCTTGCCGGGATATCCCCACATCAACGCGTAATAAGCCCGCAGGTTCGCGAATTTCTGCCAGTCGTCGCCGGCCATCTTTGTAAGGAGCGAACCCTTGCCATGCACCACTTCGTCATGGCTGAGCGCGAGCACGAAATTCTCGCTGAAGGCATAGAGCAGGCCGAAGGTGATATCCTCATGATGGTGGGCGCGGTGCACGGGATCGCGCGCCATGTAGCGCAGCGTGTCGTGCATGAAGCCCATATTCCACTTGAAGCCGAACCCCAGGCCCCCGTCATGGACCGGCCGCGACACCCCGGGCCAAGAGGTGGATTCTTCCGCCACCGTCATGATGCCCGGCGTCGCGGCATAGACGGTCCGGTTCATGGCGCGCAGGAATTCCACCGCCTCCCAATTTTCGCGTCCGCCTTCACGGTTGGGAATCCACTCGCCTGCCTTTCGCGAATAGTCGCGATAGAGCATCGACGCCACCGCATCCACCCGCAGACCGTCGATATGATAGCGCTCCGCCCAGAACAGCGCATTATTGACCAGGAAGGCCGAGACCTCGCGGCGGCCGAAATTGTAGATCGCCGTGTTCCAGTCGGGATGGTACCCCAGGCGCGGGTCTTCATGTTCATAAAGCGCGGTGCCGTCAAAACGGATCAACCCATGCGGATCGGTGGGAAAATGAGCCGGCACCCAGTCGATCAGGACACCAAGGCCCGCCTTGTGCGCGCCATCGACAAAGCGCGCAAAGCCGTCGGCATCGCCGAAGCGGGCCGATGGCGCGTACAGACCCGTTGTCTGATAGCCCCAGCTCGGATCGTAAGGATGCTCGCTGATGGGCAGGAATTCGATATGGGTGAAACCCATGTCCACGACATAGGGGATCAAACGGTCGGCCAGCGCATCCCAGGACAGGAAGCCTCCTTGCGCGTCGCGGTCCCAGGACCCTGCATGGACCTCGTAGATGCTGATGGGCGCGCGCCGCGGATCGGTTCTTGCCCAGAAGGCGCGATGGGCGTCATCGGCCCAGACATGCGATGGCGGGGCGGTGGTGAGGGAGGCGGTCGCGGGACGCAATTCGGCGGCGAAGGCGAAGGGATCGGCCTTCAGCGGACAGAGCTTGCCATCGGGCGCGATGATCTCGAATTTGTAGGCGCGTCCCGGTCCGATATCGGGCAGGAATATCTCCCACACCCCGATATCGCGCCGGTTCCGCATCACATGGCGGCGCCCGTCCCAATCGTTGAAATCGCCAATCACCGACACGCGCCTGGCATTGGGGGCCCAGACCGCGAAATGCATGCCGCTCGCGCCTTCATGGGTGATCTGATGGGCACCGAGCCTGTCATACAGGCGCAGATGCGTGCCCTCGGCGATCAGATAGTCATCCAGCGGCCCCAGCACCGGACCAAAGCTGTAGGGATCGGTCACCCACCATTGCACGCCATAGCCTTGCGCCTTGTATTTGACCGGCTGCGGCTGGCCCAGAATGCGGCCCTCGAACAATCCGCGTCCATCCTTGCGCGTGAGGTTGCCCAGCCGGCGGCCGTTGAGATCAAAAGCCTCGGCCCGCTCGGCGCCGGGTATCCACACCCGGGCATAGGTGCCGCCCGGTCCGGCGTGGGTGCCGAACAGCGAAAACGGGTCGCCATGGCGCCCCTGCAGCAAAGCTTCAACCGCGCTGGGCGGCGGCTTCACAAAAGACCCCAAATATCCTTGGCGTATTCGCGGATGGCGCGATCGGACGAAAACCAGCCGACATGGGCGACATTCTTCACCGCCGCGCTGTTCCAGCCTGTCTTGTCGCTCCAGCGCTGATCGACATTGCGCTGGGCCGTGCTGTAGGAGTCGAAATCGGCCGCCACCATGAACCAGTCATGATCGTACAGGCCGCCGATCAGTTCGGCATAACGCCTGGGATCATCATGCGAGAAGACACCCGAGGCGATGGCCGCCAGGGCCTGGGATAGTTCACGGGAGCCTTCGATGATAGTGCGGGGATTGTGGCCCTGGGCGCGGTTTTTGGCGACCTCCTCGGCGGTCAGGCCAAAGATGACGATATTGTCGTCGCCCACCCGCTCCTTGATCTCGATATTGGCGCCATCCAGCGTGCCGATGGTCAGGGCGCCGTTCAGCGCGAATTTCATGTTGCCGGTGCCGGAAGCTTCCATGCCGGCGGTGGAAATCTGTTCCGACAGATCGGCGGCGGGAACGATCTTCTCCGCCAGCGAGACATTGTAATTCGGAATGAACACGACCTTGAGCAGCCCATCCACCGACGGGTCGGAATTGACCCGCCGGGCCACATCATTGATCAGCTTTATGATCATCTTCGCATTGTGATAGCTGGGCGCGGCCTTGCCAGCGAAGATCTTAACTCGCGGCGTCCAGTTGCGTTCCGGATGGCTGCGGATCTGGTCATAAAGCGCCACGGTCTCGACGATGTTGAGAAGCTGGCGCTTGTATTCATGGATGCGCTTGACCTTGACATCGAACAACGCGTCCGGATCGATCGTGAGCCCCGCCTGTTCCCGCAGATATTGGGCCAGCGCGACCTTGTTGTCCCGCTTGACGGCGGCAAAACGCTCCAGAAAGCCGCTATCGCCCGACAGCGGCGCAAGCGCGGCAAGCTTTTCGGCGTCATCCAGGAAGCCGTCGCCGACCGCGTCGCGGATCAGCCCGGTGAGACCGGGATTGCATTGCTGCAGCCAGCGCCGGGGCGTGATGCCATTGGTCTTGTTGTTGATCCGGTCGGGATAAAGCCGGTGCAGATCGGAAAACACCGTCTGTTTCATCAGTTCGGTGTGAAGGGCTGCCACGCCGTTGACGCTGTGCGAACCGGCGAAGGCCAGATTGGCCATGCGCACGCGGCGTTCGCCATTTTCGTCGATCAGGGAGACGGACGATACCGCGCGGTCGTCCATGTCCTCGCGCCGGCGGGCGGTGCGCAGCAGATCGGCATTGATGGCATAAACGATCTGCATATGGCGCGGCAGCAGGCGCTCGAACAGGGGCAGGGGCCAGCTTTCCAGCGCTTCGGGCAGCAGCGTATGATTGGTATAGGCGAAGGTCTCGCGCGTCAGCTCCCAGGCCTCGGCAAAGCTGAAATTATGCTCATCGAGCAGAAGACGCATCAACTCGGCCACCGCCACCGCCGGATGGGTGTCGTTGAGATGGATCGCCGCCTTCTGCGGCAAGGTTCTGATGTCCCCGAAATACTGGATGTGGCGGCGAAGGATGTCCTGGATGGAGGCGCTGGCGAAGAAATATTCCTGGCGCAGCCGCAGTTCCTGACCCGCGGGCGTGGAGTCGGCCGGATAAAGCACGCGCACCAGCCGTTCCGCACGGGCCTCGCCTTCCAGTGCGCGAACATGATCGCCGGCGTTGAATGCATCCAGCCGGATAGGGTCCAGCGCCAGCGCATTCCATAGCCGGAGCGTGTTGACGCGCTTGCCGCGCCAGCCCACCACCGGCGTATCAATGGCTTCGGCGCGCACCACTTCCGCCGGATGCCAGCGCACATGCCCGGCCTCGTTGCCGATAACCTCACCGCCAAAGCCAATGAGATAAGCCGTCTCCCGGCGTTCAAATTCCCAGGGATTGCCATGGGCGAGCCAGGTCTCGGGATATTCCAGCTGCCAGCCATCCTTGATGCGCTGGCGGAACATGCCGTTGATGTAGCGCAGGCCGTAACCGCAAGCCGGCAGGCCGATCGAGGCAAGACTTTCCATGAAGCAGGCGGCCAATCGGCCGAGACCGCCATTGCCCAGGGCCGCGTCCGGCTCCAACTCCTCAAGCTTGGACAGTTCGACATCGTAGGTCGCCAGGGCCGCTTCCACTTCCGCCGTCAGGCCGAGATTGGAAAGCGCGTCGCGCAGCAGGCGCCCGATCAGAAATTCCAGGCTCAGATAGTAGACCCTTTTGGCGCCCGAGGCGTGCATGGCGCGGGTAGAGGCCATCCACTGATCGATGATCTGATCGCGCACGGTCAGAATGGTCGCGGCCAGCCAGTCATGCGGCTTGGCCGCCTTCTCGTCCTTCGCCATCCGGTGCAGCAGGATGTCGAGAAGTCTTTCCGGGAGCGGACGCAAGGGAAGTGGCTGAGGCGGATATGTCATCGGATCTGCCGTGCGCGAAAGTTTGCAAACCGCCGGATCGTTTGGCAAGCTGAAAGACGTTATACTACAGGGACTTTCGATATGGTTTCGGAATTGCGGAATTCTTCTGCGACGACGTGTCGTAGCTGGGGCGCATGACCGGACCGGCTTCGACGACGGGCCCGGACTGGACCCCATGGTGGCGCGGCGCCGTGATTTATCAGATCTATCCGCGCAGCTTCTGCGACTCCAATGGCGATGGCGTGGGTGACCTGCCAGGCATCACCCAGAACCTCGATTATGTCGCGTCACTGGGCGTGGACGCCATCTGGCTTTCCCCTTTCTTCGCCTCGCCCATGAAGGACTTCGGTTATGACGTCTCGGACTATCGGGCCGTCGATCCGCTGTTTGGAACCCTGGACGATTTCGACAGGCTGGTGACACGGGCGCACGATCTGGGTCTGAAGGTGATCATAGACCAGGTCTATGCGCACACATCCGACATGCATGCCTGGTTTCAGGAAAGCCGGTCCAGCCGCGGCGGCGCAAAAGCCGACTGGTATGTCTGGGCCGATCCCCGGCCGGACGGCACGCCGCCCAACAACTGGCTTTCGGTCTTTTATGGCCCATGCTGGACCTGGGACGGGCGCCGCATGCAGTATTACATGCACAATTTCCTGCCATCCCAGCCCCAGCTCAATGTCAACAATCCCGCTGTCCAGCAGGCGTTGTTCGACACGGCGCGCTTCTGGCTTGCGCGGGGCGTGGATGGCTTCCGGCTGGACGCCATAAACTTCGCGATGCACGATCCCGGCCTGGCGGACAATCCGCCGGTCAAGGAGGGGGCTGGGGAACGCAAACGCCCCTTCGACTTCCAGCATCACCTGCACAATCAATCCCAGCCGGAAATCATACCCTTCATCGAGAAGCTGGCGAAGGTTGTCACCGGCTATGGGCCCGACCGCTTCACGGTGGCGGAGGTCGGCGGCGAACAGGCGCTGGCCGAAATGAAAGCCTTTACCGCGGGCAACAGCCGGTTGAACACGTCCTATGGCTTCGATTTTCTTTATGCGGAGCGTCTCTCGCCCTCCCTGATCCTGGATGCGCTGGCAAAATGGCCCGGCGCGCCGGGCGAGGGTTGGCCCAGCTGGGCTTTTTCCAATCATGACGCGCCGCGCGTGGTCAGCCGCTGGGATGACGGATCGGACAGCGATGCCCGCGCCAAGGTGCTGCTCGCCTTGCTGATGTGTCTGCGGGGCAATGTTTTCCTCTATCAGGGCGAGGAACTGGGCCTGACCCAGGCGAAAATCGCCTTTGCGGATCTGCGCGACCCGGAGGCCATCGCGAACTGGCCGCTGACGCAAGGACGCGATGGCGCGCGCACACCGATGCCCTGGGTCAGGAACGTGCCTCATGCCGGCTTTTCCTCCGCCAAGCCCTGGCTTCCGATTCCGGACGAACATGCGCGCCGGGCGGTTTCTGTCCAGAATATGGAAGCGGATTCGGTGCTGATGCGGACGCGCGAGCTGCTGGAACTGCGCCGTTCAAACGACGCGTTGAAGACCGGGCGCGTCGAACCTCTGGCGCTGCCTTTTCCTTTGCTGGGCTTTGACCGCGTCAGCGCCCGGGGAGGGGTGCGCTGTCTTTTCAATCTGGGCGCGCGGGCCGCGCCGGTCCGCGTGTTCGGCGATGGCGAATGCCTTTTCAGCTGCGGAGACGTGGACCATGCGGCCGGCGTTCTCGGCCCCTGGTCGGCCTGCATCTCGGTGCAGGCGTAGCCGCGGGTCCGCTCAAGATCGCCGGACCGGCGGCACGAACATATAGCCTTCGCTGCGAACCGTGCGGATCAGTTCGGGCCTGTCTTCGCCGGCGGCCAGTTTGCGGCGCAGCCGGCTTATCTGCACATCGATCGCGCGGTCATAATGCTCGGTATCGGGTCCGCGGGCATAATCGATCAGCTGATCCCGCGTCAGGATGCGCCGGGGATGTTCGACAAAGGCGCGCAAAAGACGGAATTCACCATCCGAAAGGGTGACGACATTGTCTTGGGGATCGTGCAGCACGCGCGATACCATATCCATCTTCCATCCCGCGAATGCGCGCCAGACAGCCGGCTCGGCGTCATCGGAACTCGCGGGCTGTCGCAGCGCCGGCCGCGCTTCCTTGCGCCGCAACACGGTCCTGATGCGGGCGAGCAGTTCGCGCGGATTGCATGGCTTGGCCATATAATCCTCCGCCCCCATCTCCAGCCCGACAACCTTGTCGATGTCGGTGCCGACCGCCGACAGCATGATCACGGGCGGGCCGTTGTTTGACTGAAGCTTGCGCAGGGCGGTCAGGCCATCCTCGCCCGGCATCATCACATCCAGCACGATCAAATCGTAACGGCTGTTCTGCAGTTTGCGGCGCATCTCGGCCGGATCGCCCGCCATGTCCGTCTGGAAGCCATGCTTCTCAAGGAAGGAGGCGACCAGCGTCCTGATGCCCTGATCGTCGTCGACGATGAGAATTTTGGTGGCGAGGTCCATGGAAGGAAGGTGGGCATTCATCCTGCGAATATTGCCATGCCAGTGTTCCAGCCTTTTTTCGTCATTGCAATGCAGCCGCAACATTCCCGGTCAAAGCGCCACGGGACAGGCGGGATGGGTATTTTTCGCACACTACAAAGCTGAAATATTCGGGAAATATCGCGGCAAAAGGGACCTTGCACCATCGGCCACATCATTGGTGCCGCCATCGCCGGCAGAAGGATGCCTCGCAATCGGCGGATGCCGTTTGAGCCGAAGTTGAATGCGCCGCCGGACCCTGTTTCGCCGCGAAAGGTGCTGAATGAGAGAGTTCGTCATTCTGGTTCAATCGATGCTTTTAAGACCCGCAAGTGCGGACGCGGCGCCGGCACCGGCGATAGGGTTGATCGCGCCCGCGGCGGATCTTCACGAGCAGGCTTCCTTTTTCGATACGGCGATCTGGCTTTCGCGGCACCTTTCGGGCGGGATGGCCTTGGTTCTGCTGTTGCTGGCGACCCTGATGCTGCAAGTCCTGATCAGAAAGCGCCCCTTGCCGAGCGCTTTCGCATCATCTCGAGCCCGTGTGCCTGCTTTGCCCCGTCGCTATGGCCGGCCAGCCCCGGAGATGAGACGCACCGCCAGCGAAGATCGCACGGCATCAGTCCTTTGAAACAGGTCTTCGCGAACCGCCGGGACTTTTGAATATGGCCAGAAGAACCTTCTCCGTCTTTGGCATTCTTGCCCTTGCGCTGGGGGCCATGGCCGCCTGGCTGGCTTTTGTCGCCTTCGGGCCGGCGCCATCGTCCCACCCGCTCGTGCCTCGCATGATCGAACCGCCGGCCAGCGCCGTTCCACCGGCCACGGCCGGCCGGCCGCCTTACACGGTCGATCCCGGTCCGCTCTCAAGAAGCAGTGATGGCACGGCCATCGCGCCTGACGGGATCGAGCCTGTCCCGGCGAGCTCCCATGAGATCTGACAGGCCGGCTGGACGTGACGCCGCCGCGGCTTCCGTGGCAGGATCATGATCATGGACCAGACATCCCATCCGCGGTTGGCCGGGCCGCCGCTGGCGCTGCAGATCGTGGGGCTTCTGGTTGGCAGTCTCATTGTCGCGCAGATGGTCACGCTGTTCCTGACCATGATGCTGCCGCCGGAGCCGCCCCCGCAATACAGTCTGGAAACGATTGCCCGCACCCTGACCGGCGAAGCCTTTGTTTCCGGCGCTGGGCGGCCGCTTCAGCGCCTTGTTCAGGAAAATTCACCGGCTCCGTCGGGGCCGGGCTGGCTGACGTCCGAACATTCGCGCCACGATCTGGCTGTGCTTCTCAAGCGCGATGACGTGGATGTGCAGCTGTTCTTCTATACGCCGCTGCCTTTCGCGGGCGTCGCGCGGGCGCCGCAAAAAACGGCGCAGCTGACATTTGCGGCACCCGCGCCCCAGCAAATGGCACGAGACGAACCGCATCACTTGGCCCCCGGATTCATCGATGCCAACTTCCAGGTCGCCGCGGCGGGGACCGCTGGCGGCTTTCCCGGCGGCGGTTTTCCGGGTGGTTTTCCTGGCGGAGGATTTCCAGGCGCGGCCGTACCGGGCGCCGGTTTTCCCAATGCGGCCGCGCCTGTTCGTATCGTGCCGGTGCCGCTTCCCGTGGCGCCCGTTATGTCCGCGCCGGCGGCCGGCGTGCATGAAGTGATTTCGCCCGCCACCCCGCAGATCGTACCCGCGCGGCCAGCCGATGGCGCGACGATGCCCCCTGTCACAGGCCCCAATGTGACGGGCGCGGTCATGCTCCGACCGGGCGTTTTCAGCGTGGCGCCCGGCAGCACATTGCCCGCCGCCGGCCTGTCGAATGGCGTTGCCTCGCGGTTGGTCGCGCCGGCCATCGCCGTGAGCGGTTCCGTCATTCCAAGCCAGATTCCGATTCCATTGCCTGAAGCGCCACGCAAGCTCCGGCCGGCACCGGAGGAGCGGCAGATTTCCGCGCCCAATCATGTGATGGATGCGAGCCCCGTGGTTCAACCGGCGCCAGCCCCCCTGGCGCCCGCACCCGATGTTGCATCCGCGCCAGTGCAGGAAGCGCCGGCAGAGCGGCCGAAGCCGCTGGCGGCCGCGCCGCAAGCCGTGACGCCCGTGACGGCGCCGCTGCATCAAAGAAGCCTGTTTGGCCTGGAGCCCGCGCCCTTTGTCGAAGGCGACTTTGTCGCCGCGATGCGGTTGGCCAGCGGGCAATGGGTCGTGGTTCAGCCGGCGCCTGAACCCTTTCCCAACAGCTGGCAAAGGCGGCTGCTGCTCTGGTTCGTCCTGTCTTTCAGCCTTGTCGCGCCGGTCGGCTGGCTCTTTGCCAGGCGGCTGGTGCGTCCCATTGCCGGCTTCGCCTATGCCGCCGAACAGCTGGGGCGCGACCCCACAGCATCCGTGCTCGCGCTCGAAGGCCCCGCGGAAGTGGGGCGCGCCGCCAGCGCCTTCAATCGCATGCAGAGCCGGCTGAAAAGCTTCGTGGACGATCGCACCGCGATGGTCGGCGCCATCAGTCACGATCTGCGCACGCCGCTGACGCGGCTGCGTTTCCGCATCGAGGATGTGCCCGACGATCTGCGCGAAGGCATGTTGGCGGAAGTCGAGGAGATGGAGCAAATGATCAGCTCCGTTCTGGCCTTCATCCGGGATGCATCCGAACCGGGCGCGCGCGAGAAGATCGATCTGCGCAGCATCGTGGAAGATGTGGTGGAAGACGCCGTCTTTATCGGAAAACCGGTGACATTGGAAAAGAGCGAGCAGGCGCCTGTCGAGGTCGATCCGCTGGGGATGCGCCGCCTGTTGGGCAATCTGGTGGAGAATGCCGTCAAATATGGCGATACCGCCAGCATCCGGCTTTTCAAGGACCATCAGGATGCCGTGGCTGAAGTGACCGACAACGGCCCGGGCCTGCCGGACGAGGAGCTGGAGCGCGTTTTCCAGCCCTTCTATCGGGCGCCGCAGGCGCGGGCCTCCAACAAGCATGGCACGGGTCTGGGACTGGCCGTCTGCCGGTCCATCGCCCGGGCCCATGGCGGCGACGTGCACCTCATCCGGCGCGATCACGGACTGGTGGCGCAACTGCGCCTGCCGTTGGCCTATGGCGCGACGACGTCCTGATGTCCCGCCGAAAATCGTCCGCTTCCTGCGGGATTGTCCGATGAAATCCGTGCCCGCTCCCGGCGCGCTTGCGGCGTTCCTGCTGATGACGTCTCCCGCGCTGGCCCAGGCGACAAGCGCTTCCACCGCGACAGCGGACACGCAATCGTCTTCGGGCTGGCTGCCTGACGGGATCGACCTGAGCGGACTGAGAGTATGGCAGACATTCTATGCCGGAAGGTCCAGCCTGGCGGGGGATGCTCTACAGGGGACCCAGGCTGTTCGCGCCAGCATTCTTGGCACCACCTTCGGAGCCGACAGGCAGATCGATGATCAGACCCTGATCGGGGCCAGCCTGGGTTTGAGCCGGCAGAGTTTTTCCTCAAGCTCCGGCAATGGCCGAAGCGATGATGCGGTTCTCACGCTTTACGGGCGGCGGATGTTTTTCGATCAGGCCTATCTCGTCCTCGCGCTTGGCTATGGCTGGCACGATCTTCTGACCGCCCGGCCGGTCGCGGCCTTTGACACTCTCTCGCTCGATGCCAGCTATCACGCCACCGACTGGGGCGGGCGTCTGGAGACCGGCTACACCTTTACGTTGGATGACGCTTCCAGCGTGGCGCCTTTCTTTGCGCTGGTCGGCGACAGCTATCACCAGCCCGGTTACAGCGAAACCCTGTTCAATACGGTCTCCAGCCTTGGCGCGTCCTATTCCGCCATGACAACCGCGATCGTCCATACGGAGTTCGGTTGGCGGTATTATCGCTACTTCTCCCTGGAAGACGGCTGGTATCTGTCGCTGGATACCACGGCGGCTTGGGAGCGGGAGCTGGACGACGATCCTCTGATATTGGCATCGTTCCAGACCGCGCCGGGATCGAGCTTTGTCCTGCGTGGCACCCGGCCGGCCGGGGACACCGCTCTTTTGGGAGCCGGCCTTCGTTTGCAGGCCCGCGACGGCTTTACATTCGGGGTCCGCTCGGATGCCCGTCTTGGCACCGGCACCACCATCTTTTCCGGCACGCTTGACGCGACATACCGCTGGTAAGGCTGCCGACAAAGAAAACCCCTGCCAGGGGGGCTGGCAGGGGCGAGTTGTGCGTCAGTATTCCGGGGAAAACCGTACGCACGAGCCGATGCTGGGCGCCATTTGTTGCCGCGGTATTTCACGAATTTTGCAATGCGTGTCGCGCCAACAGGACAGGCGCCTTTCGGGCTTTTCACTCGACCCGCGACATCCGGAATGGAACAAGAGAGAGATCGAGCGGGATACTTGATTTGTTCAAGGAGCAATTCATGCCTGCTTACGAAATACGATATCGAGACAGCGAAAATCGGCCGACGCATTGTTTTGCAGCGGAATGCGATTGCGATACCAAGGCCAAGGTCGTGGCCCATGCGATGAAGGCGCCTGCCGATCGCGGCCTGGAAGTGTGGCGCGCGGGCGTCCTGATCTATCAGAGGCCAGCCTATGTGCGGCCGGAAGCGATCTCCCCGCAGCGGGCCATGGCCGCTCCGGTCTGAACACCGCAGGCCGCGGCTGGACAAATGGCTTGCGGCAACTGAGCGAATGTCTTTTGACCTGGGACGGGCGGTCCAAGGTCCAACCCGTTCGACGTCAGGATTTTCCTGATTTCGCCTATGGCAGACGCCAGGCACTGCCCGACCGCCTGAAGTCGCACGGGCGTTTCCGCGCCATATCGGTGGGAGCGGCTGGCGTCTTCGCGCTGTTGGCACAGCGGGGCGCTATCGACGAAAGCATTGTAACTGGAGACCGTCAGCAGGAGCTGCGTGACTTGCGAGAATGACAGGGAGGGCAGTGTCCAAAGGTCCTGGAGTGCGCTTGCGTCAGTCAGATCGGGCAGACGGAAGGCTTCCTGAAACTGCCACGGGTTCCGCAACATGAGATCAACATCCAGCCCTTGCGTGATTTCCCAGTTTAAATGCTGATGCCTGGATTCGACCTCGTATAACCAGCGCAGCAGGCGGATCGCCGCCGAGACGCGCTTCCGTCTCTTGTCTTTCCGATCTTGCAGCCACCTGGAGCGCAGATTCCAGGCTGACAGGCCACCCAGGGCAAAAACCGCTACAAGCGAAATGATAACTGTCATTCCAGCAATCCGATCCTGGCCACGGGGATATCATCCGATGCCGGTGGCTTAATAAGCGCGCGTTTCATGGATGTTTCAGAAAGTTTCTTCTGTTTTGCACCATGACTGCATGGCTTACACCCGTTTCAGAAAGGCTTGCCGCGCGGGTGTCTCAGTATTCGAACTGATAGCTCAGCCCCACGCTGCTGCCATTGTCCTGCAGCGAATTGCCCTGGGTGGTGACGGTGCTGGCGCCGGTGGCGAGCGTGGCCTGGGCCTTCAGCCGCCGGGTGATGTCCACCTGCACCTGGGTCTGGGTGCCGCCCGACAGATTCTGCTTCACGCCGACATAGACGTTGCGCGTGACATAACGGCCGGCTTCGACGGTGGTCTGGTTCTGGGTACCGCCGGCGCCGCCTTGCACGCTGCCCACCGACAGCCGGTCCAGGCCAAGGGTCCGCCGCACCGCGCCCAGGGGATTGAAGCCGCCGCCGACGCCGCCCATGGCGGCGGCGGCCTGGGCGATGCTGGCCAGCTGCAATGGCGTGAGCTGTTTGACGCTTTGCTGAAACAGCAGATGCGCAACCACTTCATCCTGTGGCAGTTGCGGACTGCTGGACAATGCGATCTTGGGTGACGACGCATAACCGGTGACGGTAAGGGTTGCCGTCACGCCGCCCGACACGGTCTCAGCGACAAAATCGAGCGCGGGGTCCAGCTTGCTGCGCAAGCCCGTGCCGTCGAAACGAATGCGGCCGGTGGTGAAATCCAGGGTCTGGCCAACAATCGTGTAGCTGCCGCGCTCCATGCGCAGGCCGCCACTGATGACGGGCGCGCCCACGGTGCCGCCGACCTGGATAGCGCCGCCCATTTCCGCATCCACGCCATGGCCGCGCACGAAGATCGGGCCCGTGGTGCGCACGCTTATGTCTAATGCGATACGGCTTTGCCTGGGAGGCGGCGGCGGTGGTGGCTGGCCGCGCCGGCGCACATTCAGCACAGCCACCTGGGCTGGGAAATTCTCGGGCAGATTTATTTCCCCACCGGTGAGCTGTATCTTGCCCGCCAGGCTCATGCTGGTTTTGACATGGCCCTTCAGTGTCAGATCGCCCGACAGGCTGGCCCTCATCAGATCGTTGGCGACGGGCTGCGCATTCGTGACGCTCATCTGCATGTCGATGGGCATGTCGGGCGCCTGCAGATCGACATGGCCCGCGGCAGTGAGCGAACCCTGACCGGCCTGACCCTTCAATTGTGTCAAAGTCAGGCGCGTGCCGTCCGAGGTCAGCCCGGCAGTGATGTCATGCACGCGCAAACCCTGGGCATAATCCTGGAATTCCCCGTCCGCCAGTTCGGCATGGCCGGTGATGCGCGGTTGGGCCATGGTGCCGCCAACATCGCCGTCCAGGGTTACCGTGCCGCGTACCCGCCGACCTTCCGCCGCCAGAAAGGCATCCAGCAGCGCAAGGTCCGCCTTGCCGCCCGCATGCAGTGCTATCGCGCCGCCGGCTTTGAGCGGCGCGGTGCCGGACAGGGCGAGATGGGCGTTGGCGCCGGCGTCGGCCGAAGCCTGTACCATGGCATGATCGCTCGACAGCTCTGCATCCAGGGTGATCGCGCCGGGCGGCAGACCACGTGAGAAGATGGTGCTGAGGCCGGTGGCATGCAGGCTGATATGCCCGACAGGCGCGGCTGGACTTCCCCGCAGTTCGGCCTGGGCGGAAACCGCGCCTTGCGCCCCCAATTGCGGCGCGAAGGCCTGGAAGTCGGTAAGCGTCAGGCCGCTGGTTGACGCCGTCAGCGAAAGCTGGGGCGATATGCGGCCCGCCACGGTTATCCTGCCCTTGCCCAGATGCGCCGACAGATGATCCACCGCCAGACCGTTTGCAAATTGCAAGGTGGCGGGCGCATCCAATGCCAGCGTCAGGCTGTGCCAATCGCCCGTGACGGCCGACAGGGTGAGTTGCTTGCGCGGAAGATCCAGCGACGCCGCCGCGTGAAGCTTGAGCGGCGATTTGTCCGGCGCCGCCAGGCCCCAATCCAGCGTGATGGCGAGCCCGGTGAGAGGCCCATATAGATGGCCCTGTGCGTCACCGGCCCATCCCTGGGCGGCAATCTTGTGCAGGCCCAGGTCGATATCCATGCCCGGCTTGCCCAGAAGATCCCGGACAGCGCCTTTGAGAGACGCACTTTCCAAGGTGGCGGCATCGCCGTGCAGATTGGCGACGCTTGCGGTCAGGGCGGCGTTGGTCTTGCCGCCTTGTTGGCTGAAGGTGATCGCGGCATCGGCCGTGCCCGACAATTTGACGCCGGTGAATACGGCAAAGTCGGTCAATTGGCGCAGCGCCAGATGCGCCTTGCCTGTCATGGCATTGCCGGCGTCCAGATGAATCCCGGCTTGGGCATTGAATGAACGCCAGCGGGCGTCCAGCTTAGCCTGGCGTGCCCTGCCGCCATTCCAGACCGCATGCATGGTCAGCGGGGCGTCGTCCAACCGGCCATCCAGGGTGAGCAGGGCATTGCCCAACTTCGGCAGGCCATCGGCCCTGGCTTCGATCGCCACCCGCTGACGCGCAAAGCCCTGGGTCGCCAGCACCGCGTCACCGCTGGCGGAAAATGCGGCATTGTCGACAGGCCCGTTGGCAGTGCCATGCAGGGAAAGCGTGCCACCAACCGCGGCCGCCAGCCGTGACAGATCGCGCAAGTCGAGCACAAAGCGGTAGTTGAGCCTCTTGCCGCGAAGGTCGCCCCGAACATCGGCATTGAGTCCTGCGCCCTGCAGCTGGATATGCGAAGCCGTCAGGTCGGCGCCGTCGAACACGGCTGTCGCGGCAAGCCGGGCCTTGCCAAGCAGGCGGGCAGGTATCGTCTGCCCTTTGGCATTCACCTGGCCATCCAGTCTGGTCTGGATCTGTGTGCGGTCCTTTTTGACCTGGAGGTGGAAATTGGCATCGCCGCCCATCGCGGTTCCGGCCAGCACGGCGAAAGGCGCCAAGGACGGCAGGCTCAGATCGGCCGTGACGCTTATGGTGCCAGCGGTTTGCGCCGAGCCGCGCAATTGCATCAGCGGATGCGACAGTTCGAAATGCACCAGCCGTGTCTTGTCTTTCAGATCGGCTTCGGCGCTCAGCCGCAAGGGCGCCCCCGCGATCAGATCGGGATGGCTGCCGGGCAAGGTGACTTTCTCCGCCGCGCCCTCAAGGTCGGCATGACCGGAATCGCCGGTCAGCCTCAGGATCAGGGTCTTGGCTGCCGCGCCCCGGAAGCCGCCATCCATCAGCTGGACCTTCGCATCGAGCCTGGGTGCATCGAAGGCCCCGTGGACATGCATGTCGCCCGACAGGGCCTGCCAGCGTATGCCGGGGCTTGGAATCATTGCCGGCGCCGATAGGATGGCGTCCACATCCATCTGGCGTGCAGCCAGTGAAATAGTGCCGTGGCCACCCGCGCGCAGCTGCCCCGCCGACAGTTGAAACGCCATGGTATTGACGCGTGCATCCCCTTGCGCCTGGGCCGACAGATTCACCGGTCCCAGGCCCGGCAGGTTTGCGAGCCTGCCCAACACGCCGTCGGCGCCTTCATGGATTTCAGCAGTGCCGCGCGCGATGTCATTGGTGATGCCGCCGGCGACGCGATAGCGATCCTGATTGTCCAGCCGCGTAACCAACAGGTCCGCCGCCAGCTGATGGATCGAGGCATAGTGCAGGCTGCCGGATACCGACAGGGTGACAGCATGGCCGATCACCGGCGCATCGATCACGATGCGCGGCGCCGCCAGATGCGCGATGTCGATGCGCGGCGTCGGTCCCTCTGTCGCGCCGGATGGGATGGGGCGGCGGGCGACCGTGATCTTGGAGGCCGATACATTGTCTATCGACACATGACTGCGCAGCATCGCAAGTGCCGACCAGTCGAGTGAGGCCATCTCGACAGAAAGCCACGTGCCTTTCCGGTCGGCGATCTGAAGCCGCGCCACATGCAGATGATTGGGAAAGAAGCCCCCCAGACCCGTCACCTGTACCTCACCGCCCGTGAGCGGCGACACCAGTCCGCCCACCAGCACCAGGCCGGGCGGTGTATAAAGAAGCAGCAACAGGCTCAGCACGATCGCGCCCGCCACCCCAAAAGCCCAATATGCGATCCGTGTCTGCATCAGAAAGCCTGGCCCAGACCTATATAGAGTTCGAAGGCGTCCCCGCCGGGCAGATGCACCAGCGGTGTCGCCACATCCACACGCACCGCGCCGATCGCCGTGTAATAGCGTGCGCCGACACCGGCGCCGGCATAAAGCCGGCCTGTGAAGGGCGCGCCGGTGCCGGCCTGGCCGCCATCGACAAAGACAGCCGCGCCCCAATCCTCGCCAAAGCGCTGGCGGAATTCCACCGTCGCCGCATCCACAGATTTGGCGCCGACCGGCTTGCGGTCCGCAAACTGCGGGCCCAGCGACTGATAGGCATAGCCGCGCACGGTGGTGCTGCCGCCGGCATAAAGCCGCTGGTCCGGAGGCAAGTCGAGATTGGAGGCGCCCAGAATGGTCGCGGCCAGCCCACGCAGCGCCAGCACCGAACGGCCGTTATCCGACAGATCGAAATAGTTGGAGGCGGTGAGCTGGGTCAGCAGAAAGGTCGCGTCCCGGCCGCCAAAGGCATGGGTTGGCGTCAATGCGAGCGCCGCGCGCAGGCCATGCGTCGGGTCCAGCAGGCCGTCGGTGATGCCGGTGCTGTCATAGGATACGGTGACGGGCGCGGAGAGCAATTCATACAGCGCGTCCGTGCCTTCCTGCGCGATCTGATCATGGGTCAGCGACAGGCCGGCGCTGCCCGACCAAAGGGGGGAAAATTTCCGCCGCACAAAGCCGGCGATGGTTTCCGCCGTCTGGTCATAGGCATCGAGCTGCTGTTTGACACCGCTGACATCAAATTCCAGCACCTGATTGGTCTGCAAGAATCGGGGCTGGATATATTGTGCCGACAGGTTATAGCCCAGCCCGGTGCTTGCGGTGCCAAGGCCCGTGCCGGCCGCGGTCAGATTGAGCTGCTCGGCATTGCCGAACAGGTTGCGATGCGACCAGGTCGTGCCCAGCATGACGCCCAGATCGGTGGAATAGGTGCCTGACAGGGTCACGGCATGATGGGCGCGTTCCTCGACATCGAAGATCAGGGGGATGCGGCCGTCCGGCGACAGATGATCGGCAGCCCGCACGCTGACGCCGGAGAACACGCCCAATCCCGCCAGCGCCTGGCGCGCGGCTTCGATCCTGCTGGGCTGATAGCGGTCGCCGGGATGAACGGTCAGGGCGCCGCGGGCGAAGGATTCGTTGACGTCCTTCAGGCCATTGATGCGGATATCGCCGATCGCGACCTGGGGACCGCTGCTGACCTTGTAGGTGACATCGATCGTCTGGTCCTTGTCGTCTGCCGTCGCATCGGGACCATCCACCTTCGCCAAGGCGTAACCGTCTTCCTCCAGCGCCGTCAGCAGGCGTGTGCGTGCGTCCAGCACGGCCGTGGCCACGGCGGCATCGCCGCTATTCAGGCCCAGCGCGGCGCGGTCATGCTCGGGAACTTTGCCGTCCAGCGTGATCTTGGCCAGATGATAGAGCGGGCCCGGCGTCGCGGTGACCTTGATCGCCACCGGTGATCCCGCCGGCATCGCGTCCAGCCGCGCGGGCAGCGCCGGGTCATCGACCGCCAGCCCGTCCATCGTGATGCCGACTTTATTCTGATAATAGCCAAAACTGTCCATGGCCGTCTGCAAACGGGCAATGTCGGCTTGTGCGCGGCTGACCAGGGCGAAGGGCGCAATGGGCCCGGCGCCCTGCAATGTAACCAGTTGGGAACTGGCGCGCAGGGCGGCATCCATCTGCGATGCGCCTGTTCCCGAAATGTCCACCGTGTAGGCTTGCGGGTCTGCGGCGCTGGCCGGAAATGCTCCGAGAAGAAAACCCAACGCCACGACAAGCGCTGGAAGGTTCCGCTCAATCGCCATGTTGCGCGGAGTTTGCCAATAGCGCCGTCCGGATGGAAGCGGATATGACGCCCGGCATGGCATCATATTCATTATGCGAATTCAATCGGTTATCGGCGGTTTGCGTTTGCCGGCTAATGCGAAAGGATCTGAATGGAGAAGATGTTTTCGCCTATATGGACAAAGTCGCGATTTCTGTTGGCGATGCATCGAAGGAAATTCCGGGATGTGCCTTGCTTGGGCAACAGCCAGTCGTGCAGTTCGATAATGATGACGGGGAATTGATCGACCCAATCCGTATTGGCGGAGAACAAATCTTCTTCTCCGCCCTCGATATCGATTTTGGCGATGAATGGAACAAGGCCGTCCGCGATCTTCGATCCTATGACGCGCGCCAGGGATTCGCGTTTCACATTGGCCGTCTTGTCGTCCCTGGTCTGATAGCCCCATTCGCCCTGGCCGGGGTCGATCAATGCCACCCTGCCTTCTGTCGCGCCGACGGCGCTATGGTGCAGGTCGACATTCAGGTCGCTTGCATTCAGGTGCAGCAGTTCGAAGTTGTGATCCTCGGGTTCGAACGCCACAATATGGGCACGGGGAAAGTTCTTCTGGAACCAGCATACGCTGGCCCCGATATTCGCGCCGGCATCGATAATCAGCGGCCGATCGATGGCGTCATACATTTCGGTCAACTCGGCGCCGCGTTTCAAATGGCTGAAGGAATAGTCTTCGTATTGAAACATCTGGCGGATGACGTTCTTATCGGCAGGGGTGCCGCGATGATGCAGCATGCGACGGTCATGGCCGATCCGGAACGCGAAAGGATTTACGATCCGCAATTCGCCAATGCCCGTGAAACGCTTGATGTTTGTGATCATGCCCATTTCATGCGCTCCCGGTTATGTTGACAGCGTGTTCCAACAGCTGGGCAACAATTCGGCCAAATAGGTTCACGGCGGCGCGGCGGGCACTTTTTGCGCCGCGGTACATGACAATTTCGTAAGTTTGAAGCGCAGCTGCACCCGCCGTACGAACATCGTCATGGAGCGGCGCGCGCGTGACGATTTGGCGACCCTGTTCGATACCCAGGTCGGCCGATTGTTGTAAGGTTGTTGTAAGCAAACTCTTCCGTTCGGCGGCCGCGTCCGGATCGATATCCTTCGCGGAGCCCCGTGGGATGGTGGCGAACGCCGCGGTCCTGCGTCGCGCGTGGACGATCAGTTGCCTTCGACGCCATCGCGCGACGAAGCCCCGGCTTGTCCCTACTTATATCGTAGTACGATATTATAGGCTTGGCGCGTTCCGGCCATAAGTTTCTTCTGGCAGCCACAGGCAAGGGCAACTTTCAAAGCGCGCTGCGACATCTTGCGACCAGCCAATGATGTCTCGCCGATTTTTCCTGCGATATAACGGCGGCCGTTTCGGGCCGTCGTAACGAGATATGCAATGTCATGCCAGAACCGGAAATTCTGATGCGCCCGCCGGGTGAGGCAGTTGCCGCATGACCTGGCTTGTGAAGGTCGCGCTGGAGCGGCCGCTGACCTTTGTCGTGATGGTGCTTCTTCTGCTCATCTTCGGACCGATGGCGGCGTCGCGAATGGCGGTCGATATCTTTCCCAATATCGGTATTCCCGTTGTCGGCGTGGCATTCCAGTTTACCGGTCTGTCGCCCGATCAGATGGCGAAGCGCATCATCACGCCATATGAGCGGATTTTGTCGACGACGGTGAATGACATTGAACATACCGACAGCAAGTCGATGTATGGCATCGGAACTGTCAAAATCTATTTTCAGCCCAATGTGGATATCCGCACCGCCACGGCGCAGGTGACGTCCATCTCCCAGACGGCCATCCGGCAGATGCCTCCCGGCACCCAACCTCCGCTGATCATCATCTACAATGCCTCGACCGTTCCGGTGCTGCAGCTCGCGCTTTCCAGCCAGGTTCTTTCCGAGCAGCGGGTTCTGGATCTTTCCCAGAATTTCGTGCGCCCGCAGCTCACCACGGTGCGCGGGGCCGCGATTCCGTTCTCCTATGGCGGCAAAACCCGTCAGATCCAGGTCGATCTGGACCCGCAGGCCATGCAGGCTGATGGCCTGTCGGCCACCGATGTCGAAAACGCGCTGGCCAGCCAGGACCAGATCGAGCCGGTGGGAACGGCGAAGATCGGCAGCTACCAATATATGGTCGAACTGAACAATTCCGCCGCCACGCTGCCCGATTTCAACGACATGCCGATCAAGACCGTGAATGGCGCCACCATCCTAATGCGCGACGTCGGCCATGTGCGGGATGGAAATCCCCCGCAGCAAAGCGTCGTCCATGTGGATGGGGCAAGAGCGGTGCTATCCACGGTGCTGAAGAACGGCTCCGCGTCCACGCTCGATGTCGTGCAGGGGGTAATCGAAAAACTGAAGCAGATCAGGGATCAGCTGCCGGACACTTTGAAGATCAGCACGCTCAATGACCAGTCGGTGTTCGTCAAGGCGGCAGTCGGCGGCGTGGTTCGCGAGGGAACGGTCGCGGCCTTGCTGACCAGCCTGATGGTTCTGCTGTTTCTGGGAAGCTGGCGTTCCACGGTCATCATCGCGATTTCCATTCCCTTGTCGGTGCTGTGTGCCCTCATTGTCCTCTGGGCCACCGGCGAAACCCTCAACATCATGACATTGGGCGGCCTGGCGCTCGCCGTCGGCATCCTGGTGGACGATGCCACCGTCACGATCGAAAACATCAACTGGCACCTGGAACAGGGCAAGGATGTCAGGCCGGCCATCATGGATGGCGCACGCCAGATCGCCACGCCGGCTTTCGTATCCACGCTATGCATCTGCATCGTCTTCGTGCCGATGTTTTCGCTTCCCGGCGTTGCGGGGTATCTGTTCGTGCCCATGGCCGCCTCGGTCGTCTATGCGCTGATTTCCTCCTTCATCCTGTCGCGCACCGTGGTCCCGACCATGGCCATGTATCTGCTGCGCGCCCATGCGCCGGGCCATGCCAGCGAGGGAAGCGGCCTTTTGGGAAACCTGCAGCGCAAATTCGAGGACGGTTTCGATCTCGCGCGCGAGGGGTATCGCAATCTGCTGGCCCTGACGATGGACAATCGCCGTCCTTTCGTGATCGCCTTTCTCGGCTTTGTCCTGCTGTCCGCGGTGCTGGTGCCGTTCCTGGGGTCGGACTTTTTCCCCTCGGTCGATGCCGGCCAGATTACCCTGCATGTCCGGCCGCCCGTCGGCACGCGGGTCGAAGACAGCGCCCAGCTTTTCGGGCGCATCGAACGGGACATACGCGCGGTCATCCCGCGGCGGGAGCTTTCCTCGATCATCGACAGTCTTGGATTGCCGCCAAGCTCGATCAACACGATCTATAACAACACCGGGTTGATCGGCGAACAGGATGGCGACATATTCGTCACCTTGCTTGCCGGGCATGGCCCGACCGCGGGCTATGTCAAAACCCTGCGCGCCAGGCTGGCGCGGGATTTCCCTGGCACCACCTTCTCATTCCCGCCATCCGATATCGTCAGCCAGATCCTGAATTTCGGCATACCATCCCCAATCGATCTGCAGGTCGTCGGGCCGCAATCAAAGGCCGCGCAGGCTTATGGCCTGGATCTGCTGCGGCAGATGCGCCGCATTCCGGGCATCGTCGATGCGCGGATGCAGCAATCCGACGACTATCCGCAGCTGGATTTTCTGGCCGATCGTGTCCGCATGGCGCAATATGGGCTGACGGAGCGTGATGTCACCAACGCCATGGCCACCGCCTTGGCCGGCACGACAACGACAGCGCCGAATTTCTGGATCGATCCCAAAACCGGCGTCTCCTATCCGATCGTGGCGCAAACGCCCGAATATCGCCTTGATACATTGCCGGCGCTGGAGAATCTGCCGATCACCGCCTCGGGAGGCGGCCAGCCCCAGGTTCTCGGCGCGCTTGCCAAGGTTCAGCGGCAACGCTCGCCCGCGGTCGTGACGCACTATAATGTGTTGCCGTCGGTCGATCTGTATGCCGCCACCCAGGACCGTGATCTGGGCGCGGTCGCCGGCGATGTGGAAAAGCTGATCGCCAAGAACAAGAAGACGCTCCCACGGGGCGATTCCGTCGTCCTGCGCGGCGAGGTGGCCACCATGCGCACGGCATTCTCGGGGCTATACCTGGGCATTGCCGGCGCCATTCTGCTGGTCTATCTGCTTATTGTCGTCAATTTCCAGTCCTGGCTCGATCCCTTCATTATCATCACCGCGCTTCCCGCCGCGCTGGCCGGGATCATCTGGAGCCTGTTCGTGACCGGAACCACATTGTCGGTTCCCGCCTTGACCGGCGCGATCATGTGCATGGGGGTGGGGACGGCCAACTCCATCCTGGTGGTCAGCTTTGCCCGGGAACGGCTGGAGGCGACGGGCGATCCCATCGCCAGCGCCATCGAGGCGGGGTTTGTCCGTTGCCGTCCCGTGCTGATGACCGCTTTGGCCATGATCATCGGCATGGTGCCGATGGCGCTGGGGCTTGGCGAGGGCGGCGAACAGAACGCGCCGCTGGGCCGTGCCGTCATTGGCGGGCTTGTCTTCGCGACGGTCGCCACGCTCGTCTTTGTGCCCGTGGTGTTCAGCATCGTGCATGGCCGTGCCCTGGCCTGGCGGTCCCGCAAGGCGCAAGCGGCCGGATACGCCTGACCCGCGGCCGGCTTTTGATGGTAATGTGCGGTTCCGTTCGCCGAATCGCATGCGTGTTTGGGACAGGGGCTGGCACCCATCCCATGCACGGCCGGAAAATCAGGACGTTCGATGGATGACGATGTAGAGCGCCGCATCAGGCGAATCGAAGGCAAGGTGGATGCCTTGCTTGGCCTGGTCCTGATGGCGCTGGGATTCTGGTGCGCCGACAGGCTCGCCGTCCTGTTTCAAAGAACGATGGGCTGGAACCGGGACTGGATGTTTTTCACATCCGCCGTGGCGATCTATCTGGCGTTCGTTTTCTGGTTCGCCCGCATCATGGAGAAACGCTAGCCGCGAAGGCTTCCGTCTCATCGCCAACTTTAAGCCGTAATTTCTCTCAGCAAGTGAGAAGGATATCTTTCTATCCTTCGCTCAATCGTCTCGTATTGTGGCAATGTCGTCTCACTTACTGAGACAAATTCCCAACGGATTTTTGACAGGGCAGCGCCTTCGCTCGTAAAGCGGCGGGCAAGCCAAAAAAATTATCCGGGGAGATATTGCCATGATTGTCAGGACGTTCCGACGCGCCGGTCTGCTGAATCAGGCCGCGATAATCGCGCTTGCGGCATCGATGCTTTCCATTTCCCATGCCGCCGCCCAGCCCGTGGACAATGCGAATGTCGAGCAGGTTGTTGTGACCGGCACCAGCATTCACGGCATCGCGCCGGTGGGCTCGAACCTGGTTACATTGGATTCAAAAGACGTCGACGTCACCGCCGCAAACACGATGCAGGACGTGCTGGCCGCCGTTCCCCAGCTTGGCACCTTCAATCAGGCGCCCACGCCCACCGGCAATTCCGACGGCTTTGTTTCGACCGCGCCCAATTTGCGCAATATCGGCCAGGCCCAGACGCTGGACCTTATCGACGGCCACCGCTTCGTGGGCGCCGGACATCTCCAGACCATTTCCGATCCCTCGATCGTGCCCACTGTGATGGTGGACCGCGTCGAAATCCTGCCCGATGGCGCATCGGCCGTTTACGGTTCCGATGCGATCTCCGGCGTGGTCAATGTGATCACGCGCCAGGACTATGACGGGGTCCAGCTGAAACTGGGCGGCAGCGCGGCGGATGGCTATCTGGCCAGCACCGCCAGCGTCCTGTTCGGCTCGACCTGGACCGGCGGCGGTTTTGCCGCGGCTGTTGAATATACCGGCAACAGCCATTTGAGCGCGCAAGACCGCGATTTCGTGACAACAAATTTCACCGCGACCGGGGGCACCGATGCGCGCTCGCTGGGTTGCCCTCAGCCCAATGTCACCGTCAATGGCATTAACTATGCCTATCCCGGCTGGACGGCCAACAGCCAGGTGCGCTGCGATACGGCCAAGCAGGCGGATATCTATCCGGAGCAGGACCGTGTCGGCTTGCTGGCCAAATGGCATCAGGACCTCTGGGATGGCGTGCGGCTGCATGGCGATCTTTTCGCGTCCCGCCAGGACACCAATTCGCATGTCGGCGCGGGCCAGATCGCGGGCCTGATGGTCCCCAATACCAATCCGTACTTCACGCTGCCCCCGGGCGTGGCGGCGACGTCGGAAACGGTGACCATGGGAACACAGAATCCGCTTGGCGCGCCATATCTGACCGACCGCAATTACCTGACCACATTCGGCGGCACGGTCGGCGTGGATGCCGATGTCTTCCAGAATTTTGTCTGGAGCACCTATGTAACCGGCTCCGCAAGTGTCACGGGATTGTATGAGCAATCCTATGACACCGCGGCGGCGGCCGCGGCCGCCGCCGGCACCACCACGGCCACGGCACTTGATCCGTTCCAGAACCGCACATCCCCGGCGGTCAACAGCGCCATCGCCAATCAGGAAAACTTTTTCGGCTCCCGCCAGCATCTGGTGGAATTCAACACCAAGATCGACGGTCCCTTGTTCGATCTGCCCGGCGGGGCGGTCCGTATCGCGGTGGGCGGGGTCCTGCGGGAAGAAGGCTATGACGGCATCCAGACCAGCGGGTTGCGCTTCCAGTTTCAGAACCCCGGCACCGCCGAAGGTGTGCGCCATGTCGGCTCCGCGTTCGGCGAATTGTTCGTGCCGGTGGTCGGTGACGACAATGCGATGCCGCTGATCCGTTCCCTGGATCTCTCCATCGAGGGCCGCTACGACAATTACAGCGATTTCGGCCAGACGACGAACCCGAAATACGGCATCAACTGGAAGCCCATAGACGAGCTGACCCTTCATGCCAGCTATGGCACGTCCTTCCACGCGCCGGCGCTTGCGGATCTGCACGGTCCCGACACGCGCGCGGGCTATTACATTGGCGGGGTGGGCGCGCCGGGTTTCAACAATGCGCAACTTGCCGATGTCTATCTCGCCGGCGGCAATGCCAATCTGCAGGCGGAGAAGTCGCTGACCAAGTCGCTGGGCTTCGACTGGAAGCCGTCAGCCTTTCCCGGTCTGCATCTGGGGGCAACCTATTATGCGATCTATTTCACGGGCGAAGTCGGTTATCCGGATGGCAGTCAGTTCTTCGTCAATCCCGCATACAACAAATACTTTTATTTCAACAATGGCAATCCGCTCAACCCGGCGCTGGTGGCTTCGACACTCAGCGGCCTGCGCCTCATCGGATTTCCGGCGACGGCCGGCGGCGCCTATCCGACGATCGACTACATAGCGGATTTCCGCCGCGTCAATCTGTCAGCGATCAAGACGCAAGGGATTGATTTCGACGTCGCCTATGCCTGGGACACGCCCTGGGGCAGCTGGCTGGCCACGCTGGACGGCGAGCAGGGCCTCAAATACGACAATTCGCCCATTCCCGGCGCGCCCTATACCAACAGCTATCTGACGGGGCAAGTGCCGCTGAACATGCGCGCGGTGCTGAGCTGGAACCAGGGACCGCTCCAGGCGGCGCTGAAGATCAATTACAGCTCTGGCTACAAGGATCTTTATACGACGACCGCCGGTGGCTCGGCCTATGAGGCGGTGCAGTCCTTCACGACGGTCAGTGTCTATGGCGCTTATGACTTGGGCGGCCTGTCCATCTTCAACGGGCTGATCAAGGACACGCAGGTCTCCCTCAATATCGATAACCTGTTCGATACGGCGCCGCCTTATTCGATGTCCACGGCCCGTTTCGCCAATGGCGGCTATGGCTATGGCAATCCCATCGGCCGGCTGTTCACAGTGGCGCTAGTGAACAAATTCTGATGGAAAATCCGAGATACCTGACACGCGGTCTTTCCGCCGCTTAGGGTTTTCCGCTTTGTGCTCGGCGATTATCGCCGGGCACTTTTTTGATCGCCTCGACTGACGATGGAAATCTTGAGCCGTTGTAATAGGTCAGTGCATAATATATCAATTTACTAGACTATAGAGGCGCTGCACAACACCCGCTCATTTCGAGCGGGAACCCGATGTCCATTTTCATTTCAGGCTTTGATTTGCGGCCAGCGCTTCTGGCCGGTGTCGCATTTGTGGCCTTGACGGCCGGCCTTCCGGCTTTCGCGCAGCAGGTCGCCGTCGCCGATACGGAAGCCGTGATTGTGACCGGCACGCGCGTCAGCGGCCTGACCGCGGAAGACAGCGCGGCCCCCATTACGGTGATCGGCAGCGACGCGCTCAGCCATGTTGGCCAGCCTGACCTGATCCAGACGCTGGCCCAGCTCAGCCCTTCCTTTACCGCCGAGGCGCGGGGCGGCGATACGGGCAACCTCACCCTTTCCGCGCGGCTGCGCGGCGTCTCGCCCAATGATACGCTGGTCCTGATCGATGGAAAGCGCCGCCATTCCAGCGCCAACCTGCATGTCGGCAGCGGCCAGTTCCAGGGCGCCGCCACCACCGACCTGGATCTGATACCGGTTTCGGCCATCGACCATATCGAGGTTCTGGAAGAAGGCGCGGCCGCCCAATATGGCTCCGATGCCATCGCCGGCGTCATCAATATCATCCTGAAGAAGAATGCCTCGGGCGGCGTCGTCAACGCCACGGCGGGCGAATTCTTCAAGGGGGACGGCGAGACTTACGATTTCAATGGCAATATCGGCTTGCCGCTGGGCAGCAAGGGCTTCCTCAGCCTCACCGCCGAACGCCAATATCGCGGTTACAGCCAGACTGGCGGCCAGGACATTCGCCTGGTCGATGCCAACGGCAATCCCCGGTCGCTGTCCTATCCGGTCGCCGGTCTCCCCAACTATCCGGATGTGAACCAGGTCGAGGGACTGGCGGAGGTGCAACTTACCAATCTGGCCGCCAATGCGGAGTATGCGCTCACGCCGGGCGTCACATTCTACGCCAATGCCACTTATGGCCTGCGCAACGCCAAGGCACATGAACAGTATCGCCAGCCCAGCCAAGTGATCGCGGCGCCCGGCTCCAATCAGCCTTATAATGCCGTCACCAATCCCAACGGCTATGTCGGCCTGACCGCGCAGGGCACGCCCGCCGTTTCCGGCGCCACCGGGACTTATACCACGCCGGGTGAACTGATCTTCTCAACCATCGGTTTCACACCGCTGGAGGCGCTGCGCGAGGACGATTATGGCTATACCGCCGGCTTCCGGGGCGATTTCGACGACTGGCGTTGGGATCTGTCGGGGACCTATGGCAAGGACCATGACCGCATCTACACCCTGAATTCGGCAAACCTCTCGCTTTTCAAGGATACGCACACCACACCGACCGATTTTTACGATGGCGCCTTCACCGCCACGGAAGCGACCTTGAACCTGGATATCAGCCGCGATTTCAATGTCGGATTGGCCTCACCCCTGACCTTGGCGTTTGGCGGGGAGGGACGGGAGAACACTTTTGCCATCGGCGCGGGCGACGCGGCCTCGACCTACAAGGAAGGCGGCCAGTCCTATCCCGGCTTCCACCAGTCCGATGCCGGTGCGCACAGCCGCAAGAATTATTCCGGTTATATCGATATCGCGGTCTCGCCGGTTCAGGACTTGCAGGTCGATATCGCCGGCCGTTTCGAGCACTATACCGACTTCGGCGACGCCCAGGTCGGCAAGGTCACGGCGCGCTACGACATCACGCCGGAATTCGCCATCCGGGGCACGGCCTCCACCGGTTTCCGCGCGCCCACCCTGCAGGAGGAATATTATTCCGCCACCAACACGTCGCCGACCACGGCGACGGTGCAGCTGCCGCCCAATTCCGCCGCGGCCGCTCTTCTCGGCGTCAAGCCGCTGCAGCCGGAATCCTCGACCAGTTACAGCCTGGGCTTTGTCGCTCATCCGCTGGACAAGCTCGACATCACGGTCGACGCCTATTCCATCGCCATCGGCAATCGCATTGTCGGCACCGGCACCATCTATGGCTCGGGCGGCGCCATCAATTCCCCCATCGTCACCCAGGCGATCATCGCCCATGGTAACGTGCTGGACCCCACCGTCACCCAGACCGGCGTGTCCATCTTTCTCAATGGCGTCAGCACCCTGACCCAGGGCGTGGATGTCTCCGCCAATTATCTTACCGATCTGGACCGCTATGGCACGGTCAACTGGACCCTGGCCGGCAATTATACGGATACCTCGATCAGCAGCATCATTCCCACGCCCGCGACACTCGCCTCCGGCGTCACCCTGTTCAGCCAGACCTCGCTGACCCTGCTGACTCATGCCAATCCAAAGGAGAAGGTCGGCTTGAGCGCGCTGTGGGCGCTGGATGACTGGACGGTCAATCTGCGGGAGACCATCTATGGCCCCAGCTCGGTCGACTACAGTCCCAATGGCGGCATCTATTACACCAACGAGGTCGGCACCGCGGCGATCACCGATCTGGAGCTGGGCTATCATCTTCTGGACAATTGGACGCTTTCGGCCGGCGCCAACAATCTGTTCGACAAGCGGCCGGAAGCCGTGCTGCCGCTCAATGCCACAACCCTGAGCAATGGCGGCAATGTCGTGGGCGCGCCACTGTCCATCTCGCCTTATGGCACCAATGGCGGTTTCTACTATACCCGCCTGACCCTGAACTTCTGAGGCCGGTCACGCGTGGCGCTTGATCGCGCCTCATATGCCGGTCGCGCGAAAATCATAAGCACCCAAGCGGCGGTTCCCGCATTGAGCAATCCTGAAGGCTAAAGCGCCAGGGCTGCCGCTTGGATCAAATCCGCAAGGCTGGTGATGGCGGGATGGTTGCTGCGAACATGGCGCACATAGGCGACGGCGGGCAGGGGCGGCAATGTGTTCCTGGCGACGATCGGCGCATCCAGGAAATGGATGGTACGGCAGGTTATGGCCAGGCCCGATTCCACGGCGGCACGCAGGGCGGCCAGGCTGGGTGTTTCCAGAACGATGCGATAACGCCGGCCGGCCTTTTCCAGCGCCGCCAGCGCGGTTTCGCGAAACCGGCAGCGCCGCTCAAGAAACGCCATGGGCAGGACCTCCTGCCGGATCAGGCCGGCATTGCCCAGCCAGCGCATCGGCGCCGTGCGGATGGCGGCCGGGTCGTCGGAGGCGCTGAGGCACAGCACCACGTCCAGTTGACCGGATTGCAGAAACTCCAGCAGTTCGGTCGAGCCGCCAATCTGCACCTGGACCTTCGCCTCGGGGTGGATTTCCCCGAAACGCGGCAGGACGCTGCCCAGCAGATTTTCGGCGAAATCCTCGACCAGTCCGATGCGAACCGGCCCAAAAAGAACGTCGCCGCTCAGCGCCTGCACCGCGCGGTCGTTGGCATCCAGGATCGCGCGGGCGTGGCCCAGCAGGTTTTCGCCCGCCGGCGTCAGGGTCAGCCGCCGTCCCTCGCGCTGAAACAGCGGTATCTGCACCAGATCTTCCAGGCGCTTCATCTGCAGGCTAAGCGCGGACTGGGTGACAAAGACCCGTTCGGTCGCCCGCAGCATCGAGCCCGCATCCACAATGGCGGCGAAGCTGCGCAAAAGCTCCGTCGGCAGGTTTATCACCATTATCCCCTCCTATGAGCCGGGCTCATAGATGCGTTTTGCAGAAGTCCATTGTTTAATTCTGCCAATTCTCTATCAAATAACTATACTATCGTCCGGGAGAGGTAAAGTGCCATCGGTTCGCGTTGTTTTCGCTTCGCTTTTGTTCCTTTCGGCCGGCCCGGCCCTGGCCGAAGGCGAACTGGCCGGCGACACCGTCGCATGGTCGGTGTCGCCGGCGAACGTCACCAAGGGGCACAGGGCGTTGCTGACACTGAGCGGCCAGGTCCAGCCCGGCTGGCACGTCTATGGGCTCAAGCAAGCGCCCTCAGGGCCGACGCCGCTGGTCGTCGCGCTGGAACGGAACGATGTGGCCAGGGCGGCCGGACCGGTCACCGGCAGTCCCGCCACGACCTATCATGATCCGGCCTTTGGCCTAGACACGCACTTCTACAGCAGCGCTTTCACCCTGACGCTACCCGTTCGTCTCACGTCTCACGCGAGCGGCGCGCAGACCATTCCTGTCAGCGTGCGCTTCCAGACCTGCAACGGCCGCATCTGCCAGCCGCCGAAGACTGTTCATCTGTCGGCGCCGGTTGCGGCGGGTGGTTGAGCAATGCGCTGGGGCGACATCCTGCCTGCAAGCCGTGCCGGACGTGTTGCGGCCGTGGCCGGGCTTGCGGCGGTTATCGCCGTTCCGGTCTGGGCCCAGATCGCGGTGCGCAACCAGGGTTACATTCCCTATAGCGATGCCCCGATCTATTACCGTTCCCAGGATCTGAGCGATCCGGTCGCGCTGCTGGAAAAGCGGATCGACGCGGGCGAGGTCTCTCTGACCTATGAGCCGCAACATGGCTATCTGAAATCGGTGCTGGACCTGTTGAAGGTGCCGGCGGATTCCCAGACCCTGGTCTTCTCCAAAACCAGCTTCCAGTATCCCAAGATCTCGCCGGAGCATCCGCGCGCGCTCTATTACAATGACGATGTGTATGTCGGCAAAGTCCATGACGGCAACGCGATCGAAATCGTCTCCTTCGATCCCAAGCAAGGCGCGATCTTCTATCTGCTGGACGAGCGCAAGGTGGACAAGCCGGTCTTTCAGCGCGCCGAACTGGACTGTACCCAATGCCACATCGCGGCCGGCACGCGCGGGGTCCCGGGCGTGCTGTTGCGCTCGGTATTCCCCACCCGGACCGGCACGCTGACGCCGCGCGCGCCATCTTACATCACCGATCAGGAAAGTCCCCTGAAGCTGCGCTGGGGTGGCTGGTATGTGTCTGGCCCGCTGGCAAAGGCCACCATGGCCAATGCCGTTGCGGCGGAGCAGGCACCTACGGCGACACCGGTCTCGATCGGCACGGGGACAACAGCGGTACCGCAACTGACCCCGCTGGGCGCCAGACCCTATGACGCCTCAACTTATCTCGCGCCGGACAGCGATCCGGTGGCGTTGCTGGTGCTGACCCATCAGGCGCAGCTGCACAATCTGATCACCCTGACCAATTACCAGACGCGCCTGGCGCTTTACGCCCTGGCAAAGACAAGTGGAAATGCCGATCAAGCGCCGCAGATCTCCTCGCTGGAGGCGCTGCCGGAACCCCAGCGGCATCAGATCCAGAAGCCGGCCGATCAGCTGGTGCATTTTCTGCTGTTCGCCAACGAGACGCCGCTGGGTGGACTGGATGCGCGCGGGATCATCAAGGATTCCGCATTCGCGCGCGAATTCGCCGCGCGCGGCATCCGCGACTCCAAGGGCCGTTCGCTGCGGGATTTCGATCTGCACGACCGGATCTTCAAATATCCCTGCAGCTATCTGATCTACAACGCCGCCTTCGACACGCTGCCCCAGCCGGCCAAGGGTTATGTCTATCATCGCATGTTGCAGATCCTGAGCGGTGAGGACCAGAGCGCGGAATTCGCCAGTCTTTCCGCCAGCGACCGCGAAGCCATCCTTTCCATCCTGCTGGAGACCAAGCCCGGCCTGCCGGCCGAATGGCAGGACTATGCCCGCGCCAATCACCTGAAGCTGGCTTCCGCCGATCCGCGCACCCCATGAGTCCGTCAACAACCAACCGAAGGAATACTGCCATGAAAACCGCGATCAAGATTGCCACCCTCACATCGATCCTCATGAGCGGCGCCGCCGCCATTGCCGCGGACAGCGTGCCCGACTCCGCTCTGAGCGGCCGCTGGGACGCGGTTTTGACCCGCAATGGCACCAATATTCCCTTCCGCCTGGACATCAAGGGCTCCGGCGCCGATCTGCAGGGCGTGTTCTATGACGGTTTCAAGCCGTATGACGGCACCACCAGTGCCAGCTTCAAGGACGGCAAGCTGGTGCTGAATGTCGAGCATTACCTCACCACCATCAATGCCACCTTGAAGGATGGCGCGCTGGATGGTTCGGTTGTGGCCCTGAACCGCGACAGCAGCGCCCAGTATGGCTTTCATGCCGTGCGTCATGTCGACACCGCGGCGGTGAATGTCGATGCGCCTTCCATCGCGGGAACCTGGATCATCCCGCTCGATACGCCATCCTCCAAGGGCGAAAAGGCTTTCCGCTTCGTCGTGCAGCAGCAGGGCGCCGAAGTGGCCGCCTCGATCCTGCGCATTGATGGCGACACCGGCTCCTATAGCGGCGCCTACAAGGATGGCAAATGGGTGCTCAGTCACTTCGATGGTGGCCGCCCAGGCGTCATCACCGTGACACCGCAGCCGGATGGCACGCTGAAGGTCGAGCAGCGGGTGGCGCGCCCGGTGGCGAGCGCCCAGGAAGCGTCCTATGGCAGCGATGCGAAGACCGCCAATGCCTATGGCAATGATACGACGCCGGACGGCCGCTATGCCCAGGTGCTGACCGCCTATCGCTCCGATGTCGCCCAGGCCAAGGGGCTGCCGGCGCCAGAGGATTTCCTCACCCACACCGTCGCGCGCGATCCGAACGAAATCTTCACCTTCAAATATCGCGATGTGAATGGCAAACTGGTCTCCAACGACGATCCGCAGTTCAAGAACAAGGTCGTGCTGGCGATCGTCACCGGCACCTGGTGTCCGAACTGCCATGACGAGGCGCAATATCTGGTCCAGCTGGACCAGCAATATCGCGACAAGGGCCTTGCGATCGTGGCGCTCGATTTTGAAGAACCCGAACAGCAGGGCACGCTGGCGCGCGAGCGGGCCTTCATCAAGAAGTATGGCGTGAAATACACCTATCTCCAGGCCGGGGCGCCGGCGGAAATGTGGGAGAAGGTGCCCCAGCTGAACCATCTCGATACCTGGCCGGCGACTGTTTTCATTGGCCGCGATGGCAAGGTGAAGGCCGTGCATTCCGGTTTTGCCTCTCCGGCCAGCGGTGCGTTCAACACTGAGCTCAAGCAGGAGTTTACTGCCCGCATCGAGCATCTGCTGGCGGAAAAGCAGGCTGCCGCCACGACACCGGCCTCCCACGGTTAGGCGCGGCCGAACCGGGCGGCCGCGGAGATCGGCCGCCCGGCTTTCGCGCCTGGTTGGCGTTATGCCGGCCCTGCCAACGTTTTTGAGTCAATCCACGCACCCCCGGGCGGACCGTCACGGCTTCTTCATGTGAGTCGGTTAGGCACCGATTGGTATCGCTGGTGTGAGGGTTGTTTGACAGTTGCCGCAAATGCCGCAAGGCGCACGACCGTAGCATGGCTCGACAAGGCGGTTCACCGCAGTGGGGCGCTGTCGGTGTCCGGGATGCGCGAACGTCTGTTCACCATGGCCTTCCGGGGCATGGTCTATCCCCAGATCTGGGAAGATCCGGTCGTGGACATGGAGGCACTGGCTATCCAGCCCAACGATCACATCGTGGCAATTGCTTCGGGCGGCTGCAATGTTCTCAGTTATCTGATCAAGAATCCCGCCCGTATCACCGCGCTCGACCTCAATCACGCGCACATCGCCTTGAACCGGTTGAAGCTTGTGGCGGCGCGTGCCCTGCCGTCCTATGCGCAATTCGCAAATTTCTTTGCGCGCGCCAATCTGAAATCGAATGTCGCTCTGTTCGATGACTATGTCGCCAGCCAGTTGGATGGCGAAACGCTGCGGTATTGGCAGGAGCGCGATATCTTCGGGCGGCGGCGCATCAGCGTATTTGCCAGGGGGTTCTATCGGACGGGGCTTCTGGGGCGCTTCATCGGCGCCGCGCATCTGATGGGCCGAACACTGGGCGTCGATGTGCAAGCCGTCGCCTCGGCGCGGACCTTGGAGGAACAACGGGACATCTTCGACAAGACCATCGCACCGGTGTTCGATCATTGGCTGCTGCGGCGGGTCCTGAAAAGCCCCGCGTCGCTCTATGGCCTTGGCATTCCGCCGGCCCAGTTCGCCGCGCTGGCGAACGGGCATGAGATGTCGCAGGTGTTGCGCCAGCGGGTGGAAAAGCTGGCCTGTGCCTTCCCGATGCACGAGAACTATTTTGCCCGTCAGGCCTTCGGCCGCGACTATTCCGTGTCGGGGGGCGGGGTCCTGCCGCCCTATCTGGACGCTGAGAACTTCGCCACAATCCGGGCGCGCTGCGATCGCGTGGATGTTCGCCATGAGTCGATGACGCAGTTCCTGTCACACAGACCCGACCGTTCGGTGAACGGTTTCGTGCTTCTGGATGCGCAGGATTGGATGAACGACCGGCAACTTACGGATCTTTGGCGCGAGATCGACAGAACCGCCGCTTTTGGCGCGCGCGTCATCTTTCGCACGGCTGCCGACGAACGCCTGCTGCCGGGCCGCATACCGACGGAAATTCTCGATGCCTGGACCTATCACGAGGCACAAAGCAAGTCACTGAATGCCCGCGACAGGTCTTCGATTTATGGCGGGTTTCATCTTTATACGCTGGAAGCTGCCACATGAGTGACGCATCGGTGAAAATGGATGCGATATATCAGGTCCAGCGGCACTTCTATGATTTGACCCGCAAGCCCTATCTGCTCGGCCGCGATATTCTCATCCATGAACTTGCCGTGCCTTCATCGGGTACTGTTCTGGAGATCGGGTGCGGGACCGCGCGAAATCTCCTGCGCATCGCGCGGCGCTATCCGTCGGCGCGCTGCTTTGGGATTGACGTTTCATCCGCCATGTTGCGAACCGCCGCCGCGTCGATCCGGCGGCAAGGTCTCGGCCACCGTGTTCGGGTTGAACCGGCGGACGCCGCGACCTTCGATCCGCAACGTCTTTTCGGCGTGGCGTGCTTCGACCGCGTCGTGATTTCCTATGCCTTGTCGATGATGCCCGAATGGAAGGCGGTGCTCCAAAAGTCGCCGCAACTGCTTGCGCCGAAGGGAAGCTTGCACGTCGTGGATTTTGGCGACCAGGCGGAATTGCCGGGCTGGTTTCGGCGGGGGCTCTTCGCATGGCTGGCGCGATTTTCCGTTACGCCGCGCCTGGACCTTGGCGAACACCTGAACATGCTGGCAAGCGCCGCGAATCGGTCCTGCCGTTTTCGCAAGCTTTATGGGGGATATGCGGTCGTGGCGGAGCTTCATCTCCAGTAGCCGCGACGCATTCTCGCATTGCCTACGGCCGATGATCGACGGCCGGGCCGCCACTTGGACAAGCCTTGATCAGCCTTTTTCCGGTTCGCTGGAGCGGCCGTAATATTGCGTTCCCAGGACAATGGGTCCGCGGCCCTGCGCGCGGCGATGCTGATTGGTGTCGCGCAAGGAATAGACGCAACCGCAATATTCCTGCTGGTAGAACGCTTCGCGCTTACTGATCTCGATCATGCGGGCCGAGCCGCCGCCCTTGCGCCAGTTGAAGTCCCAATAGGTGAGAGCGTCATAGCGCGCCGCAGCACGCTTCCCGCAGCCATTGATCTGGTTCATGTCCTTCCAGCGCGAAATGCCAAGCGAACTGGTCATGACGGGAAAACCGTTCTCATGGGCATAGAGCGCGGTGCGTTCAAAACGCATATCGAAACACATGGTGCATCGCGCGCCGCGTTCTGGTTCCCATTCCATACCCTTGGCGCGGGCGAACCAGTTGTCCTTGTCATAATCCGCGTCCACGAAGGGCACGCCATGTTTCTCGGCAAAGCGGATATTCTCCTCCTTGCGCAGGAGATATTCGCGCTCGGGATGAATATTCGGATTGTAGAAGAAAATCGTGTAGTCGATGCCGGACGCCGACATCGCTTCCATCACTTCTCCCGAACAGGGCGCGCAGCAGGAATGCAGAAGAACCTTCTTCTGGCCGCCGGGAGGGACCAACGTCGGACGATCAGCCATGACCAGACTCTGTAAGGGCTCGGATGCCCGCGAACAGCCGCGCGTACCGCCTGACGGGCATTTTTGCAAGCGATAAGACGGCTTATGCAGACATAACAATATCTTTATATCATGATTGACTCCCCGGCGGCGATGCGGCTTAATCCTCCCGTCGTGGTTCCTTCGGTCGTGCTGATCGAAGGCTAAGAGGGAAGCTGGTGCGCCTTTCGGGGCTATGCCGGCGCTGCCCCCGCAACTGTGAGCGGCGAGTTTCTGTCAGAGGGGTCACTGATGCGAAGGCATCGGGAAGGCCGGACAGGAACAGCGACCCGCGAGCCAGGAGACCTGCCGCGACAGATAACGTCCTTGGGCGGGGTGTCCCTGTTGGCCGCATGCATCAGATAGCCGTCGGCTGTCTGCATTCTCGCACGCGCCCGCTTGGCCTTCCGTCCACGTAACTGTGGAGATCGTCATGCCGCCAATTTGCCCCATCCGCCTTGTTCCCGGCTTTGTGCCGAAGGCCGAGGCTTAGCGCGCTTTTCGAATCCCATCATCGCCAGCCGCGGTCCCCATGCCGCTCAAGAGGAACTGCTCATGACCATTCTCGCCACCAACCTCGGTTTTCCGCGTATTGGCAGCCACCGTGAACTCAAGGTGGCCATGGAAACCTATTGGGCTGGCAAAAGCTCGGCCGATGCGCTGTTGAAAACGGCCGCCGGCCTGCGCGCCCGCCATTGGGTGGTGCAGCAGAAGGCCGGGATCGACCACATCCCCTCCAACGACTTCTCGCTTTACGACCAGGTGCTGGACACTATCGCCATGCTGGGCGCGGTGCCCCCGCGTTACGGTCACAAGGGCGGAAAGGTCGATCTGGATCTTTATTTCGCCATGGCGCGCGGCCGTCAGGATGCGCCGGCGATGGAAATGACCAAATGGTTCGACACCAACTATCACTATATTGTCCCGGAGCTGACCGCGGATAGCGCCTTCACGCTGTCGACCAGCAAGGCCGTCGATGAGTTCAAGGAAGCCAAGTTCCTCGGGATCGCGACACGTCCGGTCCTTATCGGTCCTGTCACCTTCCTCAAGCTGGCCAAGATGCGCGATGGTTCCGACCGTTGGGCGCTGCTGCCCAGGATCATCCCGGTGTATCGGCAGGTGCTGAAGGAACTGGCGGCGGCCGGTGCTCAATGGGTCCAGATCGACGAACCGATCCTGGTGGCCGATCTCGACCAGGCTGCCAAGGACGCGTTCAACGAGGTCTACTGCGAACTGACCGGCGGCCCCAAGATTCTGCTGGCAACCTATTTCGGCGCCCTGGAAGACAATCTGCAGACCGCTATCGCGTTGCCGGTCGCCGGCCTGCACATCGATCTGGTGCGCGCCCCCGGCCAGCTGGCCGATGTCGCCAAGGCGCTGCCTAGGGAGCGCATTCTCTCGTTGGGCCTCATCAATGGCCGCAATATCTGGAAGGCTGCCCTTGTCGACGGCGAACGCCTGATCGAGGAAGCCAGGAAGCTGCATGGCGACAAGCTGTTCGTGGCACCAAGCTGTTCGCTGCTGCATTCGCCGGTGGACCTGGATACCGAGACCAGGCTGGATGCCGAACTGCGCGGCTGGCTGGCCTTTGCCACCCAGAAGCTGGGCGAGATCGCCGCGCTGGCCGGCGCCGCCAATGGCACGCGGGACGGCGACTATTTCCGCGCGAATGCGCTGGCCGTGGGGTCGCGCGTGACTTCCAAGCGTATCCAGGATCCGGCGGTAAAGCAGCGCCTGGCGGCGGTCACGCCGGACATGGCGCAGCGCAACATCCCGTTCAAGGACCGCATCGCGCTTCAACAGTCCATTCTCAATCTGCCGCTGCTCCCCACCACCTCGATCGGTTCGCTGCCGCAGACCAGGGAAATCCGCGAACTGCGGGCCTCGTTCAAGAAGGGCGCTATGGACCAGGCCTCCTACGAAAGACAGCTGGAAGAAAAGATCGCCGAGGCGATGCGTTGGCAGGACCAGATTGATATCGACGTGCCGGTGCATGGCGAATATGAGCGCAACGACATGGTCGAGTATTTTGGCGAACAGTTGAAGGGCTTCGCCTTCACCGAACGCGCCTGGGTGCAGTCCTACGGCTCGCGTTGCGTCAAGCCGCCGATCATCTTTGGCGACGTGTCGCGCCCCGCTCCCATGACCGTGCGCTGGACAGAGATGGCCCAGAAGTACACCAGAAAGCCGGTCAAGGGCATGCTGACGGGTCCGGTGACGATCCTGCAGTGGAGCTTTGTGCGCGACGACCAGCCGCGCAGCGAAACCTGCAAGCAGATCGCGCTGGCCATCCGCGACGAAGTGCTCGATCTGGAAGAGGCTGGCGTGAAGATTATCCAGATCGACGAAGCGGCGCTGCGCGAGGGCCTGCCGATCCGCAAGTCGCAATGGCAGGACTATCTCGACTGGGCCGTCGAGTCGTTCCGCCTGACCGCCGGCGGCGTGAAGGCCGAAACCCAGATCCACACCCATATGTGCTATTCGGAGTTCAATGACATCATTGCGGCGGTCGCGGCGATGGATGCCGACGTGATTTCGATCGAGACCTCGCGCTCGGCGATGGAACTGCTCGATGCGTTCGTGGCGTTCAAATATCCCAACGATATCGGCCCCGGTGTCTATGACATCCATTCTCCGCGCGTGCCGAGCCAGGAAGAAATGGAAAACTTGCTCAACAAGGTGCTGGATGTCTTGTCGCCGCAACAGCTTTGGGTCAATCCGGACTGCGGCCTGAAGACCCGCGGCTGGAAGGAGGTCGAGCCGGCGTTGATCTCCATGGTCGCGGCCGCCAAGAATATCCGCAAGCGGCTGGAGGCCACCGACGGTCGTCCCATGCGCATCTAGCGTGACGGCCTGCGAAAAGCGCTGGTCCGTTCGGCGGGCGGAACGGCATTCGGCTCATCGCCTGCTGCTGGAAGCCGATTTCAGGGCCGCAACGATATGCTCACGCAAGACGGCCTTGATCATCTTCACCCGGGTTTCGTCCAGTTCGCGCCAGCCGATCTCGCCCAATGCCTTTTCGCGCATGCTGAAGAAAGCGGTGACCTGGCCCATCAGGGTAACGACACGGATTCGGGTCTGCACATCATCGGGCTTGCGCCCGGTGATGCGGCCGATCAGGCTCCGCAACAAGGTCTTGACCTCGCTGCGGAAGCACCGGTCCAGAACGGCCTCGGCGTCTTCGGCGCCTTTCTTTTTTCGCAAATCCTCCCATGCCATGAAGCGGGACCAGGACTCGATCTCGTCGCGCGGCAGAAGCATGCCGTCGGCCGCGCGTTCCACCAGTATCCAGACACATTCGATCAGTGTCTCGGTGTCAGGCTTTTGGGCCAGCATGGCGCGCACCTTTTCAAGCGCCGGCGCCCATCGGGCGCGGCCAAGTGCCGCCATATGCTCGGCGCATGCAAGATAAAGCCCGTCCTTGCCGTCAAAATAATATTGCAGGGCGGGCGCGTTGACGCCGGCGCGGGCGGCAATGTCGCGGGTGGAGGTTTGCTCATAGCCACGCTCGCCAAACAGCGCCAGCGCCGCCTGGATGATGCGTTCCCTGGTTTCCTCGCCGCGGGCATAGCCGGTATTCGTTGCCCGGCGATGCGTTTGCGCGACGGCCGTCGGTGGGATCTGCGCGGCCTTGGCACGGGCGGTCTTCTTCATTGGCTTCTTTATGGGCGTCTTCGGTTATCTCCCGGACCCCGGTTTATAGCATTTGACAGACTTATACCAGCCGCTATAAATCGACCAGGTGGTATAAATCTGCGAGGCCGCGATGGCGCAAGCACAAGACAATCCGGCGCCCCGACCGTCGCCCCTGCAAAATCCCCGCACCCGGCGCATTCTTTTGCTCGCGGGCATGGCCTTGGGCGTGATCGCGCTGGCCTGGGCGGTGGAATGGTTCGTGCGCGGCCGCTATCTGCAAAGCACGGATGACGCCTATCTGAAGGCCGATGCCGTGACCATCGCGCCCACGGTATCCGGCTATGTCCAGCGCGTCTTTGTGGGCGACAATCAGGTGGTAAAGGCCGGCCAGCCGCTGCTGCAGGTCGATACCCGGACGTATAACGCCGCCCTGGCGCAGGCCCAGGCAACAGTGGATGCGCGGCGCGCCGATCTTGAGCGCGCCAGGGCCGAAAGCGACCAGCAGCAGGCCACCATCGCCCAGGCCGCGGCACAGCTGGCGGTGTCTGCCGCGGCGGCCCGCTTCGCCGCGGAGCAGGTCGATCGTTATACGCCATTGGCGGCCAGTGGCGCCGATACCCATGAACGCCTGGACCAGTTGAAGGATACCCGCGATCAGGCGCTTGCCACGCAAAAGGCCAATGCCGCGGCGCTGCAATCCGCTCGGCGCCAACTCGTCACGCTGGCGGCGGCGACCGCCCAGGCCAAGGCCCAGTTGGAAGCCGCGCAAGCCAGCCTGCATCAGAGCCAGATCGATTTGGGGCATACCCTGATCCGCAGCACCATTGCCGGCCGGGTCGGCGATCGCACCGTTCGGGTGGGTCAGTATGTCCAGCCCGGCACCCGGCTGATGAGCATCGTGCCGGTGGAACAGCTCTATATCACCGCCAATTTCAAGGAGACCCAGATCGGGCGCATGCGTCCGGGTCAGCCGGTCGACATCGGCGTGGATGCGCTGCCAGACGCGCATATCCGGGGCAATGTGGAAAGCTTTGCGCCGGGCACGGGCGCGCAATTCGCACTGCTGCCGCCGGAGAATGCGACCGGCAACTTCACCAAGATTGTGCAGCGCGTACCCGTGCGCATCAGCGTCGAAGCCAGCGAAGCCGCGCGTCGGATACTGGTGCCGGGTCTGTCGGTCACCGTCACGGTCGATACCAAGTCCGGCGAGGATATCCGGTGAGCACCCATCAGGACGCACCCGACGCGACGCTGGGCGACTGGCTGGCTGTTCTGGCCGGCGCGGTGGGCGCGCTGATGGCAACACTGGATATCTCGATCACCAATTCCGCGCTGCCCCAGATCCAGGGCGAAATCGGCGCCAGCGGCACCGAAGGCACCTGGATCGGCACGGGCTATCTGATTGCCGAAGTGGTGATGATCCCGCTGGCGGCCTGGTTCACCCGTGTTTTCGGCCTGCGGAATTTTCTGTTCGGCTGCGCCACGCTTTTTACGCTTTTCTCCATCGTCTGCGGTGTCGCGCACAATCTGCCGGAAATGATCATTGGGCGGGTAGGGCAGGGCTTTACCGGCGGCGCCCTCATCCCGACCGCCCAGACCATCATTGCCACGCGGCTGAACCGGCGGCAGATGCCTGTCGGCATGACGATGTTCGGCCTGATCGTGCTGCTTGGCCCCCTGCTGGGTCCCGTGGTCGGGGGCTGGCTGACCGAGAATGTCAGCTGGAGCTGGTGCTTCTTTCTCAATATTCCCGTCTATGCGGTTCTGGCGGCGCTGCTGCTGCTGGGCCTGCCGCCCCAGCCGATGCATCTGGAGCTTCTGCGCAAGGCCGATTGGGGTGGAATTCTGGGCATGACGCTGGGGCTCAGTTGCCTCACCACGGTGCTGGAAGAAGGCCAGCGCGAGCGCTGGTTCGAATCCTCGTTGATCACATATCTGGCCATCGCCTCGGCGCTGGGCTTCATCCTTCTTGCGGTGTCGCAGGTCCTGGTGAGAGAGCCAGTACTGAAGTTCAGGCTGCTGCTGAACCGCTCCTATGCCAGCGTGATCGTAATCGTGGTGGTGGTGGGTTCGGTGCTCTATGGCGTGCTCTATGTCATGCCGCAATTCCTCGCCAATGTGTCAGGCTATAACGCCTTCCAGTCCGGCACGGTGCTGCTGCTGTCGGGCATTCCCGCCTTCCTGGTCATGCCGGTGCTGCCGCGGCTGTTGGCCCGAATGGACATCCGGTTCATGGTCATCAGCGGCCTGTCCCTGCTGGCGATCAGTTCCTTCATGGACACGCATTTGACCCCCACCAGCGATGGCGGCGACTTCGTCTGGTCGCAATTGCTGCGCGGCGCCGGCCAGATGCTGGCGATGATGCCGCTGAACCAGGCTTCGGTTGGCGCGGTGGCCAGGGAGGATACCGGTGACGCGGCGGGTCTCTACAACATGGCGCGCAACCTGGGCGGCTCGCTGGGGCTGGCATTGCTGGGCGTATTCATCGATCGGCGCGTGGAGCTGCATGGCGATGTGATCCGCGAAGCGGTCAGCGCCAACTCGCCCCTGGCGCAGGAGCGGATCGCCTCCAACGCCGCCAGCTTCGCGGCGTCGGGCGGCGACCTGGCTTATGGCCAGATGCAGGCGCTCAAGCAGCTGGCGGTCCAGATCGACCTGCAGGCCCTGGTGATCACCTATGGCGAGTGCTTCTGGGCGCTCGGCATTGCGCTCGTGGCCAGTATCCCGCTGGTGTTTCTGCTGCGGCCGCCGCGTGGGCGTGCCCCGTCAACGGCTGCGCATTGAGGTTTCCCATGCGGTTCGACCTTCTTCTCTCTTCCGCCGCGGTCGCCGTCCTGCTTGCTGGATGCGCGGTGGGGCCGGATTATCAGGGCCCGCCCGATGCCGCGCCGTCAGCGCGACAGGCCAGGGATTTTCACCGCGCATCACTGGCGCCGGTGGAGAATGGGCAGCCGGCTGCCGCCTCCTGGTGGAAAGCCTTGAACGATCCCGAACTGGACAGGCTGGTGACCCGGGCGCTGAGCGGCAGCCCCACCATCAAGGCCGCTGAAGCCCGGTTGCGCGAGGCGCGCGCGACCCTCCATCAACAGAAAGCGAACGAGTTGCCCACCGTCGCCGGCAATGCGCTTTACCTGCACACCAATGCGCCCGGCCTGGGCAGCCTGACCGGCGGCGGTTCGGGCGGCTCCGGTTCCAGCAGCCTGAATCTCTATAGCGTCGGGTTCGACGCCACCTGGGAATTGGACATCTTTGGCGGTACGCGCCGGGCGGTAGAAGCGGCATCCGCCAGGGCCGAGGCGTCCGAAGCCGATTTGCAGGATCTGCATGTCTCGCTCGCCGCCGAAGTCGTGCAAGCCTATATCGGCTTGCGCGACGAACAGCAGCGGCTGGTGCTGGCGAAACAGTCCGCCGTGCTGGAGCAGCAGGTGCTGGATCTGACCGAGCAGCGCCGCGCGCATGGCGCGGCGTCGGATGCCGATGTGGAGCGTCTGCGCACGCAACTGGAAACGACCCGCGGCACGGCCATACCGCTTCAAGCGCAGGTCGATGCCAGTCTCGACCAGCTTGCGGTTCTGACGGGGCAGGAACCTGGCGCGCTGGACGCAGAGCTTTCGGCGTCAAGCCCATTGCCGAACCTGCCCGCGCATGTGGCGGTGGGTGACCCCGCCTCTTTGTTGCGTCGCCGGCCGGATATCCGCAAGGCGGAACGCGATCTTGCGGCCAGCAATGCGCAGATCGGCCAGCAGATCGCGAATTATTTTCCCAAGGTCAATCTGCTGGGCGATGTCGGCTGGGGTTCGACCGACCTCGGTCGTCTGTTCGATGGCGGTAATTTCACGCCCGTCGTGGCGCCCATTCTGCAATGGAACATACTGGATTTCGGGCGCACCGCTGCCAAGGTCGATCAGGCCAGGGCGGGGCGCGATGAAGCCATCGCGAATTATCAGAGCGCGGTGCTTTCCGCCTTGCAGGATGCGGAAACCGCCTTGTCCCGCTACGGCCATCAACGGGACAATGTCGTCAGCCTGGCGCGCATAAAGGCGTCGGCCGATCGCACCCTGGCGCTGACGCGGCAACGCTATGCCGCCGGCGCCGCAAGCCAGATCGAGCTTGTGGACGACATGCGCAGCCAGTTGGAGGCGGCGCAAAATCTGGCAGCGGGCCAGGCGCAACTGCTGACCGACTATGCATCGCTGCAAAAGAGCCTGGGCCTCGGCTGGCAAGCCCAAGCCTGAAGCGCGCGCATTCGACCCTGCTCCTCATTGCGCATACTTGCCATCGCGACATGATTGGAAGACGCCAAAAGCGCGCGGCTTGATTTCAGTCTTGCTTTTCAATGAAAATGCCTATGGGGCCGACTGAGTGGTTTGCGATGACAACAGCGTTTCTGGGCATAGATGCCGGCGGCACCCATTGCCGGGCCCGCTTGATATCGCCGTCCGGTGATCTTCTTGGAGAGGGAGAAGGCGGCCCAGCCAATACCAGGATAGGCATTGAGCTTCTTCATCAGACAATCCTGGATGTCGCCGAACAGGCTTTTGCAAACGCCCATCTGACGAAGGCCGATTTTTCCGGCGTTGCGGCTGGCATCGGTATTGCCGGGATTTCCCGCCCGGGCGCTTTGGACCAGTTGCAGAATTTGTCCTTTCCCTTTCAGCGGACCGAATTCGCCAGCGACGCCGCCATAGCAAATCTGGGGGCGCATCGTGGCAGGGATGGCGCGATATTGATTCTTGGCACGGGCAGCATTGGCCATGTGCGGGTGGGCGGCGCCAGCTTTACGATCGGCGGTTACGGTTTTCCGATCTCGGATGAGGCGAGCGGCGCGGCTCTTGGATTGAGCGCCATGCGCCATGCGCTCCGGGCCCTGGACGGCCGCACAAAGCCCACGCCTCTAAGCAGCGCCGTGACGGGAAAGTTCGATCACTCCACGCCACGCATCGTCGCATGGATGGACGCGGCGACGCCCAGGGACTATGGCAGTTTTGCGCCGCTGGTTCTGGATTGCGCGGAAGCCGGCGACGAGATCGCGATCTCGATCGTTGAAGACGCGGTTCTGCACATAGAACGCTTCATCGAGACGATCTTCCGCCGGGGCGCGCCACGGCTGGCCCTGATGGGCGGTCTGGCCGGCCGCTACCGCCCCTGGCTGCGGGCACGCACGGCATCCCGGCTGAGCGAACCGCTGGGCGATGCCTTGGAGGGTGCGCTGATCCTGGCCGGCTACCGGGCGGTCGAGCACGCGGATTAGGGCGAAACGGGGATTCCTGATTGCCATACATGTTGCACGGCCAGGGCATCGTCGAGATGCACCAGGTCGGCCTTCACGCCGGGGCTGATGCTTCCTGCATCCCCAGGGAGGCCCAGAAACCGGGCGGGGTTTTGGCTTGCCATCGCCGAAGCCGTTGCGACGCTCACCCCCAACAAGGTCATCGCATTGCGAAAGGCGGTCGCCATATCGAGATTTGAACCTGCCAGGGTACCATCATCGGATCGGCAGGCGTCGCCATCGGCATGAATTTCCACCTGTCCGAGCCGGAAGGTGCTGTTGGATGAGCCCACGGTCGGCATGGCGTCGGTAACCAGCATGGCGCGGCGGGCATCGCCCGCGGCCAGCGCCAATCGCAACGTCGCGGGATGGACATGGATGCCGTCGACGATCAGTCCAAAAAAGCTGTTGCGGTCCTCCAGCGCGGCGCCGACCATGCCAGGTTCTCGTGCCTCCAGTTGTGTCATGGCATTGAAGAGATGCGTGAAACCGGCAAGCCCGTCCGCCAGCGCAGCCTTGGTCTGGTCATATGTCGCAAGGCTATGGCCGGCGCAGACAATAACGCCGGCTCTCGTCAAACGCGCAATCGCGCCAGGTGGCGCCAGTTCGGGCGCCAATGTCACCATGCGGCGCGCGAGGCCCGGCTTTGTCAGCAGAGCCAGCGCGTCTTCATCCAGCTTGCGGAATTTTTCGGCATTGTGAATGCCGCGCTTGCCGGCATTGAGGAACGGCCCCTCGACATGGATGCCCAAAATGCCGGGATCGTTTCCGCCCACCGCCGCATCGGCGGCGTCCAGGGCCTTTGCGACAATCGCGAGATCGTCGCTAATCAGTGTCGGCATGATGCCGGTGGAGCCGAATTTCAGATGCGCCCGGGCAATCGCCGCCATGCCCTCGCGGCTGGGCACGTCGTTGAGCAAAACGCCACCGCCGCCATTGACCTGAACGTCAATGAAGCCCGGCACCAGAAGGCCGCCCTGCAGGCTTTCACGCCTGTATTCTGCGGGGACCGCCGTATCCGGGACGATAGCTTCAATCCGCTCATCCCGGACCAACACGGCAAGATGCGGCATCGGCCCCGTCGGGGTCAGCACGCTGGCGTCAGAAAGCGCGAACGGCGTCATCGCGTATCCGTGACCTTTTTCAGAAATGGCGGCTGGTCGGGATTTTTACCGCGCGCCACAGCCAGCGCATCCACCATCTTGTAGAAACTCTGGATCGCGGCAATCGGCAACAGCTCGGCTGGCAGATCCTTTTGGAGGGGCAGGACGATATCGCCGCCAAACCCATCGCCTGCGACGATCGTCAGCGCGCCGCGGGCCTTAAATTCGGCAATCTGCTCACGCATCCCGCTACGCGCGACGTCATGTGGCGGGACAATGAAAACCGGAAAGCCGGGGCCGATCAACGCCGCCGGGCCATGTGCCACTTCCGCCGCGCTGAAGGCTTCGGCGTGAATGCCGCAAGTCTCCTTGAATTTGAGCGCCATTTCCTGGGCAACAGAATAGGTCAGGCCGCGGCCCAGGACATAAAGACTTTCTGCGCCGGCCAAAGGCCGCACGGCGTTCGACCAATCCTGGCGCCAGGCTTGCGAAAGAGCGTCCGGCAATGCGCGCAGGGCGTCATCCAGTGCTTCGGAGCGGGTCCAGGCCGCGACCAGCGCAAGGATGGCGGCGAGAGACGCGATGAAGCTTTTGGTCGCGGCAACGCTGCGTTCCGTGCCGGCCTTGAGGGGAATGACATGGTCGGCCAATGCGGCAAGAGGCGAGGTTTCATCATTGACCAGGGCGATGACCAGTGCGCCCGCGGCCTTGCCGTCGCGGACCGTCGCGAGCAGATCCCGGCTGCGGCCCGACTGCGAGATCGCCAGCACAGCGGCATTGCGCATCTGCGGCGAGGTGGTCTCGAACAGCGAGGCAATGGACGGCGCCTGCGATAGCGTGGGCAGGCCCAGCCGTGTCTCGACAAGATATTTGGTGAAGGTGGCGGCGTTGTCGGAACTTCCGCGCGCCACGGTTGCAAGAAAGGTCGGCCGCCAGGCGATCAGCGCCTGGGCCGCCGCAGCTATCGGCATGCGCCAGTCCGGCTGCGCCCTTTGGATGACCTGCGCCGCTTCGGCCGCTTCCTCGATCATGATGCTCATACGCATCCGCCCTGCGATATCCCTTGAGCCATACCAGTGGCCCAATCTCTAGACAACTGGTATCTTACTGGTATTACCATGCGGTCGGCGTTTCCGCCGAGCGAAGGGGCATTGACCATGCGCATATTGGGCTTCATGAGCGGCACCTCTCTCGACGGTGTCGATGCGGCGCTATTGGAGACCGATGGCGAACGCTTGATCGCTTTCGGGCCCGCGCGGGCGGTCTCCTACACGGCTGCGCAACGCCGCGTTCTGGAAGCCGCGGTTGCCATGGCCCTTAGCGACCGCTTCCCGCCGTTCGAGCCCAAGGCTTTCGCGGACGCAGAAGCGGTGATCCTGGAGACCCATCTGAAGCTGGGCCGGGAAATAAGCGAGCAGTCCGGTCCCGTCGATCTGATCGGGTTTCATGGACAGACGGTGCTGCACCGGCCGGATCAGCATCTCACCCTGCAAATTGGCCGTCCGCAGGCCCTGGCAGATGGTCTTCAGATCCCTGTCGTCGGCGACCTTCGCATCCGCGACATGCAGGAAGGCGGGCAGGGCGCTCCGATCGTGCCAATTTATCATGCGGCCCTGGCGGAACTGCGCGGCCTGGAAAAGCCCGTGGCCTTTCTCAACATCGGCGGTGTCTCGAATATCACCTGGATTGGGCCCGATAATGCGCTGGAAGCCTTTGATGTCGGACCGGGCAACGGCTTGATCGATCAATGGGTGGCTGCGCATGGGCTGGGAAGCTGCGACACGGATGGCCGCCTGGCCGGCCTCGGCATCGCGCATGCAGATGTCATCCGGCGGATGATGGAGCATCCCTTCTTCGGGCTGACCGGTCCCAGATCCCTGGACCGCTATGATTTCAATCTGGACGCCGTCCAATCGCTGTCGGCTGAGGATGGCGCCGCCACCCTGACGGCCTTTACCGCCGAGGCGGTCGCGCATGCCGTCCAGGCCCTGCCGGAGGCGCCGCGGACCTGGGTGCTCTGCGGCGGCGGGCGGCACAACAAAACGCTGGGCCATGAACTGGATCGGCGATTGGGCGGCTGCCATCTGGCCGAGGATTTTGGCTTTCGGGGCGATTTCGTCGAGGCGGAAGCGATCGCATTCCTGGCCGCCCGTTCGGTGCGCGGACTTCCCATCACCTTTCCCGGCACGACCGGAACGCCCCGTCCCACCACGGGGGGCAAGCTCTATCGGCCGGCGCCTGCGCCTTAATGGTATCATACCACCTTTACAAAGATATGATACCAGTTATGCTCCACCCATAACGCGCAAATCATGTGAGGGGATCATGAAAATATTTGCGAAGGGGTTTTCAAGCGTCTCCATGCTGGCGCTGCTGGTTGCGGGCGCCACACAGGCCGCCATGGCGCAGAATACGCCGGCAGCTTCGGGCGACTCTCAGACCGTCGAAAGCGTTGTGGTCACGGGTTCGCGCATTCCGCGAAACGAGGAAACGGCCTCCAGTCCTGTCGTGTCGACAGACCGCGACCAGATCCAGCTCGAGAATGCCCTGACGGTCGAAGACTTCTCGACAAAATTCCCCCAGGCCGCCGGCGGCGTGCGCGATTCCGCGCAAGGCAGCGATTCCTTCGGCGCCGAAGTCTTCGATCTGCGAAACCTGGGGCAGAGCCGCACTTTGGTCCTGATAGATGGCACCCGCGCCGTCCCCTTCAGTTTCCGCAATTCGGTCGATGTGGGATCGATCCCGGCATCGCTTATCAAGCGCGTGGACGTGTTGACCGGCGGCGCCGCCGCCGTTTATGGCGCCGACGCGGTCGCGGGCGTGGTGAACTTTATTCTGAACACCGATTTTGATGGCGCGGAATTGTCCGCCAAGGACAAGACGGCCGAACATGGCGGTTCCGAATATGGCATGTCGGCGACCTTTGGCACCAATTTCAACAATCGCGGCCATATCGTGCTGGCGATCGACTATACCCAGCGCGATCCGGTTGATGGCGGGTCCCGGGCCTGGGCGGCAACGCCAAGCACCACCGTTCCCGGCGTGGGCGGCAATTTCACGGACGTCGCCAGCGGCCGCATCTTTGCATTCACCAGCACCGGGCAGTTCACCACCACCCCGCAGACCTCCAACTTCAGTCCCCAGTATCCGCTGATCGAGCCGCTCAAGCGCATCAATGTCGATGGCTTCTGGAATTATCGGCTGACCGACTGGGCCGAGCTTTATGGCCGGGCGATGTACACCAATTCCCGGACCATCGAATCCGGGACGGCCGGGCCCAATCCTGTCTCGATCAACCAGGTCGTCGGCATCAATCAGAACAATCCCTTCCTGACGCCCCAGATCGCCAGCGATCTGACCTTCGTCAATGGCGTGGCCCAGGTGCAGGTCAACAAGACATTGGGACAGCTCGGCCTCATCGAATATCACACCGAGCGCAACACCTCGCAATATCAGCTCGGCCTGCGTGGCGACATCACGGACGCCATCAAATGGGACGCCTATACGCAGTATGGGCGCGTGACCGAAAGCTCGCCGATCACGGGTGACGGCATGGTCACCAATGCGGCCGGCCAGAACAATTTCGCCCTGATCGCCAATAGCCAGAATATTTTCGGTCCCAGCGGGGCGCTGCAATCGCTGGGCAGCACCTTGATCGGCAACAATCGCTCGCGCGACCAGTTCGTTTCATCGGTTTCGGTGTCGGGCGACAGCAGCGACCTTTTCCAGCTGCCGGCCGGCCCGGTCGGTTTCGCGCTTGGTTACGAATATCGCAATGAGACCATGAATATCACGCAGGATTCGTCCCTGCTGAACGGCAATTCCTATCGCGAGGGCGCGCTGGCCGCCTATTCGGGCGCCGTCGGCACCAACGAAATCTATGGCGAATTGCTGGTGCCGATTCTCAAGGACCTGCCGTTCGTGAAACAGCTGGATGCCGGCTACGCCTATCGCTATTCGGATTATTCGCTGTTCGGTGGTCATGAGACCCACAAATACGAGGTCACCTGGGCGGTGGACGACAATATCCGTTTCCGCGGCACCGATCAGACCGTCATCCGGGCCCCCAATTTCGGCGAGTTTGCCGCCACGGAATCGTCTCTGCCCTTCAGCAGCCTGGTTACGGTGGCGCGCCTGACGCCACGCTATGCGGGCGATCCTTGTGTTTTGGGCACCGGCAATGCGGCGCAATGCGCACGCTTTGGCGCGCCGGCGGTCGGTTCCACCAATTCCTTCGCGCCCTCCTATCTGGAAGGCAATTACTATTACGGCGGCAACTCGGCGGTGCAGCCGGAACAGGGAAAGACCAAGACGCTTGGCGTGGTGTTGACTCCGCAGTTTCTGCCAGGGTTCACAGCCACGGTCGACTATTATGACATCGACATCAAAGGCGCGATTGGCGTCATCCAGCCGGTCAGCGATCTGACCAGCTGCTATATCACCAACCCGGTCGCGGGCAATCCGCTGTGCGGCCTGGTCACGCGCGACCCCGCAAACGGCCATCTGCTGAATGCCTATGTGAACAACCAGAATCTGGGACGGCTTGCGCAACGCGGCATCGATCTGGGGCTTCGCTATGCCTTGCCGACCGAAGATCTGCTGCCTGGCGGTTTCTTCCTCTCCTATCAGGGCACTTTCGTGACCCATTATATCATCCAGTCCAATCCGACGACGGCCATTCAGAACTGTGCCGGCACCTTCGGCGCGGCCTGTTCCAGCGACGCCACCACCCTGGTGCAGCCGGCCTATCGTCACGATATCAATCTGACATGGAGCTACGATCAGGCGCAGATCCAGCTGGACTGGCAGCGCATCGGCGCGGTCCGCAACAGCAATCCTGGGGCGACCGACGTCATTCCCGATCAGGATACGTTCGACTTGAACACATCCTATGAGCTCAGGGACTGGCTTACGCTTCATGCCGGCATCCACAATCTGTTCGACAAGAACCCGCCGATCGTGGCGTCTTCCACGAATTTCAACACCTTCCCGGACACTTATGATGTCCTTGGGCGGGCTTATTCGGTGGCGGTCACATTCCACGATTGAGCATTTCCCCCGCATGGCGATGCTGTGCGCGGGATGGGGCCGGAGAAACGGTTGGAAGCATCTGCGGAGGTTCTCGCGCGGGAATGGGACTTTGCCGGCGCCTGGGTTAGGGTTTCGACCTTTGCCGAACCTTGGTCTTGGATGTCATGAGAAGCAGTTTTAGCTGGACCGACTGGTGTGTCATCGCCAGCTATGCATTGGCGGTCGGCTTCCTCGGCACGCTCTACAGCCGCCGTGCAAGCGTCACGGTCCGCGATTATTTTCTGGCGAGCGGCTCCGTTCCGGCCTGGCTGGCCGCGATATCGGTGCTAGCGACGACACAATCGGCGGCGACTTTTCTGGGCGGGCCGGACTATGGCTATCGCGGAGACTTCACCTACCTCAGCACGGGTATTGGCGCATTCCTGGCCGCCGTGATCGTTTCCCAGGTCCTGATACCCAGATTTTATGCTAGGGATTCAACGACCGTCTATGAGCTGCTGGGCCAGCGGTTCGGCGCACCGGCAATGCGTGCGGCCGGTCTGATGTTCGTGGTGGGCCGTGTTTTGGCCGGAGGCGCGCGGCTTTATCTGGCCGCGGCCGCCATATCGCTGATTCTGTTCGGGAGCGTGAGTGGAGAGACGACAATGTGGGCAGCCGCGCTCCTGACACTCACATGCTTCTTGCTGGCGGTGCGCGGAGGATTGCGGGCGATTGTATGGGTCGATCTGCTGCAGTTTGCGGTCTATGCGGGTGCGGCGCTGGCGATATTGCTGTTCCTGATGTCGAAAATACCGGTCTCGCCCGTCGAAATCGTCCACCGCCTGGCGGCCGCGCCGCACGGCCCCAGCAAGCTAAGGCTTCTGGACCTGTCCTTGAATGTCAGCCATCCCTTTTCCCTGCCTGCGGTAATTGCCGGCATCACGCTTCTTTATGTCGGCAATTACGGCCTGGACCAGGACACGACACAACGACTGCTGGCGTGCCGGGACGCAAAAGCCGGCGCGCGAGGTCTTTACCAATCCGTCCTGCTCACCTTTCCCTTTGTCGGCCTGTTCATTGTCATCGGAACGCTGCTTTATGTCGTTTATCACCGTTCCGACATCATGAATGGAAGCATACTGCAGCCGGTGCCGCAGGGCGTGGCCGGAAAAGTCACGGTGCTGATGTATTTCATTCTGACACAAGCGCCTCCCGGGCTGCGTGGGCTGGCGGTCAGTGGCGTTCTTGCAACCACCATCGGTCCCACCATGTCGGCGCTTAATGCGATGTCCTCGGTGCTGGTGCAGGACTTCTATCGTCCCTGGCGGTCCATAAGGGGCGTTGTCGCAGAACGTCACTATATCCTTGCCGGCCGTTTCGGAATGGCGCTCACCGGGCTTTTGACCCTGGCCGTCGCGATCCTGTCCTTTTACTGGCAACGTTATTCCAATGCCTCGCTTCTGGAATTCGTATTGTCGGTGATGAATTTCGCCTATGCCGGTTTGCTGGGCATCTACTTTGCCGCTGTCTTCACCGGTCGCGGGACGAATATTTCGGCGATAGCGGCGCTTGGAACCGGATTTCTGACGATATTGCTCTTGCAGCCTTATCTCGCAACCCAGCTGGGATTGCCCCCCTTTCTGAGCCAGCTGGCTTTTCCATGGCAGTTGTGTCTGGGAACGCTTATCGCTTTTGGAACATGCCTGCTGGGTTCGGCCAGGCAACGCCAATCTGAAACCAAGGACCTTTTGGGTAGCATCAATGCGCACTGAAACTGTCGATCCCCGTTTTGTCGATATCGATAGCTGGCCCGCCGCGCTTGCCGTCGAAGCCATGCTGGATGGGCAACTGTCGGCCGTCGCTTCCCTCTACAGCCAGATCGGGGCGATTGCCGCTGCCGGCGATGCCGCTGCGACCCGCCTCTGCAAGGGTGGACGGCTGGTTTATGTGGGCGCCGGAACCTCTGGCCGGATTGCGGTACAGGATGGGGTTGAGCTGTCGCCGACCTATGATTGGCCGGAAAATCGGCTGGTCTTCGCGCTGGCCGGCGGTATGCCGGCACTTTCGGAAAGTGTCGAAGGCGCGGAAGACGATCGCAATGACGCGATTGCCCAAATCAAGGGCGCGGCGGTTTCCGTGAACGATGTCGTGATTGGCGTTGCGGCAAGCGGGCATACGCCATTCACCGTGGCGGCCATTCAGCAGGCCAGGGCGGATGGCGCGCTGACCATCGGCGTGGCCAACAATGCCGGCACCCCCCTTCTGCTGGAGGCGGAACACGGCTTGCTGGCGGATACCGGAAGCGAGCTGATCGCCGGGTCGACCCGCATGAAGGCGGGCACGGCACAGAAAGCCCTTTTGAACATCTTGTCCACCGTCATCATGTTGCGCTGCGGGCTGATCTACAAAGGCCTGATGGTCAACATGCGTGTCTCCAATGTGAAGCTGGAGGCGCGTGCGCGATCCATCATTCAGCAGATTACTGGTGTGGATGCCGGCACGGCTGATGCCGCCATGAAACGGGCGGACGGTTCGATCAAGAAAGCGGTTCTGATCGCATCGGGGCTCGGTCCCGATCAAGCGGAAGAACTGTTGCGGCAAAATGGAGAAAATCTGCGCGCCGCCCTGTCGCAGCATTCTTCCATGGGAGTGTAGGATGCGCGATAAGCTGGTTTCGCGAGATGATGATCGCACGCCTTTGTACATTCAACTGGCGAAGAATCTGCGCCGGCATATCAGCGATGGCGGGATAGATCCGGGGAACGCGCTTCCGTCCGAGCGCGATCTCAGCGAAATGACCGGGGTGTCGCGGGTCACGATCCGCAAGGCCATCGATCAGCTGATCGATGAAGGGCTGTTGTTTCGCAAGCAGGGGCTGGGGACCTTTGTTTCTCCCCGCATCGAGGCCACCAGTTCAACACTGAGCAGCTTCAGCGACGATGCGCTGCGCCGCGGGGAGATGCCGGGCGTGATCTGGATGTTCAAGACTTATGCGGCGCCGACGGAAGAGGAAGCCGCGGCGCTTGAAATTTCGTCAAAGACGGAAGTGGCGCGGCTGGGGCGTGTTCGCCTTTTGGGGGGCGAGCCCCTGGCGATCGAGCACGCCGTTGTTGTTGCCAGGTTTCTGCCCGCGCTCGATCAGCTGGGAGAATCCCTTTACGCCACGCTTGAGAAGGGCGGGCATCGCCCGGTCACGGGGCGCCAGCGCATCCGGGCTTCCCTGGCGACGCCAACGGAGGCAGGGATACTTTCGATCGCCGAGAATTCGGAAATCCTGCGGATCGAGCGTTTAACGAGACTGGCGGACGGCACGCCGGTGGAATTCACGCGTTCGGCCTATCGCGGTGATCGCTATGACTTTGTAAGCGATCTGAGCACGAAGCCGCAGGAGTGATTTCGCCGCCAAATTCGCATCAATGTCCCATATGGACCGGCCCGCCCAGCTTGACCTTGCGCAAAGTCAAGGCCAGCGGCACGGCGGCCAGCGAGATCGCCATCAGCACCCAGAAGACATCCACATAGCCGAGATACAAGGCCTGGGCCTGCACCTGCTGGCCCATCCAGCCTATCGCCTGTTGTTGTGCCTGGGCCAGCGAGCTGCCCTGCGCCATGAAGAAGCCGGTGATCTGAGACATGGCGCCCTGGAACTGCGGACTTGAGGGGATGGCGTGCTCGATCAGGCGGCTCTGATGGAACTGCTCGCGATGGGCCAGGATGTTGGAGACGACCGAGATGCCGATCGAGCCGCCCGTGTTGCGCGCCGCGGTCATCAGGGCGGAAGCCTGGTCGGTCTTGCCAGCCGGCAAGCCGTCATAGGACGCGGCCATGATCGGCACGAAGATCAGGGGAAGCCCGGCGCCAAGCAGAAACCGCGAACGCGCGAAGAACCAGAAGCCGAGATCGCCATAGATGTCCGTCAGCCCATACATGGACAGCGCGCAAAACATCGCGCCGGTGGCGATCAGATATTTTGGCTGGATTTTGCCCGACAGACGGGCGACCACGCCCATCATCATGATCGTGATCAGGCCGCCGGGCGATAGCACCAGCCCAGCCCAGGTGGCGGTGTAGCCGAAACCCTGCTGGACGAGTTGCGGCAGGAACTGGGTGGTTGCCAGAAGGATGGCGCCGGTCGCCATCATGACCAGGAAGCTCGCCCCGAACTGGCGCGTCGCCAGCATGCGCATGTCCACCACCGGATGCCGATGCCGCATTTCCCAGGGGATCATCAGCGCGAAAGCGAGCGCGGAGGCCGCCGCCGTTTTGACGATGAAGGAAGACGAGAACCAATCGTCTTCCAGCCCGCGGTCCAGCATCAGCTCGAGCGCACCCAGGAAGGTGGCGACGAGCGCGAAGCCGACAAAGTCGAATCTGCTGACGGGCTCTCGCCGCGCCGTGGCGGGCGCCTCGCGCAGGACCATGGCGATTGCCGCCGTCATGAAGATGCCGACCGGCACATTGATGAGGAAACACCAGGTCCAACCGATATTGTCCGCCAGCCAGCCGCCCAGCGTCGGTCCCACGATGGGGGCCACCACGACCGCGACACCGAAGAGCGCGAAGCCCTGGCCGCGCTTCTCGGGCGGGAAGGCATCGGCCAAAATGGACTGCGCCACAGGCACCATGCCGCCGCCCGCCAGGCCCTGGAGAAGGCGGAAGGTCAGCATCATCTGAAGGTTCGTGGACAAGCCGCACATCAGTGAGCTGAACGTGAACAGCACCAGGCAGAGAAGAAAGAAATTCTTGCGGCCGAGGCGGCTGGCGAGAAATCCGGTGGCGGTGACGATGACGGCGTTGGCGACCAGATAGGTCGTGACCACCCACGAGGCCTCGTCCACGCTCACGCCCATGCCGCCCCCGATATAGGGCAGCACCACATTGGCGATGGTGGAATCGAGCGTCTCCATGAAGGAGGCGCCCGCCACCAGAAGCGCGATCAGCCAGGGATTGGTTGTGGCCGCCGTCGTGTCGCTTGCCCGCGCGTCGCTCATATCCAGGCCTCCAGCCTCTCCAGAAGCGACGGGCTTGGATCGACGCGCACAATCGGCGACACGGACATGCCGGGCCCCAGGGTGACGTCCCTGGGCAGATCGTCAATCGTGATCTTCACCGGCACGCGCTGGACGATCTTGACATAGTTTCCGGTCGCGTTTTCCGCGGGAAGCAGCGAAAAGGCGGTGCCCGAGCCGGCCTGGACACTCGCGACGTGACCCACGAGCGCGCGTTCCGGATAGGCATCGACATGCAAGCGCACGGCGTCGCCTGGCCGCATCCGATCGAGCTGGATTTCCTTGAAATTGGCGTTCACCCAGGTCTCCTGCCGCGGCACGAAGCTGCTGATGGCCGTGCCGGCCGAGACGAACTGGCCGACGGCGGCGGAGAGATTGGTGACGCGGCCGGCCTGGGCCGCGGTGATCACGGTATAGGAGAGGTTCAGCCTGGCCTGGTCGCGTTGGGCAATGGCGTTGGCGAGATTGGCCTCGGCGGTGCCGCGCTGCGCGATGAGTGCCGCGACCTGCCGCTCGGCCGCGGTGACGCCCGCCCGCGCGGTGTCCAGACCAGCCCGCTGCTGGAGCAGGGCGGTGTCGTTCTGCTGCGCGGTCTGGAGCGCAATGGCGTTCTCGCGCGCCAGCCTGTCGTAACGCTTGGCCTGGATGTCGGCAAAAGCCACGCCCGCCTTGTTCTGTTCGACCTGCGCCTGGCTTTGGACAACCTGGGCCTTCTGCACCTGGACCTGCGCATCGATATTGGCGATGGCTGTTCGGGCCGCCGCCACTTGTGCCTCCGCCTCCGCCAGCGCGGTGCGGTAATCGCGGTCGTCAATGCGGGCGATCACTTGCCCCGCCACGACAGGCTGATTGTCGGTGACGGAAACCGCGATGAGGTAGCCGGGGACTTTGGGCGCGATTGAGAACTGGCGCGAGGCGATGAACGCGTCGTCGGTTGTCTCGTATCGCCGCGCATTGTCCCAATAGAGCAGGCCGCCGCCCGCGGCCGCCACGAGCAGCAGCGCCGCGACGGAGGCCCGCAGCAGGGTTCTGGCGCGCCGGGGCCTGCCCTTGACGGGGGCGTTTGCGGGCCGGCCCGGTATCCGCTCCTCCCGCAGGAGCAATGTGGTCGTTGCGATATTGGCCGCCATGATGGCCTCCCCAATTAGTTAGGAGCCATACAAATATGTTAGGAGCCTAATCATGTCAATGCTCATATGGCCGCCAGCCATGCGGATCGTGGATAGCAGCCAGGGGATTGACGCATATAGTTAGGAGCCATACTATATAATGTCATGAACCAAGCCGGACTCCTTCGTTGAGCACACCCAAGCGGCCTCAGCTTCCCCCGGAACCACCGCCCGCGGTGCTGGCGGCCATGCGCAGCCGGCTTTCAGAGCGGGAACAGCTGATGCTTGGCACCATATTCGCCGTCCGCGCCGCCGCGCAGCAGATGGACAACACCGTCTGCGAATGGATGGCCGACACGGCGGCAACACCGGCGCGGTTTCAGGTCCTGATGCAGCTGTGGGCGGCCAAGGGCCATGGCGTGGCGCAAAAAGATATCGCCGCGAACATGGGGGTCACACGCGCCACGGTGTCTGGTCTGATCGCCGCCATGGAACGCGACGGCCTGGTCTCATCCGTCGTGGCCGACAATGATCGCCGCAGCCAGCTTGCAAGCCTGACGCGCAAGGGTGAAACCACCGTGGAAAAAGCGATCGAGACCAACAAGGCCATGCTGCGCAAGGTTTTCACGACCCTGTCTTCGGAAGACTTGACCATCCTGACAACGCTGTTGACGCGTGTCCGCCAGAGCTTTTCGGCAGGCCAGGATGGCGTGGCAGGTCGCGATAGAAAGCCATGATGCCAAGAGGCAGCACGCAGAGAGGCAGCCTCATTCTCAGCGGACTTTTATCGTCCATCGAATGAACCGCCGAGATCCGGCGGCTTGCCAAGCCCTGGAACACACGATCCGCCCCGGCTGCCAGACCTATCCAAAGATGACGCAATAAAGAACAAAATCCCTATGAAAATCTCCTGGGGGCCAGGCTTTGGATCAACCATTTGTTTGAAAAGGCATTTGAGTTGAAATTCCATGGTGTTCCGCTCAGACTGGCGGGATGGGGAGCAGTTTACGGGACCGAAGCATATGGCTTGCCAGGCATGTCTTACCGCATGAACCGCTGCTGCGGGCCAAGCTTCGAACAATTCCCGTCTATGATCTGGATGTAGAGGACATCATACAGGAGACATATACCCGGATGCTCTCTGTCCCTTCGCTGGAATCAATTCGGCATCCCAAGCAGTATGCACTTCTGACATCGAGAGCGGTCATTATTGATCACATGCGGCAATCGCGCGTGGTTTCCATCGTGTCCGGCGATCAGTTCGAGTCTTTGGATGTTGCCGAACCATCCGCCAGCGTTGAGCGGCGCCTCGAAATTCGAGATGAAGTGCGCGAAGTTGCGGACGCCCTGGCAAAGTTGCCCAAGCTGTGCCGTGAAATCCTCATTCTCCGGCGCGTGGAGGGCGTCTCTCAGAGAGATGTCGCCAAGCGCCTGGCAATTAGCGAAAAGACCGTCGAAAAGCACATGACAACCGGTATCCGGCGGCTGGTGAAGCTTTTTGGTCGCGGGGGGAAAGCTCGTTCGGGCCCGTCTTATAATCAAACCGAGACCACCTCCGAAGGTCTTCGCGCTGAAAATGATGCCGACCAGTGAAGACATAGACCGCCAGGCTGCGGAATGGGCCGCCCGGAAAGATCTGGGGACGCTGAGCCCCGAGGATGAGCGTGCATTTGAGGCGTGGCTCGCTGGCGATCCGCGGGCTCTGGGTTCTTATTGTAGAGTGGAGGCAGCGCTCTTTCGCGTCGAACGCGCCGGCGGGGTTGCCAAGCCGAATCTCCATGCCACCGATCGCAAGGAAGATGCGCGCTTTTCGCGGCGTGGCATGTTCGTCGCCGGCGGTGCGGCCGCCAGTATTCTTGCGGGTGCTTTTGGCATGGCATTTTGGAATCACCAGCGGGGCCAGCGATTCAACACCCGCATTGGCGAGGTGCGGGAAGTACCCCTTGATGATGGCTCCATCGTTACGCTCAACACCAATTCCGAGGTCGCCGTCAATTATTCGAAGGAATTGCGTCAGATTCATTTGCTGCGAGGCGAAGCGTTATTTGATGTTGCCAAGAACAGGGCGCGGCCATTCATCGTTCTGGCCGGAGATGCTCAAGTCCGGGCTGTCGGTACGAGCTTTTCGGTTTCCATACTGCCGCAGCATCCAATTCAGGTGCTGGTGAGGGAGGGCGTGGTCGAACTCAAGCGCGCTGATGCCGCGGCGCGGGTATTGCCGGTTCGCGTGAGCGCCAATATGCGCGCATTGTCATCGCGCAGCGATCGGATTGTCGCGGCGAGCCTGCCGCAGGAAAATGTCAAGCGCGATTTGGCATGGCAGTATGGGCAGATCGCGTTCGATAACGAGACCCTCCGCGATGCGGCCGATGAATTTGCCCGATACAGCGAAGTGCGCATTATCGTGGACCCGGCCGTTGGAAGCCGCACGATCACTGGTTTGTTCGCGGCAAGCGATCCCATTGGCTTTGCCAAGCTGGCTGCCGCTGCCCTGGGACTACATCTGCAGGTCGATGGTGGCGAGGTGAGGATTTCCGCCGAGGCGGATAAAAATACCGTAGGGAAAATTTAAAAAATCGCGTCTTCTGGTCGAGAACCAGGAGAGGGCAAGCGTCAACCGCCGGAGAGCGGGATTCGGGGGAAAGATTGAAATGCAGAGTTATTTGGGCTGCGCTTAGCGGTGCAATAACTGCCGCATTCCTTTGTCCGCCTGCAATCGCGCAAGTCGCACGATTCGACGTTCCGGCAGAGGAGGCCGGAAAGTCGCTGCCTGAGCTTGCACGCCAGGCGGGGATTCAGGTCATTGCGCCGGGCGAAAGGCTGCATGGCGTAATCACGCCTGAAATCAAAGGTGTCTTCGACGTAAATGACGCTCTCAACCTGATGCTCAAGGGGACTGGCCTGACGGCCAGCCGTTCGCCGGAGGGGATCGTGATCTCGCTGCGCGAACCTGACAAGAGCGAGGAGCGGGAGCATATGTTGAATCACAAGAATTCTGTTTCACTTTTGGCGTTTATTCTGGGCGCGTTCGGCAGTGCCCCCGCACTGGCGCAGACAGATTCGCCGATAGCCCAGGCAGACAATCAGCAATCCGTTGAAACGGTGGTCGTCACAGGTTCGCGGGTCATTACGGATATTTCGAACTCCCCGACCCCATTGACCGTCGTTTCAGCGGATGAACTGGCGCGGACGACTCCGACCGATATTCCGGATGCGCTGAACAAGCTGCCGATATTCTTCGGTTCGAACTCACAGCGTTCCTCAAGCAATGCGAACTCCAACTCGGCGGGCAACGTCCTCAATTTGCGCAACTTTGGCGCCAACCGCACGCTGGTTCTGCTCGACGGCCATCGCGTCGCGCCGTCCAACTTCAATGGAACGGTGGATACCGATGTGCTGCCGCAGATGCTGATGCAACGAGTGGACGTGGTTACCGGCGGCGCTTCGGCGGTTTATGGCTCCGACGCCGTAACCGGCGTAGTGAATTTCATCCTGGATACCAAGTTCGACGGCCTGAAGTATATCGCCAATGCCGGCATATCCACCTATGGCGACGCGGCGGAATACCAGGCCGGCATCGCGGCTGGCACCGATATCTTCGGCGGCCGCGGCCACCTGGAAGGTTCGCTGCGGTATTACCATCAGGACAAGGTCAACGCTTCGGCCCGGCCCTACGGTTCGGGCGGCCAAGCCTGGTCACGCGCGGGCGCCGGCACGGCCGCCAGTCCCTATGTGAACATCCAATATGGCCGCCTGCCGCTCCAGCCGGCACAGGGGGGCGTCATCACCTGCTCCGGCTGTGCCGCCAACAACGAGACGTTCGTCGCCAATGGTGTTCTGGGGCCGTTTGACCCCGGCATACCCACGGCCACGTCCGGCCTGAACAGCGGCGGTGACGGCGGCGGTTATTTCAACACCGCATCATTCCAGGCTTCCTTGCGGACAGCGGAGGCGTTCGGGCGCGCCAGTTACGATGTGAACGACAATACCACCGCCTATGCCGAATTCACCGCATCAGAATCGGGCAATTATGCCGATTGGGCTGCGGCGTCCCTCAACCCCGGCACCGGCCGCGGGAACCAGTTCTACGCCAGCAATGCCTTTTTGCCGCCCGCGGCACAGGCGGCGCTACAGGCCGGAAACAGGAACAACACCTTCTCCTTTGCGGAGTTTTTCGACACTGTCGGTGGAGGGCCCGCAATAAAAACGGGAGACGATTTCGGCTCGGGATCTGTCGATCGCAATCTCAACGTGACCACGGGTCTGAATGGCACTGTGCTGGGCAGCTATAGCTGGGACTTGTATTACACCCATGGCGAGAGCCGCCAGGAAGGGTATGTCCCGCACAACACCAACATCCAGAGACTCGTGGCGGGCGAGGATGCGGTGCTCAATTCGGCCGGTCAGGTCGTTTGCAACGTGTCTCTCACACAATATGCCTATCTCTATCCGGGTTGCGTTCCGATCAATCCCTTCGGCCCCAACTCCCTCACGCAGCAACAATTCAACTATTTCACCAACCGTACCTCCTACGTGGCCACCAATGTCATGGACGATGTCGGGGCCAGCCTCAGCGGCGAGATACCTGGCTTGCCGGCCGGGCTCATCAAAGCCGCGCTTTCCGCGGAAGCGCGTTGGCAGAGCCTTGGCGTCCAAAGCAACTTCAACCCCGGAAATCTCCTCGATTGCACAGGCTTGAGACTGTGCACATCGGGATCGACTGCGCTGTACGACCAGCCGACCGTGGCGCCTGTCAATGCGAGCAACAATGTCTATGAGTTTGCCGGCGAATTGAATGTCCCGCTGTTGAAGGATTTTTTGCTGGCCCAGAATCTGGATCTCGATCTGGCGGGCCGCTATACCAACTACAGCACCTCGGGCGAGGTGGAGACATGGAAGGTCGGCCTGGACTATCATGTCAATGACAGCGTGCGGTTTCGCGGCACCACGTCCGTCGATATCCGGGCTCCCAACCTCTACGATCTTTACATGCCGCTGACCGTTAAAACGGCCGGTTTCCAGGACCTTTTGACAGGCGGCAATTTCAGCGTGGCCAACCGATCGCAGGGCAATCCGCTGCTGACGCCGGAAGTCGCGCATACCTACACTGCGGGTATCGTCCTGACCGACTTTTTGCCGGGCTTCACCGCATCGGTTGATTATTATCGCATCAACATGTCGAACGCGATTACGTCACTTAGCGGTTCGTCTGCCGATATTCAGAACCTTTGCAATCAATCCGGCGGCACGGCGGCTTACTGCGAGCTGATTATCCGGCCGATAAACAATACCAGCACATCGCCGGCGAATTTTCCCACTGCCTTCCTGACGGCAGAGGTAAACAGCGCCAAGGTTCGCACCGAAGGCACGAACTGAATTACGGTTTCGATATGTCGGATCTCATCGCCGGCGTTCCCGGTGCCGTCAGTCTGCGTAACCTGACGACGTTTCAACCCTATATCACGACGATCAATTATCCGGGCACGGCGGCCAGTCTCACCTCCATGCCCAAGGTGCGCAATACGGCATTCATCGGATACAATGTCGGCGGTTGGGGCCTTAATATCCAGGATACGTGGCTCAGTTCATTCTCGCGCAAGACCCTTGAGGCTCAGGTCTATGCGCAGGAGTTCGCCAGCTCATTCAATACGCTCGATATAACAATCGATAAGCAGCTTGTGGCGAACAGCAATGCCCTGGATCTCTACGTCTCGGTCCAGAATGTCGCCAATGCACAGCCACCGCTGGTTCCGACCACCTCGTCCGCACCGGGCCTTACCTATCCTGTCAACAATGCGGAAAACGCCATGGGCAGATATTTCATCATCGGTGTCCGCGGTTCTCTCTGATCAAATCCGCCCATCTGTTCCGCGGCGGATGGTGCCGGATGAGCGCGCAAGCAAGTTGCCGGCTTCGAGCCATCCCCTGGCGGTTGCTGGTCACTGACCCCATCCAGTCTCTGGATGGGGTCTTTTTGCCACGGGGTTTGATCTGCGCTTTCCTTCTTCATAGCGATCATTTTGCGGCGGTGACGCGCCAGATCGTGCCGCCCACGTCATCGGCCACCAGCAACGCGCCTTGTTTGTCGATGGCCAAACCAACGGGGCGGCCATGAGCGGTATCGCCATCGACAAACCCGGTCAGGATGTCCTGGGTGGTGCCGTTGGGCTTGCCATTGGCGAAGGGTACGAACACCACTTTGTAGCCATTCAGTTCGCTGCGGTCCCAGCTGCCATGCTCGCCGATAAAGGCGCCCCCCTGGTAAACGGCCGGCAGGCTGTTGCCGGTATAGAACACCAGTCCCAGCGGCGCGACATGGCTGGACAGCGCATAGTCCGGCGGGATCGCCTTGGCCACCAGGTCTGGCCGCTGAGGCATCACCCGCGGATCGATATGCTGGCCATAATAGCTGTAAGGCCAGCCATAGAATGCGCCGTCCTTAATTGAAGTCATATAGTCGGGCACCAGATCGGGCCCCAACTCGTCGCGTTCGTTGATCACGGCCCACAGGGTATGGGTCTGCGGCTCGAAAGTCAGGCCATTGGGGTTGCGCAAGCCGGTGGCAAACAGGCGATGCGCGCCGGTGGCGCGGTCGATCTCCCAGATCGCGGCGCGGTCCATCTCCGCACCGATGCCGTTTTCGGTGATGTTGCTGTTGGAGCCGACACCGGCATAGAGCTTGGCGCCGTCGGGGCTGGCGGTCAGGCTTTTGGTCCAGTGATGATCGATCGGGCCGCCCGGCAATGGAGTGAGCAGATTGCCCGGCGTGGTGATCTGCGTTTCACCGTCATGATAGGGATAGTGCATCACACCGTCGGTATTGGCGACATAAAGATCGCTGCCCACCAGCACCACGCCAAAGGGCGAATTGAGATGATCCAGGAACACGCTCTGCATATCGGGTACGCCGTCGCCATTGGTGTCGCGAAACAGCAGGATGCGGTTGCCGGCTTTCACGCTGGAATGGGCCTGCTTCTCGATCCAGTTCATGATGAATTCCTTGGGCCGGCTCACCGGACCCTGCGGACCATCGGTCTCCACCACCAGGACATCGCCATTGGGCAGCACGTAGAGCGAGCGCGGATTCTTCAAATTCCTGGCGAAGGCGGTCACTTTCAGGCCATCGGCCGCTCTGGGCGTGGCATCGCCCCAGCCGACATTCTTCACCACATGCATCGGCGGCAGTAGATACTGATGGATGTCGGGCAGATAGGGGTGAGCGCCAATCTGGCGCTTTGGATTGATGGGCGAGGGACCACAGGCCGCAAGCGTCAGCACGGTGGCGGCACAGAAGAGACCGGTCTTATTCACGACCGTTCTCCAGCACGCCGACGCGGTGGCGATAAACCATATCCCAGCCCATCCAGCCGGTAACCAGCAGGATCAAAACCGTCAGCACCGACAGGGTCAGGCCCGTGGGAACGACCGAGGTATAGGCATCGCGGCTGTGAATGAAGGCATTGAAGATTGCCAGCACCAGCGCGATGGCATTGCCAATGGCATGGACCCAGACCGCGCGAAGATCGCGGATGCGCCGGTCGCCCAGGAAATCGATGAAGCCGGCGATGACCGCAAACAGGGCGATGATCAAGCCCACGGTCAGCATCCAGGCCGACATATTGGCCCATTGCATGTTTGCGGTTTCGGCATAGGCGATATCGGTGATCAAGGTTCCCACGAAGCAGGCAATGGGAATGGGAACCAGCATTGGATGAAGCGGATGACCGGCGATGCGGGCCGTGGATCGCGGATTTGGGGACATGAGACCTTACCGTGCGGAAGGTGAAGGTGAATGTGCCTCGGAAACGTGCGGTAACGCGCCACGGTTCCAGAAGGCGCCCGACAGAAACATTATTGCCGGCTCGTAGGGTAACAGCGGTTAGGGCGCCGTCCTCGATCAATCGATCGGCACTTGGCGCGCTGCCATGGTCGCCATGAGCCCGCGCCCTCCAAATTTCTTTGCCATGGACGGAAGCGAAAACGGCCCCTGCGCCGTTGCTGCCTCACGAGGTTCATGCCGGCAATGAGGCCGGGCCTCAAGCGGAGCTCTCAAAATGGCAGATGTCGCAAAGGACGAGACCACGTTTCTGATTTCGTCCGACAAGGTGGAAGGAACTTCGGTCTACAATACCGAAGGAGAAAAGCTGGGTACCATTTCGAACTTCATGGTCGATAAGGAGACCGGCCAAGTGGAGTATGCCGTGCTTCAGTTCGGCGGATTCCTGGGTATCGGCTCGGACTATTATCCGGTTCCGTGGGCGGCGCTCGAATATGACGAAGAACAGGGCGGCTATGTCATCGACGTCGACAAGGAATTCCTGGAGCGCGCTCCGCGTTATTCGCCCAACGAAGCGCCTCCCTTCACGCCAGCCTATGGCAGCGAAGTCGATGCGGCCTATGGCGTGGAATACGAGGCTTGATCCTGGCGAAACGGACGATTCTGTATGCCCGGGCGCGCTGATTGCAGGCGCCGTTTCTGGGAAAATTGGACTGTTGTGATAGCCGAAGGGAAATGGCTCTTGCCATTTCCCTTCGGTGTTGTCCGCAACCGATGGCTGGCGATTGCTTGCTCACGGCCCTTGACTGTGCCGTCTTTGGCGACCTTCAGCTTGCCTCTTGCGATGCATCGCCCGCTGACGTCAGGTTTTCAGCTTTGCCAGCATGGCAATATGCTGGCGTACCACCCGAGCAGTGGCGGCCGCGGCTTTTTTCAAGACGTCGTTATCACCGGCATTGGAATAGCCTTGCATCAGCTTGAGAGCGTCCTGATGGGCGGCTTCCTGTTGGCTGAGATACGTCTGGTCGAAGTCACTTCCTGTCGCTGAGTTGAGCTGATCAAGCATCTTTTGATGTTTGGTGTCGAGGTCCGAAGGCGGCGTAATGGACAGTCCCGATTTCGCGATTGCCGCCTTGAGTTTTTCCGTCGTCTCGGTATGCGCCATCACCATATGGCGCCCGAACGACTTCACGCCGGCCGAAACACCCTTGCGCTCCGCCAGCTTGCCTGCCTTTACCTCATACATGTCGCCAATGGCGGCTTGGGTGACAAATTCCTGCGCGGATGTCGGGCTTGGATTTGGGCTCGGGTCCTGCGCGAACAAGGGCGCCGCGGGCATGACAAAAAGAGCGGCGATGACGGGCAGAAGGGCGGACTGGCGCATTGAGGTTCCCTCGCTTTGGTTAAGCTGACAACGGCCTGCGAGCCTTATGGTTCGACCGCTTTTCGGTAGGAGGAAAAAATGTGCCTGGGCCGCCCGGCGCTTGTTGCAGCCAGAGGTGGAACTTTCCGCGAATGATTCCTGTTGCTGGCGGGTGGTTGAAAGGACACGCATATGAACTTGGAGCCCGGCGGCGAACCCCGTTTCAAACAGGGCGTGTGACATGACGGGAAGGGTCCGCATCGGCATTTCCGGTTGGCGCTATGCGCCTTGGCGCGGGAAGTTCTATCCCGAAGAATTGCGGCAGGCTGATGAGCTTGCCTTCGCCGCCGGCAGGTTTTCCACCATCGAGATCAACGGCACGTTCTATTCCCTGCAACGGCCGCAATCTTTTGAACGCTGGCGCGACGCCACGCCCAAGGGCTTCGTCTTCGCGATCAAGGGCGCGCGCTTCATCACCCATATGAAAAGGCTTAAGGAGGTCAAGGCGCCCCTGGCCAATTTCTTTGCATCGGGACCCCTGGCCCTGAAAGAGAAGTTCGGGCCGGTACTCTGGCAGCTGCCACCCAGCTTCGCCTTCGATCCCGAACGCCTCGCCCGATTCTTCAACGAGCTGCCGCGCACGACCCGCGAGGCCGCCCGGCTGGCAAAGCGGCATGACGCCCGGCTGAATGGGCGCAGCTTTGTCACCGCCGATGCCGACCGGCCGATCCGCCACGCGCTGGAGATCCGGCACGAGTCGTTCCGCGATCCGGCCTTCATCGAACTGCTGCGCGAGCACCGCATCGGCCTGGTGGTGGCCGATACGGTGGCGTGGCCGCTACTGATGGATGTCACCGCCGATTTTGTTTATGTCCGTCTGCACGGCTCTCAACAGCTTTACGCCAGCGGCTACGGGCCAAAAGCGCTCGCGCAATGGACCAGGCGCATTCGGGCCTGGAGGCGGGGCGTCGAGGCGGAAGGCGCCCATGCCGGACCGCCGGCGCCCAAACGCCCGCGTGACGTCTATGTCTATTTTGACAATGACGCCAAAGTCCGCGCGCCCTTCGATGCATTGGCTTTGGCCGCGCTGGTTTAGGAGAGAGGATTTCCAGAGCATGGTGAATGACGCCGGCGAGACGGCCGACAGGGCGGGACTATACTATGTCAGCGACGACATGCCGGGTATAACCAGGCTCGGCAGCCCCAAGCACTTCCGGTATCGGGATGCGCGCGGCCGGCCAGTCAACAATCCCAGGACATTGGATCGCATCCGCAAGCTTGCCATTCCACCAGCCTGGGGGGATGTCTGGATCGCGCCCGATGCCAAGGCGCATCTCCAGGTCACCGGACGGGACGCGAAGGGGCGCAAGCAATACCGCTATCATCCGGACTTCATTGCCATCCGTGACAGTGTCAAATATGCCCATTTGGTGGAATTCGCCCAGGCGTTGCCGGCTTTGCGCAAACGGCTGAAGGCGGATCTGCGATTGAAGGGCCTGCCGCGGGAAAAGGTGATGGCTGCGATCGTCACACTGCTGGAGGAAACCCTCATACGGGTGGGCAACGAGGATTACGCGCGCACCAATGCAAGTTTCGGCCTGACAACATTGCGCAACCGGCATGTCCAGATCAAAGGCCGGCTGCTCCAATTTCAGTTCAAAGGCAAAAGCGGCAAATATTGGGATCTGTCGATCCACGACCGCAAGGTGGCGAAAGTCGTGGCGTCCTGCCAGGATCTGCCGGGTCAGCACCTCTTTGAATATCGCGACTCTGATGGAAAGGTGCGTGCCATTTCCTCGACGGATGTAAACGGCTATTTGCGCGAAATCACCCGCCGCGACATAACCGCAAAGGATTTCAGAACCTGGGCGGGAACGGTAAAAGCGGCGGTCGGGCTGGCCGGTATAAAGGACCTGCCGACCCGGAATCTTGTGCGCGACGTGGTCGCCGCGGTTGCCGAGGAACTGGGCAATACGGTCGCCATTTGTCGGCGCTGCTATATCCATCCCTTTGTCATTGCGGAATTCGAGGCGGGCCGCTTGCGGCTTCGCATTCCGCAAAAGGGCCGCGCGGGCCTTTCACCGCAAGAGCGCGCGGTCCTGGCATTTTTGCGCAAGGCCGGGCCGTGAGTTCCGCTCAACTGCTCGCCTTGCGGATTTTGGCATAAAGCTTCTCTTCCGCGTCGCGCCAGCGCTGGCGTTCTGCCTCCAGGCGCTTGTCCAGATCTTGGCGCTCTTTCTCCAGCCGGGCGAGATTCTCCTCATGACGCGCGCGGGCGCGGTGGAGCGCCAGCTCGGCCTTTGCCACCGCCTTTTGACGGTGCTCATCTTCGCGCTCTGCGGCCGCCTGTTCCCTGGCGCGCTCATTTTCCTCGCGGCGGCGCTCTTTTTCGCGCCTGGCCTTGGCTTCTTCGAACTTGATGATGGCCGCTTTATCTGCCGCCGGATCATTCCGCTGGACTGTTTTTTTCCGGACGGCCCGTTTCTCCGGCCGCTTCTGCTTTGGCGCATGGATGGGCAGGCTCTTGGGCAGGTCGGCCTGTTCGCGGAAGGGATTTTGCGTGCCGACCGCTCGGCGCAGGACCACGCCTGGCTTTTCCATCGCCGCCGCGATCGTATCTGGATCGGTCGTTTCCTCGGCCAGGCCCTGATGAAACAGGTTCCGGGAAATTCCCCAAGCCTCCAGGGCCGCTTTCATGCTGGGGGCGGCAACGGCCAGGTCAAAAAAGCCCAGAGAAGTGGTGAAGGTTTTGAGCTTGCGCGCCATGGCGAAGGAAACGCGCCAACTCATCCGGCGCGGCCCATGATAAGGATTCGGCGTGGTACCGCCGGCGTTTTCCGCTTCATGAAACGGTCCGCGCGGTCGGTGCTGTGGAACGGGCGGACACTTTGTTTCGTTCCGATAGCGCGTAAGAACTGGTCCCGAATGTTCACCTATACAGCCCCGCGCGTGCCTTGGCGCAGCCTGCTGGAACACGCAGCCGGGCCGCTGTTGCTTCCTGCCGCCCATGATGCCCTGACAGCCAAAATCATCGAACGTGCCGGCTTTCGCGCCTATCAGGTGGGAGGGTTCGCCCTGACCGGCGCCAGGCATGGATTTCCCGATATCGATTTGACTCACTATGGCGAGCAGGCGGCAGGCGTACATGACATCGTCACCAACTGCTCCCTGCCGGTTCTGGTGGATGCCGATGATTGTTATGGGGACGTCAAGAACGTCACGCGGGTGATCCAGGGCTATGAATTCCTGGGCGCGTCGGCGATCTTCTTCGAGGATCAGAAATCCCCCAAGAAATGTGGTCATATGGCCGGCAAGGAAGTCATATCGGCAAAGGACATGGCGGCGAAGGTGCGCGCTGCGATTGCGGCCCGCCGCGACCATAATACCTTCATCATCGCGCGCACCGATGCGATTGCGGTCGGAGGAATGACGGACGCCCTGCGCCGGGCTGAGCTCTATCTCGAGAGCGGCGCTGACGGGCTTTTTGTCGAGGGTCCGACCAGCATTGCCGAGCTTGAATTGGTCGCCAAGACATTCAGGGATGTTCCCAAAATCGCCAACATGCTGGAAGGCGGCGGCCGGACGCCGATCTTGAAGCCCAGTCAGCTTCACGGCATGGGCTTTCAGATGGTGACTTATCCGACCACCATTCTGTTCCGTGCCGCCAAGGCGATAGAGCAGGCGGCACAGGCGTTGCTGAACGAGCAGCCGATGTCATCGGCGGACGGGATCGACATGGCGCATTTCGAGGAAATTGTCGGCTTGCCGAATTGGAAGCGGATCGAAGAAAATCTCGGGCCGAGCCCCGGCCTTATCACCAGGATCGCGGAGAAAGTTCGCACCTAGACCCGCGGCCGGGGAACAAGCCGGCTTGGCTTGCGTTGCTTTTCCGCAATTATCTCAGGACCTCTCATGAAAAAGCTCGACGCCATCGCCCTGCTCAAGGCCGATCATCGCAAGGTCGAAGACCTGTTCGAAAAGTACGAAACCGCACGCGGCCGGAAGGCTGAAATCGCCAAGCAGATTTGCATGGAGCTGACCATTCATACCCTTATCGAGGAGGAAATCTTTTATCCGGCATGTCGGGAAGCGGGGGTGGAAAGCGATATGCTCGACGAGGCCAATGTCGAACATGACGGCGCCAAGGTCCTGATCGCCGAATTGGAAAATGGCTCCCCGGAAGATGAGTTCTATGATGCCAAGGTCACGGTCCTTTCGGAAGAGATCAAGCATCATGTGAAGGAAGAAGAAAAACGCGGAGGCATTTTCACCGGCGCCCGGGAAGCCGACCTTGATCTCGACGGACTGGGCGAGCAGCTCGCATCACGCAAGAAAGAATTACAGGCCCAATTCGAAAAAGGTTTGCCGGCGCCGGTGACCATCACCATGACCGCACCGCCACTCGAACAGCGTCCATCGGCCTGATGGCTTCGCAGGAGCTCGGCTAGATCTTCTTCCTGTCTTGGTTGGTGGTGGTTTGGGCCGAGCGTTCGGCCTCCTTCGTGCCGGGCACAAGCCCCTTCTTTTCCACATGCGCGACAAAGGCATTTACCCAGTTTTCAAACGTCGCCATTCCCTGTTCATGGACCATGTCTTCCACCTGATCGTCGGCATAGGGTTTGCCGGCGCCGAACACGGTACATTTCCATAGAGCATCGGGAACCTCGATGTCGCTGTAGCGGCACTGCCAGACCAGCCCCTGATAGGCGAGGCGCTCATCGCTGCCGCGCATCGGATGATCCTTGGCATTGAACCATTCCGGATGGTCCAGGTGCCGGGGCATGCCGTTGCCATCTTCCTCATTGGCGCCATCGTCGCCATAGCAAAAGAAAGCCGCGGTGCGACCGGAAAGGTGATTCTTGCTGATTTCGCGCCACAGTGACGAGCGTTCCAGCGCCTGGGCTTTCAGCGTGTCTTTCTTGTCGATCAGGTCGGGGCGGGGGTTGCCGCCATTCATGCATACCAGCCGGTCGAACAGCAGCTTGATATTGCTGGATGGGGCATACCAGTTGACCGGACCGATAATGGCCCAGGCATCGGCGCGGGCCAATCGGCGATACAGATCCAGGTTCCACAACAGGTCCGGCTGACTGTCGCTCTGGGGACCATAACAATTGCAAGGCCACACACACAGCGCCATGGAGGAAGACACACAGGCATTGCAGCTCTGGATCTTGGGCTTGCCATGCTCATTGCCGATGTCCTCGGTATCGACCTGCCAGCCGGCGGGTATCATCGCCGCCATGCGCAGCATCAAGGCGCGCGCTTTCGAATCGAGACCGGGACAGGAATTGAGCCGCCGCTGCGATCCCGCGATCAGCAGCACGCGCAACGGACGCTCTTCTTGAGGAGCGATAGGACTTTTGTGGACCTGGTCATCGGGCATGCAAGGCTGAACGAGCCGGAACTCGGCAGGTTCCTGGAACCGGGCTGCGCAGGCGGGGTTCTCTTGTCAGGCTTCTTCCGGAGAATTCGATGAAAGACAAGCAGCTGGACGACAAGCTCGATCCCAAGGCCAAGGGCAAAAAGACCGCCGCTTCGGACTTCGACCGCAATCGCGACGGTCTTTATGGCGGCCTGCCCAAGGCGCGCGATACTCATGCGCCCGGACCGGCCGCCAAGCACCCGCATCCCGATCGCTGATCCGCATGGCAAAAACGGTCGGAGACTTTGTGCTCGAACGCCTGGCGGTTTGGGGCGTCGAGCGCGTGTTTGGCTATCCCGGCGATGGCATCAACGGCATTTCCTCCGCCCTGGGACGGCAGGACAAGATTTCCTTTATCCAGGCGCGGCATGAGGAAGAGGCGGCTTTCATGGCTTCGGGCCACGCCAAGCTGACAGGCAAGGTCGGCGTCTGTCTTGCCACCAGCGGACCTGGCGCCATCCACCTGCTCAACGGTCTTTACGATGCCAAGCTCGATCGCAAGCCAGTGGTGGCCATTGTCGGCCAATCGGCGCGCATGGCGTTGGGCGGACATTTCCAGCAGGAAGTCGATCTGCTGTCGCTGTTTAAGGATGTCGCCGGCGATTTTGTACAGGTCTGTACCATGGCCGGACAGGCGCGCCAGCTGATCGACCGCGCGTTCCGCATCGCCAAATCGCAGCGCACGGTAACCGCGGTGATCTTTCCCAATGACGTGCAGGAATTGAAGGCGGCCGAGCCCTCGACGGGCCATGGCAGTATTCACACAGGCGCGGACTTCCGTACGCCGCTGATCGTGCCCAATTCTGACGACCTGTGGCAGGCGGCCGAGATCCTGAACAAAAGTGAGAAAGTCGCGATGCTGGTCGGCGCCGGCGCATGGAACGCGCCGGATGCGGTGATCGCGGTCGCCGAGCGGCTGCAGGCCGGCTTCGCCAAGGCGCTGCTGGCAAAGGCGGTCTTGCCCGATGACCTGCCGTTTTCCACCGGTCAGATCGGCCTGTTGGGAACCAGGGCATCCTGGGAGCTGATGCGCGGCTGCGATACGTTTCTGATGATCGGCTCGACCTTCCCCTATTCGGAATTCCTGCCCAAGGAAGGCCAGGCCAAATGCGTGCAAATCGACATCGATCCGGCAATGCTGTCGCTGCGCTATCCCGCCGATGTCGCCCTGGTCGGCGATGCGGGCGAGACGTTGCGGGCGCTGCTGCCGCTCCTGAATCAGAAGACGCGCGGGACATGGCGTGAAACCATTGAAAAGAATGTCGCGGCGATGTGGGAGGAGGAGGGCAAGAAGGCGCATATCGAGGCACAGCCGCTGAACCCCGAGCTGTTTTTCTGGGAATTGAGCGACAGGCTGCCGGCCGATGCGGTGATCGCGGCCGATACCGGCATGTCCACCACCTTCTTCGCCCGCGCGGTCAAGATGAAGCGCGGCATGAAGACCGTCATCAGTGGCACCCTGGCCAGCATGGGGCCGGCGGTCAGCTATGCGCTCGCCGCGAAATTCGCTTTTCCGGACCGCCCCGCGATTGCTTTTGTCGGCGATGGCGCCATGCAGATGCTGGGCATGAATGGCCTGATCACGGCGGCGAAATATTACCGGCGCTGGTCCGATCCGCGGCTGATCATTGCCGTGCTCAACAACAGGGACCTCAACATGGTGTCCTGGGAGCTGCGCGCATTGGGCGGATCGCCGAAAGTGACGGCGACCCAGGACCTGCCGGATATCGACTATGCCGCGCAAGCCGCATTGCTGGGTCTGAAAGGGCTGACGGTGGCCCGACCGGGCGATGTGGCGCGGGCCTGGGATGAGGCGCTTTCGGCCGATCGGCCAGTGGTGATCGATGTGAAGGCCGATCCCAATGTGATCGCGCTGCCGCCCCATGCCAGTCTCGAACAGACCAGAAATCTTTTTCTGGCATTGGCGCGGGGCGACAGCGATCGCGGCGCCATTCTGGATCAGTTGATCAAGCAACTCGCGGCATAGGAGACGGACAATGGATAGGGACGAAGGCGCTTTTGCGCATGGACATGAAACATTGGCCGATCCGCGCGAGAAATATCCCAAGCCGCCTTTCAAGAAACAGAAGCAGCCCTGGCCGGGTCTGGCCTGCAGGATGGCGCCGCCACCGGACCATGGCGAGGAAAGCTACAAAGGCTCGGGCCGGCTGCTGGGCCGCAAGGCGCTGATCACCGGCGGCGACAGCGGCATGGGCCGCGCCGCGGCGATTGCCTTTGCCCGCGAAGGCGCCGATGTGGTGATCAATCATCTGCCAGCCGAGCAGGAAGACGCCGATCAGGTGCTGGCGCTCATCACCGATTGTGGTCGCAGAGGTTTCTCAATTCCGGGCGATCTGCGCGAGGAAGCCTTCTGCCAGAAGCTGGTCGAACTGGCGGTCGAGAAGTTGGGCGGCTTGGATATCGTGGTCAGCAACGCGGCGCGCCAGCAGAGCTGTGAATCCTTTGTCGATATTTCTTCCGAGGAATTCGACGCCACGATGAAAACCAACATTTATGCGCCATTCTGGCTCTTGAAGGCGGCGGTGCCCCATCTGAAACCGGGCGCGGCGATCATCGCCACCACGTCGGAGCAGGCTTATGACCCGACCGCCGAACTGTACGACTATGCCCAGACCAAAGCCGCGACCATGAATTTCGTGAAATCGCTGGCCAAGCAACTTGGCAAGAAGGGCATTCGTGTCAATGGCGTGGCGCCCGGTCCGATCTGGACGCCGTTGCAGGTCAGTGGCGGCGCGAGCATGGAGAAGCTTGAGAAATTCGGCGGCCAGACGCCGTTGGGCCGCCCCGGCCAGCCCGCCGAGCTGGCCTCGATCTATGTGCAACTGGCTGCGAGCGACGCCAGCTTTGCCAACGGCCAGGTCTATGGCGCCGCGGGCGGCAGCGGTCAGCCATAATAGAGCGCCCGGGATTGCCGCAATCCCCGCAAGCGGACAGAAGCTGACGGTGTCTAGCGGCCCGGCGGGCTCACGATGCAGCAGGCAACGGGCGCGTTCTCATCCCAATGCCAGCTCGCGCATATCCGATGTTGGCCGTCCGCGATCGTCAAGGTCACGCCGTTTTTGGCATCGCCACGAACCAGCAGGACCGGCGAAAGCGGTTTGCCTTTCTTGATCTTTTTCAGGTCTGCGGCGACATGCGGATTGTCCCGGTCCAGCAGATGCGTCTGGCTCGCGCGCAGCAGATCCTTGCCTTCGTGCTGGATCGTAGGCGCCCGGCGCAATCGTTCGACAATGGCTCTGGCGTCCGTCTCGGAGAACAGCAGGCTGAGATATTTTTGCGCCGCCGAATAATCCTCTTTGTCGGGGCGCTTCTCCCATATCTGAGAAGGTTTTTTTGCCACGCGTTACTCCTGCGGCTCACGCGTGTCCGACTGCGCCCAGCAGCCACAGAACCAGAAATATGACCAGCACCAGGCCAAGGATTCCGCCCACGCCGCCATAGCCCCAGCGGCTGTAGCCAAAGCCGCCACCGCCCAGGAGGATGATCAAAAGAACGATAATCAGAAGTGTGCTCATGAAATCCTCCGGCACGATGGCTGGGCGGTAATCCGCCGCCGCCGGAAATGTTCCGTGTTGCACCGCGTCGTGTTTGCGGTTGGTGTCCGCGGGACAATCGGACCCATCAGGCTTTCCCGCGGAACCCGCGTATCAACTCCTCCAGATAAGGAACAATCGCGAGCGTCACAAACGCGCCCAACGGCGGAATAATCTCGCCCCAGCGCGGCATCTGTTTGGGTCCCAATGAGAAGTCGGCGTGTTGCGGCCCGAGGCCGAACAGGGCCAGGGCTTGTGGCCAATGGAGGGTCATGATCAGGAGCAGGGCTGCAAGGGGCAATATCTCCAGCGCGCTGTGAACCTGGTGCTCGAAGACGGTGACGCGCCGCGTGGACATGGCCAGCTTGAGGTCAAAATAGCCGGTCGCTTCATGCGCTATCAGACTCACGAGCATGACGCTCAGCACCAACGCATTGATGCGGAAGAAGACCGCCAGCCCCAGGGGCAAGATGATCTCGGCCAGCATCAGCCAGTGGATGGCCGATTCCCGGACGCCGGTCGCGCATTCGATGTGGCTCGCACGGTGACAGAGATAGTCGAGAAAGCCGCTGATCACCCACAGCGGCAGCACACACCAGACCAGCACGTCCCAGACCGGCAGCATGGAACCTTCATCTTTGCGGCGATTTTTGGAACGTTCGTGAGGCCGCCCGGTTCTCTCTCCACTCAAGGAGATGTGGATGAATGAAAGCAGTGGTCTATCACGGCAGGTGGGACATCCGCGTCGAGCAAGTTCCAGATCCGCGCATCGAGGCGTCCCGCGACGCCATTGTCAAAGTCACCTCGACCGCGATCTGCGGTTCCGACCTTCATCTTTATGACGGCTATATTCCCGAAATGCACAAGGGCGACATCCTTGGCCATGAGTTCATGGGCGAGGTGGTCGAGGTTGGTTCGGAGAACAAGAAGCTCAAACCCGGTGATCGGGTCGTCGTGCCATTCAACATCTGCTGCGGCGAATGCTGGTTCTGCAGGAATGGTCAATGGTCGGTTTGCGAGCGCACCAATCGCACCGCCGACAACGCCAGGAAGATGTTCGGCCATGTCACGGCCGGCCTGTTCGGCTATTCCCATTTGACTGGCGGCTATCCGGGGGGGCAGGCGCAATATGTGCGTGTGCCATATGCCGATGTCTGTCCGACCAAGGTGCCCAACGGTCTCACGGATGATCAGGTCCTGTTCCTGACCGACATCTTTCCGACTGGCTGGCAGGGCGCCGATTTCGCCAATATCCAGGATGGTGACACGGTGGCGGTCTGGGGATGCGGTCCCGTTGGCCAGTTCTGCATTCGCAGCGCCCAGATGCAGGGCGCGGGCCATGTTGTCGCCATCGACTGCATTCCGGAACGTCTGGCGCTGGCGGAAAAAGCGGGCGCCGAGACCATAAACTTCGAGAAGGAAGATGTGTTTGAGCGCCTGAACCAGATCACCAAGGGCCGCGGGCCGGACAGCTGCATAGATGCCGTCGGGATGGAAGCCCATGGCCATGGCTCATGGGATGCGGTGGCGGATCGCGCGCTGGCCGCAACCGGCATCGGCACGGACCGCATTCACGCCCTGCGCGACTGCTTGCGCAATGTGCGCGCCGGCGGCACGGTCTCGCTTTCGGGCGTTTATGGTGGATTCCTCAACATGGTGCCTCTGGGCGCGGCGTTTCAGAAGGGCGTGACCATCCGCATGGGGCAATGCAATGTCCTCAATTACATGGATGAGCTGATGCGTATGATCGAGGAGGGCAAGATCGATCCTTCCTTCGTGATCACGCACAAGGTCGCGCTCGATGATGCGCCGAAGATGTACGAAACATTCAAGAAGAAAGAAGACGGCTGCATCAAGGTCGTCATGAGACCCAACGCCTGAACCAGGAGATTTCCATGAGCTCGCGTCCTTTCGCCATCGTGACCGGCGCCTCCACCGGCATCGGCTTTGAACTGGCCCGCAACGCCGCGACGGCGGGCTATGATCTTCTGATTGCCGCGGATGAGCCTGAAATCGAGGAAGCGGCGGAGGCGCTGCGCGGGACCGGCATCGACGTCAAGGCCGTGGAAGCCGATCTTGATACGGTGGAAGGCGTCAACAAGCTGGTGGCGGCGGCGGAGTCGCGGCCCGTGGATATTCTGATCGCCAATGCGGGGCGCGGGTTGGGCCGCGCTTTCCTGGACCAGAATTTCGATGAGGCGCTGCGTGTGGTGAACACCAACATAACCGGGACGATCTATCTGATCCATCGGGTCGGCAATGAGATGCGCGCCATCGGCCGCGGCCGCATTCTGATCACCGGTTCGATCGCCGGTTTCATGCCTGGCAGCTATCAGGCCGTCTATAATGGTACCAAGGCCTTTCTGGATTCCTTCTCCTTCGCCATTCGCGAGGAACTGAAGGATAGCGGCATCTCCGTGACCTGTCTGATGCCCGGGGCGACCGAAACGGAGTTCTTCGCTCGCGCTGACATGCTGGATACCAAGATCGGGACCGAAGAAAAGATGAGCCCCGCCGACGTGGCCAGGCAAGGCTGGGAGGCGGCCCTGCGGGGCGACGGACAGATCATCACCGGCTGGAAGAACAAGCTTCAGGCCGCCGTGTCGCATGTTCTGCCCGCCGATATGGTTGCCGAGCAGCACACGGAACAATCCGCGCCCGGCACGGCCAAGCATTGAGAAAAGGAAGTAACATGACTGTTTCGCATGCCGCCCTGAAACAGGCGCTAAAGGCCAGCGTCAAGCCCGCCGGCGGTCCTAGCAATGGCGGGCTGGACAATCACATGTGGGCGGCGGTCGTGGATCGCAATGGCATCGTGCAGGCGGTCTGCTACAGCGGGGCCGCGCCGGGCGACCAGTGGCCTGGCAGCCGCGCCATCGCCATCGCGAAGGCCAATACGGCCAATGCGTTCAGCCTGCCGACCTTCGCGTTTTCCACCGCCAATCTCTATGCCGGCGCGCAACCGGGCGGCTTTCTCTATGGCATCCTGGAAACCAATCCGGTGGACACCGCCAGCATGTATGGCGGTGATGGCGCCACCTATGGCAGCGAGACCGATCCGATGGTCGGCAAGAAGGCCAGCGGCACGGTGGTTTTTGGTGGAGGCTTGGCGCTTTATGACGGCGCGGCCATCGTAGGTGCGCTGGGTGTTTCCGGCGATACATCGCCGGGAGACCATAATATCGCCTGGCGCGTCCGCAAGGCGCTGGGCCTGGACCGGGTTCCGGCCGGCATCACCACGGACAACAACGACGCCATCATTTTCGACATTGGCATGATGGGCAAGTCGAGTTCCGGATATGGCCATCCGACAAGCGGCCTGAAGGAAGACGATGTCGCGTCGGAGATCGGTTCGTCCTCCAAAGGCAAATAGGCTTCGGATCTCGGCACGATAGCCAGGTCTGTGGCACGTTCAGGAACGATGCCGGGCGCGGGTGCGCGCAGCCTTCTTGGCGGCGGCGGAACGGCCGGCGGCGCCTTTGGTTCGTGCCGCTTTTTGCGCCGCCGCCGAACGCGAGGCGGCCGAACGGCGGGTGCTGGCGGTCTTGGCCTGGCGCGAAAGCGCCTTGTGGGAGGCGGTATTCCTGGGTTCATGCTTGAGCACATTGGACACGGCCCGCGAAACCTTGGGGCGCCGTGTTGTCTTGCGCCGGTGTTGTCCGGCCTCATAGGCGTATTTCGCGCTCTTGCGCGTGCTTTTCTTAGCCTTGCCCTTGGCGGGCGGCGGCAGATCGACGCCGGCGCGGCGGGCCCCCGACAGGCCGATGGCGATGGCCTGCTTAGGTGAGCGCACGCCATGCTTGCCCTGACGCACTTTGTCGATTTCCGCCTTTACGAATTCGCCGGCCTGGGTGCTGGCGGATTTGCCTTCCCGCTTGTCTTCCCTGGCTTTGGCTATGGTTTTTCGATCCGGCATCTGCTGCTCCTCGCTTGAATGAGCCCCGACAGTTCGGGAACGGCGGGCGTGCAGCTTTGATCCCTTGCGGAACTTTGGCGCATCATCCAGACATAACCCCGAAGCTATTCGAACACATGGCCAGCGCTGACCGGCGTCCATTCCATGCAGGTGAGCCCGTTGATATTCGACAATTCCTGGATCGCCGCCGGCAGGTGATCCTGTTCACGGCGGCTATACCATTCCAGATGAAGTTCCAGGCGGCGCCAGCCGTCACAGGTAATGGAAAGTGAAGTGATCTTGTAACCCGCCGCCAGGATGATCTTGCGGATCTCGTCGATGGAGGGGGCGTCGTCCTCGATGCGCAACACCAGATGGCTTCTGTGCTCGCGCTTCAGGCGTGGTTCCACGCTCTTGAGTAGCGTCAGAACGCCATATGCCAACCCGGTGGTGACAACACCGACAAGCAGATAGCCGGCCCCAAGCAGGAGGCCGACAACGGTAATGAGCCACAAGGTGGCCGCGGTCGTGACTCCGGTGACCATATTGCCGCGCCGCACGATGGCGCCCGCGCCGATAAAGCCGATGCCGGACAAGATGCCCAGGGGGAAACGAAGCGAATCCATCATGGCAAATGAGCTTGCCGTCTTGCCCGAAACGGCGAGCGTCAGATTGGCTTCGATCATGGCCCCGCAGGCGGCCAGGCACATCAACATCGTGGTGCGCAGGCCGGCGATGCGGCCGCGCATGGTGCGGTCTGCGCCTATCGCCGCGCCGCACAGAAGGGCAATGACCAACCGCATCAGAATGTCCGGCCAGGTCACCGCAACGGTCATGGAACCACCAAACATGGAAGGAGAACGCGCAGATCCGGGGCTGGGGTCCCGGCGCAGGGAACCAATGGCGCGTCATAGTCGCCTCGCTTCCGGGCGGGGGGCACAATGGCCAGGGTGAATGTCGCGGCACGACATGATGCGCGTCGAACGAATTGTGGCAGGCTTCCGTGTGTTTTGCGTCATTTTCGTGGATCGAATACGGCGCCGCGACGTTTCCGCAAGCAAGCTCATCTCCAGGGAAATCCAGTGCGTGCATCCCAAGCCGCTGTCATTGTCTTTGGAGTATGTCTTCCGTCCGTTGCCAGGGCGGCGCCCCTGCAATATTTGAGCGGGGCGGGCGAAAAAGCGACGCCGATTGTCTGGCTGACCTGGGGCGTTCTGCTCATATCCATAGCGGTGATGATGGTTATCGGCCTGCTGCTGGCGGGGGCGATTTGGCACCGTCCGGGATTGGCCTGGTCTGCAAACCAGAAGCTGGAGCTCAAGTCGCATAGTGATGGCCTCGGCTGGGTGTGGATCGGCGTGGGCATCTCGACTCTGGTCCTGCTGTTTTCCATCGTCTGGACTGTGAAGGTTCTGGCGCAGATCGAAGGTCCATCAACCAAGCCCGCCGTCACCATCGAAGTCACCGGCAAACAATGGTGGTGGCAGGTACGTTATCTGACGGCTGATGTTTCCCGCCAGTTTCTCACCGCCAATGAAATTCACATTCCCGTCGGCCAACCTGTGCGGCTGAAGCTGATCGGCGGCGATGTCATCCACAGTTTCTGGGTGCCGCAGCTGGCCGGCAAGATGGACGCCATTCCCGGCCAGACCAACGAAACCTGGCTTGAGGCAGACAAGGCCGGAATCTATCGCGGCCAATGCACCGAATATTGCGGTCTTGAACATGCGCGCATGGGATTTGTGGTGATCGCGCAATCACCGGCCGATTTCCAGTCCTGGTGGGCGCATCAGCTTCAGGCGCCGGTCGCGCCGCAAGGCATCGCGCGCGCGGGCCAACAGGCGTTTGAAATGCATTGCGCCGGCTGTCATGCGGTGCGCGGCACCGAAGCGCAAGGCGCGCTGGGCCCCGATCTTTCCCATCTGATGCTGCGCTCCACGATTGCGGCCGGCATGCTGCCCAATGACAGCCAGATGCTGGCGCACTGGATCGCCGATCCGCAAAGCCTCAAGCCCGGCAGTCTGATGCCGGCGCCGGAATTGTCGGGCCAGGATCTGGCGAATGTCCATGCCTATCTGCAGACACTGGGTTGACGCATGACCATGACATCCTATGAACGCCAGCCATCCGTCGCTAGGGGCGACGCGCCTGGGCTGGAAGTGCGGCTGTTGCGCATGTGGAAAACGGAAAGCGGCTTCATCGGCTGGCTTTCCACTGTGGACCATAAGGAAATCGGGCTTCGCTACATCGTCACCGCCTTCGCTTTCCTGATTGCGGGCGGGGTGGAGGCACTCGTCTTCCGGCTGCAACTGTCCTGGTCGAACCTGCATCTGTTGACGCCAGAGCAGTACGATCAGCTCTTCACCATGCATGGCATGACCATGATCTTCCTCTATGCCAGTCCGATCCTGTCCGGCTTCAGCAATTATCTCTGGCCGCTATTGCTGGGCGCGCGCGACATGGCGCTGCCGCGGCTGAATGCATTGAGCTACTGGATCTATCTCTGCGCCGGCATCTTTCTGTATGCCTCCTTCGCCATCGGCTTCGGACCCAATGTGGGCTGGTTCAATTATGTGCCGCTGGCGGCGCGCGCCTACAACAACGGCCCCAATATCGACATGTATGCCCTGGGCATGATCTTGCTGGGTGTTTCCACCACCGTGGGCGCGATCAATTTCATTGTCACCTTCCTGCGCCTGCGCGCGCCAGGCATGTCGATCAACCGGGTGCCGATCCTGGTGTGGGGCACACTGACCGCCAATGCAGCCAATATTTTCGCGGTTCCGGCCGTTTCGCTGGCGTTCTTCCTTTTGTGGATGGATCGCAATGTCGGCACGCACTTCTTCGACGTGACCGCGGGCGGCAGCGCGCTGTTATGGCAGCATCTGTTCTGGATGTTCGGCCATCCCTGGGTCTATGCCATCGTGCTGCCGGCCATGGGCATGGTATCGGATGGCTTGCCGGTATTCTGCCGCCGCCCACTCGTCGGTTACACGGTGGTGGCGCTGGCCACCGTCGCCACCATGGTGCTGGGCTTTGGCGTGTGGGTGCATCACATGTTCGCCACCGGCCTGCCCAACATCTCGCTGTCCTTTTTCAGCGCCGCCAGCATCATCATCGTGGTGCCAAGCGCGGTGGGCGTATTCGCCTGGCTCGCCACCATCTGGACCGGCAGGCCGGTCTTCGCCACGCCCTTCCTGTTCTTTGCCTCCTTCATCATTCTTTTCACCATCGGCGGCGTTTCCGGCTTCATGACCGGCTCGGTACCGGTGGACTGGCAATTGACCGATACCTATTTCGTGGTGGCGCACATCCATTACGTTCTGATCGGCATCAATGTCTTTCCCGTCACCGGTGCGATCTATTTCTGGTTTCCCAAATTCAGCGGCCGGATGCTGGACGAAAGGCTGGGCCGCTGGAATTTCTGGACCATGTTCATCGGCTTCAATCTGGGCTTTTTCCCGATGCACATTTCCGGCCTGCTGGGCATGCCACGGCGCATCTACACCTATGCCGACGGCATGGGCTGGGACTGGGTCAACCTCATCACCACCTTGGGCTCTTTTGTCTTCGGCATCGGCGTTCTGATACTGATCTATAACGTGATCGTCAGCCTGCGCCGGGGGGCCGTGGCCGGTGACAATCCCTGGGACGCACCCACATTGGAATGGGCGACGTCGTCACCGCCGCCACCTTACAATTTTGCTGTCATTCCGGTGGTGGAAAGCCGTCATCCCCTGTGGGAAGACCGCATGGATGTGCCGGAAGGCCGCCGTAGCGATATCCGTACCGGCTTGGTGTTGGATCACGGCAAGGAAACCCTTGGCACCACCAGCCTGGACGCCGAGCCCAATGTGATCCTGAAAATGCCAAAGGATACGCTGGTGCCGCTTTATCTGGCGCTGGCGATGACCGTCATCGCCATCGGCCTGGCACTGGTCAACTGGTGGGTGGTGGCGGTCGGTGTGGCCTGGACGGCGGCCGCCATCCTGGCCTGGTTGTGGCCCGAAGCGAGCCTGGGCGAAACCGCGGCGAGGAAGGGAGCCTAGCATGGCCGAACGCATGCAGCTTTCGTCCACGCTTCCTGTCGGCGCGCTGAACACCCGCGCCAGCGGCTGGTGGGCGATGATCTTCACCGTCTTCACCGAGGCTTCGCTCTTTGCCTATCTGCTGTTCTCTTATTATTACCTGGCGGTGCAGCCGCATTTTCCCGGCACCTTCCCGGAAGGGGGCCAACCCGATCTCACCCTGGCGCTGCCCAATACCATCATTCTTTTGCTGTCGTCGGTCGCGGTGGGCTGGGCCCAGTTGGGCATCGAACATGGCAGCAAATGGCGCCTGGTCTGGGGCCTGGGGCTGGGCGCGGTCTTGGGCATCGTCTTTCTGGTGGTTCAGTATTTTGAATGGGCCGCCAAGCCCTTCGCGCTGGCCTCCACGCCTTATTCCTCCCTTTATTTTGTCATTACCGGTTTCCACATGGCCCATGTGGTGGTGGGCGTGCTGATGCTGCTGGCGCTTACCTTCTGGTCGGGCAAGGGCTATTTCAACCGCGTGCGTTATGCCCATGTCCATATCGGGGCGCTCTATTGGCATTTTGTGGACGTGGTCTGGCTCTGCGTCTTTTTCACTTTCTATCTCACGCCGCTACTGGGGTTGCGCGCATGAGCGACACCGTTGATCCCATTGGCGCGGCACCGGAAACCCGCAATGTACATTTCCTCGTGCTCCTGTTCGGGGCTTCGGCGGCGCCCATCTTCTGGATCGGCCAATTGTGCTTGGGTTATGCCATCACGGCCTATGTCTGCTATCCCGGCGATCATCCGGTGATGCTGTCCGCCACGGGTCCGCTTTTCGCCGCCCTGATGGCGTTCGATGCAATTGCGCTTGTGGCCGCCTTGGCGGGCGGGGCCGTATCCTGGCGCACTTGGCACAACCTAAGCGAATTGCGCCATCCCTCCCAGCATCCGCGCGGCCGCGACAGGTTCCTCGCCATCTGGGGCCTGTTCTCCTCCCTCTGGTTTTTCCTGGCCATTCTATTCAATACCATTGTCTCCCTGACGGTGCCGCCATGCCTCGGCTGAAGCCTTGGCCGCTGACGGCCGCTACAATTATCTTGGCCATAACGGGCGCGCTGTCGCTTCCGGGCGACATGCTGTTTTCCATCCATATGGCGCAGCACCTCCTGTTGATTGTCGCCGCGGCGCCTCTGCTCGTTCTGGGTGGCGTTCGCGTTCCGTTAAGTCCGCTTTCCGGATGGGGGGCTTTCATCGCCGTCTTCATATTCTGGCACTGGCCGGCAGCATTCGGCTGGGCCGCGGTGCATCATTACGGCACGTTGCTGGAGATGGGTTCAATCCTGATCACGGCGCTCTCCTTTTGGAACGGGGTTCTGGGAGAAAATCGCCTGAACGATGGCACGCGCGCCCTGATGGTGATGACCGCCGCCATTCTTACGGACCTGCCGGGCGTTGTGATGTTGTTTGCGCCCCGTGCCATTTGCGTGATGCCGCATGAAAACGCCGCGCGCTTCGGCCTGACCCCGCTGACCGACCAGCAGCTAGCCGGTCTTTTGATGTGGGTGCCCGCCAACCTGGTTTTCTTTGGCATCGCAACTTTTCTGTTCGCGCGCTGGATCAGCGGCGAACGCCGTCCGATGGTGACATCATGAAGCGCATGATCCTTTTTTTCTTCCTGCTTGTTTCGGGCGCGGCGCTGGCGCAGGACAACGCGTCTTTACAGGCAGACGACAAGCAATGGGCGCTTGCCGCCAAGGACTATTCCCAGACCCGTTTTTCGCGGCTGAACCAGATCAACACCACAAATGCCGGCAGGTTGCAGGTCGCCTGGACCTTTTCCGTCGGCTCCAATCACGGCCAGGAAGCGGCGCCCCTGGTGGTAAACGGCGTGATGTATGTGGTGGGGGCCTATCCCAACGAGCTGTTCGCGCTGGATGCCGCAACCGGCGAGATGAAGTGGAAATACTCACCCCATGTCGATCCGTCGTCGCAAGGAGAGGCCTGTTGCGACGTGGTCAATCGCGGCGCGTCCTATGACAATGGCAAGATCTTCTACAACACCCTCGACAACCACACCGTCGCGGTGGACGCCAAGACCGGCAAGGAGGTTTGGGCCGTCAAGCTGGGCGAGATCACCAAGGGCCAGACCCTGACCATGGCGCCGCTTGCCGCCCATGGCAAAGTCTTTGTCGGCAATTCCGGCGGCGAAATGGGCATCCATGGCTGGGTGACAGCGCTGGATGAAAACAGCGGCAAGACCTTGTGGCGCGCTTATTCCGTCGGCAGCGACCAGGATGTGAAGATCGGCCCGCGCTTCAAGCCCTTTTATGCCAGCGCCAAGGGTAAGGATCTGGGCATGTCGACCTGGCCCAATGGCCGCTGGCAGTCGGGCGGCGGGCCGGTTTGGGGCTGGATCAGCTATGATCCCAAAACCAACATGATTTTTTACGGCACCGGCAATCCCGGTCCGTGGAATTCCAACCAGCGCGAAGGCGACAACAAATGGACCTGCACCATTTTCGCCCGCGACGCCGACACCGGCGAGGCAATCTGGGCGGATCAGCTCAATCCGCACGACATGTACGACTATGACGAGATCAACGAGAATCTGCTGCTGGACCTGCCGATCAACGGGCAAACGCGCCCCATACTGGTGCATCCCGGCCGCGACGGCTTCATGTTCGTGATCGATCGCGCCACGGGGCAGATCTACAGCGCCGACAAGTACGATACCCAGACCTCGATCCTGTCCTATGATATCAAGAACGGCCGGCCGAACTATAATCCGGCGCTGCATCCCTATCTGAACAAGAACGTCAATGGCATCTGTCCGGCATCGCCTGGGGCGAAAGACTGGCAACCCACCGCCTGGTCGCCGCGGACCAAGCTGCTCTATATCCCGCATCAGCATCTGTGCATGGACTACAAGACCAGTGAGGCGGCTTACATTCCCGGCACGCCTTATGTCGGCGCCACGGTGAATATGTATGCGGGGCCCGGCCACTATCGCGGCGAGTTTGCAGCCTGGGATCTTACGGGCCGCAAGAAAGTGTGGGCGATCCATGAGAAATTCCCGGTCTGGACCGGGACCATGGTCACCGCGGGCAACATTGCCGTCTATGGCACCATGGACCGCTGGTTCAAGGTGGTGGATGCCACCAATGGCAAGCTGCTCTACCAGTTCCGCGCGCCATCCGGCTTCATCGGTCAGCCCATCACCTATCAGGGCAATGACGGACGGCAATATCTCGCCATGCTGTCGGGCGTGGGCGGCTGGGCTGGTGCCCTGGCCAACGCGGAAATCGATCGGCGGGTGCGCAATGGCGCCCTGGGCTATACCGGCGCGGTGAACGATCTTCCCGCGGTGACCAGCGGCGGCAGCACATTGATGGTCTTTGCGTTACCCAAGGGAGGTAACCCATGAACCGCCTTGCCTGGATCGCCGCCGCCATCGCCCTGGTCATCATTGTCGTGGTGGCTGTGGGGCTTGCGCGGGTGAAGATGCCGGGCAGCTGGAATCATCCCGGCCTGGCCACTGCTTATAACGGCATGGTGCCGGCGGAAAAGCTGCTGCGCGTGCCGGTGACCGGCATCTATCCGGGCGGCAATACCAGCGGCCTGGAATCGAACATGCAGAATCCGCTGGCGAACGATCCCGATGCGGCGGCCCGGGGCATGCAGGATTTCGCCAATTTCAATTGCTCCGGCTGCCATATGGCCAATGGCGGCGGCGGCATGGGGCCGGCGCTGTCGAACGACACCTGGATCTACCGTTCCTCGCCCGCCAATATCTATCTCAGCATCGCCCAGGGACGCAGCGCCGGCATGCCCGCCTTTGGCGCCATGCTGCCCGACCGCACAATCTGGGAGCTTGTGGCCTATATCCAGAATCTCTCCAACAAGCATGCGCCGACGTTCGGCATCACCACCAGCGCCACGCCGGACCCGCCGCCAATCGAGCAGGTGCCTGCGGGACAGATCCAATCGCCGCAGCCGTGGAATTACACCGAAGCCATGCCGCCCAATGGCGAGAAGAGCGGCGCTGGCGATCAGCGGCCCGATGCGCCCCTGCCGCCCGGCGATGAGGCGCGGCCGGCGGAACGGGTGATCACGAACTGATCTTGCCGCGAATGGAACGAACGTCGGATCGCGACACGGGCCCGGCACGATTGCCCCAGCTGTTGCGGATATAGGTGGCGACGTCGGCGATCTCCTGATCGCTAAGGGTTGCAAAAGACGGCATGGAATAAGTGGTGTGCTCGTTGGGGGTCACCGGCGATTCCGCGCCTCCAAGGATGATGCGCACCACCGTGGTGGGATTCTGGCCCATGATCAATGTATCACCGCCCAGCTTGGGATAATCGGGCAGGGGCCCCGGTCCGGTCTGGTCGGGCTGGCCGGGCGGGGCATGACACACCTGGCAATTCTTTACGAATACGGTCTCGCCCGCCGCCATCTGTTTGCCATCGGGCAAGGTCGTACCCATTGGTCCACTTGCCGGCAGGCTCTTGAGGTAGGTGGCGATGGCGGCACGGTCCGCCTCGGTCATGTGACTGGTGGAGAGGGTGACCTTCTCCTGCATGTTGCCGGCTGCGGTCGCATATCTGTTGCGGCCGGTGGCGAGGAATCTGACCAGATCGTCATGGCTCCATTTGCCGAGTCCGTCCTTGCGCCGCCCGGTCAGATTGTTGGCATACCAATTGTCGACCAATCCGCCGCCAAGCGGGCGATTTGCCTTGTCGCCAAACAGCAAATTCTTGGGCGTGTGGCAGCCCGCACAATGGCCCAGCCCGTTGACAAGATATTCGCCGCGCTTCCATTCCTTGCTCTGGCCGGCGGGCAATACGGGCGCGGGCTTGGGTCCATAAAGCCAGTTCCAGAAAATCAGCCCGAAGCGGATATTGAATGGAAAGATCAGTCTGTTGGGCGTCGGCGGCTGATGAACCGGCTTAAGGGCCTTGAGATAAGCAAACAGGTCGTCGCTGTCCTGGCGGGTGACGCGGCTGAAATAGACATAGGGAAAGGCGGGATAGAGATGCGTGCCGTCGGCGGCGATGCCGTGATGCAAGGCGCGATAGAACTGGTCTTCTGTCCAGTTGCCGATGCCGGTTTCCTTGTCCGGCGTGATGTTGGTGGAATAGACGGTGCCAAACTGGGCGTTGAAAGGCAGCCCGCCGGCAAAGGCCGGGCCATTGGCCCGGGTGTGGCAACCGGCGCAATCGCCCAGAATGGCAAGATAGCGCCCGCGCGCGACCGCATCCTGCGCCCGAGCGGGCGCTGCGAGAACAACCAGGGCGAGAAATAGTCCAGCAGAAAGACGCATATCAAATCGACGGAGAGACGCATTCCATTTGAATTCGGGCCAGGTGACGCGGAGTCCGCCTCTCCAATCAGAACGCGGGCCCGAACTGGAAGTTGCCGGAACTGGCGGTTGCGGCGGTGACGTTGTCGGTAAAAATCGCGCGCGCGGGCCAGGCGGCGAAAAGGTTGAGAGATGAAACTTCACCCGCGGCAATCCGGTCGCCCGACAGCAGGTCTGTTCCGGATTGTGCGATTCCCATCTGATGGTCCGGCAGGTCGGCGCCATTGCAGCGGGCAATGACATAAAGGGATTGAGCGCCATATTGGCGCCGGAATGCCATCAATCCTGCCGGCGCGGGGACAGGTTGGTAACCTGCATCCCGCCAGAAGTCGGGATGGTCGCGCCGGGCGTGGAGCAGATTCGCGATCACACGCTGTTTGAGATCATCGATGTTTTCGGGGGCGCGGTCCGCATAAAGCGCTTTTTGACGGGCGCGATAGTCAACCGGGCGGCGATTGTCAGGATCGACCATGCTGAAGTCCATGAATTCCGCGCCCTGATAGAGGTCGGGCACGCCTGGCAGGGTATAACGCAACACCGTCTGTACCAGGCTGTTGACCTCGGCCAATGGCGTTATCGCATCGATGAACGTTGCGAGCCGCGTCCGGAAAGCCGCCTGCTTTTCGCCCAGGATCAGGCTGCGGCCAAAGCGGCAAAACAGGTCCTCATATCCGGTGTCGGGATTTTGCCAGCACGACCGCAGCTTGGCTTCACGCAGATATTTGCGGCACCAGCTTTCGATCCGGCCGGCGAAGGCCGCATCGGGTTCGCCCGCCCAGGCGCCGACCAATGTCTGGTACAGCATGTAGGTGTCTGTTGGATGGACCTCACTGCTTGATGGCGCCGCACGGATCAGTTCGGTCCATGCGCCGGGCCGCGCGCTCAACACCGCGAGTCGCGCCCGCGCGTCCTCGCCACGCTTATGGTCATGCGTGGCGGTGGTCAGCATGGCATGGGGCAGGGCCTTTGCCCGCGTCAGGACGCTGGCATGGAAATCGGCCGGTGACAGAAACGTACGGCGCGGGTCGAAACCCACATCGTTGCGCGACAGGAGCCGGCCATAGCGGTAGAAGGCGGTATCCTCCACCGCCTTGGCCGCGACCGGAGCGCTGAGCTGGTGAAACCGGCGCAAGGCCTCGCAAAGAGGGGGATCATCGCTGTCGGCTTCAAACAGCGGCCTTAAGGCCTGTGCCCGGTCCAGCGCTTTTGAAAGGCACGCGCCTGGACCCGGCGTGTCGGGCTTACCGGTGGCATATCCCCGATAGCAACGCAGTGCCGTGATGACATTGCCGAGATCGTCTTTCGTCGCATTGCCACCTGCCCTGGCGAACGCGCGAACAGCCGCGTCTGACTGTGCGACAAATTTCGTGTCCAATATCTCCCGGCGAGCGAGGATTTCTTCCTCGTCAAAGGAAAGCGCGCGGCCGCTGATCCCGCGCCACAGAATTTCCAACGCGCCTTGGTCATCGGCATGTTGCAGGGCGGAAATCAGGTTCATCGCATCATAACCGGTGGTGCCCTGGACGGGCCATGCTTCCGGCAATCGTTCATGGCTGGCGAGAATCTTTTCCACCACCAGATATGGATTGGGCCGCAGCGCCGACAGTCGTTGATGGAGCTTGCGGCAATAAGCAGTGGGATCGGCCAATCCGTCGACATGGTCGACCCGCACGCCATCGATCAGGCCTTCGCCATAAAGCGCCAGTGTCTTGGCATGGACGGCGTCAAAGACAGCCGGGTTTTCGACCCGGATGCCGGCCAGATCGGTGATGTCGAAAAAGCGCCGCCAGTTGATCCGCCGGTCCGCTTCGCGCCAATCCGCCAGAACGAAATGCTGCCGGGCGAGCAGGCTTTCCGCCTCGGCCCAACCGGTGACGGTTTGCGGCTTCTGGTCTTCGGTCCGCAATGGAAAGCGGTGGCCGTAATAGGCGAAGGCCCATTGGCCAAGGCATTCATCCCAAACAAGGGCGAGATCTCCTTTTTCCCACAAGGCATGCGGCTCCCCATCCAGAAAGGGCGCGAATATGCGGTTCTCCAGTCCCGGTGCCTCCCAGTCCACATCGAACCATTCGGCGGAAGGGCTGTCGCGGCCGCCCGCCAGCAGATCAAGCCAACGCCGGTTGTCGGCTTGCCCCACCGCCATATGGTTGGGCACGATATCCAGGATGATGCCCAGTCCATTCGCCTGGAACGCGGCGGCCATGGCGCGAAAGCCGTCTTCGCCGCCCAGCTCGGGATTGATCCGTTCGGGGTCGATCACGTCATAGCCATGCTGTGAGCCGGCGCGCGCGGCAAGAATGGGTGAGGCGTAGATATGGCTTACGCCCAGCGCGGCGAAATAATCCGAAAGACTGGCGGCGTCGGCAAAAGTGAAGTCCTTGTGAAATTGCAGCCGATAGGTGGCGCGCGGGATCATGGCGTGAGCCAGGCCAGCGTTGTTGTCGGCGCAATGGCGGTTGCGACGGTACCCCAGAAGGGCGCGCAGTCGGGAAGCGCGGTTTCCACCGGCTGGTCGCCAAGATTGCAGGCGAGGGTTAGTTCCTTGCTGTCCGCCATGCGCCAGCGCGCGATGACGGCCTTTTCACCGATGACGCCAGCGGAAATTGCCCGCGCGTCCTTCAGCCGGGGCACGACATGGCGATGGCGCAACTTCAAAAGCTCGCGATATAACGCAAGCCAGGCATCTTTCTCCGCGGCATTGTTCTCTGGCGCGCTCGCCTGGAACGTCGATAGCGCATTGGGGTCGGGTATCTCGCGGTTCCCCGCCGCATGGGCGAATTCCGCGAATTCCCGGCGCCGGCCTTCGCGTACCATCTTTGCCAGCTCGGGCCCATGGTCGGTAAAGAACAGGAAGGGCGAGGTGCTGCCGATCTCTTCCCCCATGAAGATCATGGGGATCTGGGGCGCCAGCAGCAGCAGCGCCACCGCCGCCTTCAGCGCGTCGATATCGGCGAGCGCCGCAAGCCGGTCGCCAAAAGCGCGGTTGCCGGTCTGATCATGGTTCTGCAAAAAGCTCACAAAGGCGGTGGGCGGCAGGTCCTGGCTGGGCTCGCCGCGTGGCTTGCCACCACGATTGATCGAGGCCTGGCCCTGATAGATGAAACCTTCCGCCAGTGACCCTGCCAGCAGGGCAGGCTGCCGGGCGAAATCCTTGTAGTAAGCGTGTGTCTCCCCCGTGAGCAGCACATGAAGGGCATGGTGGATGTCGTCGTTCCATTGCGCGTCGAAGCCGCGGCGCAAATAGCCGGCGATATTGTCCTCATTCTCCAGCACCAGATGGATGTGGCGGTCGCCGGCCTCGTGGCGCAACCCAGCCGACAGTTCGTCCAGCCAGCCGTCATCGATAATGGCGTGGACCGCGTCGAAGCGCAGGCCGTCAAATCCGATGTCGAACAGCCAATAGCGCGCATTGTCGGTGAAGAACTGGCGCACCTGCGGCACGCGAAAATCGATCGCAGGCCCCCAGGGCGTTGGCCTGTCGTCGCGAAAAAAGGCCTTGGCGTAAAGCGGCAGGTAATTTCCGTCCGGACCGAAATGATTATAGACCACATCCAGGAAAACGCTGACATTGCGCGCATGCGCCATGGCGATCAGGGCGCGCAAACTGTCCAGCGAGCCATAGCTCTCGGCGATCGCATAGGGCAGAACCCCGTCATAGCCCCAGTTGCGCGCGCCGGGAAAAGCCGCGATCGGCATCAGCTCGATCGCGGTGATGCCCAGCTGCGCAAGTCCCGACAAGCGGGCGGCAATGCCGTCAAAGCCGCCCATCAGGCCGGCGTGACATTCATAAAGAACGGTTTCATGCCAGGGCCGCCCGCGCCATCCATCTCCTTGCGAGGGCGCGGTAACAATGCTCCAGCCATGTACGCCGCCCTGCTGCCGCCGCGAGGCTGGATCGGGAAACACCACGTCTGCGATGCGAAAGCGGTATTTCAGACCGGGGCCGCCGGGCAGGCGAGCTTCCTTCCATCCATCACCGGCATCGTGCAGTGCCTGTGCGCCATTCTCGGTTTCCAGAAGAACCTGCGCCGCGTCCGGCGCCCATAAGGAAAAGCGCACCTCATCGCCTTCGATGCGCGGCCCGAAAGCTGGCGCGATCATGGCGCGATCTCGGCGGCCAGCAGCACCGCGGCGCGGTCGCTGACGGGATAAGTCTTGTCGTTCAGGGGCCCCGCCGCGGCGTCTGGATTGGCGGTGTCGAACACCAGTTGCCAGGGCAGATCGCCGGGAACCTTGAAAAGGATTTGCTCCGGCGAGGCATTCAACAGCAGGGCCGTGATCTCGATCTGGCCGCTGGCATTGCGGCAGGCCCGCCTGAGGCACAGGACATGCGTGCTGTGATTGTCCCAATCGCCGGGCGCCAGTTCCTGCCCGCGTTCGTCCCACCAGGACTGTTCGGTGATGCCGGGAGCCAATGTCGCCGCGCCAAGATAGCGGTCGCAGTGCAAGGTCGCATAACGCCGGCGCGCCCGGGCCAGCCGGGCAACGAAGTCGATCAATGACCTGCCGCGCGGCGATTTCGTCAGCGACCAGTCCAGCCAGGTAAGTTCATTGTCCTGGCAATAGGCGTTGTTGTTTCCCTTCTGGGTGCGGCCGCATTCATCGCCCATCTGGATCATCGGTGTTCCCAGCGATCCCAACAGGGCCGCCAGCATCGCGCGCTTCACCCGCTCGCGATATTCCAGGATCACCGGGTCGCCGGTCGGCCCTTCGGCGCCATAATTCGTCGAGAGATTGTCGGCGGCGCCGTCTCGATTGTCCTCGCCATTGGCCTGGTTGTACTTGCCCTCATACGACACCAGGTCTTCCAGTGTCGCGCCGTCATGGCAGGTGATGAAGTTGATCGACGAACGTGGCTTCTTGCGGCGGGTATCGAACAGATCGCCCGACCCGCCCAACCGCGCCGCCAGTTCCGGCCGCATCCCGTCATCACCGCGCCAGTAACGGCGTATCGTGTCGCGATAACGGTCGTTCCATTCCGAAAAGCCGGGTGGAAAGTTCCCCAGCTGATAGCCGCCGGGCCCCACATCCCATGGTTCGCAGATCAGCTTGAGACGCGACAACAGCGGGTCCTGGCGGATGGCATGGAAGAAGCCGGCCTGTTGATCGAAACCCCAGGGCTGGCGGCCAAGCGTCAGGCCCAGGTCGAAGCGGAAGCCGTCGATGCGATAGGCCGTTGCCCAGTAGCGCAAGGAATCCATCACCATCTGCAGTACCCGCGGATGCGACAGGTTCAAGGTATTGCCGGTTCCGGTATCGTTGATGGTGTGCCGGGGATTTTCGGCCAGCCGGTAATAGCTGGCATTATCCAGCCCGCGCCAGGAAAGGGTGGGACCCAGCTCGCTGCCTTCACAGGTGTGGTTGTAGACCACGTCCAGGATCACCTCGAGCCCGGCGGCATGATAGCGGCGCACCAGGTCGCGCAGCTCGCGCGGATTGCCGTTGGCCAGATAGCCAGGTTCGGGCGCGAAATAGGCGAGGGTGTTGTAACCCCAATAGTTCCTGAGACCTTTTTCCAGCAGACGGCGGTCCTGCAGAAAGGCATGGACCGGCATCAGTTCGATGGCGGTCACCCCGATCTTCTTCAAATGCTTGATGATGTCGGGATGGCTCAGCGCGGCAAAAGTTCCCCGCTGCTGCTCCGGCACCTGCTCGAACAATTTGGTCATGCCCCGGACATGGGCTTCGTAGATCAGGGTCTCGCTCCAGGGCGTATCGGGGCGCCTGTCGTCTTCCCAGGAAAAATTGTCGTCCACCACGACAGCTTTGGGCATGGCGGAAGCCGAATCCCGCCGATCCATGCTGAGATCGGCTTTTGCCGAATTGATCCGATAGCCGAACACCGCATCGGTCCAACGCAGACTGCCCAGGACCGACTTGGCATAGGGGTCGAGCAGCAGCTTGGACGGGTTGAAGCGATGGCCATGGCCCGGGTCATAGGGGCCATGGGCGCGCAATCCATAGACCAGGCCCGGGTCGGCATGGGGCAGATAACCGTGCCAGACCTCTTCGGTATATTCGGGAAGGGGCAGGCGCGCGACTTCCCGCCGCCCGTTCGTGTCATACAGGCAAATTTCGATCTTCTCGGCATGGGCGGAAAAGACGGCGAAGTTGACGCCCAGCCCGTCCCAGCTGGCGCCCAGGGGATGAGGGCGTCCCGCATCAAGCGCCTTGGGTATGAATGTCATCGCCAATCCGGATCGACCGTGAATGAATGGAGGGAAATCCTGCGATCCGTAATGCGCTTGAAGAGCCGTAAGATCCTGGCCCGCGACGAATAGTTCCATACCCATCTCGACTGGAACGTGGGCCGTCATGCGGCGTTGATGTTCCACCACGGATGGCGGAGGCACACATGACCCATTACGAAATCCGCTTCGAGGCGCCAGAAGGCTCACGCGCCGTCACCTGGGACGTGGAAAGAGCCGATGATGCGGCAGCCCTTCGCTCCGCTCTCGAGGTCTGTCGCAACCAGGTGGTGGAAGTCTGGGATGGACCGCGCAAGATCGCCGCGATCTCGCTGTCGACCGAGCCGCACATCATGCTTTAGCAGCGGCGGATTGCCCGACGTGATGCAATAAAAGTGACATCGGAACACTTTCCTCGCGGTTGCGTTGCGAGAGAAAGGCATGTTCCATGCGCGTTCTCTTTATAACTCCCGAAATGGAGGATTTCGTACAGACGGGCGGTCTTGGCGCCGTCGCATCTGCCTTGCCGCGCGCCCTGCGCAATGTCAGCGATGTCCGCGTGGTCATACCCGGCTATCCCGAAGTGCGGCGGTCGCTCGGCCCGGTCGAGACGATTGCGGAATGCCCGGCCATCGCCGACCTCCCGGCCGCCACGCTAGGCTTCGCCCGCACCGCGGACGATCTGCCTGTTTATATTGTGGAATGTCCGCAATTGTACGAGCGGGTTGGCGGAATTTATGGCGTGGACGGCAAGGACTGGCCGGACAATGACGTTCGCTTCGCGCGCTTTTGCGCCGTGGCGGCCGCCTTGGCCGCCGGGCAGATCGACAAGGCATGGTCGGCGGATATCGTCCACGCCAATGACTGGCAGTCCGGCCTGGTGCCGGCCTATCTGGAATGGAATGGCTGGAATATTCCCAGCCTTTTGACCATTCATAACCTGGCTTTTCAGGGCCTGTTTTCGTCCGACAGTCTGGGCCGCATCGGGGCGCCCGACCGCGCCTTCCATATCGAGGGCCTGGAATTTTACGGCAAAGTCTCTTTCATGAAGGCAGGTCTGCAATATGCGACCCATCTGACCACTGTAAGCGAGACCTATGCCCGCGAGATCACGATGGCGGAGCATGGTTGTGGGCTCGAAGGCGTTCTGAAGCGCCGCGCCGACGCCCGCCAGCTGACCGGAATTCTGAACGGGATAGACGAGAGTTGGGATTCACGAACCTGTCCGGACCTGGTCAAGCCCTTCGCGGCCGGCGGATGGGGCGCCAAGCGCCAGAACGCCGATCACCTGCGCAGGGAGTTCGGCCTGGCCGTCAGCCGCGGTCCCCTGTTCGGCCTGGTGGCCCGCCTGGTTCATCAAAAGGGTGTCGACCTGGTGCTGGCGGCGGCCGACGCGATCGTCAAGGCGGGCGGACAGATCATCGTCACCGGCAAGGGGGAGCCCGCGTTCGAATCCGCGTTGCAGGAGGCACAGCGGCAGCGCCCCGATGCCATCGCAGCGGCGATCCGGTTCAACCATGGTGAAGCGCGCAGGATATTCGCTGGTACCGATTTCATCATGATGCCGTCCCGCTTCGAGCCTTGCGGCCTCAGCCAAATGTACGCCCAGCGGTTCGGATCGCTGCCGATCGGCCGCAGGACCGGAGGGCTGGCCGAAACGATTTCCGATGGCGAGACGGGATTTCTATTTTCGGAATCGTCCGTCGAATCTTTCCTGGGCGGAATTGTTCGCGCATTCGCCACATATGGCCGCAGAAGCCGGCTGAACAAGATGCGCGAAACCGCCATGGCGAAAACCTTCAGCTGGACCAATTCGGCGTCGTCTTATGGAGACTTGTACAAATCCATCGCCGCCGGCCGCAACGGATAAGCGGCCATATCCACGAATGTCGCGGGCTACGGACAAATACCTAAGAGCGGCGCGCCCGTAACGCCTTGTCTTTCCTCACAAGGCGGGACGGCGGTGCGTATAATTCCCTATGACCTTCCGTTGTGAAATTTACGTCGCGCTGGAACTTTGCCGCAATAGTGTAGGCGGTTTCATTTGTCCGTTCTGGTGGTGGAGTGGGAGAGCCGGCGGTAAAAGCCGCCGGCTCTCCAATTATCGGGAGCCATATGACCATTGCCTCTGACATCGCCTGGATAGACCAGAAAACGGAAGCTGGTGAAGGTCAGATTCTGGCCACCAAGCTTCACGTCCTGCAGCTCGAATCCATCAAAGTGAAGCTGGGCGACAAGTGGGAACGGCTATCGAGCCTGGTGCATAAGCTCTTTGAAAAATCGCTGCGGCAGGTTCAGGGTCCGGCCGACCATTTTCTGCTGGTCGATGAGATGTCTTATATCGTCACCTTCCACAATCTGTCGGTCGAAGAGGCCAATGTGGCCTGTGTGTCGGTGGCCAGGAAGGTTTGCGAGCTCCTGTTCGGTTCTGATATCGACGATATTGCGGTTCGCGGTCTGGTCGGGCTGGTTCCTGCCGATCTGCTGCAGGGAAGGGCCGCGGAAAGCGGAAAAATTTCGGACATTCTGGAGCGGCAGGGCCGTGAGATTGTCGTCACGCCGAAATCGATCAGCGCCGGCCGCTCTGCGCAGGAGAGGATGGAGGTCCAGGCGGGTGCGCCGTGGCGGCCCATCGACTGGATCAATAATGCCCATAGCCGCGTCGCCCAGAACGGAACCTCCCTGGGGTTTTTTCCGGTATGGGATTTGAAAAATCGCAAGAGTGCTTCGCTCTTTCTTTCCGCATTCTCCGGACAATGCAAATCGCAGATCGATGTCAGGCGCGCGCTGAACGGCGCCCCCGAGAGCCAGATCGTGGAGACCGAGATAACGCTTCTGAACGGCGCTGCCGCCTATGCCCATCGCATACACGCTTCCCAGAAACTATGCGCTGTAGGTGTCGGCGTCAGCTATGAGACCCTGTCGGGTTTTCATTCGCGCATCCGGTATATCGGCGCTTTGAAAGCGGCGAAAACCATCCCCACATGCCCGCTGCTGTTGAGGGTCGAACAGATACCCGATGGAACCTTGATAGGCCGGCTGGCGGAAATCGTGACGATGTTGAGTGTGCCGAATGTGCGGGTGACCCTGGACTTCGAGTCCCTGCGGTGTCTCCCCGAATTTGATATTCGGCTGGGCGCGGCCGGCCTGGGCGGCTCTTTGCGAAATTGCGACAGCAATACCGCTTTCGTGATGGTGAACAAGCTTGCCCGTCGGGCGACAGAGCAGCGCGCTTTCGTATTTTTGCATGGTATCGACAGCAGCGAATATTTGTCCCTTGCGATACAAGGCGGCATTCGCTTCGGTTCCGGCCGGGCCGTCAGCGTGGATCGTTGCTATAGCGGCCAGGAAGCGGTTCCGGAACTGCCCTTGCAGTGTTAGCCGGACCGATGCCGCTGCTCGCGTATTGACGCCCCGGCCTGGTGCCGGGGCGGATGCCTGCCGCCTATTGCGGCAGGCTGAATTGACCTGTGACGTTGAATTCAGCGCCCGCAAAAGCGGTGCCGCGGCCAGGTTGGCCGCCTCCTACCGTCAAATGATAGAGGCCGGGAGCCACGACCCGGTCACCTGCTTGCGTGACACTGGAGAGATCGCGGGGCGACAAGGCGAAATGCACCACCTGATTTTCGCCCGGTGAAAGGGTTGTGCGCTTGATGCCGCGCAGGGCGCGGATAGGCATGCCAGGTTCCTGCGGAAAGGAAAGATAGAGCTCTGCAACCTCATCGCCCGCCCGCTTGCCGGTGTTTTTCACGGTCACGTCCACGCCCAGATTGCTGCCCGCTTTCAACGACGCCGTCGACAGCTTCAGGCCGCTATAAGCGAACTTGGTATAGGAAAGCCCATATCCAAAGGGATATAGCGGTTTGCCCTTGAAGTAACGATAGGTGCGATTGGCCATGCTGTAATCGTCAAAGGCAGGCAGCTGATCCACGCCCGTGTAAAAGGTAACCGCCAGGCGGCCAGCGGGGTTGTTGTCTCCCGACAAGGTCTGGCCGATGGCAGTGCCGCCTTCTTCTCCCGGATACCAGGCATCGACGATGGCATCGGCATTCTTCGCGGCCCAGTTCACGCTGAGGGCGGAGCCGTTCATCAGGACCACGGCAAGCTTTTTGCCGGTGGCTTTGACCGCCTTGAGAAGATCCACCTCTTCCTTGGGCAGGTCCAGGCTGGTGCGGTCACCACCCTTGAAGCCTGGCAGGTTGACATTCATCTCTTCGCCTTCCAGCTGTGAGGTTATGCCGACCACCGCGACCACGACATCGGCGCTTTGCGCGGCCGCCACCGCGTCGGCCCGCGGATTGGCGATGATATGCCGCCATACCAGCCGCACCGGGGTGCCGCGGCTGGGCGTCTGTTCGATGCGCAAGCTGTAAGTCTGGCCCTTGTGAAGCTCCATCTCCCTGGTCTTGGGCGCGCGCTGCGTATCCTGGTTTATGGTGTTGTCCACGATGAGCTTGTCATCCAGCCAAAGCTTTGTGTTGGGAGTGGCCAGCCCGATTTCATAGGTCCCCCCTACATCCGGGGTGATGGTCGCGGTGAAGCGGGCGGAATGCGCATCCGCCGCATCGGGTGTCACGCTGCGGCGCATTGCAAAGTCGAGCTGCGGATAGATTTTGGTGAGCAATGGCACGCCTGACAGGTCGCCGGAACTGAAATATTCCCCCTTCACACCTGCCTGGCCGTCAGCTGTTTTCAACACGGATGCCGGTATCGGGTCCAGCTGCTGCAGGAAATTGGTGCCGGGCACATAGTCTATCGTGGCGCCAGGGAATGCGGCTTTTATGCCTGCCAGCGCCGTCACGGCGCGGCTGGGCTGGTTGTTGTAATTGCCCAGCAATACCGGCACCTGATCGGCAAGCGGGCCAACAACGAGGATGCGCTTGACCGTCTTCTTCAGCGGCAGAAGGCCGTCATTCTTCAGCAGCACCATGCTTTCCCGGGCCGCGCGCAACGCCAGGCCCCGATGCGCCTCGGAGTCCAATTCGCTGTCGGGCACTTTCGACCATGGCACCATGTCGGGCGGATCGAACATGCCGAGCCGGATGCGGGCGGTGAAAAGCCGCGTCAGCGACTGATCCATGACCGCCTGGGACACGAGGTTCTGTGACACGGCATCCGAATAGGCCTTGGCGCCCGCCTCCGGACCCTCGCCGAAATCGGCGCAGTCCGTGTCAACACCGTGTTTCAACGATACCGCCGCGGCGGCGGTCAGGCTGGTGGTGAAATGATGACCTTCGTAGATATCGCGAATGGCGCCACAGTCCGATGTCATGTAACCCTTGAAGCCCCAGGCCCCCCGCAGCGTATCGGTCAACAGGAAATCGTTGGCGCAGGCGGGTTGGCCATTGATCCGGTTATAGGCGCACATCGCCGATTCCGCCTTGCCGTCCACGATGGCGGCGCGGAAGGCCGGGAGATAGGTATCCTCTTCGTCGTGACGGCTGACCTTCACATCCATCGCATGGCGCGTCGGCTCCGGCCCGGAATGGACAACATAATGTTTCGGCGTGGCAATCACCTTGATGTAGCGCGGATCGTCGCCCTGCAGCCCGGTGACGAATGCGACGCCAAATTGGGAGGTCAGGAAGGGATCTTCGCCATAAGTCTCCTGCCCACGGCCCCAGCGCGGGTCGCGGAAGATATTGATGTTGGGTGACCAGAAATCCAGGCCGGCATACTGGTTCTGCCGCAGCTCCATATTGTATTCCACCCGCGCCTCGGTGGAGATGACGGTCGCCATTTCATGCACCAAGGCGGGATCGAAGGTTGCCGCCAGACCGACGGGTTCGGGAAATACGGTGGCGCGGCTGCGGATCACCGCCCCATGCAACGCCTCACTCCACCAATTGTAGGCGGGCACGCCCAGGCGCGGGATGGCATTCGCGCGATTGACCATCTGCTGGCCTTTTTCCTCCAGCGTCATTTGAGAGACCAGGGCTTGCGCGCGCTGCGCCGCCGGCAGATCCGTGTTGAACCAGGGTGCCTGGGGCGGCGGATTCAACGGTACAGCGGGCATGGTCCCGGGCTGGGCGAAGGTTGCCGACGGAACCGCCAGCACAAGGGCGCAAACCAGGAGGATGCTACGGAGGGTCATGAGGGCCTGCCTTTGAAAAGCGAATGTTCCTGTCAAATTTGATATGGGAAGGCTCTCACGCCGGCCGGCAGACCTAGCGTTCGCCCTGGAAGGACAGGTTTTTGCTGAAGAACGGCATTACGAAGTCCTGAAAGCGGAAGGCGACATTGCTCGTGTGTGTGCCGGGATAGACGGTGAAGCTGTTGGGAATGCCATAAAGGTCCATTGCCTCATGCAGTTTGGCTGTGTCGGTTCGCAGCCCATCCTGGTCACCCACATCGATCGCAATTGCATTGTAGCGGCGCAGGCCGGCGATATATTGATCGATGAATGCTAATGGCGCGTTCGCCGTCCATTTGGCCAACACCTCCTGTTGCTTATCTCCAATGGGGAGATCCAGATAGAGCGGCGGGTTCTTGGGATCGGGCGACCATGCGGCCGCGCTGGCCAATTGGGCGCGCAGGCCGAACGGCAAGCTGGCGGAATCCGCGGGGCTTTTGACCGCCGCAAGCGCGGCCTGGTCTTCCGGCTTCAAGGACCCGGATGGGCGAGGCGCCAGGCAACAGGGACTCATGATGTAGAGGCTGCCAAAGACATCGGCATGTTTCATGCCGATGCGGGTCGCGCCATAGCCGCCCATGGAATGGCCGACCAGACCGCGGCTTTCACGGCGGGGAATGGTGCGGTAGTGCGCATCGATATAGCCGACCAGGTCGCGGGCAATGAAAGTTTCAAAGTGCCCACAATGGTCAGTGTGCGGGCTGCCTTGGGTTATTCCCTGACAAACGGTCAGGTTTATCTCCGGCTGAGAGCGGCCTAGCCTATCCCAGCGTCTGGGGAGGGTGCGATGCGCGTCATCATCAGGTTTTCACTAAATGGGTCGAACAGGGCGGCAAATAGATTACGGCGCGATCTGGGCGCGCGGCTGGAAGCACAGGGCATTATGCGCGACCCCAAGAGCACCAGCACCTATGAGGGTGATGCAAGCGAAGACGCTATCCGGCTCGCACTCCGTGGCTTCTGGCAAGAGATTCACACTTTTATCGGCAATGCCCATCTGGACCATTTCTGGATGTATGCCGATCAAGGGCCACCCAAGAAACTCACTCTTGAAGACCTCGACCTCTAGTCTTCCGGTCGCGGGGCGCGCCAGCCGTTGGACCAGTGGCAACTGCGCCATAAGTCCGGACTGGGTGGCTGGGGGACTAGGATTCGAACCCCAGGGATCACGCTAGCGTTAGCAGCGCGGTACGGCAAAACTACCGCGGGGACTAAGGGGCTGCAATTACGAGATTTTTCGCCGATTTAGCCGAGCCTTTCTTTTTCTACGATCAAATTTGTTGGTGGGGCCTGGCCTGCGAACGTCACCGCGCCCAGCATCAATGGGGATCGCGTCAGCGCATAGACCAGCCAACCCTGCGCGACGTTGGTGATCCAGTTGCCGGTCAGCGAGACAATTTGACCAATGAAGAACAGCCGGTAATTGCGATGCCGGAAAACGCTGAGCACGTCGAGTGCGGTGGGCGCCTGCCACGACGCCAAAATTTGTGGCGGTGGCGGCGCTTCTACCGCGCCGGCTTGCAGCTCCAACTCTTCGGACGGCTCGATCGGTGTTAGGTGCAGGTTTGGCGGCGCGCGCATGGTATCCCGCGCACGTTGCGCGCTTCACGACCTAACGTGCAACCGGTTCAGAGTGAACGCAAGGCTTCCTGCAGATAACGGTCATCGGCCCAGCTGCGAACGTCGAAATCGTTCTTGATATACCCGTGATCGAGCAGGAACTTCTTCTGCACATCGAGCGCGGCCAGGTTGCGTTCCGAAAGCTGCGGAATCAGATTTGTGCCAGTGATCAGATTCTGGATCTGATGCGCGTCATGATATCCCGTCGTGCGCTTGAAGAACTGCGCGGCGAAGGTGGGATTTTCATTGACCAATCGGCCAGCCCGGATCGAGGCGCGCAGGAAAGCGACCACCACCTCGGGGTGCTGGTTGGCGAATTCGGTATTCACCGCGTTGGTGAAGGGGCTGTTGGCGATCTGCAGGGTCCAGTCGGGATGACGCGACAGGTCTTCGATGGCGGTAAATGCGCCACCTTCAATCAGCTTCTCGGCCCGGCCGCCACTGGCATAAATGGCGTCGATCCTGCCCGCGCGCAGAGCGTCGATTTCCGGGTCGGCCTTCTTTTCCTTTTCGCGGCCCTGGGCGAGATAGTCCGCCGGCTTTGCGGCCGGCTGGTATTGCGGGGCCTCCGCATCTTCGATGTTGATGATCTCGACATCCTTGCGTCCAAGACCGGCAAGATCGAGCGCCAGCAGAATGCCGCGCTCGGCCGTGGCGCGGCGGAAATCCACCTTGTCGATATTCAGGCTGCGATAAAGGCCGATACGCCGGCCTTTCAATTCGGGCACGGAATGAATGCCGCTATCTCTGTTTACCAAGATCTGGCCGCCGCTGCCATTGCGCACCCAGGTCAGGCCGATCAGGGTCGTGTCCGTCAGATCGGCTTTCGCATGAATGGCCGGTATGGCGCCGCCTTCGCGGAAAAGCGCGGGCAGGCTGTGGGTGAAGTGCGGCAGCCAGCCCGCATTGTCGGGCAAGGAGCGCAGATATATGGCGCTGGCACCCACCTTTTTGAATTCCTCTTCCAGCCAGCCCAGTTCGACGGCGATGGCGGATGCCACCAGCACGGGGCATATCGTGTAATGGGCTTCAGTGAGCAGGGCGGCTGCACGGGGACGGCGAAGTGTCTCAGTGAGAGCGTTCATGGCGATCTTTCCCGACTGGCATCTTGGTGCAGAATAGTATATCAAACAGATAGAGTAAATAGGAGATATGACTGGTGGCACTACAGGCTGGAGCTAATTCCGCCGACGAAATACTGGCCGGTGATGTTCGCGACCGCACCCAAGGCAAGTCCAGGCGCGCCGTGCCAGCAAAAGCACTAGAGACGGTAATTCAGGGCCTGCGCTATTCGCGCGAAGTCACGCACAACATCCGTCAGAATGGTGGCGTGCGGGAGCTGCCGTCGCCTGAGATATTGGCCAGGATCATTCAGCAACTGGCCATGGTCCTTTTCCCAACCCACTACGGGAGGCCGGAGCTTCTGGATGAAGCGGAGATAGACGCGCTGGTCGAGCGTACCCTCGACGAGGCTGTTATCCAACTGACCGAACAGGTGCGCCGCGACTTGGCCTTTTCATCTGATGACACCGTTTTCGCCATTGATAGTGCTGGCACAATTGTCAGGCAGTTTGTTGCGCAATTGCCTGTCCTGCGCGGTGCGTTGGTGGAAGATCTTCGGGCTGCATATCGAGGCGATCCCGCGGCGACGAGCTTTCCGGAGATTTTGCTGGGTTATCCCGGCATCACTGCCATGATCTATTATCGGCTGGCGCGAGCGCTTTATCTTCTGGGGGCAGTACTTTCGGCCCGGCTGATTGGTCATATCTCGCATTCGAAGACGGCCATCGATATCCATCCCGGTGCGACAATCGGGCGGAGTTTCTTCATCGATCACGGCACCGGCGTGGTGATCGGTGAGACGGCCGTGATTGGCGACAATGTACGCATCTACCAAGCGGTCACTTTGGGTGCGCGAAGTTTTCCAGCCGACGACAACGGAGCTCTGGTGAAAGGCGTGCCGCGCCACCCTGTGATCGAAGATGACGTGGTGATCTATGCCGGCGCTACGATCCTAGGGCGCATTACGATCGGCAAGGGTTCGGTCATTGGCGGCAATGTCTGGTTGACCCAGAGTGTGCCGCCGGGCAGCACCATCAACCAGGCGCGGGCGCAGGGTGACTTAACTGCCGATCCGAGCCTTGCGCACCAGGCTTAGCTCGACGACGGTATCGCGCAAAAGCAGGGAATCGCGGGCCGGTTCAATCAGGATGCCGTCATGCAGCGGTGTGGTGCATGCGGTCGTCACCTTGCCGTCGATCTTTGCGGCGCAGACATTGCACAAGCCCCGGCGGCAAGACAGGACGTAAGCCAGCCCCGGATCAACGGCGCGCTGCAGATACTGCAGCGCAGTGCTGACACTGGCGCCTTCCCAGCTTTGTGCGCCAATTCCGGCTTCCGCCGGCGGCGGAAGATCAAAACTTGTGACCTCGCCTTGCGCACCATCACGCCCCAGCCGGATATGAATGCGCATGTCAGACCGCCGGTGGCGCAAAGAGAGGGAATGCGACCGGCTGGCTGCGCCAGGCAAGCCCGTCACCCTCGCGGCGCACGATGCCATGGGTGAGGGGAGCCTTTACCGCCGCGATGTCCTTGCGCTGATGGGCGCCAATCGAGCCGGTACGGCCAATGGCGCTGATCAGCGCGGATTCCAGAACCGGCGCGCCGGCGATGCATTCCAGTGCATCGCTCCAGTCCCGGTTATAGCGTGGGTCGCGGTTGCGGCTGGCCAGACGGGGCAGCACGTCGCGGGTAATGTCATGCACCTCATCCAAAGCCGCATGCATGGCTTTGCTGTTGCGAACCGGCCCAAGCGCCTTTTCGGCGATTGCTGTAAGGCGCTGTTTGACTTCGACCGGCGAAACACCGTCTTCGCGGCGGAATGGCGCTTCGATCTGCTCCTTGAGAAGCTCCCAGTTCTGAGCCGGTGCGCCCGCCTTGTTGGATTGGGCAGCAGCCCTGGCCGCGGCGCGTCCGGCCTCCCGGCCCTGCACCAGAACCTGGGCGCCCGCGTTGCCCGACAGGCGGTTGCCGCCATGCACGCCCCCAGTGGCTTCGCCGCAGGCATAAAGACCGGGTATGCCGGTGTCGCCATGCACGTCCACCCGGATGCCGCCAAGCGAAAAATGCGCCGCCGGTGCAACCTCGATGGCGTAACCGGCACGGACCCGCTCCACCAACGGGTTCATGTCGAAGCCCTGATAGCGCCAGTCCTTGTAGCCTTTGGACCAGCTGGGAAGGTTGTCGAGGATGTCGCGCGGCAGATGTGCCCATGACAGATAGACGCCACCATTAGGACTGCCGCGGCCTTCATAAACTTCTGCCGCACTGGCGGCGGACACGACGTCGCGGGTGGCCAATTCCATCCGTTCCGGGTCCCAGCGGGCCAGAAAACGCTCGCCATATTTGTTCAGCAGCCAGGCGCGCACGCCGGCCTGGGGTCCGATCGTCCAGGGAAATTGAATGCCGCGCCAGATTTCAGGTGCCACCAGACAGCAGGGCAGAAACTGCAGCATTTCCATTTCGATCAGTTCCGCGCCGGCATCCAGCGCCATGGCGTGGCCGTCGCCTGTCAATTCCTCAGGCGCGGTGCGCAGCCGCCAGTTGGACGTCGTGCCACCGGTCGCGATCACGACGGTGCGCCCGGCCAGCGCCTCCGCGACACCGGTACGTCGATCCAGACCCGCAACGCCGACCACGGCACCGTCATGTTGCAAGAGGCCAGTAGAGAAGAAATCCTCACGGAACTGGGCGCCAGCGCGCAGCGCTGCCGTTGTCACGGCTTTCTGCATGTCCGGTCCGGGAATGCCGACGCCGCGGCCGCTGCTGTGGCCGGGTGCGCGCTTGGAAACCCTGGGTTTGACCCCGTGCTCGATCAGAAAGCGCAGTTCCTCGCCGACACCGGTGACAATGGATTCCACCAGCCGCTGGTCACAGAGATAGTATCCCGACTTCAACACGTCCCGGATGAACGTCTCTTCGCTGTCGGACGGATCACCGTCCAGACCCAGAGCGACCAGGGTGCTACCCGCCACCGAGACCCCGCCACCCGAGGTTATGGTCGCGCCCGTGCGGCCCACCAGGCCCTTGTTCACCACCAGTACGCTGGCACCCTGTTCGCGCGCGTGACGCGCCGCGGTCAGGCCGGCGGCGCCAGCGCCGACAATAATGACATCCCACAGTTCCATGCGACCTCGTGAAATCCTGACGGCGTTGACCGGACGGTCATATCATACTAATACGATAGACATTATCAGCTATTCAGGTTTGCCTCAATGCGGTTTTCACGACGGGATATTCTGGAACGAGGGGTTGCGGCGGCCGGACTTTCTGCCGCATCGGCTTTCTTCAGCGGGCGAGCCGGTGCCGCCCCGGCGCGCGGCGGCCAGTTGATCGTGGGACAGTCGCCGGACCCCGTAATGTTGACGAGTGCCCTGACCGTGGCCGGTCCGGTGCAGGTGGTATCTGGGAAGATTTTCGACGGATTGCTGAGTTATGACGAAAAGCTCAACCCGCGCCCGCAGTTGGCCAAAAGCTGGTCGGTCAGTCCCGATGGCCTGACCTATACCTTCAAGCTTCGTCCCGGCGTGACCTGGCATGACGGCAAGCCGTTCACATCCGCCGATGTCGCATTCTCGGTGCTGGAAATCTGGAAAAAATATCACAGCCGCGGCCGCGCCACCTTTGCCAATGTGACGGCGGTGGACACGCCAGACCCGTTGACCGCGGTCTGGCGCTTGTCAAAACCAGCGCCTTACATCCTCAGCGCGCTGGCGTCGGTGGAATCACAGGTGCTGCCCAAGCATCTTTACGAAGGCACCGACATCCTCACCAATCCGCACAATGTGGCGCCGGTAGGAACGGGACCGTTTCGTTTTCAGGAATGGAAACGCGGCCAGTATCTGGCACTGAGCCGTAACCCCAATTACTGGGACACCGGTAAGCCGTATTTAGACCGTGTGATTTTCCGTATCCTCCCGGATGCCGGATCGGCCGCGACGGCATTGGAGACCGGCGAGATCCAGCTGGTGAATGCCACATCGCTGGCTTATAGCGATCTGGGGCGTCTGTCGCGCCTTCCCAATGTCACGTTGTTCCGGCGCAACGGCAACTATACGGCCGGCGTCACCGGCTTTGAGTTCAACCTGGACAAGCCGTATTTCAAGGACGTTCGCGTCCGCCGCGCCTTCGCGCATGCCATTGACCGCGACGCGCTGGTGCGGACGGTGTGGTTTGGCTACGGCAAAGTGGCGACCGGGCCGGTCCCGCCCAGCCTCACGCAATTCTACACGACCACGGATGTGCCCGCCTATCCGTTCAATCCGGAACTGGCCAAGCAATTGCTCGATCAGGCCGGGTTCAAACCCAATGCGGCCGGCATCCGGCTTACCATCACCCATGATCCGGCGCCGGTCGGCGATGCCTATTTCCGCAGCGCGGAATTCATCCGCGATGCGTTGGGGAAAGTTGGCGTGAACGTGCAGATACGCCATCAGGATTTCGCGGGCTTCCTAAGGCGCGTCTATACCGAGCGGGATTTCGACACCATTCAGTTTCCTGCGAATGCCTCGCCTGATCCGGCGATCGGCGCGCAACGGCTCTACTGGTCCAAGAATTTCCAGAAGGGTGTCGCCTTCTCGAACGGCTCGCATTATTCGAGCCCCGAGGCAGATCATCTGCTGGAAACGGCACAAGCTGAGAATGATCCCATAAAGCGCCGCGCGCTCTACGCCGCTTTTCAGAAGCTGGCCATGACAGATCTGCCGCGCATTCCACTTATTGCTCTGGACGAGGTCGTGTTGGCGACCAAACAGGCACACGACTACATCACCGACGACACCGGATTTTACGGAAACCTTGCGTCGGCCTACATCGATCAGGCTTAGGAGTTGCCATGCCACTTTTCTCTGCCTTTCAGCTTGGTCCGATAACACTGCCGAACCGCATTGTGATGGCGCCCCTGACCCGCCGGCGCGCGGGCCATGGCAAGATCCCCACCGATCTCAATGCCCTGCATTATGAACAGCGCGCGAGCGCGGGGCTGATAATAAGCGAGTCCACCGAAGTCGATCCGCACAGTGGCGGCGAACTGCCGACCCGGCCGGGCATTTTCAACGATCACCAAGCCGAAGGCTGGCGCAAGGTGGTCGCGCGCGTTCATGCCGCCGGCGGACGGATATTCCTGCAGCTGTCGCATCTGGGGCGGGCCTCTCATCCGCTGCTGATGGCCAATGGGCAGCTTCCCATCGGTCCATCGGCCATCGCCGCAGAGGGCAATGCCTATACCAGCCAGGGCCTCCAGCCTTTCCCGGCACCTCGGGTGCTAGATATCGCCGAAATCCAATCGCTCGCGAGACAGTTTGGTCATGCCGCGTCGCTGGCGAAGCATGCCGGCTTCGACGGCGTCGAAATTCAGGCAGCTAATGGTTATCTGATCGACACCTTCCTGCGCGATGGCTCCAACACGCGCGATGATGCATATGGCGGCACAGTCGAAAAGCGTGCTCGTTTTCTGCTGGAAGTTCTGGAAGCCGTAGCCAGGGTATGGGACGAAAATCGCGTCGGCGTTCACCTTTCCCCGCTCAGCAGCTTTAATGGTATGTCGGACTCCGATCCGGCCACGAATTTCACCAGGATCGCGCGACTCCTGGCCGATTATGACCTGAGCTATCTGCATGTGATCGAGCCGGCGCAGGCACCGCAAATCGTACCTTTGATCCGGCAGGCCTTTGACGGTCCGCTGATTCTATCAAGTGGCTACACAAGGGCGCTGGCGGAAACGGCTGTGAAATCCGGAGCCGGCGATCTTGTGGCCTTTGGCGAAGCCTTCATTGCCAATCCCGATCTGCCGCATCGTTTCCGCGTCGGCGCCGCGCTCAATGCCGCCGACCGGGCAACATTCTATTCGGGCGGCGCCAAGGGCTACACCGACTATCCCGCTCTCCAAGCCGTCTAGGGAGTTGCCATGTCCGACACCGTCGTCGCACTCAGGCCGTCTTCCGCGCCCGTTCCGGAAGATTTTCCACAGAGTCCGTATGCACAGGCTCTGGCACAGCCCATGCTTCTGGGCCTGTTCGTTCCCATTCAGGCAGGAGGCTGGAGCGCCTCCACGCTGCCACGTACCACCACCTGGACCTTCGACTATAATTCTGCGCTGGTGAAGCGCGCCGACGAGTTGGGCTTTGATCTTGCCTTCGGTCTGTCGCAATGGCTGCCCAAGGGCGGCTATGGCGATGTGATGAATGGCATGGCCATTGATTCTTTTATGTCGCTTGCCGCCATGACGGCTATTACAAAGCGCATCATCCTGGTGGCGACCACCCATGTTCTTTATGGGCCGTGGCATCCGCTGCATTTCGCCAAATACGGCGCCACACTCGATCACATCTCCAAAGGTCGCTGGGGCTTCAACATCGTCACCGGACACCGTGCGGTCGAACATGAAATGTTCGGCTGGCCGCGGATCGAACACGACAAGCGTTACGATATGGCGGCGGAGTTTCTGGATGCGGCCCAGCATCTGTGGCGCGAAGACGACAATTTCTCTTATGAGCCCAAGATTTCGCCCTGGCGCATGAAAGACGCCTTTGTGACCCCCAAGCCGCTTTATGGCCGGCCGCTGCTCATCAACGCCACGGGTTCCGATGCCGGTATCCGCTTTGCATCCCGCTATTCGGATCTGGTCTTCATTACCAGCCCGACCACGTCGGAGATTGAAGGCGCGCTGGAAGCGCTTCCGGATCATGCGGCGCGGGTCAAGAACGAAGGTAAGGCGCAAGGACGCAAGGTCCGCACCATCATCAATCCCATGATAGTCTGCCGAGAGACCGAGCAGGAGGCGTGGGATTATCACGACGCTATCGCTGCCCATGGCGATCCGACCGCGCACTTCCTGGACAGCGATGCCCATGCCTGGCGAGGTCGTGGCGATCGCAAGGCGGAATCGCGCGCGGTCGGCGGCAATATCCGCATCGTCGGGTCTCCCGAACAGATCACGGACTATATCGTCCGGCTGAAAAGAGCCGGGATCGACGGCGTGCAACTTAGCTTCTTCGATTTCGCGCCGGATCTGGAATTCTTTGGAAGGCGCGTGCTGCCGCTTTTGCGGCAGGCGGGTTTGCGCAATTGAGCGATCCGGCATGAATGCTCCCTTCCAAGGCGCCGATGCGCTGGAGGAGCGCCGTCAGGCAATTATTGCGCGTGCACGGGCGCTTGGCACCGAATTTGCCCAGGGCGCCGCGCGCTACGACCGCAGCGGCGAGTTTCCGTTCGAGAATTTCGATGCGCTGGCCC